>CACWWZ010000147.1 GCA_902764705.1 uncultured Prevotellaceae bacterium | reverse complement strand
ATTACAGCCGAGGAAGTAACCTTCATATTGAAGAACAACAGCAGCAGTGAGTTGACTTGTGGCGAACATTGCGAGATAGCGTTTCTTGATGCCGAAGGCGTCTGGCGCAAACTGCCCAGGAATGAAATCGTCAATGACATAGGCTATGAGGTGGACCCCAATGGAAGCAGGGCGGTCAGCGGCAGACTCAATCCCAAGGCATTCCCCACACCAGCCACCCGCTACCGTTTCTTCTATCCCATTAAGCATAACGGGACGAACATCACGTTGATGGCTGAATATGAAATGAGATAATGAATGAGCATAAAAATATGACGAAATGAAAATAACTAGGATTTTGAGAAATATCTATATGAACACGAAGAGACACTACAGACGATTATTGCTCCTGCTGGCGATGCTGTTTGCAACGACATTTGGAATGGCACAGACAGTAATTGTCAAGGACAGCATCACCAATGAGCCAATACAGTTTGTTGTCTCATATCTGCTACGAGACAAAGAGCATCTCTAAGATAACAGCCGACTCGCAAACAATCTTTCTTGTTCCGATAAGTATCAATCTTGATGAAGTTGCTATTAGCGCAAAGACACCTATACGAATAAAGACCACAGAAGTGGGGTTGATAAAATCGAAGACGCAGACCAAGCACAAGGGAGCTAATGGATTTGAGATGGCTTTGTTCATTCCCTACGATAGCACTTGGGCTGAGACACCATACATCCACTCCATATTGGCAAGCCTTGATTATTCCACCCATTGGCTGGTATTCACGGAAATCAAGAACCCCATCTATGCCACTCTCCGCTTTGACCTTCGGCTGCCAGATGCCAAGACTGGTATCCCAAAAGATGAATCCCTCATTGATGGTGGCATTATACTCCCTTCCAGTCAGAAACTCGGCAAGGATGGCGTCAGCCTTACCCGTCCTATACCATTCCCACAGACTGGTGTATTCGTTGTTGTGGAATGGATAACCACAGCACAAGTCTCAGAATCATGCAATCTTGTGCCCTCTCTTAACATGACTTTGGATGAGGTAGAAAACAGAACCTGGAACAAAAAGACATTCCGAAGCGTGGACTGGATGCAGGAACGGAACGAACCCGCGTATCAGAACGATGAGACACAGGTCTTTTATAAAGGCAGGACACCATCTGCCAAACTTGGTTTGAAAATATTACAGACGATTTCTGCTCCTGCTGGCCATGCTGCCAATTGGGACATTTGCCAAAGACAATTTTAAGATGACGGGTAAGATTGATGGTGTAGGGAACGATACTCTCTGCATTGAGTATGTCATACTACAGCCACAAAAACAGATTGTCAAACGCAAAATAGTTGTAAAGAATGGAGAATTTTCATTCTCTGCAAAACTACACGATGCCTATATGGGATTGATGCATCTCAAATCAAAACCCCAAGAGACGCTTTATACCTATTTCGTGCCCGATGAGGAGGCGATTTTCAGTGGCCGTCTGAATTCTGTAGAAGAGCATTGGAGTGGCAGCACTTTTTATCAGCAGTATGAACGAGTCACAAATTTTCAGCGTCCTTTTAACATTGAATTTGCTGCTGCCAGAAACGAGCCAGACAGCATTCGAGAACTAAAGAATATCGATATCAATAATCGTTCACATTCCGTTTACATGAAATATATCGAGGAGCATCCTGACGAGGACGCAACGGCGACATTGGTCATAAATGTGTGTTACGACCAAGCACTTACAGCTATTGGGAAACTGACTCCTGAGGTGAGGAACGGTAGGATGAAAAGCGAACTGGATCGGAATGAAAGGATGTTTACTCTCGTTATGAAAGAGGTGGCTGCACGCAAATGGCAATGTGCTGGAGTTGAAGTCTCTGCGTGGGAAATATGTGGTGCTCGACTTCTGGGGCTCGTGGTGTACTTGGTGTATCAAGGGATTTCCCAAATTGAAAGAATACTATGCGAAATACAAGGACCGTCTTGAGATTGTGGGAATCGATTGTAACGATACAGCCGAGAAGTGGGCCGCTGCCGTCAAGAAACACAAAGTACCCTGGTTGCACGTCAGAAGTGAGGATGGCATCATAGAGCAGAAATTCAGAGTGACAGGCTATCCATATAAGGTGCTCATTTCACCAGAGGGCACGGTACTGAAAGCCTACCTTGGAGAAACAGAAGAGTTTTATCATTATTTAGATGCTACTCTTTAATAAATAGAATAAGAATGATTATGAAGAAAAACATCATTACCATCCTGCTCGCCCTCGTCGCAGTGGCGGGGTGGGCACAGGTTCCGCTCGAAAGCGTGAAGGAACTTACGATGAAGTCGGAGTATTTCAACCATGAGCGGCAGTTGCTCATCTACACGCCCGACAACTACCCGAACTTTGACCAGACCTACTACGATGTCATCTATGTGTTCGATGCACAAGACCGCACGATGTTCGACCTCGTTCACTGTCTGCTCAACATCGCCTGCAAGCCCGACCCCGACGGCGGCAGAAGCACGAATTTCATCATCGTCGGCATCTGCTCACCAGCCCTTTGGGACATCAACTATTTTCGCAACCACGACTACCTGCCCATGCCCCTGCATGGCAACACTGGGCTGTTCAAGGAGGGCTACTACTACGGCAAAT
>CACWWZ010000146.1 GCA_902764705.1 uncultured Prevotellaceae bacterium | reverse complement strand
AATGAAAGTGAGGAGAATGAATATACTATAAGAAGAGGAAGAGGATGAACACAAAAGATATATTATTGGAGTCCGCAAGCGGATTCATGATGCCTTTCGAGGCGAGTGAGGAGGAAGAGGTACAGGTGAGCCTGGGCTTTGGTGAGCAGACGCATCCCATGACAGGCGAGCGTTTTCACCATAGTGGTGTGGACTTTGCTGCCCACGACCTGCCATTGTTTGCTTTGGCGACAGGTACGGTGGTGGGCGTCGGAACGGATGCCGTCCACGAGAACTATATCATCACCAAGTATGGCAAGTTTGAGGTGAAGTACGGCCATGTGAGTGAGGCGTATCTCACCTACGGTATGCCCGTCAACGCCGGACAGCAGATTGCCAGGAGTGGAAACTTCCTGCATTTCGAGGTGAACTGTGAGGGTCAGGTCCTTGACCCGATGGAGTTCCTGGCGATGATTTACGGCAACATTGCCCAGCTGGAGGCGATGGGCATTAAGGGGCACTATCGGCTGGCCAACATGGGCGTGAAGGTGCAGACGGACTACGACGCAGATCAGGAGGAACTGCTGCAGATGATGCTCCGTTGGCTGCCCGTGTATATGAACGACATCCGCTTGGGGCGCTATGTTCCTCCTGCAAGGATGGAACAGTCGCTCAGGAACATCTTCGCACAGTCGGCAGACCGCAGTTACTTTTTCGAGACGATTCCCAACTATGGGAATCCGCTGGGACTGAGCAGTCGGGGTGCACCACTGGCATCGAAGGTGCAGAACCTGCTGATAGGTGATTTCCTGAACTACATGGCCCTGCGTCATGATACCTATCTCTCGACGTGGGGTGACGACGTAAAAAAAAACTTCGTGAACAGGCAGCAGCCGACGGCTATGTGATAGACCCGTTGGCTGGCCTTCAGGTCGATGTGAAGAGCTTCGATGTGGGACGGATTGCCTCGGTGTATTTCGATTCAGAGGGCAACCGTTGCTGGACGAAGGCCTGGTTTAATGGGCGTGAGAAGGGTGAGCCGGCTATTGAGATAACCCGTAAGCTGGCTATAGCTTTTATCAGTGACCAGATCTCAAAGGATTCCTGGCTCATCAAAGGATTCCTGGCTCACCCGTTTCTGGCCCAAACAGATGAGTGTCTATCACAAGGCCATCGAGCAGACGCGACAACAGTTGCTGGGCCTATAATATCTATATGTATGGATTTACAGAATTTCATAGATGCGGAGTATTGTATCGACAAGTATTTCGAGAGGCACCTGACGAAGCGGCTGGACTTCTATATTGACAGTCGAAATGCTGCCGTGGTGTCGGGGCGCTCTACGGGCTTTGGGCTGACGAATGCCTTGGCTCCATCGGAGGACTATGCTACGAGTGTGACGCTGAACGTTCCTGCCAAGGACATCGAGAAGCTGGGTGCCGAGATGGCGCGGGACAAGCAGCTGAGCCACGACATCGAGGTGCTGGCAAAGGCTTGGCGCACGGCGGCAGTCGCTCAGGTGGGCGAGGTGCGGTATAAGCAGCTTTCAGAGAAGCTGGGTGGTGATCTTGCAATGGCGTATGTCAACCATCGGCTGACGATGCGAATGGTGGACTATGAGGTGGAGAAGACGCCTATCAAAGGCTCTGTGGATTATATTCTCGACGAAGCCCATCGCTCGTCGTTGTTGTCGTTTGTCAGTGCGCCGACTACCCAACTGCAGCAGTATATCGACAAGAAAATAGTGGAGCAGTATAATCCAGGACTATTGGAGAAAGGAGCAGGTAAAGCCCTCGGTTCGCTGACGGATTTGACCCTGACGCTGCCTGTTACTGGCGTGAGTTCTTTTGCCGGACTGTCCAAATTTGTGGCGGTTGACTTGGGGCTTGGTTTAGCTGGTGATGCCTTGATGGGAAAATCAGGGCAGCAGATGGATGTCAGTCAGATGGTGAGTGCTGCACTGTTTAGTTCCGATGTGGATGTACTGTCGGAGGCTCGCAAAGAGACGAGGGGTGTAAATCCCTATTCCAGCGAGGTAGTTAAAGCTACCGATAGCCAGTTGGGAAAGAAGATAGTGCATCATTCTGCGTCGCTTTTTGATGCGAAGGAACTGAAGCCGAAGTTAGGTCTTGGCGTTACTAAATTGC
>CACWWZ010000145.1 GCA_902764705.1 uncultured Prevotellaceae bacterium | reverse complement strand
GTAAGCCATCATTTTAGCGTAAGGTCATTCAAAATATAATATTTACCTTTGTCGCCAAATTCAAATTTCAGTTGATCATGGAGACAAGAGAGTATTTTGAGAAAGTGATGCAGGACTATAATCAGAACCGTAATGGAAGGAGCCTGCGTAAGTATTGCAAGGATGAAGCAGTGGATTACAACTGGCTCATGGAGTTCAAGAAAACCTATTCGGCTAGTAAGCCAGTTGAGCAACAGTCTTTCATTTCCCTCTCTTTGGAGGAGGAAACTCCGAAGCAGATGACCTGGGAGGTGAAGGTGCTGCAGTTGCAGAGCCCTGATGGTGACAGTATTGAGATCAAGAGTAATAATCTGTATGCAGTGTCCGAGCTGCTTCGCAAATTGTCTTAGCCATGATTAATTTTACATCGAGAACCAAGTATTTCATTAGCAGCAAACCTACAGACATGCGCAATGGTCGCGAAGGTCTGGTAGGTATAGTGCGAGAAGTGATGGGTCATAATCCAAAGTGCTATGACGAGGCATTCATATTCTACTCGAAAGATTACAGGAAGGTTAAGATCCTGCATTATGACCTAAATGGATATGTGATGTATCAGAAGTGGTTTGATAATGGAAAATTCCTGAAACCAGAGTTTGCTAAGATTCTCAATTGTCATGAGATTAGTCGTGAGACTTTGATACTTTTGTTGTCGACAGCCATTCAGACAAAGATTGCGATTTGAATATTATGAGTAAGACTTATACTCTTGAAGATGGTGAAAGCTTGATGGCTGAGCTGAAGTCCACGCGTGGGATGATGGCTGAGATGAGAGGCCGTTTAGAGCGAGACGAGATTACTCCTGATGAGTGGAGGGAGTGGTATGCAGGATACCAAGCCCGTCTTGACGAAATCAAGGAGGCTGTTTCCGGGATGCGTGAGGAGGTTTCTCGCAGAAATGCAGATTTGGAACGTCAGAAACGCGAGAGGGCAGCAGAATTGAATATGTCACTTGAGGAATATGAGAATTATCTTAAGTCGCTGATAATCAGTTAGTTATATTAATATTTATTAACTCGGAATATTTGCATAAGTTATTGATTTTTAGTATCTTTGCAGTATGAAAGAAAGAGATAATAGGGACATCCAATTCACCCATCTTGCAATGGAGAACGTCAGGCTTCAGAACTATGCCCTGCGGATAAGGCTCAAACGGCTGAATTGCTGGCATCTAAGGATCGGCAGATTGCCGAACAGGCTGCCCTTATAGAATCTCAGAAGAAAGACATTGAGCGCATCACGGCAGATAGAGACCAGGAAAGAGATAGCCGTATTAAGGCCGAAGAGGAGAAGAAAGCCCTGATTATACAGCTGAACCAGCAGAAGCAGGATCATGAGGAGGAACTGAAGGAGCTGCTTCCAGCCAAGGAAATGCTGAAAGAGGCAGAGAAGAACAATCTCGACTGTCAGGCTGTTATCAAGATGATGCTCAATCGCGAGTATAATACCAACAGTGATGCCAGGCGCTATATGGATGGCGAGTTCTGTCTTGATGATCCGCTGATTCAAGACATGGGGCTGGGCGATATAGTAAAGGCCCTGCTTGCACGTACTCAGACCTCCGATGACAAGGAGGAAGAAAAGCCGGCGCCTCGCAAGTCTCCTAAAGGAAGCTCAAAGCCGTAAGGACAAGGATAGCGGCTATGACATCTGGTATGTAGAGCTGATAACCTATGTCGGTCCTAAGTTGGAGAGGAGGACATACTGCATAGGCCGTTTCAATGTGCCGGGCAGAGATCCGATGTGCAGCAAGTATCCGGAAAGTATCATACAGGGCAATCCGATGACGCCCAGCCTTGCAGCCTTCTACCTAGACCAGAAGATAGGTTACGGCATGAGTGAGGAGAGAATCCTGCAGATGCTGGCGCAGATGGGCGGCAACATCCCGCAGTCAACTTTGAACGGCTGGGCACATGATGTCATGGGCTATCTGAAGGACAGACTGCAAGAGCCCATGAAGGATGCCATCAAGCTGTCTGTGTACACTCATAATGACGGCACACATATAATAGTCCGCAGCTGGAACGAGGAGAAGGGCAGCTTTGAATACCATGTGGAGTGGATTCATGGCGTGCTTTCTCCTGATATGAAGACGGTAGTTATGCTCTATGCTGATGGCAGTCGCAGTCATACGATTCAGGAAGAGGAGATTTTCAAAGGCTCCAATATCCAAAGTTTCATCGCAGACCGAGCTCCTCTATATGAGACCATAGTCAAGGACTTGGAGGAATACCACATTGTACGTGCTGCCTGCTGGTTTCACGCACGCCACAAGTTTGTCAATGCCTATATCAGTGACAAGCGCATGGCTCAGATAATAGACCTTATTAATGGTCTGTTCATGATTGAGCGCCAGGCAAAGGACATGAGTTTCAAGAAACGGAAGGAATTCAGGAGGATACACAGCAGACCGCTTGTGACGAGGCTGTTCTTCCTCCTTCATAAGATGCGGCGGCGGGCAGAAGACTATGGGAAAATGGTTAACGATGCCGTTAATTATATATTAGATGATGAGAAAGCCTTTAAGGCATTCCTTAAAAATGGCAGGATTGAACTCTCTAACAGTGCTGCGGAGCGTATGTTCCGCCACATAGCCATGGGTCGTCGTAACTGGCTGCACTCTGGAAGTCATGATGCAGCCCAGAACATAGCCTTCATGTACTCGCTGTATGAAAGCTGTAAGCTCAATGATCTGAACTTCTTTGATTACATCAATGATGTGCTGACCAGGTTGATGAAGGGTGAGACCGATTATAAGTCTCTCATCCCATGCAATTATAAACCTCTTCCCAAGGACGATGGTGAAGGGCAAAAAGAGGCAGCCTGACTCTATCAATCGGGCAAATTTTTAACTCAAGTGATTTTTTCTAAAATTGTTTTGTACGTAACTTGCTGAAAATCAAGTTTACGTCAAAGTGATGGTTTAC
>CACWWZ010000144.1 GCA_902764705.1 uncultured Prevotellaceae bacterium | reverse complement strand
CACGGCATCCTGCACGCTTTTGGGCATGTCGTCGTTGAACATGTTCTTCATTCCTTTGGCAAAGCGAACTTTCTCGTCCTTGCGATACATCGGACAGTCTGCAGTTGCCACACCCTCAAAGTTCGGATTGACACATCGGTAGGTACTGGCGGTAGGTGGCATGTGCTGCCCTACAAGCCATCGCAGACAGTGATTGCGCAACGGGCAGTTCTCAACGTAACATACGGTATAGTCTTCTTGGGCTTGCTTGATTAATAGTTCTTTCTTAATATTCATGTTTTCCATTTTTTTAGTTTCTATTTTTTAGAGAATTTCAAAATGTCCCTCCCTTCCTCCCGTCACCCCTCTGAAAGGCCGATGTATAAAGGGTTTCAGGCACGGGAGGGAGAACGATTGTCCCTCCCGTCTCCCTCCCGTTTTTACTCCCTTACCCTCACGCTGCCTGTATCGGAACGGCTTTGTAGAAAGCCACATGGCTATGTTCTTTGCGCTCGTAGTCAAGGGCAACGAGTGCTCGTCCCAGTTCTACTTTCGCCTTTGTTGTGATGGTGACATGAGGATACTCGTTGCGGATAATCTCCAGCATCTCCGTGGTGTTCAGCGATTTCACGTTTTCACCATCCTTGGGTTTGCGGAAGCAGGCTTTCACCATCTCTGTGATGTCCTTCTGCTGCATGTAGTTCAGGTTCATCTGCTGAATACGGGCAACCTCCTGGTTGTTGAACCAATAGGGGGCATTCAACGTGCGGATTTCGTACAACACCTGGGCATACAACTGCTCGTAGTCAATGTTGCCAGTATTGTCAATCAGCTGACCTTTTGGAATAGTCAGGCAGATGTAGCGACGCGAGCCTGTTGCATCCGTCAGCGGGTGAGGATTGTTGGTAGTCGAGACAAACGATGCATAGCGGGGACGGTCATCTTGGGCTTTGCCGAAGATGGGTCGTCCGTTCACCTTGTTCTTAGACAGGGTCTGCTTCAAGGTTGCATGCTGACTGGGACGGGTCAGCGCCATCTCCTTATCGAACTTGTTCGAAAGGTTCAGGTGGTCCAGATAGTACTCACGAAGTTCACAGGGCAGCAGTCTGCGCAGGAAGGTGGTCTTGCCACACCCTTGAGCACCTATCAGCACGGGCACTACCTCGTTGCCGTGCATGGTGTCCATCTGCAACCAGTGGGCTACCGTTGAACGAAGCCAGACAGCCAGGAAGGCAAGGTGCTCCGTACTGATGCCTGGCAAGCGTGAGAAGAGCTTGGCAACATGGTTCTGTCCGTCCCACTGGGGCAGGTTGTCCAGAAAGGTCTGGATGGGGTTGTAAAGAGGCACTTCCTCGGAGTTGACATACATGGTGATGTCCGTCTTCGGATTGCACTCCTCGTCCAACCTTTCGCGTCTGGCCCGGATAATGATGCTGTTCAGAGCCTCCTGCGTCAGCGGACGATAGTCGGCGGCTTCATTGTTGGTTGCCTTAAACTCTACCTTTCCATTCAACACATTGCGTCGAAACAAGTAGTTGTCTGTCAGGAACTGTTCGATGATTAGCACATTCCCTGTCTGGGCACTTAAGGGCGTCCCAAGAGCCACTAAGGATTTTTCTGCCATAGATAGCTTTTAGTTTTAAATGGTTATTAAATTCGTTATAGGCTGGTTTTTCATGATGTTTTTCATAGGTTATCCATGATTCCAAGCCGTCATTCTCCGTGCATCTCTCAAATGCTTTGCAAAGGTACAAAAAAAATCGGTGTTCTCCAAATTTTCCAGTCCAAAATAGTACTTTTTTTGCATCCTTTTCGCCCAATTTTTGCAAACAGTAGTCGGGTGAGGGTAGGGGAGCCCTGACGGGAGGGAGACGGGAGGGACAATCGTTCTCCCTCCCGTGCCTCAAACGCCCTGTACATCGGCCTTTGAAGGGTGTGACGGGAGGAAGGGAGGGTAAAATCGAAAAATTCTTTTTTTTCTGTTGTGAATAAGGAACCCTTATCATTCAATAACCCTATCTTATTGACAAATAACCCAAGGTTATTGCGTGATAACCTTGGATTCTGATGCTCCAACTTTTATATATAGCTCTTCCCATCAGTCCGTAAGCTTCGAACTCTCAGTCCGAGCCTTTCGGACTGCCAGTCCGACGGGACGGACTAAACTTTTCTATTAATACCCCCTTTTTTCTTCTTCTTGCAGTCGGCGCCTATCTTACATCAGATATCAGTTGTCAGTCATCTGTCCCTTCTATGTTGCAAACCAAATAATTGGTCTGTCTTTTAGCATTGTTTTCTGGAAATTGCATAAGCAACAGGAATGCCGGATCAAACTTCTATCAGATGTAGTGAGCCGTAGCCACTCATCAGATTACTTCTTCAGATCTTGGAGTACAATGCTACAACCTGTGATGAGATGTAGTCTTATAGACTCATCAGGGACAGGTGAGTGGTCATTGTAATATGAAAAAAGTCTGTCCGACTTGAATCCCTGTTGTTATGCAAATTTGTTTTATTTCCCTTATGACAGCTCATACTTGGTCTTCGTCTTCAAAACTGCGTATGCCCTGCAGGCGAGTTTCCTCGCCACTTTGATAATGGCCTTGTGAGGTTTCATAATCTGACAACAGCTAGAGTAGTATGCCCCCAGTTGGTAGTCTCTTTGGATTGCCACCCAACTGGCTTCCACGATGAGAGGTCCGAGGTGCTTGTTTCCTCTGTTTATCTTCTCTCCGCTGACCTTCTTCTCGCCAGAGTCATGGCAGGTGGGAATAAGTCCGAGCATAGACACAAAGCTTCGCTCGTTCGGGAATCGCACGATGTCGTTATCAAGTTCTGTCAGCATCGACATGGAGGTTATAAGGCCTAACCCTGGCACTGTGACAAGGAGGTCGTAATTCTCTTTGTACCTGTCAGT
>CACWWZ010000143.1 GCA_902764705.1 uncultured Prevotellaceae bacterium | reverse complement strand
ATACTATGTAGTTATTTCGTGTGCAAAATTACTATCTTTTAATCAAATAGACTTATCCTTTTATGTTTTATTTGCTCCAAAAGTTAAAGTTGGCGAATAAATACTCAGAATTTGAACGGTTTTTCGTAACTTTGCCACAAATTGGTGATTGCAGATGAAGAAAATGCTCATAGCATTGCTGACCGCTGCATCCTTACATGCAACGGCACAGACTGAAGGAAACAAGACATTGCTTCCAGAAAAGACAGCTGATACACTCCAACTGATCAATCCTAAATTGGGCCCTCTTTCCCCTGACTCCCTTTTGCCAAGTGTCATGGTCAGAAAGCCTGCCATTTTACAAACTATGACAGGACATCCAACCTAAGTTTTGCCAACCAGTCCTTTGCTCCGTTCCATCTCTGGAAAGGTGCCGATGTTATCGTTACGGGGTATCAGGATGAGATGTCGGGACTGATGGCCACTTCCACAGGACAGCTGGCACTCCATCAGAGCCTCGGCCGATTCCAGATTACAGCGGTGGGTATGGCCAACAAATACTGGATGCCTGCACAGAATACCCTTTACACCCATTTCGGATATGGAGGCAATATAAGCTATCAGGTCAACCAGAGCCTTACGCTGAATGCCTTTGGCTACTATTACAATCAGAATCCCCTATTTGCTGCCTCTATGGCACCATATCTCAGCACAACATCATACGGCGGCTTTGCTGACATCCGCATCAACGAGCATTTTGGTTCTAACGTTGGTGTACGCAGGTATATTAACCCTATGTCAGGACGCTGGACTACTGAGCCGATTGTCACGCCTTATGTTAAATTAGGAAAGTCGAAGATGGAGTTTCCCATCGGTAATATTCTAAAGACATTGATTTGGGGTGATAGGGATAATCCCATGAGGTTCAGGCCACCTGTACCTCCTCCACAACGAAAATAAAGAAAAGCGATGAATACAAAAGTGAAAACAATATTGCAGCAGTTGTTGCAGAGCCCACGACGGTTCCCTGTTGAACTGGCCCTAGGAGTGGTGTTCTTTATCATAGCCGTATGGGATAGTGAGACTCGCGAATGGAGTGAGAAGACGGCAGAGTATGTAAGTGCAGTCAATGGTGACATCTTATGGTTCTTCGTGCCGCTAATGGCCCTGACCTTCTGGCTCCATCGGGTCAACCGTTGGGCTAATTATGCCTCGTTTTTCCTCTTCCTGCCACTGATGGCACTCAATCTGAAGCCCTTCCTTTGGACTTACGGTTTCGCTTTCACCTACGTCCTGGCGGCGATTCTACTCATCATCGGCAACAGACGGTTAGACAACCGATCGTTTGCAGCCCATGCCCTCCACGTGGTCACACAGATGTTTTTCGGAATGCTCATTTCGGGCATCCTTTATATGGCGGTATTGGCCATCATGTCCTCCTTCTTCTATATCTTCGGCATCGACGAGCCCAAACATTTCTACGAGCATATCGCGCAGTTCATCTTCTTTGTGATGGCTCCGCAGGTGTGCTGCACCCTTGTCCGCCAGAACGAGGATGAAGTGGTCGAGCCTTTCAAGATACTCAGGCTTATCCTTAATTTCATTCTCTCCCCAGCCGTCATCATCTACACCGTCATCCTCTATACCTATTTCATAAAGATTGCCTTCGAGTGGGACTTGCCCAAGGGCGGTGTAGCTTGGATGGTCATGGGATTCATCACGGTGGCATTGATAGGTCGTATAGCACAATCGATACTCAGCCAGCGATATTATGAATGGTTCTACAAACGGTTCACGCTGATTGCCATTCCTCCGCTCATCATGTACTGGATCGGTTCCATCTACCGCATCCGTCTCTATAGCTTCACCGAGAGCCGTTTCTACCTGATGGTAGCTGGTGTGCTGATGACGCTTTTCGTGCTGATGCTCTTCCGCGAGCGTACCCGTCGCTATCAGTTCATGGCACTAATCTTCGGTGCAGCCATTATCCTCTTTACCTATATCCCCGGCATCTCTGCCAAGAGCATAGGATTAACCTGCCAGAAGCAGCGGCTCACGGAACTCATCAGTGAGCTGAAGCTGACCGATGCCAAAACGGGCAAACTGAACGATGACCTCGATATGAGAAGCATCAGGCAGGACAGTCTGA
>CACWWZ010000142.1 GCA_902764705.1 uncultured Prevotellaceae bacterium | reverse complement strand
AGCTGACGAAATGTTGTTGAAACGCTGTGCTTATCATGGGTTGAATTTCTCAGCACCGTTTATCGTGATGCGCCACTGGGACAAGATGAAGCAGGACGGCGACTACTGGTGCGGCGAGTTTGAGACGGACGAGGTGGATTGGCAATTGGCAGAACTGATCACTAACATTCAGTTTGCCTGTCAGCGCCACTACTTTGGCGCAATGGCCGAGGCCTACTTTGACAATAAGTTGAAGGATGCCAGCGTGAATGTGCAGCGCAAGCAGAAGACCTTCGAAGCCTTTGCACGACTGCCAGAGACGTTCACTATCGACGATGTGATGCGCTGCTTTGGGCTGAAGAACAACACGTCGGCTCGCGCCCGGGTGTTCCGCCTGATGAAAGACCGCCTGGCTGAAAAGGTGGAAGAGTTCGTGGAGAACGGCACCACCAAAGCCAGGTATAAGAAGACTGGCACTGTGATGCTCTGACGACGCTGTGACGCAGTTACGCAGTTACACAGTTGCATTAGGAAAATCAAAAAAACATGAGATTATGACAGAAGTAAGTATCAACAAACAGGCACGACTCAGCGAGCATTTGACTTCGTCGAGTGTGGCTGCGCTCGGCCATTCAAGCGAGCTTGATGGCTCTCACTTAACGCCACACTTGGAAACATCCCTTCGCACGTACATATCGAGAATCTTCGTAGGCTTTGTAGTTGGTTGGAAATGCTGCGCGACGAGTGGAACCGTCGCTATGGCGAGGGCGATGACCCCATCATCATCAACAGTGGCTTTTTCATTACTTTCCCACGCATGCTCTTTTCTGCCTTTTCGCTTTTACCTCAGTCTATAGTTTCCCTTGTTCGCCGAGGTGGGAGTCCTTGAAGCCGAGGAAGTAGAGCACGCCGTCCAGTCCAATGGTGTTGATGCTCTGCTCGGCATTGGCTACGACGCGGGGTTTGGCATGGAAGGCAATGCCTAGTCCGGCTTCACTAATCATGGGCAGGTCGTTGGCACCGTCTCCGACGGCAATGGTCTGTGCCAGGTTTACCTTTTCTACCTGGGCTATAAGTTTCAGCAGCTCGGCCTTGCGGTGACCGTCGACAATCTCGCCGACATAGTGGCCTGTCAGCTTTCCGTCGTTGCCGATTTCCAGTTCGTTGGCATAGACATAGTCGATGCCATAGCGGCGCTGCAGGTACTCTCCAAAGAAGGTAAAGCCTCCGGAAAGAATGGCTATCTTGTAACCGCTGGTCTTGAGCACAGACATCAGACGGTCTGCACCCTCGGTGATAGGTAGGTGTTCTGCAATATCCTGCATGACGCTGACGTCCAATCCCTTAAGCAAGGCCACGCGGCGGGTGAAACTTTCTTTGAAGTCTATCTCGCCACGCATGGCACTCTCGGTGATGGCACGCACCTCAGCACCTACGCCGTTGCGCTCTGCCAACTCGTCGATGCACTCGGTCTGGATGAGTGTTGAGTCCATATCGAAGCAGATGAGGCGGCGCATGCGGCGGAACATATCGTCACGCTGGAAGGAGAAGTCTATCTCCATGTCCTGCGACATTTTCATGAGCTTGGACTGCATCTCCTGACGGTTGACGGGTTCGCCGCGTAAGGAGAACTGAATGCAGGCACGCGTGTGCTGACTGTACTGCTTGATACTCTTACGACCGGTCAGTCGCACGATGCTGTCGATGTTAAGCCCCTGATCGGCTATGATGCGGGTGGCTGCCTCTATTTGGCGAGCCTCCAACTGGCGCCCCAGCACCATGAGGATATAACGGTTTTTGCCTTGATGCCCCACCCAGTCTTCGTACTCGTCGTCGGAGATAGGTGCGAATCCGATGTTGACACCTAACTCGGTGGCCTTGAACAACAGTTCCTTCATAGCCAACCCAGACTTCATCTCGTCCATGCGGATAAGGATGCCTAAGGAGAGGGTGCTGTGGATATCGGCCTGGCCGATGTCCAGAATCTGGGCGTCATACTTAGCCAGAATACCCATAACGGAGGCCGTCAGACCGGGACGGTCCTGACCGGTAATGCGGACTAATATTTGTTCATTCTTCATAGCGGTAGAAAATATAGTTTCAGTAATTATAGTTATACTAGTAAAACTCGGTAGACCAGTTTATTTTAGATAGTCTTCAAAATATCGTGTAATGCGCTCGTGCAGATGCACGCTGGCATGTCCCCGCATGTTATGCTCCTCACCCGGATAGGCAAAGAAGTCAGG
>CACWWZ010000141.1 GCA_902764705.1 uncultured Prevotellaceae bacterium | reverse complement strand
AAGATAGAAGACTGTCTGCACATTTCTATTCTCAAAGAAGAGTTGGAGATGGCATAAGTAACCATAACCTTAAGGGAAAGGAATATGATTATGAACATTCGGAACCATAAAGCCTCGTAATGTTTAACCGAGACGGCATGAGACAGCAATCCGTGTCGCCTCATAACATATACGAGACAATGAGCAGAAGGAATACTTCTGCCTGCCAATAGCAGAGATGGACTATTACGACCTATCCCCGACACCGCCAGTATTCCAACATTTTGACCTCATTGCAGGTCAAGTCGGACAGGGTTTCGTCGGTGAGAGATACAAGAATAATCAATAATTTTAATTTCTATAACGATTCAAGATATGAATACAAACAGACAACTTATTGAGCAATTCCTTCAGTTTATCAACACGGGAGATGCTGCCATTGGCAAACCGATCATTAGTGACGATGTTATTTTCTATGCTCCTACCTCACCAGAGCCAATGAAGGGCTTTGAGGGCTATATGGGTGTGCTGGCTATGATGCGTGGTGCGATGCCTGATATTAAGTGGAAGATAGAGGAAACCATTTCTGAAGGTGACAAGATTCTGGTGCGTTACACGATGACAGGCACACAGACGCAACCACTGAAACGGCCATGAACATCTATGAATTCAAGGACGGAAAGATTATCCGTGAGCATGGTTTACCTGATATGTTCTCACTCCTAATGCAACTTGGGGTGATTCCTGCTCCAGGACAGTAAAAAGACAAATCCGCAATCTCAAATAAGGCTGCGGATTTTTCATATTCTTAATCACTTAATTGTCATTGATATACGACTTCGTGGTCATATCATAGTATAGAGCCTCCAACTCTGCCAATGTCAACTTCTCCACAGAATGCTCGATGATGCGTATCAGCTCATCACGTCTGAAGTCATCAGACTGTCCAAAATGCGCCATAGACTAATACTTGGTGAAGTTATACTTAGCCCTCAGTTCGGCCTTTTTCTCCTCGCTTTGGGAGGTGAAGTAGCCTTTCCAGCCCGGACAGAAGTTAATGTGCCAGCGCCAGAACTTGCCTAACATCGAATCGGGCTTTCTCTCGTAGTGTGCCCTGAACTTGCAGTTTTCGCAATTATGTGCCATATCTATTTTCCTAAACTTATTTAATAATTGGTGCAAAAATAGTGATTTTGCGGCAAAAACAAGTAACTTTGCCCTTAGTTTTAATATGTTTTGTGATTATATCCGTTAAGTATGCTGAAGAAGATTATCAACCCTTGGCGCAACAATCCTCAATACCACTGTTTCGGCTGTTGCCCAGACAATCCGATAGGACTTCACATGGAGTTCTATGAGGATGGTGACTATATCATGAGTACCTGGCATCCCAACACCCACTATCAGGGATGGGTGAACACGATGCACGGTGGCATACTCAGCACACTGATTGATGAGGTCTGCGGATGGGTAGTCACCCGTAAGTTGCAGACCAGCGGCTACACCGTCCAGCTGAATGTAAAGTTCCGCAAGGCTGTCCCCACTACGGAACCAGAGCTGACCATTCGGGCAAAGGTGACCAGGCAAGTACGAAATCTGGCCTACATCCATGCGGAGATCATCAACTCAAGAGGTGAAGTCTGCAACGAGGGCGAGGCCGTCTATTTCCTGATGAACCAGGAGAAGGCCAAGGAAATGGGGTTCATTCACTGTGATGTAGAGGAATGATACAACGATGGAAGAAATTAACGAGATAATCAGTGCGGTAACAGCAAAGGACGCTCATGAACTCTGCCGCGAAGTGATGTCGATAACCGACACGATGGATGTGCTGCGAGCCAAGTGGAATGTGGAGATCCTGACTGCCATCCTCCGCTCCTACGACACCTACCAGTTCAATGACTACAGCCGCTATGACGCTGCACAGATAGATGCTGCTCACAAGGCCGCTGTACATGAGACGCAGTTTCCCAAAGACCTAGAAAATGCCTATGAATTAGGAAGGGAATTGGTCAGACAGGCGCAGGAGGAATAATCTCTATTTGAGTTTGATTACGTCTGCCCAGCGGGTCGTCGGATTCTTACTCCTGAAATCGTGCTTAATGGCATTGGCAAAGACTTCTGCCTTGACCTTCGGTCGAGCCTGCTTACGCTCGGCAGAGTCCAAGCAAGCTTGACTCTGCTCTCGCTCAATCGCAGCCTTGCCTTTGCCATTTTTTTGAGTGTATTGCTGGG
>CACWWZ010000140.1 GCA_902764705.1 uncultured Prevotellaceae bacterium | reverse complement strand
CGACTTCGTGATTGGCGACGGTGCGAACATTGTCATTACCGAGGGGGCCTACTATAAGATTACGGCTGACACGAAGAAGATGGTGGCCTCGCTGGCAAAAACTGGCTGGGAGGTAATCGGCGACGCTACGGCTGGCGGCTGGGACAAAGGCCAGGTAATGGACTACGACCCGGACACTGACACATGGTCGACCATGATTACCGTCAGCGATGGTGACATCAAGTTCCGTTGGGATGCCTCGTGGACGATTAACCTCGGCGGTGACCTGAATGCCTTGACGCAGGACGGCCCGAATATCCACATCAATGCCGGAACCTATAAGATCGTACTCGATGCGAATAATAACACCGCGACCATTACGGCAGTTTGATTCATACTTAGGTTAGTTAGAAATTAGTTTAGTAGAGGACTGCTGGACGCACAGAGCCGGCAGTCCTTTTCAAACTCCAAAATCATACGCTTATGAAAGTGAATAAATCCTTTTCTCTTTTTCTTTTATTGGGACTGGCGGCCTGCTCTACGCAGAAGGACGAGCCGTTGGACGACGTGATGATGCAGGCGTTCTATTGGGATGTACCTGTGGACGATCAGGCAAAGAACGGCACATGGTGGGATCACCTTTCTTCGTTGGTACCCGAACTGAAGGCCGCAGGCATCAGCAGCCTGTGGACACCCATTCCCGCAAAGGGTAACTGGGGCATCTATGACAGCGGCTATGGCATCTACGACCATTATGACCTCGGCAACTATGAGCAGAAGGGCACGGTGGAAACACGCTACGGCAGTCGTGCAGAACTGGAGCAGATGATAGGCGTGATGCACAAAGCGGGTATCAAGGTTTATTCCGACGTGGTGCTGAATCATCTCTATGGTGGCGATGAGAATTTCGAGGCCAATCCCGTTGTGATGGACTATGTAAAGATCGGACTGCATGAGCCGTACCCTGAAAGCGACATCCAATGGAAGAACGATACGGCTTATACACGGACGCATCTTTTCTTCCCGAAGCATACAGGCGAGGGCGAGCCAAACTACGAATGGAACTATCAGCACTTCCATCCGTCAACGGCAACAGACTCGCTGACTGATTTTACCGACGATGTGCTGCGTCCTCGCACCAAGTTCTTCGGCAACGACCTCGACACTTATAACGAGGAAGTGCAGCAGAGGCTCTGCGATTGGGGCAAATGGCTGAAAGGCACGATAGGCTTTGACGGCTTCCGTCTCGACTTCGTGCGAGGATTGCAACCAGAGTTTGTCAGCCGTTGGGTAAAGGGATTGCCTTTGCAAGATGGTAAGCAACCGTTTATCGTTGGTGAGTATTGGGCCGAGGACGGCCGGTATATCAAGGAATGGGTGGATAGTGTTGCCCAAGGCGGTGCAAATGTTCATGCCTTCGACTTCCCCTTGAAATTCACGCTCACTGAGATGTGTAACAAATCGGGTGAAGAGTTCGATATGTCGCGCCTGGCTCATGCGGGGATGATTCGTGGCTTCGGCCTGCCCGTTGATAATGTCGTAACCTTCGTGGATAACCACGACACGGGCAAGGAGCATGACAAATGGCTCGTCAAGGATTACGCGATTCTATGCTGTCACCCAGCACGACGTGGATAATCCGTCGCTCGAAGTCACGGCACCTACAGACTTGCAGTTGGATCTCCGTCATTTGATTGACATTCGCCGCCAGTATCTCGGTGGCACATTAGCAGTCTTAACAGAATCAGACAAACATTTATACGTCGCACGCCGTCAGGGTAATGGAGTAAAGGACGGAGCCATCATCGTGCTCAACAACCACGACACCGACACCCTCAGCATCACCCTCAACGTTAATCCTGACGGCTTCACCGACTGGTCAGGCCAAACACTGGTTAATCTTCTTAATCCCAAAGAGACCATCACAGTCGGCAATGACGGCCAAGCTACGCTGTCAGCCCCCAATCGCGGCTACTCAATTTGGACCATCCAATAGAGACAAGAAGATGAAACAGAATCTGCCAGTCCGCTACGTTCTATTATCAAAATCGCCCAAAACTCTGAACATTTGTTCAGACTTTCACCCTCGGCATCCACTTTTCTGCCTGTGCCGAGGGCTTTTTTCCTCCCTTTTCCGTAACTTCGCAGCACGAAATAACAAATAAAACGAAATGAATATGAAAACAATGAAATTCTGGAGAAACATCCTCGTGATGACCGCTGCCATGCTCTCCCTCGCCTCTTGCAGCAGCGATGATGACAACGATGTCTACGAAGCAACAGAGCTTGGTGGCACATGGCAAAAGGTGTATGACGAAGGCGTGGCTGACGCTGGCACGGTGCAGTACACATTCCGTCCGCAGTCTGCCAATAACGGCACCGTTGATATATTCACCTCCGACTGGGCAGCAGGCGACACCACCGTT
>CACWWZ010000139.1 GCA_902764705.1 uncultured Prevotellaceae bacterium | reverse complement strand
CAAGGTTGCCTGCAGGTTCTGATGGTTGTTATAGTTCAGCGAGGCTACCACACCATAGAAGTCATTGAGCATCTTCTTCTGGCGCACCAAGTCACTCTTGGCCCAAGTTTCCTGCGGATCCAGATCATACTCTAAGAGTGTGCGCTTACGCTTATACTCCTCATAGTAGCCGTCACCACGGGTATAGTGCAGAGCGGCATTCAGGTTCAGCACATCGCAAAGACGCTGGTTCCAGATGAGCTGATAGTTCTGCTGGTGGTAGTTGTCCGTCTGGTTGTCATAATAGCGGGTGTTCCCCTCCTCGTCATAGTATTCACCACACGAGTTGTAAGTGCGCCCATATAACGCTTGCTCATATTTCGACGTATAGTTCCAGGCATGATAGAGGCACGGTCCAGATAACCTTTCGAACCGATATTGGAGAGACGGCCCTGAATACCCCAGTGTCCACCCAGCAGTCCCGTGCCGAAACGCAGAGTTTCCTTGTGACTGTAATAAGAACCGCCACTGAGGTCAATGCCAACAAAAGGCTCCATACCGACATTCTCCGTCTGCATATTCAGCGTAGCGCCAAAGGCACCAGCACCATTCGTCGAGGTTCCCACACCACGCTGTATCTGCATCGATTGAACACTACTGGCAAAGTCACCCATGTTCACCCAGTAAAGCTGAGCACTCTCGGCATCATTCATGGGGATGCCATTGGCCGTGATGTTGATACGTGACGGATCTGTACCACGAATGCGCAGCGATGTATAACCGATACCGTTACCTGCATCCGACGTCATGGTCACTGAGGGAGTCAGCGACAGCAAGTACGGAATGTCCTGACCATGGTTGACAGCCTTCAGCTGTTCCTTGCCCATGTTAGTAAATGCCACAGGTGTCTTTCGGGTGGCTCGGGTCGATACCACCTGCACGTTCTGTAATTCCACACTCTTCAGCGTGTCTGTCTCTTCTGATTGTGCAGCCAGCGCCACACCCATCATCGACAACATCAAAAATCTTCTCATGTCTCTTTTCCTTATTATTAATAAATAAAATTAAGGGGATTTTTCATACTCTATCATCCCTACGCCGGCATTATCCGTATCAGGTTTGGAGGGTATCATCTCAGCCCACACCCGTGAGCACCCCTTGACAAGCATTTTGCTAAATCGCGTGCAAAGGTACGAATAAATGAGCGAAAAAACAAGAGAAACAAAAAAAATCACCATTTTCTTGAAATTTTAGTAGCTCAGTTGGTTAGAGCACCTGACTGTTAATCAGGGGGTCGTTGGTTCAAGCCCATCCTGAAGCGCCACATAAAAGGCTGAAAATCAAGGAGTTACGATTGTTCGTAACTCCTTTTTTCATGTTCAGATTTTAGGCAGGGAACACCACGGGAACACGCAGCCGTTGGTTTGAGCATCAATCAAGGGCATTCTTTTACGTTCAAATACTATCCGATGATATTACATTTTAATATGAATCGAGGACGGTTTTGTCTAAAAGAGGGTTCCATCGATTCGTTAAATAATCCAAAAGCAGGTAGTTCAAGTAACGTTTCTTCTTTATTTTTGGGTATATCCTCACGCTGATGTAGCTTGGAAGTGTTTGAGCATCAAAACACCAAAAAATTGTGCGTAAATCAGCGGAATCTCAAAATAAATGATAGATTCCGCTGGTTTAAGCACATTTTTTATTATCTTTGCACCAAAATTCTAAGATTATGCTGATAGGAAGAGACAACGAAAGAAAAATACTGCAAGACGCGCTTACTGATGAGTATTCTCAGTTTATAGCGGTCTATGGCCGTCGCCGTGTTGGCAAAACTTTCCTGATAAGGGAGTCATACGACTATCATTTTACGTTTCAGTTCACTGGAGCGGCTAAGATCCCAGCCAGGAAGCAGCTGGCTCGTTTCCGCATGGCACTGAAGGAGCATGGGCTGACGGATATGCCGCCAGTATTCTCCAATTGGATAATCGCATTCTCTGAACTGAAGCGATTTATCACCCTTCAGCCAGAAGGTAAAAAGATTATCTTCCTTGACGAACTGCCCTGGATGGATGCCCCTCGCTCTGGTTTTCTTTCTGAACTGGAATCGTTCTGGAACGGATGGGCATCGGCCAGAAAGGACATCGTATTCGTAGTGTGCGGCAGTGCTACATCTTGGATGGTCAAGAAGATTATCAAGAATAAGGGTGGACTGCATAACAGGCTCACTCATAGAATAGCCCTGAAGCCTTTCTCTCTCCGTCTGTGCGAAGAGTTGATGGCATCTCGTGGTATCGAGATGACACGCAAGCAGATACTGAACGGATATATGATATTCGGTGGAGTACCCTACTATTGGAGTCTGCTGCAAAAGGGAGCCAGTCTCTCGCAAGAGGTTGACCGTCTGATTTTCTCTAAGGAGGGAGATATGTATGATGAGTTTAGTATGCTCTATGCAGCACTCTTTAAGAAACCAGAGCCATACATCAAGGTAATCAGTCTTTTGGCTGGAAAGAAAGAGGGTATGACTAGACTGGAGCTTATTGAGGAAGGAGGATTGGAAGATAATGGAAAACTGACAGACCTGTTGAACGATTTGGAATGGTGTGGTTTCATCCGTGGTTACTCCGTCATTGGCAAACAAACAAAGGATGAGATATTTCAACTCATCGACCATTACACACTCTTCTATTATGAGTATATCAATGGAAAACGGCACGGCATAAATTTCTGGCAGGCGACGGAGGGAACGCCCCGATATTACAACTGGTGTGGCCGTGCCTTCGAGCGCGTCTGCCTCTGTCATACTGACCAGATAAAACAGAAACTTGGTATTAGCGGAATTCTGACAGAGGAATACGCATGGCGATACATTCCCAAGAAGAAAAAGGAGGATGAAGAACCTGCAGTGGCAAAAGGTAAGAGGAAAAAGGAAGGTTGCCAGGTAGATTTATTGATAGACCGAAGTGACGGTATTATCGACCTCTGTGAAATGAAGTACCATGAGGGTAAGTTTACTATTTCGGAATCTTACCAAGAGGACTTGAACAACAGGAAGAATAT
>CACWWZ010000138.1 GCA_902764705.1 uncultured Prevotellaceae bacterium | reverse complement strand
CGGCCCCTTTCTGGTAAATGCCGAGGGAAGGCGTGTCAATCTGCATGGCTTTGCACAGACATTTAGCCCCTGGTTTAACGAGCAAGGTACTAAATGGACTAATTATGATGTGAACAAATGTCTGTCGTATAACAAAGGTATCATTGACGGTATTATGAATGCCGGATGGAAAATGACCTTCGTCCGTCAGCACATGGATCCCTACTGGAGCAATACGCCAGGAAAGCAGACTACCGGCGAGAACGACATCTCTGCCTTCGACTTCGAACGGTTCAAGAAATACTTGGACGAAGTCTATGTGCCTATGGCCGAATATGCCATCCGAAAAGGGCTCTATGTTGTCATGCGCCCACCCGGTGTTTGCCCTAAGACCATCGAGTTGGGCGATGCTTACCACCAGTATCTGAAGAAGGTGTGGGGGTATGTGGCCCAGCATCCGAAACTGAAGAACAACGGTTGTATCCTGTTTGAGTTGGCCAACGAGCCCGTAGATATTAATAGTGGTACGCGCGATAAGGACGAGGCTATGACCCAATACATGCAGGAAATTGTAGACCTGATGCGTCATCAATACTGTAACAACATCCTACTCATACCCGGCTTAGGCTGGCAGTCAAACTACGCTGGTTTTGCCAAACACCCCATCAAGGGCGAGAACATTGGCTATGCCGTTCACTGTTATCCCGGATGGTATAATAGCGGTCACGAGGGTGAGGTTCACACCTCCTATCGTGAGTTTAAGCGTGGCTGGGAGTCGCAGATAGGGCCAGTGGCAGAAATGGCCCCTGTTGTGGTGACCGAAATGGACTGGGGGCCCAAGAAGTACAGCCCTTCACATAAAGATGCCAATGGCAATGAGGTCTTTGATACTCGTTGCTCTTTTGCTTTTGCCTATACTGGAACGGCAGGTGGCGAAGGCTTCGGTGCTAATTTCCGCCGTATCGTCGACGAAACATGCAATGTCAGCTGGTTGCTTTTTACCGGTGCGGAAATTCTGGCGCAATACAACGATGCCGCTCCCGACGGACAGACATTCCTGACCGACCCGGAGGCGTGTCCGCGTCCCTGCTACCGTTGGTACCAGGAATATGCCACTCAGGAGTATAGCGACAAGATCAATGATCCCGGCTACGGCTACCATTATGAGGAAGAGCCACTGTTCTCGCTGACGGAAGAGTGGCTTAATCCCAGTATCATAGGTACGGGTTCTTTTAATGAGTCAACGGGTGCTCTGACAACGGGACAATACGGTTTCGGCGGATGGCAATTTGCCGGGGGAGCCGATATCTCTGCCCACAAATATTTGGTTATTGAACTGAAACAGGCTCAGACTGCGGGCGCAGTATTCCGTATGTTTGACGTAAACACTCCGTGGGGGGCCCATACACAATCAGAGTTTGGTAGTAACCAGAAACTGGTTCTCGACCTGCATAACCTGAAAGTGTATAACGACAATTCGGGCAACATGACAGATGCCAATCGTAATCTTGACCCCTCTCATGTTTATTATGCCGGCATTTGGTCCTACGGCTCTTCACCCATATATATAAATAAGGTGTTCCTTAGTGATGATGGTGTCAATCCGACTGGCATTTCAGAGCACGAATTGGGTAGTTTTGGAGATGCTCCCCACGATGGCGTCACACTTTCAAAGAAAGAATACTACACGGAAAAACAAGGATATTTAAAGTATGTTACAAAATATAAAAACCGTGTTACACACGAGAAAAGGTATTCGCGCGAAACCAAATATCTTTGCAGCGAAATTGCATGACCGAAAACAATTTAACGTAATTAACATAATGTAAAACAACTATGAATCAAAATCTGTCAAAATGAAGAATCTAAAGCAATTGATTAGACAGACCGCACTCATGATGATGATGCTGACGTGTAGCACTTTGCTGCACGCCCAAGGCATCAGTGTCAAGGGTACGGTAGCAGATGCAAACGGGGAACCGCTGATTGGTGCCTCGGTTGTGGTGAAGGGAAACACTTCCCTGGGTACAGTGACTGATTTCGACGGTAACTTCAAACTGAGTGTGCCGTCAGAGCAGTC
>CACWWZ010000137.1 GCA_902764705.1 uncultured Prevotellaceae bacterium | reverse complement strand
AGAAGCCAAGAAAAAGGCATTGGCTGCCAAGAATCAGCGAGAACGTGAAGAGGCAGAACGCAGAGCCCGCGAGGCAGAGCAAAGGCGACTGGCAGAGGAACGCCGCGCAGAGGCAGAGAACCGTGAACGTGCCAAGGAGGTGGCTACAGCCCGTAAGGAGGCCGACGAAGCGCTGAAGGTACCTTCCGAGGACATGCGCATCAGCGGCAATTTCGAGAGCAACCGTGGGCGTCTTCCTATTCCTATCACTGGTCCCTACCGCATAGTCAGCCATTTCGGGCAATACACAGGCGCACAGGCACGTAGTATCTTCGACGGCGAAGTCAGTGCGGTGTTCAGTTTCGGAGGAACCATGGTGGTGATGGTGCGTCACGGAAGCTACATCTCAGTCTATTGCAATCTCGCCAGCGTGAACGTCAGCCGAGGACAAAAAGTTAATATACGACAGTCTTTAGGACGTGTCGGACAAGACAACATCCTACAGTTCCAGCTGCGCCGGGAAACAGCCAAGCTGAACCCGGAAAGCTGGTTAGGCAGATAAGAGCTGGACGTAGGTCTGGATAGCGTTTTCTATCTCGCTCAGACAAATGAACTCGTCGGCTGTATGGCTACGACTCGACTCACCAGGTCCCAATTTCAGCGAGAGGAAAGGCATCAGTGCCTGATCGCTGAGCGTAGGTGAACCAAAGGGTGTCATCCCCATCTCTACACAACGCTGGACTAACGGATGCTCCATAGGAATATGAGAAGAAGACAACCGGAAAGAGCGGGCCTTGAGCTCGCTCTTTACATGTTTTTGAAGAAAGGCGAACAAAAACTCATTCTGATAGTATTCATTGGTGCGCACATCAATGACAAAGTGACACTCGTCTGGAATCACATTGTGCTGAGTGCCACTGTTCAAGACTGTCACTGTCATCTTCGTAGGTCCTAACAGCGGACTCTCCTTCTTGAACCGGTAGTCGCGTAACCAGACCAAATCGTCTAAAGCCTCATAGATTGCGTTGACACCTTCGTTGCGGGCAGCATGTCCACTCTTGCCATAGGCAGTGCCGTCAATCACCATCAGCCCTTTTTCAGCAATAGCAGGCTGCATGCCCGTGGGTTCGCCCACGATGGCAACATCAATCGGAGGCAGTTCAGGCAGAGCCAGTCGGAATCCGCCTTCGCCACTGACTTCCTCCTCACAGGATGCCAAGTACACCAGATTGTACTTCAGGGAAAGCCCTCGCAGCAATCGGTATACAGCCAGGAGACTGACCAAACCCCCACCACAGTCGTTTGCACCCAAACCATACAAACGTCCATCCTCCACCACAGGAGTAAACGGGTCACGTGTCCAAGTGCTGACAGGTTTCACCGTATCAATATGGGCACAAAGCAACAAAGTTGGTTGGTGGGGATTCAATTCTTCCTGAATCAAGATATTATTACCAATACGTCTTGCCGGCAAGCCCCATGCACTGACCTGTTGCTCAAAAACATCGGCAGCTGCCGTTTCGTCACGGCTGACCGATGGGATGCTGATAAGCCGTTTCAACAGCTCTACAGCGTCATTCGTATATAGCATCGTATCCATAATCGTTGCAAAGATACAAAAAACTCTTAATTCTTAACTCTTAATTCTTATTTATTTTGTACCTTTGCACCTAATTAATAATATATAAGGCTTATGCAGACCAATTGTCACATGTCAGTGCTAGTGCACGAACAAGCAAAAAAATATGGTGATCGTGAAATGCTGATTTATCAGGATTTCAGCGGGAAGGAATGGAAGTCACTTTCCTGGAACAAAGTGTCTGCCATGGTGATGCAGGTATCTAACGCTCTATTAAACCTGGGTGTGAAGGTACAAGAGAACATCGGTATTTTTGCACAGAACTGCGTGCAGTACCTCCAATGTGACTTCGGTGCATGGGGCATCAGGGCTGTCACGATTCCGTTCTATGCTACCAGCTCGGAACAACAGATCCAGTTCATGGTCAACGATGCCAAGATCCGCTTCCTGTTCGTGGGAGAACAGGAGCAATACGACAAGGCACGCCGCATCGTTTCACTCTGCCCCACACTGGAGCGTATCATTATATTTGACCCTTTGGTAAAAATCTCGTCACACGACCCTAATGCCCTCTATTTCAGCGACTTCCTAAAG
>CACWWZ010000136.1 GCA_902764705.1 uncultured Prevotellaceae bacterium | reverse complement strand
AAGGCGACCGCCATCCAGATTACCTGCTACGACCGCAACGGCGAGGTGGTGAAGCGCGTGACCTCGGACGACGAGGGCGAGGTGGAGGACACCGAGCAGACTCCTGGCTCTGACACCGGCTCGAGCACCGGCAACACTGGCTCGAACACCGGCAACACGGACAGCAACACCCAGGGTGGTGAAAACACCGGTGGTGGCAGCACGGGCGGTGACGACTACCATGACCCGGACGGCGGCACGAACTCGGACGAGTGAGCCTCGCAGGGCTGAGGGGCTTATGCCCCGACGCCCTGAGAGATAGTTCAAGGTTCAAGGTTCTCTGACCTAAAGGTGCAGAGCGACCCAAGGGTCGATGACAAGGTTCTCTGACCTAAAGGTGCAGAGCGACCTAAGGGTCGATGACAAAGTTCTCTGACCAAGTCAGAGCGACCAAAGGTCGATGACAAGGTTCAAAAAATTAAAGTTTAAAGTTATGAAGAAGGAGACATGGAAGACGCTGATTCAGATTCTGGTTTCGATTCTGACGGCGATTGGTACCACGCTGGGCGTGACATCGTGCATGGGCTACGGACCAATAGCCATGCTGTAGGTCCCGACGGAGCACACAAAAGACGGTTCTTGTGCGGAGAAGAGAAAAAGGGAGGCACCCGGTGGGGATGCCTCTCTTTCGTCGTTAAAGACATAGTAACTTAAAAAAGACATAATATGAATCTTACATATCTTCCATGGATAAGCCTCCCTTTGTGACTTCTTTACCACGGAATAATCGTCGTTTCATTTCCCCTTTGTGACTTCTTTACCACGGAATAATCGTCGTTTCATTTCTGTGACTTTTTCTTCCAACCGGGCAGGGGAGTACTTCTTTGGATTACGTTTCACTTCATAGGCTTCAATGTTGCCATCAAGTGTTTCGGCCACAATGTCAATCTCGAAGTCATCCTTGTCGCCCTTGGAGTTGACACCATTCGGTTGCCACCAACCGCCAATCTGCTTGTATCGACAACTCTCCATCATCTTCTGACGGAACCAGCGTTCCAGTGCTATGCCTGAGAAAGTAGTATAGTCTTCGGTCATGATGCGCTCCAATGCTGGCATGTTCTGCAGTTCGATGAGAGCAGCATATCTATTGATATAGCGGAACCAGAAACGGAAGAAGTTGTCCTGTATCTCATAGCGCACCGTCTGGCTGCCTTCTTTAGCGCCTATTGGTCGCTTCTTCTTGATAATACCGTATTTCTCCTCCAGAATTTTCATCTGTCCACCGAGGCTTTTCATCCCAAGTGCCCTCTCAATCTCGCTTTGTGTAACATCGCCGTGAGCTATCTGGTCGAGGATGCTGAAATACGTACCATACTGCTTGCCGAACTCCTGGATAAGTATCTTCTTGCCTTCATCCACAAAGTAACTGTCGCCGCTTGAACATACGTAGTGGATCATCTTTTTTACGTCTGTACATCCATTGTTCATCATAAGCTCAATATAACGGGCCACACCGCCAGTGATGGTCCAGAGGGCCAGAAGGTCTTCCGAAGTGTAGTTAGGCTTGTAGTCGCCAAGTATTTCTTTGATGGTTTCCGTGTTGAAAGGCTTTAGCTTGATTGTGCTGTCATCTCTGCCAAAGAGCGGCTGCTCTTCGTCTTTGAAAATCTTCTCCATCATGCGGAAGATGGAGCCAGACACGATCAGGCATACGTTGGTCTGCTTCTTGTATGCGTCCCATAATTCTTGTATGTCGCTGAAGATGCCGGCATTGATGTTGTCAAACTCCTGAAACTCATCGATAAAGAGTGTGAAACGCCTGCGTTTTCCTATCTCCAGTATCATTTGAAAGAGTTCACGAAACGAACTCATTCCGTCAGGAACAAACTCGCCGAGTTTTTCGCGCACCTCCTGCACAAAGCTTCTGACTAGAACTGTTTCCGTCTTTCTGCCAACGAAGAAATACAGTCCTGGCGCATCATCCTGTGTCTCACTCATCAGTCGATACACAAGACTTGTCTTACCCACGCGCCTTCTGCCCGTGAGTACCACAAATCGTGAGTAATCGTTGTACGCCTGGCGTTGCAATTCCATAAGCTCGTTCATTTCGCGTACTCTATCATAGAATTTCTTCATATAATTTTATGGCTATAAATTTTACCGCTATAACATTTCGATGCAAAGGTAGATGATTTTATTTAATATAACAAACATTTTGGTAAAAATCTGCATTTTTATATTAATTGGTTAGGGTAAAACTACGATAAAATGCAAGATTATTTTTGTTATATTCCGATAAAATGCATCAATTCTTTATGCTTGTTACGATAAAATGCAAAACGAGGGTAAACGTTGTCGTCATACCCTCGTTTATTATGGATAAAATCTTTTATGCAAGCACAACCTCTGCAGGCACGCCTAGCACTTTGTACAGACTGCGGGCAATGTCGAAACTCATCGACCTGCCAACCACATGCGAGTTGCCGCTGGTGTCGGTGTAGCGGTGATGGTGGCGGTATTGACCGGCTGCTGGTCACCGTCGATGTTGAACTGCAGGGTCGCTCCGTCTGAGCGTACGTCGATGGTGACGGGAGCGCCCATCACCAATGGCAGATTGACATCGTCGTGACCGGTGGGAAATCCACAGAGCACAGGTATGTGATACTCAGCCAACAGGTCGTGAAGCATGGCT
>CACWWZ010000135.1 GCA_902764705.1 uncultured Prevotellaceae bacterium | reverse complement strand
GAGCTTCGTCAATACATCTTCCTCGGTATGAGGCAGGGTGAAGATGTCGAAAGTGGTCACACCGTCAGCAACCGTGCGGATTTCCGTCTGCTTCGAGTTGACGCAGCCATAGCCTGCCGATGGCGAGAATGTCGAAGAACCGCCCGTGTAGTAGAACTTGAACTTTGTCACCGTGGACGGGATTTCCTCGTCGGTCAGCACCAAGCGGAACATGGCGACGGCGCGGGTCAGCGTGAGGTCGTAGCTTTGTACTTCGGAGGTCACAACCAGGTCACCATAGTAATAGAAAGTGTCGGTCACTTTATTGTTTGGGAATGTCACCTTCTCGGTCGAGGTAATCGTGGCCGAGCCTTCGGCGTTGTGGGCAATGACCACCAATTGGTACGTCCCGGCAGCAAGCGTCAGGGCGACAGTGCCAAACGACGCGTCGCCCTCTTTCTGCGTTACGGTCTTGATCTTTGTCCCCTCATCATCGAAGATGGCAATGTTCAGACGCGAGCATAGTTCCGTGATGTCGGTGGCGGCACGGGTAGCTGCACGGTTTCCACTATTGCCAAACGCCTCCTGCTCATACTGTGTCATGTGTAGGATGACATTCGCCTCTTTTCTCGTGACTGCATCCTCTTCGTCGAGGATAGGCTTCTCGCACGCTGCTACCAGCAGGGCGAGAGCAATAAACAAATATTTCTTCATAGCGGTTTAGTCTTTAGTGATAGAAACGATGGCGACGGGACGGAGGTTGATGCCTGTGATATAATTGGCAGAACCGGTAGCGCCTGTGGTCAGAGTGTACTGGTTATAATTCCCGTTATTATTCTTATAGAGGTAGATTCCGGCTGCAGGTGCAGGAGTCACGTCGTTCCGTGCTGCTGCAAAGGCATCCATCTGCGCCTTAGTTGGCACCGTCCAGTCGCTGATGCCGTCCACACCGAGGCTTGCAAGTGCCGACTCGGCATCACTGGCACTCGTCACCGCCCGCTCGTTGGGCGAAAGCAGCATAACCTCAGCCGACTGCCCATCATCTTCCACCGTCACGGCAAGCACGTAGCATCCTTGATAGGTGTCACCAACCGATGGGAAGTCCTGTGTATCACCACCACTGCCTCCGTTGTTGTCGTTCCCCGACACACTACTGCCGTCCTCGTCGAACGTAAAGCTAATCGACCTTTCCCCAAGCCACGTTGCGCCTGCGATGGTTCCCGTCAGGTTCACGCCCACCGCCTCGGTATAGGTACCGTCGATATTGATCTTATATCCCGCCTCCAGTTCGTCGCTGGTACTGTAAGTATAAGTCTTTGTCGTGCCGTCCACGGTGATGTTCACACTCACGCTGGGGCTGACTGCATGGTGGCAGCAGATAGGTACTGCCGTTGTTCTTCCACGTCCTCCCGTCCTCTTGGCGAATCAGCGTAATGGTGCTGTTGCCGTTCGTCGTGCTGTACGTCCCGCCGATGGTCAGACTCTGCCATAGCGGGGCAATCGTCACCGTGACAGCCGTAGCCGTCGAGGGCACCTTCTTGATGGTCACATCCTGAATCAGCATCGTCTTCCTCGTCATGCCCAGCGTGACGGTATTCGCCCCGCCATCTACCAGCGTCACCATAGCCGAAGCCGTCATCAGATCGGTCAGTACTTTTCCCTCTTGTAGTGCTATCGCCGATGTCGTCAAAGCGTCCGACACTGAAGGCAGAACATAGTCCGATGCTGGCACTCCCCCCACAGCATACACCGAATAAGTTCCCTCCGTCAATGCGACGTTCAGTGTCTGCCCTTCGTCACCGATAGTCTGTGATGCCTTGCACTCGTCCCCCTCGAACACATACACCGCAACAGGGTACACCACTGTCGCCCCGTCGCCCGATGCTCCACGTGTCCGTACCTGAAGCACCGAGTTTTTCACCTGCCCCGTCGAGGCATTATCCTCCCCAACGTCGAGCGTTCTCTCACACGCAACAGCAAAGTTACAAAACAACCAAGCAATAAGTCCTTTGCAAATCTAAAATGTGGGCATCGAAGTGAAAGTCTGAACAAATGTTCATGCCTTCAGTTCATTTTTCACTATTCATGACCATGTTTTTAGCAAAAAAAGATTATGTACCGCCATTTACATTGCATCCACGAGCGGTTTGTCCCGTTGTACCCGCGAAAACTCGCTTTTACAATCAATCTAATGCTGAAAACAACAAAAAATACCTTGAATTTGGAAAATTTTCCATAAAACGGATGTTCTTTTGGAAAGTTTTACTACCTTTGCACCATAATTGCAATAATTTATGGAAAAAAATGCTCTATTGAATCACGAAGTCGTAATGGCTTCTTCCGACAAGACAACCAACAACTTCATTACGAAAATGAAGAAAGAAGGCCGTCTTGTCAAGATTGCCACGAAGATATACACTACCAATCTCAACGACACCCCAGAGAACATCATCCGCAGAAATCTCTTCTTTATCCTTGGCGAACTGTTCCCCGATGCCGTCATGAGTCATCGTAGTGCCTTCGAGTGCCGCCCCACTAACGACGGACACATCTACCTCACCTATAATTACACGAAGAAAGTATCGTTGCCAGGCATTACCATCCATCTGCTTGAAGGTCAGAAAGCCCTTCCCGCCGATTATCCTTTCATGGGAGGTCTGCACATGTCTTGCAGTGCCAGGGCCTATCTTGAAAACCTACAGACAGGCTATAGCCGCGATGGCGTTTCCAAGTGTCTGCCACAGGACGTTATCGAAGAGAAACTGGATAAAGTCTTGCAGACCAATGGTGAGGACGAACTGAACAAGTTGCGCGACACAGCCCGCGAGATAGCCGGACAGCTCGACATGGCCGACGAGTTCAAGAAACTGGACTCCATCATCGGGGCCATCCTTTCCACAAAGCCCTCGAAGATTCTCACTTCCTCGGTTGCCGAAGCCCGTGCCTTGGGAGAGCCGTTCGACAGTCAGCGACTGAAGCTCTTCAGCATTCTGATGGCTGCACTCAACGAGCGTGAGTTTGAGAATTTCCCTGAGCCAAACGAGACGGATGCCGCCTACAACAACTTCGCCTTCTTTGAGAGTTATTTCTCCAACTATATCGAGGGAACAGAGTTCGAGGTGGAGGATGCCCGACAGATTATCGAGACCCGTACCCCGATGCCTGCCCGCAACGCCGACAGTCACGACGTACTTGGCACATATTACATCGTTTCCAACCGAAAGGAAATGGCCATCACGCCCACCTCGCCCGACCACCTGCTTGACATCCTCCAGCATCGTCACCGAGTGATGATGTCTGCCCGTCTAGAAGCCAATCCCGGCATGTTCAAGACACAGAACAACCGCGCTGGCGAAACCCATTTCGTCGATTTCCAACAGGTTCGCGGAACACTGAAGAAAGGTTTCGAGGTCTATAGCGCCTTGCGTCACCCCTTTGCCCGTGCCCTCTTCATGCTCTTTATGATTAGCGAGGTTCACCCGTTCTCCGACGGTAACGGACGCATCTCCCGCATCATGATGAATGCCGAACTGACAGCCGCCGGACAGTCGAAGGTCATTATTCCCACCGTATTCCGCACCGACTATCTCAGTGCACTGCGCCAACTCACCCGAAAGGACAACCCCGAAAAGCTGATCAATGCCATCCAGCGTGTACGGCTGTTCAGCTACAATCTCCGTGGAGATAACTTTGAGGAAATGCGCGACTACATGGAACGCTGCAACGCTTTCAAGGAAGAAGATGAATATATATTACGCTTTTAACTTATGGAACAGAAATTCGGGAAAAATAGCATTGACATCAAGGCGCTGCGCGAGTTTTGCGAGCGCGAGGGCAAGATGGTGGAGTACCGCAAGGGCGAACAGCTGGAGCGCGAGGGCGAC
>CACWWZ010000134.1 GCA_902764705.1 uncultured Prevotellaceae bacterium | reverse complement strand
GACTGTCCGATGTATCGCAAGGACGAGAAAGTTCGCTTTGCCAAAGGAATGAAGAACATGTTCAACGACGACATGCCCAAAAGCGTGCAGGATGCCGTGAAATATGGAGTCATCAACAAGAGCAACCGCACCTACTACTATGAGTATAAAAACGGTTCGCGACTGATTCCGCCAGCCCTGCAGGAACATATCCGCCAGCTCTTCCGTAACAAAGGATGGACAGCAGAAGTTGACTTCGACAGTTATGTGGACGATTACAACTGGTGACGAAGAATGAGCGTCTCGGCAAACTTATAGATGATAATGCCTGCCGTGACAGAGACATTCATAGAGTGCTTGGTACCCAGCTGAGGAATCTCCAGACAACCGTCTGAGGCGTCTACCACTTCCTGGTGGACGCCTTTCACTTCGTTTCCAAGCACTACGGCGTATTTCTGGCCCCGCTGGGGCTCGAACGTCTGCAGTTTGGTACTATGTTCCACCTGCTCGACTGAAAACACCGTGTAGCCCTGTTTTTTGAGTTCGTCCACAGCATCCAAAGCCGTATGGAAGTATTTCCAGTTGACACTATCCTCAGCACCGAGTGCCGTCTTATGAATTTCAGTAGAGGGTGGTGTCTGGCAAATACCACACAGATATAACGACTCCACCCTGAATGTATCGCAAGTACGGAACACACTACCGATATTGTACATGGAGCGGACATCGTCCAAGACAACAGTCAAAGGCAGCTTTTCTGCCTCACGATACTCCTCAACAGTGAGGCGTTTCATTTCTACAGTACGAACCTTTCTCATATATGGGTACAAAGGTAATCATAATTTTCAATTTTCAATTCTCAATTCTCAATTATTTTGTGTGGATAACCCTGTTAATAACTTGTGAATAATCCCGGAATATCCCATTGCTACCTTACCCGATTGTGGATTTTGGGCATAAAATACAGGGTTATCAGCAAGTTTTCCACGTTTTTTTGATGAAAAAAGATATAAACTTATTAATTTTGCACCAGAAAAGAGAATTGTGGATAAAATACTTATCAGACTAAAAATCAATAAGAAACTATTCACACTGGATGTTGAAAACGAAAAATCACGAGTGTATAACCATTCTGGCAAGAAAAACCAAAAGAAGTTTTGCACTTATCAACGCCATATCATCCTCATCATTTCTCTTTGAAAGAAAAAATAAAAAAAGAAAAAATAATAATATTGCGATGTTGAAAACTGAGTGGAAAGAACAGGGATTCATAGACGAACCCGTAGCAGAAGGTACCGATCTGAAAGCTGAAATTCGTCGTATGTGTAAGGAGAAAGATGCCATTATCCTGGCACACTATTATACGATAGGCGATATACAAGACATAGCAGACTTTGTAGGCGACTCATTGGCTTTGGCTCGCAAGGCTGCAGAGACTGATGCCAAGATGATGGTGATGTGTGGAGTACACTTCATGGCTGAAACCTGTAAGCTGCTTTCTCCTGACAAGACGGTGCTTTGTCCGGACCTGAATGCTGGTTGCAGTCTGGCTGACTCCTGCAAGGCTGACGATCTTCGTAAGTATAAGGAAGAACATCCAGGCTATCAGGTAGTCAGCTATGTCAATACCACAGCAGCTGTGAAGGCACTGACTGATGTCGTTGTCACCAGTGGCAATGCCAAGAAAGTAGTCGACCAGTTACCCAAAGACGCCAAGCTCATCTTTGGTCCTGACTATAACCTGGGCAACTATATCAATGAAGTAACCGGTCGTCAGATGTTGTTGTGGAATGGTGGCTGTCATGTTCACGAACGTTTCTCGGTAAGCAAGATCATAGAGCTTAAGAAGCAATATCCTGATGCCATTGTGATGGCTCATCTGGAGTGCAAAGGTCCCGTTTTGGCTGTTGCTGAAGTCAAAGGAAGCACGGCTACGATGCTGGACTATGCCCAGCAGAGCGATAAAAAGCAGTTTATAGTGGCTACAGAGGCCGGTATTTTGCACGAGATGCAACGAACTTGTCC
>CACWWZ010000133.1 GCA_902764705.1 uncultured Prevotellaceae bacterium | reverse complement strand
AATAGTACGTTGAGATACGAAGCCTACCATTATCAACTTGACTACAACATCCTCGCCGCTCATATTGATGCCCAGTGGCGCATCATTCCCCACGTATTTCTCAATATGTCAGCAAGAGCCGAGATGATGAAGACAGACTGGCTGCTGATGCCGAGGGCAACACTGAGCTATATACCTAACAAGCATCTGCAATTCTCCTTAGTGGGTGGTCACTACAGTCAGACCGCAGAGGATGACTATTTAGCACTAACCCAATGTACCCTCGGCCAAAGTACTGCTGACCATGTAATCCTCTCTATGCAGTATAAGTCACAGACTTTTTTCCTGCGCATTGAACCCTATTGGAAGAAATACCACCATTTGCCTCTGTTGGAGGATGGTGTTTATCAGCCTCATGGCTATGGTACAAGCCGAGGTGTGGATGTTTTCATTGAGGACCATTCGCTCGTGAAGCATCTGACGGCCACACTTTCCTATTCATTCAACGATTCCGAACGGTTCTATCTTGACTACACCGAAGAACGAACGCCTGATTATGCCTCACGCCACAACCTGCGACTAACAGCCAAATACGCCATCGGCAAAGCTGTCATCGGACTGGCAGAATCATACGCCAGCGGACGTCATTTCCCTTATGGCACAACACCGCATTACAACAGTGTGGATGTGAACCTCACTTATCTGTTAAGTCCAAAGGTTATTGTCTATTCCTCGTTAAATAACATTTTCGGTCGCACCAACTGTTTCCGTTATGATGCTGTTGGCAATCCCGTAACAGCCTCCCGCGACCGTTTCCTATACATCGGCATATTTGTTTCACTTAAAAATAATAAAGCGTATGACATTTCAAACTTTTAACCACCGTGTGTTAGCCATCTTCCTCTTGATGATGGCATCAGTAAGTATCCATGCCCAACAGCCCAATCCCGCTAACACGCCTACCTGTAGCCTTTCACAAGCGGACATGCTCAACAACGTAGCCAAACTGAAGCGTATCGAGGCTATGCAGCCCGATAGTATTCAGCCAAAGTATCAGTTGGCTCTTCAAAGCCTGTCTTTTGCAGTTACCTATCCCCATGCCCCTCAGACGGAAAAGATGATTGCTGAGGCCGAACAAACCATTACGAAAATGGAGCAGATGAAAAACGCTAACTTGTCAGACATCTGTACCCTTCGGGGCTTCCTCTATATGGTGCGCATTGTGCAGGATCCCGCCCAATACGGCCAGCGTTACTACATCGACGTGATGGAGAACTTTGAGAAAGCCCTGAAACTCAATCCCGACAACCAACTGGCCAAGCAACTACAACAGAAGTTCTATGAGGGAATGAAACAGCAAACGGATAACCTAAAATGAGATTCGTTTATAAAGACATTCACTTCGGCGCAATAGCATCGTTTTACGTGATTGCTTTAGGTCTGCGCCTGATAACTCTGGTGGTTGGCAACAAGCATCCAACACTCTGGGAGAACTATGCCTTCCAACTTTTTTCAGGTCTTGGTCCAATCGTTGGAGCACTTGTTGCTATGACCATCTTCAAACGTAGGACAGCGTACACCATCACAGGCAAGTCTGTTTGGAAATCCATCGTAACCATAGTGATACCATGCCTCGTCTTCGGCATTATCGGAGGATTGGATATGGGTAAATTATGCTTGTTGGCATTTACGTATGGACTATTGGAGGAATACGGCTGGCGAGGATTCTTGCAATACGAACTCAGGAAACTGCCCGTATGGCAGTATGTCCTTATCATTACTGTTATGTGGTTCCTGTGGCATTTGGATTTGAATCAGCGCAGCGTATTGCCATTTTTCCTGCTTCTGCTTTTCGCCTCATGGGGAATTGGAAAGGTGGCTACTGACACCCACTCGCTGCTCTTCTGCTCAGCCTTTCATGGCATCGTGAACATCTCGAAACACGGAATGCTCTCCGATACACCATTTCTTATAGCTTTCATCTGCATTATCATATTTTGGATTGTTGTATGGTATTTTGTAAATTTACCAACCCACACCTG
>CACWWZ010000132.1 GCA_902764705.1 uncultured Prevotellaceae bacterium | reverse complement strand
ACTTTGCGAGGTACGGATCAGTTCTTCACTCGTCACCTGCTGCACGGGATTATCTTCATTAGTTTTCGCTTCCTTGCAGCCTGTCATGAAGGCCGTTGCGCCGCAAACGAGGGTGGCGGCGAGCACCCAATGCATTATCTTATTCATTTTTTTACTAAACATATCTCCGTTCCAGGACAGGCTCACTGACTATTGGATTGCTACTTTCATTGTTGTTGTTCTCTTAATCTTATCCAATATACTGCATGATGATGTCGGCGATGGCAATGCTTACTTGCTTGTGCGATTGATATAGTCCATGATAACTTCTGCGGCATCGTCTTCGGTCAGGTCGTCCATTGAGATGACGAGCTGGTAGTTGCGGGTGTCGTAGCGTGACGTGTCCTCATATTTCTTGATGTACGCCTCACGGGTGGCATCCATCTTTGCAATGATGTCGCGGGCTTCCTGCTCGCTGACGTCCTGACGACGCATGACGCGCTTAACGCGGTGCTCCATCGAAGCCTGAATGAAGACGTTCAGGTGGTTGGGCCATTCGCGGAACACAATGAAACCCGCGCGGCCTGCTACGACGCACGATGACTGTGCGGCCAGTTCTTGCAGGATGCGCTTTTCGGTCTCGAACATGGTGGCATTATCGAGTTTCACCTCGGCCTCCATAGGCTGACTGGCACTGTTAACCAGTGTGTGGTAGTAGTTGTTGATGTCGTTCCACCACGATTTCTTCTGAGCCTTGATCTCCTCAATGCGATCTGGTGTGAGGCCGAACTTCTGGGTCAATCCGTCGATGACGGCCTTGTCGCAATACTTCACACATAATTTCTCGGCCAGCTTACGGCCTACGGTACGTCCACCTGTTCCGACTTCACGGTTGATGGTGATAACAAATTTCTCGTTCTTATTCATTGCCTTTGTGATATTTGTTAGTTAATAACTTAATACTTTATTCAAATGATAGTTTCTGAGCCTGTTCGAACAGTTTCTTGGCGATTGTCATGTTGCCAGGTTGGTAACCATTCAGCACGTCGAATATCCGACAGAGTCCTGCCGGGCCACCACCCTGCTTCAGCACATAGACATAGCAGAGGTTCTGGATGCCGATGTTCTCCGGGAGGATGTCGAGGTCGGTGGCTCCAAGCTGTGAGACTGCCAGGCGATAGGCATAGTCGGCGGTCATGCCGGCAAGTTCCTCAAGCCGCTCAGGATGATCGGCAATGATTCGCCCAAAAGACTCCTTACCCTGAATCCGCTCCACTATCATCCCATAGCGCTGTCCGTCGGTGACATATTCAAGGGGCATCAGTAGTAGTCCGATTGTCTTATTCATTATAGTTTTGTTTTATTGTTATTTAGTAATATCAGTCTTGGGTTATCTTTCGATACACGCCACAAAGATACGATTTTCCAGCGAATTCACAAAACACATTGTCGTTTTTCTAACAACTTTTTATCTATTTGCTGTCATTTCCTAGCGACTTGACATCGTAACGATGCTTTTTTTTCAACGAATATCTGCTGCAAAATTACACTTTTCCCCTATACCCCCTTCTATAAATTATGATACAAACACTAAAAAAACGTTCATTGTACGATTTCTGCGTGCAATGAACGAAAATTATTATTTATCCAAGGGACTTGTACCTATGTGCTACGGTTCCCCTGCCACCATCGGTTCAAAGTCATAGGCTGGTGAATGATATACCTGCGTTGAAGCGTTACCAAGACGCTGCGCTCTGCCAGTGGATTCAGACCGCTCCGATTCAGGGATTCAAGGTTTAAAGCCTTTCTGCCAGACGGCCTTGACACCATCGCAGAAATCGTAGAGGATATGTCCGCCCTGGATGCGGCGCCCTGCGGGCAGGAAACCGCAGATGATACGGGTGATGTGACGCGCGATGTTAAAGTCCTTGGGATCATCGACACCGATACTCTCCACACGAAGACTGAAGCGGCCGATGCCCGGAAGGATCACTGTCTGGCCTTCCGACAGCCGGTGCTTGAGGATGTCCTGTAGTTCGGTGACCACCATGACGACCGTTCCTTCGGAACAGCCGCT
>CACWWZ010000131.1 GCA_902764705.1 uncultured Prevotellaceae bacterium | reverse complement strand
ATGTATAGGCATAGCCTTGCTGACGAGGAACTGGAGTCTGGTCAAAACAGCTTACAAGGCTTTCATGGCTGACAGGAAACTGATAGTAACAGCCATTGAAAACTATGGCTGATACGGCCGCATTGTTGATAAGAATATTAATTCTTTCGTATCGTTCCTGTACGGCCGCGTAGATGCCCCTTACGGCATCCTCATTGGAGATGTCGCTCTCGATGATTAGATAGTCAGCGCCTATTTCCTGAATCTTAGTTTCTGAAATCATATTGTTATCGTCGTACCACAGCAGAATGAATGAAGCTGCTCACCCATCACACCTTTTAGGGTAGTGAAAACCTTATCACCCGTGCAATGGCTGGTGAAGAACTGAGTTTCGGGATATTTGGCTTTCAGCCTTTGAGCCAAAGCCGCCAGCTCTTCTTCCGCCTCCAGACCGTCGAGTAAGTGGAAACCTCCGACAACGGTATGAACCGTCCACGGACAAGCCGACAGAATGTTCTCTAAACCGCTATGGGTACAGCCTGTAAACAGCAGACCATCGACATACAGAGCCACCTCATGACGGAAATCGTCGTGGATATAATCTCCTGCGGTGTTCTCTGACCGTTGGTCAGAGTGTGGCGTTGCAATCTGCACATAGAGATTCACATTTCCTTTGGGCATCGGATGCTTCTGAGGGATATGAGCTATTACATGCATGTCCTCTGCTACGGCGCATGTCCTATCTATCAAGACGATTCTGCCATCGTCAATCTTCGGCCACTCCGCAGTAATACTATGGAGATTTCCGCGCTTGGAAAAGAACCTGCCAGTCATAGCATCTGGCGAGACGATGACATGTACCTTATCGTTTATCTTCATCAAATGCTGCAAGCCTCCTGCATGGTCGCTGTGGCCATGTGAGATAAACACATAGTCCACCGTACTGAGGTCGATGCCCATTTTCTCGGCATTGCGGATAAACACATCACTTGCTCCTGTGTCAAGCAAGATACGATGCTTATCCGTCTCTAATAGAATCGACAAGCCGTGCTCCGTTTCTAACGAATCATCACAGCTTCGGTTATCTGATAGTACAGCCCACTTCATTTCTACACCAATTACATTTTCTGTGCAAAGTTACTCATTATTCCCCATTTATTCGTATATTTGCACTCATATTTAACAAATAAATGAAATAGAATTGTCATGTGTCGCTTGACAGTTTTTATCTATTATCGTGGCAAAAGGAAGGGAGTTTCGGTAAGCCCGCCATAGCTCTTGGCAGCAACCTGCAGTGCTTCTTCTGTAGTGTATTGCTCATACAGTGTGCAACGAGTCACAATGGTCTGCGGCGTACAGCGGTTTTCAATTACTTGTACCAATGCCCATCCCTTCATCTCGTCGGCAAACTCTTCGCCCGTCAGTGCCAACTGGCCATCCACTACGGTCATCTCCCGCCTCGTCACATCACGCTTGTTAAAACGTACTCGTGGCAGAGGCCCTTCTATTTTCTGTTCTGCGGTATAGAACCACAGTTTCTCACTGAAATTACGGTCATCAATCTTAAGTCCAGTCATCAGAGCAGGTACTCCATCCACCTCGCCCAACTCCTGCTGCAATGTAGGCAACGTGCCGTCGCTCACTGGTATGCCCGGCATCAGGAATGACGCGTGTTCCATTTGCAGTCTTTCCACGTACACTACTGGCAAGTGGTTGGCCAACGATGTGAAATTTTGATAGGCATTGCCTCGCTCTGTGAACATCGTTTCACAGAACCGCAGCATTTTCCACAGTTCCGTGGCGTGGCGCATCCGTTGCCGTTGCTTGAACTGCGGCAACGTGTTGCTGCGCTTCTCCATCGATTCTGACACGCGGCCAATCTGTCCCCATGACTATGAATATACAAAGCTTTTGGGCAAAAAAGGAGCAACACCCACTGCGGATGCTGCTCCCTGCTGTTTTATTCAAGATAGCCCTTAATTACGAGACCTCAATGGCCTTAGTGACCTTCTGCTTCTGCTCGGCCTTCGGCATGGTGATAGTCAGGATGCCGTCCTCCACCTTGGCAGAGATCTGGTCTTTCACGACATCATCCGGCAGCGTGTAGTTC
>CACWWZ010000130.1 GCA_902764705.1 uncultured Prevotellaceae bacterium | reverse complement strand
GATGTACACCTGACCACCGACACCACGGAGCCATCCCCAGCCGCCCTTTAAAGACACAGTATCTTTTTAAGTCGCACACGGTGCCAGGCACGCTGTGACGATTCCTCCATAGCCGGAGACGAAAAAAAATGGCTGAAACCGTGAGCGGTTTGCAGATTTTTGATTACCTTTGTAGCCGAAACGTTTCAAACAGATACAACTTATGACTACCGTAGAACTCAGAACATCCATCGCTGCAGAACTCGACCAGATGAGCGTCGAGATGCTCGAGAGCGTGTCGCGCTACGTCAGCCGGCTGCGCCGCCGTGCCCGTCCGTCGCGTCGGGTCTCATCGGTTCAAGACAGGCGAGAGGCCGCCATGCTTTTTGTGAAGAATCTCTCTGTTCAGGGCGGCTTGCCCGTACCATCCGACGAGAGCGGCATTGATGCCCTCGTCGACGAGAAATACGATAAGTGATGCGAGCATACGTTGACACCAACATCCTGGTTGACCTGGTGCTCTCGCGCCAAGAGTTCCTGCCCGATGCCCAGCGCGTCTTTGCCATAGGATATGCTGGCGAAGCGCAGCTTGTGGTCTCAGCCCTGTCCTTTGTCAACACGGTCTATCTGGGACGGAAATACAAATTCCCTATGGACGACGTACTATCCAAACTCCGTATGATAGCCGATTTTGTGGATGTGTCAGACCTGAGCGGCCAGAATGTAGTCGACATGCTCAACAGCGGCTGGCGAGACTATGAAGATGCCACCCAGCACCGCTCGGCCATTGACGAGCAGGCCGACTGTATTGTCACACGCAATAAAAAGGACTTCAAGGCGAGCACTCTGCCAGTGCTTACACCTTTAGAATTCTTTAATAGAATAGACTCAAAATAATATCCCCCCCACCGACACAACTCATGTCACACGGTGCCAGGCACGCTGTGACACGATGTTCATTTCCCGAAAATCGATTTTGACCAAAATGACCATGACCACTTGACCACCACGTCACAGCGGGAGAAAGTACGTGGGCTGCCAAATTCGTATCATTCGTATCATTCGTAGTCGTTAATTGCTCAGCCCCTCCATCACACGGTGCCAGGCACGCTGTGACGGGTAAGAGGTGAGTGACAACTGATGGCTGAGGTAAGAAGGCTGATGGCTGATGTAACAAGTAAATATAAACAGTGTGACAGGATGAAGTGACATCTGATGCCTGACGGAACTATCACTTGTCATCATAATGGCCGTAGGCCCTCAGTACGAGCACCAATACTGCATCGTCAAAAATGCGGTAAACCAGCCTGTGCTTCTTGGAGATTCGCCTGCTCCATCGACCTTTGGGCTCTCCTTTCAAGGGTTCGGGGTGACCAATGCCTGTCTTGGGATGTTCCATCAGTTCAATAAGCATCTGTGCCATTTTCTGGAAAGCCTTTGGCTCATTGTGCTTCAGTTGCTGCATATGCAACTTTGCCTCGTCAGTGTAATCAAGTCGATACATGATGGTCAAAGGCTATTGAGAAAATGGTTTAACTCCTCTTTTGAGTTGATGCGATGTGTTTTACCCTGACGGTACTCTTCTTCGCCTCTGTCAAGACTGGCAAAGAATTCCTCCTTTGAAATCAGTGTGGGGTCTTCATGCTTTTCGGCAACGAGCTTGCGCAGATATTTTGCCACACGCTTCAGCATATTTTCATCCTCGGCAAGAGTGCCAAGGTTGCGGAGTATCTCGGCATTTAACTGTATGGTTGTCATAACTTCAATTATTTTTTTCGTTGCAAAGTTAAACATTATTTCTGAATATACAAATAAAAACCAGATAAAATGAGCAAGAATGTCAACGGAGTGGCAGGGGACTGGAGTGGCAGGGGGTGATTCACGCTAAGGAGTTGTATCAGTTGACCTGCCCCTCGTGATTCATGTCTTTAACGACGAAAGAGAGGCATCCCCACCGGGTGCCTCCCTTTTTCTCTTCTTCGCACAAGAACCGTCTTCTGTGTGCTCCGTCGGACCTACAGCATGGCTATTGGTCCGTAGCCCATACACGATGTCACGCCCAGCGTGGTACCAATCGCCGTCAGAATCGAAACCAGAATCTGAATCAGCGTCTTCCATGTCTCTTTCTTC
>CACWWZ010000129.1 GCA_902764705.1 uncultured Prevotellaceae bacterium | reverse complement strand
GCATCCTCTGATAACTGCGATGCCGTGAGCCGAAAGCTTGTTGTAGGCTCCCATGCCCATGTTGCCAGCCAGCATGAGGGTGATGCCCATCTCCTGCATGACAGATGCGATATTCGACTTGCATCCGCATCCTTCAGGAGAATCCAGACGCTCTTGCTTGACAACCTGGTTCTGGTCGTCGAGGGTTACTACGGTGTAATAGGCACAGTGACCGAAGTGGTCATCAACCATGCCATCACGTGTTGGAATTGCTATTAACTTCATCATTTTACTGTTTTTTATTTGCAAAGGTACTCATTATTCCCTATTTTTTCGTATATTTGCAGCCATATTTAGGATAGTTTATGAGTAAGCGAGCATATATTCAGGCAAACAAAGAGTGGCCTGGCGGTTCAACGCTTATCTTTGAAATAGAACTGTTAGGAATAGGATGAGTGAATTTAGAGAAATGAGGCGTAAACGCCAACTGCTTTCAGATGAAGAGAGTATTGGTATTTTGAAGAATGCAACAGCTGGCACATTGGCACTGCTGGGTGACAATGATTATCCGTATGCCGTTCCTATCAGCTATGTCTATCATGAGCGAAAGCTGTATTTCCACAGTGCTTTGGCTGGCCACAAGGTTGATGCCATCAGGAACTGCGACAAGGCTTCTTTCTGTGTCATCGACAAGGATGATGTTCAGCCAGAGAAATACACGACCTTCTTCCGTAGCGTGATTGCTTTCGGCAGAATCCATATCATCGGAGATGATACAGAAAAGTTGGCAATGGCGCGTATGCTAGGCAACCGCTACAATCCGAACAATGATGAAAGTCTGCAAAAGGAAATAGAAAGCGGCCTTTCCCGTATGTTGATGATCTGTTTCGACATTGAGCATCTGACGGGCAAGGAGGCAATAGAACTGGTAAGACAAAGATAATACGATAGAAATGACTGAGAAAGAGAAGATGCTGGCAGGCGAGGTTTATTCTGCCGTTGACCCTGAACTGTTAGAAGAGTTGATGGCGACAAGAGAGGTGCTTTATGAGTACAACTCCCTGCATCCATCGGAAACCCGGCGGATGAAGGAAATCCTGAAGGGCTTGCTTGGTTATGTGGCAGATGATGAATTCATCATCAACCAGCCGTTCCGCTGCGACTATGGCAAGCAAATTAGCATCGGCAAACGGTTCTTTGCCAACTTCAATTTCACGGTTCTCGATGAAGCCCGTGTAACTATTGGTGATGATTGTTTCATCGGCCCTAATGTCAGCATCTATACGGCCTGTCACAGTACAGACCCTGTGGAACGCAACTCCCGTCAGGAATGGGCGAAGCCTGTCACTATCGGCCATAACGTGTGGATTGGCGGAAGCGTGACCATCCTTCCAGGAGTAACTATCGGTGATAATGTCACCATCGGAGCAGGTTCTGTAGTAGTAGGTGATATTCCGCCAAATACTATTGCCGTAGGAAACCCATGCAAGGTCATCAAAAATCTATAATAGGATTAATACTTAAGAAAAAGGGAACCTCATTACTGAGATTCCCGAGAGTCCTCTTGCGAGGCATATAATAGAGCAAAGCGGAATTACCTGTGAGAGAAGTGACCATGCTTACCACCACGGTTATTCATTGCAATGTGGCGGTCAGCACCATGACGGTCATTGTGTGCTACACCATGCTTACCGTGATGCGGAGCCGGAGCGGGATGATGCACAGCAGGAGCGTGGTGATGAGTTGCGGGCCTGTGCATGTGAGCATAGTGTGAGCCATGAACCCTGTTGTGACCACCTTTGTAGGTTACGAACACCGTCGGATGTGCATTGTAGAAACGACCTCTGTTGTAGTGAGTGTACACTGCGAATGTCCAGCTACCGGCTTTCCATGCTACGGGGCGATAGAAGTGGGAGAGAGCCACATACTTGTCGTACTGCCAGCTGTTCAGGACAAAGTGGAGGTCAGCATTGCGACGATCCCACCAGATGCCAAACACGTCGGCATGAGCGTTCAGGCTCATTGGCCGAGATAGTCATGACCATCATCACTGCCAGGATCATCATCTTCTTCATATCTTAATCTCCTATCTTTAAAGAGTTATACATTTTGTTTCTTGTTCACGGTGCAAAGTACGGCATTTTTCACGGCATTTCAAAAGGATTTTGCCTAATCTGAGGGGTGGTTTTTCCTAAATCGTAATAGGGGAAATCCCCCATGAGATACTTAAAGATTGTTGGAAATACGACCATATAGTACAGATTCTGAGGATTATTCAGTATCTTTGCACTCAAAATTAGAAGGACAATGAGACCACTATCCACAAGAACAGCAGGGTTTACGGATTCTGTTATCCGACGGATGACCCGCATATCCAATAAGTACGGAGCCATCAACCTCTCACAGGGATTCCCTGACTTTGACCCGCCAAAAGAGATTACCAGTCGCTTGGCTGAGATTGTCCCGTCTGGACCTCACCAGTATGCCATCACCTGGGGAGCACAGAACTTCCGTGAGGCACTGGCCAAGAAACATAGCCACTTTACGGGACTGCCCATAGAAGCCGACAAGAACATCGTGGTGACCTGTGGCAGCACGGAGGCCATGATGGCTGCGATGATGACGGTTGTGAATCCAGGTGACAAGGTGGCCATCTTCTCACCATTCTATGAGAACTATACTGCTGACACCATCCTGACGGGTGCTGAACCTGTGTATATCCCGCTTGTTCCGCCATCATTTGACTTCGATGCCAATCTGCTGGAGGATGCATTCAGGAATGGCGCAAAGGCTTTGGTTCTATGTAATCCCTCGAACCCCTGCGGTAAAGTGTTTACCCGCGAAGAACTTCAAACGATAGCAGATATCATTATCAAGTACGATGGCTATGTGATTACCGATGAGGTTTATGAGCATATCGTCTATGCCCCTCACAAGCATGTCTATATCTCTACGCTGCCAGGCATGTGGGAGCGAACCATCTCCTGCAGCTCGCTCTCAAAAACCTATAGCATTACCGGTTGGCGACTGGGCTATGTCATTGCAGCAGAGCGCATCATTGAGCGGGTAAAAAAGGTACATGACTTCCTGACCGTTGGCGCTGCAGCACCATTGATGGAGGCTGCAACAGTCGGTCTTTGCTTCCCAGACAGCTATTATGCCGAACTTCAGGCGCACTATACCCACATGAAGCAGCTGTTCTGTGACGGTCTGAAACAATTCGGACTGACGTTCACAGACCCGCAGGGAGCCTATTATGTGCTGCTCGATGTCTCAAAGTATGGTGTGAAGGATGATCTCCATTTCTGCGAGTGGCTGGCAGAGCATGTCGGTGTTGGTGCCGTTCCTGGCAGCTGTTTCTTCCGTGAGGACGTACATCACCTTATCCGTTTCCACTTTGCCAAGCGCGATGATACGTTGAATGCCGCACTTGACAGACTGTCGGAACTTGATAGAAAAGCAAAGGATTATCTGAGATAGACCGTGGCAAAAAGATCTGAGTTGAACCTACGAGACCTTGGTGGAATAGATGATGTTATTCCCCAAGGGCTGTTTCTGCGTAGTGGCAAACTCAGCATACTCACACCAACCGAATGCGCCGAACTCTGCAAGAGGTACAATATCCAATGCGTCATCGACCTGCGTACGCCAGTGGAGGCAGCCGAGTTTCCAGACCCGTTGCCTGAAGGAGTAGATTACCTGCAAATACCTCTCTTGAAGGATGCTGCCGTCGGCATTACCCATGAGACAGGTTCTGACCCCATGACCATCATCCGTAATCTCCGCAAGCATCCTGAGAAACTGAAGGAGATGATACCAGACTTCACGGCACTCTATACGGATATAGTGACTGACGGGTATTCCCGCAGTCATCTGGATCAAGTCGTTGAGACATTAAGAGCGAATGCTGATAAAGGCATTACGACGCTGTTTCATTGTACGGCTGGCAAAGACAGGACAGGTATTGCCAGCATGGCACTACTTAAATCATACGGTGTCGGTGACAAGGAGATTATCAGGGACTATATGCGTACCAACCGCAATGCCTTTTGGCCAACCATAAAGAAATGTATAGGCATAGCCTTGCTGACGAGGAACTGGAGTCTGGTCAAAACAGCTTACAAGGCTTTCATGGCTGACAGGAAACTGATAGTAACAGCCATTGA
>CACWWZ010000128.1 GCA_902764705.1 uncultured Prevotellaceae bacterium | reverse complement strand
AACATTGAGGCACAGATGACCGACCATGAGCGTGAACGTTTCCGTCTATTGGCCGACTATATGTTGGAGGTTGACGGGAAAACGGTACAGTGCATGAGTAACGGCGAAGTGAAACTATCACTTTTCATCAGCAATCAGAAAGGATGTGGAAAAAAGTTGTTGCAGGAAATGATGGATAAGTTCCGGCACAGAGACCTGAGGCATCTATACCTTTGGACCGACACCAGTTGCACCCACGAATATTACCCACAACATGGTTTCACACTGGTAAGTCAGTTCCTCAGCGAGGTCTATGACTCGTACGCTCCTGGCTATACCACGTATATCTATAAGAAGGGCATATAATCTGAGCATTATGAAAGAATGGTTGTTCTTGATAGGTGCCATTGTCTTAGAGACATTTGCTACCACGATGCTGAAGTATTCGGAGCAGTTTACAAAACTTTTGCCAACAATCGGAATGTTAGCAGGTAAGTAAATTCCAATTTATCTGAGTGTGATATGACTTTAAGAAATAAACTTATAGATATTTCTTTGCAATGGCAAGAAAGCTTCGGGGTTGCACCATCAATTACAAGTGCCCTTTCCGAATATGATGCTGCCATGTCAGTAGCCGTGGGGACAGGTAGCTGAGTTATAGCAGCCGTCATACCCAAGTACCTGTCCCAGCGACTATTCCAAGGGAAACGCCTCGCACTGGGGTCCGGCACTGACGTAAAGTCGCGAGCGACTTTCTCGTCAGGTCCTGACCCCAGCGTGAGGCAACAAGCGCAACTGGAGGCACAGATCAAAGTTTCCTGATCTCACCCCGGGTGCCTGTCCCCATGACTACACCTTGGGATGGTTCTCAATGAGTCCACTTTATTTGATTTAAAGTACTGCGGTGATACGAGGCACGATCTGCTTGCGTGATAGATTCTCAGTGGTAAAGCATACGCCTTCACGTAACGACGCTCCAAACACAGCCTCGGCCACCTTTTGACTATCCTTGCCAAAATAGATAAAGTAGGTTCCGTTCTCGATGTACGGCTTCACAGCCTTGTCGATTCCTGTGTTAGGCACCAGGTTGTCGATTTTGGCAAAGAGCATCTCAAGGTCTTTTTGCATCAGGACCTCAACCATAGCAGCCAGCATTTGCATGATGAAGGCATCCATTTCTGCCTCTTTATATACGAGACTTCCGATGCCAATCAAGTGGCCGTTGATTTCATAGTCCTTATAGTCAGACAATAGGATCTCTTCATCAGTCATGCCAGAATAGTCGTAGGCTGCTTCTTCCATCAGGTAGTTGATGACTGCCATAGAGTCGCTGGAGATACCTAATTGCGAGGAGAGTGCCAGCCAGGCCACGGAGTCGATGCCGCAGGTGGTGGACTTTGAGAGGTTACGTGTGTCGCTGACGATACCAGCAAGCATGATACGTGCCGTCTCGTCATCGATGGTGACACCCGACTCCTTAAAGCATTCGTAGATGATGGTATTGGTGGAACCTACCATTTCACGGCGCACGTAAGGGATGCCCGCATCAGCGATATCGCCCTCCACATGGTGGTCGATCTTCTGGAGGATGATGGCGTCACGGGCGCCGTCCACACATTGGGCATAGTCCGTGTGATCAGTCAGGATGAGTCGCGTCTGGGGCACTACCGACGTCTTCAGTGCCGGCAGGGTGATGCCGAAATGCTTGGCAATAAACTGCGTCTCGCGATTCATGGGACTCGACACCTTGGCCTTACAATTGTAGCCGAGTGTCTTCATCAGTTTTGCATAAGACAGTGCAGAAGTGACGGCATCTACATCGGGTGTCTTGTGACCATAAACGAAACAAGTATCGTTTCCCCAATCTAAGGTCTTCAGCATAGCCTTGAAATCCGCTCCTGGGTCGGGATTCCCAGAATCATCGTCCTTGGAGCACGATACAACAGTCATAGCGAGGCTACCATACAGGATGACGGTTAATATCCAAAGCAAATTCTTTCTCATCATAGGTGCAAAGGTAAGGGATATTTTTGAGACTACCAAAGTTTTTTCGGAGTTTTACCATAGAAAGTTTGGTAGAATGGATTTTATTTGCTATCTTTGCGCTATTACAACAAAAAGTATGGACGCATTGGACATTAGAAAGAAGAAAAGTGTTACACAGTTCAAAGGTTCAAAGGTTCAAAGGTTCAAAATGCTAAATTTATCATTGATGGAATGTTCAAAATGTATTTATATTATATATATATTATAATATATATATAATAT
>CACWWZ010000127.1 GCA_902764705.1 uncultured Prevotellaceae bacterium | reverse complement strand
CGACTCGACATCGTGCACCTGATGGGTGGAGATGATGAGCGTGCGGTCTTCCGTCATGTGCTGGGCAATGACCTTACGGAACTGGCTCTTCGAAGGAATATCCAGTCCGTTGGTGGGTTCGTCCATCAGCAGCACCTTCGTACCAGCTGCCAAAGCGAACGACATGAATACCTTCTTCTTCTGACCCATCGAGAGCGCATTCAGCTTCAGGTCGGTAGTCAGTTCAAAGTCCTTCAGACAAGCCTCCAGCACGTCGCGAGAGAAGCGCGGATAGAAGGGCTCGTTGATTTTCACATATTGCTCCAGCGACATTGCTGGCAGGTCGAACTCCTCGGGCACGATGAATATCTCGCTGAGCGTCTCGGGCTTTCTCAATTTAGTCTCCACCCCATCGTAACTGACGCTTCCTGTCTTGGGGCGCAGCAGGCCGGAAATCAAATAGAGCAGGGTCGACTTGCCCGTGCCGTTCTTACCCAGCAGGCCGTAGATGCGGTTTGCCTCCAGGCTCAGACTGAAATCGTCGAAGACCAGGTCCTTCTGGCCTGCGTACTTAAAACTGATGTTTTTAACGTCTATCATAATCGTATCATTTAGGTTGAATAAGCGTCTCTTTGGTGTACTACCTTAATAGTACACTGCAAAAGTACGACAAATATACTTTCCCTCCAAATTTTTCGGGCATTATTTTTCCGATTAACACACTTTTAACATTCCCACCTTATATAATATATATCCGTCCGGCATGATAAACATATTTCCTTGCCTCGCTGAGGAAAAGTTGCTGAGAGGTTAGGGAAAAAGCCATAGGCACATCAGAAAAAAGCCTTCGGGAAGGGGGAAACTTCAGGAAGGCTGACTCTGCAGTAGAAAGAGGGGAAAAACTAATGGCGCTGGTCGGCTCCCCACATCATCTTCTCGCGCAAGGTGCGGAAGTAGCGGGTGCCCGAGCGCTTGATGACCTGCACGCGATAAGGTGCCTTGCGCAGGGTGAGGGTTGTCGAGTCGGGCAACTTCTCCGAGCGTCCGTCCAGAGCCACGAGGAAGTTGTGGGTACGCGACTCGACAGTCAGCGTGATGACGGAATCCTCAGCCACGACAATAGGGCGCACGTTAAGAGAGTGCGGAGCGACTGCTGTCAGCGAAAAGACATGCGTGCCGGGCACGATGATAGGACCACCGACGGAGAGCGAATAGGCCGTAGAGCCCGTGGGAGTAGACATCACGAGACCATCGGCCTGATAGGTGGTCAGCGTCTCACCGTTGATGGAGGCATGGATGGTAATCATCGAGGCATTGTCGCGCTTCAGGATAGCCACATCGTTCAGGGCACAGGGATAGCCCTCCAAGGGTGCCCCGTCCGTTTCCACCTGAATGACAGCTCGCGTCTCGACACTATAATCGTCCGTATAGAGTGCCGCAACAGTATGCTCAATGTCGCCTGCATGGATGTCAGCCAGAAAACCCAGACGGCCCGTATTGATGCCCAGGATAGGTATCTCCTTGTGTCCCACCATGCTGGCTGTGCGCAGGAAGGTGCCGTCGCCGCCCATCGAAATGGCGAAATCGGCACTGAAGTCGGTACCGTCAAACACATGTACTCCATCAATAGGAAACTGCTGTCCGTCAGTCAGGAACTCGTAGAAGGCACGTTCCATCAGCACTTCAGCCTTGCGCTCAGAGAGGCTGGCCAGCAGTTTCTGGATGGACACTGACTTCTTGGGCTGGTAGGTGTTGCCGAAGATGGCAAAACGAAGTTTTCGCGAGGTCGTCATTTTTTATCCTTTTTTTCGCTGTTATTTGCCAAAGATTTTGTATCTTTGCATCATTAATCGTGCTGCAAAGATAGTTATTTTTAACGTAAAAGCATTAAAAGGACACAGAAAAATGACAAAACTTAGCGTAAATATCAATAAGATTGCCACTCTGCGCAATGCGCGAGGCGGCAACAATCCTAACGTACTGAAGGTGGCATACGACGTGGAAACGTTTGGTGCACAAGGCATTACCGTTCACCCCCGTCCCGACGAGCGCCACATACGCTATCAGGACGTGCGCGACCTGAGACCACAGATTCAGACGGAGTTCAACATCGAGGGCAACCCCATCGAGTCGTTCACCCAGCTGGTGTTGGAGGTCAAGCCCACACAGGTGACACTGGTGCCCGACGGGAACGACCAGATCACGTCGAACCACGGATGGGACACGCTGGAGAACCGGCCGTTCCTGACGGACATCTGCCGGGTGTTCAAGGATGCAGGCATCCGCGTCAGCATCTTCGTGGATGCC
>CACWWZ010000126.1 GCA_902764705.1 uncultured Prevotellaceae bacterium | reverse complement strand
CGTTCCAGTTTTCCCAGCTGGTTGATGAGTCGGTAGAGTTCCTTTAATTGACCAGATGTATTTTCGTCTGCTGCCATGCTTGCCACATTGGCCGTCATGGGGACGGTCTGCGGACGGATATTGGAGCGTCGGAGAAACGTAATACAGGTGTTCATCGCGATGCGATATACCCATGTATTGAGTGTGCTATCTCCACGATAGCGGGGGAAACTCTTCCACAGGTTGAGCACCGTCTCCTATGTAGCACACCTTGTAGATGGTACGTTTCTGCGCCTCGATCATCGTCAGGAATTCTTTCTCTAATTCTTTCGTCTCCATTGTTCAACTGAATCCTTTTGTCCTATTAGTCGCAGAAAACGCGAAAAAATTACATCCAAACGGAACTATTTTACATTCTTGCCTTCTGCTTCGCGCCAGCACCAGAGCCTCGATACTTCGAGCGGGCCTCGTTGAACTTCCAGGTAAGGTCGAGCACAAAGGTACGACGGGCAGGATTGTGCGTTGTCAACTCCCGATATCCGTAGACGATAGCATCCGTCTTGTTAGTATGGAAGGGATCGCTGCAACGGAGGTCGAAGGTCAGCGTGCCCATACGCTTCAGGTTGAAGTCGCGCTGCAGTCCGACGTTGGTGAAGAGACGAGTCTTGGTCATGCGGAAATTGTTGTAGTCACCTTTAGAATACCACTGGGCAGAGACATTGAGGCGGAAACCATGAGGCAATTCGATGTCATTCTGCCAGCCGACAATGAACCAAGGGCGGTTGAGCGTGATGGTGGAGCCGACAGCCGTGGGCGACTTGAAGTCCTGTATCTGGGTGATGACGCTCCATGCCGGATGCCAGCAGCCGATGACGGGGCGTGCAGACAATTGGATGCTGAATTGGTTGTAATCCTCCCAGCTGTTGATGGGACGCACAAGGCTGACCAGGGGATCTTCTGAACTAGGGAAAGGCTCTGTCGACATAGTGAGGGCATCCTTCACACGGCCATAGTTCAGCGTCAGGTTCGCCCATTTGTAGGCAGCATTGAACACTATACTATGGGTATAAGTCGGCAATAGATATGGATTGCCGCTCTGGTAAGTATAGCGGTTGACATAAACCGTCGAACTGGTCAGATTAGCATAGTTAGGACGCTGGATGTCACGACGGTAAGAGAGCGAGAGCTGTGCATTGCCTACAGGGGCAGAGATGACTGCCGTAGGGAACCAGTCGCCATAGTCGCGGCAGACCTCATCCTCCTTTTTACCAAAATTGAAGTAGTCGTTTGTCAGGTGTTCATAGCGCAGTCCTACCTGGGCATAGACTTTGCCAAAAGAACGACCATACTCCAGGAAGGCAGCCGATGATTTCTCATTGATCTCTGTGTCGGTGGTTTTCACAGGCACATAGTCGGTGGCTGTAAACGAGTAGGCATCTGTTCGATGGTTATAGCTATATTCGCCACCCAGAGAGAGATTACCTTTCAATACAGGATAGGAGAGGATGAGTTTCGTGGCCCAGAAGTTGTTGCCGCTGTTGGTGCTGCTCTCAAAGCTACGCTCCGTAGAGCCGCCTGCGGCATCCTTTGTTGTCTCTGTGGTACTGCCTGGCGTCTTGGTGTCGTCGAAAAGGCCATCCACGTTGAGGTCAATACCCAGTTGTCCTATCTTGCCGTTATAGTAGGCATTGAATATGTGCTTGCTGATAGTTTCGTCTTGCCAGACACGGCTCTCTGAATGTTCCGTGAACTGGCCATTCTCGTAATTGTCTGTAAAGATCATACCATTGTAGTCACTACTCGGATGACGGTCGTATTTGTAGAATGCACCAAAACTATGGTTTTCATTCACCATGTAGTTCACCTGCAATTGAGGCGACCAGCCCTTCCAGATGCCCTTCGACTCCTGCGAGCTGTTGCTCTCGATGTAATCTGGACCGACAAAATATGTCAGTTCATGCTCCTGCAACGACTTATAGTGACCGTAGCGCCCAGCCCACAGCGAAGCGGTGATGTCGAGACCGCCAGTTCGGTAGTTCACATCCAGATTGTTCGTCAGTGTGTGCCCATACTGATAAACGCCACCGAGGTTATCCTCAAAACTCAGGCCCTCGCCCTGTGCCTTTTTCAGCGTGATGCGCACGACGGCCTTCACCGAGGCGGCATAGCGAGCACCTGGGTTCTGCACCACATCGACGTGCTGAATCTGGTCGGAGCGCAGACGCGAGAGTTCCTTCATGTCCTGCACCCGTCGACCATTGATGTACACCTCGGCATCGCCTCGTCCCAGCACCTTCACGCCGCCGTCGCGCTCTGCTTCAAGCGAAGGAATCTTCGAGAGCGCATCGCTTATGGTTCCGGCCTTTTCCAGTATCGTTCCGGCTACGGTGGTGCGCATGGCGTCGCCCTTCACTTTCATCTGGATGGTCAGGTCGTTGCCAGCATTGATATATAAGGTCTGGTAGCCCACGCTGGTCACCTTGAACAGACCATCGCTTATATCTGTCACAATCTTAAACACGCCCTGCTCGTCAGTCATCGCACCCTGCACAAAGGCCGAGTCAGGCAGCGACAGTAGCACCACGTTCACATAGGGCATCGGCTCGCCCTTCTCATCCAATACTCGTCCGCCAAAGTCTTGTGTCTTTGCGAAACTCATCATTGTCATCATCATTGCAGCCATCAGCACTGCGAATCTTAAACTTACTCTTTTCATATCATTTATCATTTTAATTGATTCTTTGACTTATTTGTTGTATATGACGCTACAAAATTACAGATAGTTGCAGAAACCCCTGCATAAGTGGGATATTATGCAGGGGTTTGTGACGAATGGTGTGATAAACGGTAGATCTGTGACGAATGACATGATTAAGCGAGAGTAAAACCGAATTTATTCGAGTTTTGCCGAGCGCAAATGTCATCGAGCGAAACTCTGGTGGCACTTACCACACTAATGCTCGCTTCTCCTTGGGGATAAACATCTTGTCGGTGGGCAGGATGCCGAAAGCCTCGTACCAGGTATCGATCATCGGCAGGGCTGCCATCACACGCAGACGAGCTGGTGAGTGAACGTCGCTGTTCACCAACATGGCGGTGTACTCAGGCGTTGAGTTGCAAGCCCAGACGCGGGCATAAGCCAAGAAGAAACGCTGATCAGGGGTGAAGCCATCGACATCGCCGAGAGGCTCAGAGGCCATGCGATTCTTGTAGGCACGATAGGCAATCTTCAGGCCACCATTGTCGCTGACGTTCTCGCCGAGGGTTTTCTGACCGTTCACTTTCAGACCAGGCACGGCTTCCTGCTCACTGAACCAGTCGGCAATAACCTTGGTACGCTCATCATAGCGGGCCTTATCGCCAGCCGTCCACCAATTGGCGAGATTACCGTCTTTGTCGAACTGACAGCCCTGGTCGTCAAAGCCGTGGGTCATCTCATGGCCTATGACAGCTCCTATAGCACCATAGTTGCATACATAATCGGCCTCGGGGTCGAAAAACGGGGGCTGTAGGATGGCAGCAGGGAAATTGATGCTGTTGAAGAGCGGGTGATAGAAGGCATTGACCGTCTGCGGCGAGCAGGGCATCATAGTCTTGTCAACGGGCTGACGCCAGTACTTGCGCAACCCAGCCTGACGCGACTCCTGCGCTTGCACCGTCATTGCCCAAAACATTGCAATCACCAGTGCTGTCATCCAAAAAACAACTCTTTTCATCTTAAATACTTAACTCTTAA
>CACWWZ010000125.1 GCA_902764705.1 uncultured Prevotellaceae bacterium | reverse complement strand
CTGCCCGAGTCAACCATCTATGTGTCCCTGGAGCCTTGTTCCCACTATGGCAAGACGCCTCCTTGTGCCGACCTCATCATCAGCAAGGCAGTCAAACGGGTGGTTGTAGGTTGCATAGACCCTTTTGCCAAAGTGCAGGGACGCGGCATAGAGAAGATTCGTCAAGCAGGCATCGAGGTTACTGTAGGCATATTGGAGCAGGAGTGCCAGTGGCTGAACCGACGCTTCTTCACCTACCACTCGAAACACCGCCCGTACATCATCCTGAAGTGGGCACAGACGGCCAATGGTTTCATTGACGACCACTTCCAGCCCCTCATGATCAGCAACGAGCAGACCCAGATGCTCTCACACCAGTTGCGGGCTGAGGAAGATGCCATCCTGGTAGGCCATACCACCTTCAACCGCGACCACCCTCGTTTGGATGTACGCCATTGGCACGGCCCCAAACCCCGGCGAATAGTTCTGACACACGACCGTCCTCTGCCTCAACTGATGGACGACCTCTATCAGCATGAGGTACAGTCACTGATTGTGGAGGGAGGCCGACAGACACACGAATCGTTCCTCCAGGCAGGTCTGTGGGATGAGCTCAGGATAGAGACCAACCACCTGCTGATGGTTTCTGATGGCACTCACGCCCCCCAGCTACCGGCTCTGGGCAAGCTAAGAAGCCATCAGTCCTACGATGGCAACAGCCTCGATGTCTATACGAAATAGTTTATTTACGCCCGAAGTCTGCCGGCACCTCGCCCCACTTCTGCGTCTCCCACTTGATGATGGGATTACGCCACGTGTGGGTCTGTAGCCAACGTTCGGCACGGAGGATGATCTGATACAGCTGCTCCGTCTCAGGAGTTCGCTCCAGCTTGGTCTTGCACTTGCGCTTGTTCACCCAGAGAATAGCATTGTAGGAGTCGCTGTAGACGGCCTTGTCGTGCAAGCCCTTCTGCTGCATCAGTGCCAAGGCATGGACAATGGCCAGGAACTCACCGATGTTATTGGTACCTTTCACGGGACCGAAGTGAAACACGCGATAGCCCGTCTGCAGGTCGATAGCCTGATACTCCATCGGCCCAGGGTTGCCGCTGCATGCCGCGTCCACGGCCCAGGCGTCGGCCCTGACCTCAGGGGGCAGCGGCAGCACCGTGTCGTGACGGTAGTCGGGTGGATTCGTCGTCTTCGTCATAATCAGGCTGCGAAATTATAAAAAAAAACGCAACATACCAAATATTTCCCACGCTTTTATTTGTTTTCCTCGAAAAATATCCCTACCTTTGCGCCGCACCACCTGAACTATACTTAGGCTTTCTGCTTATACCGTAGGAGCCTTTTAGAGGGAGGGAGGGCTACATATTTACGAAAAGCGTTTATCTGGCGCTTTGTCTTTGGCGACAAGAATCTCGCAAATTCAATATCCAGTCCGGAGACATAGCAACGGTAGATGCTGGGATTGTGTATTATCCACGACTCGCTGATGGGCTCCGGTCTCGTCTGCTTCGGTCGTGTTGTTATACATGTTCCGGGGCTTCTACGTTGCTTGTCCTGACTTGGATGGGCATGCGAGAGCCTTGTGTCGCGGGACGAGCAGAGAGTGTTGCCCCGTTTTTTTGTATCTGTGTAATTCATGGGAAATTAACGCTTACAGAATGATAGCATACCCGCTATGGGCATCGGCGGGCAAAATGCAAGGGAAGACAGCGAGTATGCCTACGCCGCCAGTAACTACTTTAAGTCTCAGTGCTCATGACGAGCTCTACATCATCGACTTGGACAAGGTCATCTACATGCAGGCCGATGACCACTATACCCACGTCTTCTATTCCAGCACCGTACACTTCATGGTGCCCTACGGACTGGGCGAGATAGAGCAGCGACTCTCGGACATACCCCATGTCAAGGAGCAGTTCATCCGCCTTGGCCGCAAATACATCATCAACCTCAGGCTCATCTTCCGCATCAGCACCATCAAGGAGACCTTGTCACTCACCGACGCCCACAACGGCACCATCGAGATCCACGTCTCCAAACCCGTCCTGCGCAGTCTCATTGAACTGATGAAGCAATAGAACAAGCCCCTGAATGCTTGTCTTCGTCATCCTATTCTGCATGGTGACTTGGGTGACTCGGGATATTAGTTTATTAGACTCAAAAAGTAAATATTCTTCAAAAACTCTCATTCTCCATGTCAATTTGATGAATGGATGCTGATAATTGTTTCTAGAAAAGTTTCAATTTTTGTGCAAAGTATCACTATCTAACTTAACTAACAGATAATAAGTATGTTAGATTTAGTGATACTTTTTCTTGAAGTGTCACATTTCTTCAGTGTTTAGAGGTAGTTTCTTCCATACCAAAACAACTTGTTTTACTTTTTAAGCAGATATCTCTTGATGCCAAATCCTGCATCTTTTATTGTGCTCCCTATGTCTGTAAATCTGAGAAAATGGTATCTGTTTCATCTATATATGTTAGTTATTTTCAAAATAGTGATGCTTAGTGTAAGTTTGAAACAAAGTGTCACTGTGTATAAACCGTTGAAATACAGATTGTTATGTCAAAAAGTGATACTTTGATTATTTTGTTAGAAAAAAATTTGTGTAGTTTACGATAGTCTGATGTAGGAGCGCCTGCCCAATTAGTGTTTTTGGGTGATGCATCGCCGAAGTCAGGAAAGTTTAGTCGGATAGTTTTGGGGGAGCAGAAAAAAAGAAGAAAAAGCCCCTGACTGAGAAAAATCGTTCAAAGTCTGCAAGAAATGTTACATTGAACGATTCCGTACGCCCTAAAAAGCCTACATTTGCAACAAATTTTTAATGAACAAGAGTACTAACCAAACTAAAAAGCAAATGAAACAAGCTAAGAGATTCATTCTGAGTTTCCTCATCCTGCTGACGTCAACTATAATGTACGCGCAGGTGAGTGCTGTCACCGGTACGGTGGTCGATGCGGCGGGTGAACCCGTCATCGGTGCTACGGTGATGGAGAAAGGAACGTCGAACGGTGCAGTATCCGACTTCGACGGTAACTTCACACTGAAGGTAGAGGCTGGCAAGCTGCTGGTGTTCTCCTACATTGGCTATCAGACCCAGGAGCTGCCCGCCCAGAACGGCATGAAGGTCGTAATGCAGGACGACGCCCTGTCGCTGAACGAAGTGGTGGTGACGGGTTATACCACCCAGCGCAAGGCCGACTTGACCGGTGCGGTGAGCGTGGTGAGCGTCAGCGAGCTGGCCAAGCAGAACGAGAACAACCCGATGAAGGCCCTGCAGGGTCGTGTGCCGGGCATGAACA
>CACWWZ010000124.1 GCA_902764705.1 uncultured Prevotellaceae bacterium | reverse complement strand
GGAAACTCACTCCTGCGGGAGGCTGGATTTTTGGAATTCATCGACCAGTTTCAGCACGATTTCCCGACATTGGGAAAACATGCCCTGGTCGTTTTTGCTCACGCGGACAGCGTCCATCCTACGCGGGTCGTAGTCCATGAACGACAGCGTGCAGATCTTCCGGATGCTCTCATAGCTACACTCATATTCAGCAGCGATGTCCATCTCGAGGCTCCCGATCTTCTTGCAGAAGTCCTTGGCATCCACGGGGTAGTTGCATGCCCAACGCAGAAGCCAATAAGCACCGGCCCACTTCCATTTGGCATCGATAATCAGACCTTTGCCCGCCGAGGCCTCCAGCACCTGAGCCACCAGCTTGTCACTATAGGCATCGCCCTCCTCGTTTAGCTCCTTGACGCGACGTTTGATGTCACGGCGAAACTGCGTCACCTGGCTCTTCTTCAGCAGCGGTTCTATCAGTTTTCGAGCCTCGTCACGCTCCTTGGCATCCTCACAGGCAGCAATCTGCTCGACAACGCTGTCGTAGGTCACACGGTTCGACCATTCGTCATTGTTCTTCCATTGTTCAACCGTCTCAGTCAATGCGGCATTCTCGCTCTCCAGCGATGCCACACGCTGTTTCAGTTGCTCATTTTCCTCAAGCACCTCCTGAACAGTGCCCATACAGTTCATCCACTTTGCCACAAAGGCTTTGGCTTCTTCTAAAGGGTCCCCGCCCCCTTGATTAACGATTGTCTGTGTCATAAAATTAGGAATATATATTGTTATAAAAAAGATTGAGTATTAGCCAAAAATGTTCCGCCATATTTTATAAGACGAAAGGGCTGCAAAGTTAGCAAATATTCTCTATCATCCCATACTTATTTATGTTAATAATCCCAAAACCACCGACGAAATTTTTTCACCTGAAACCATCTTCTTCTTTTTAACATTATTTAGGGGGGGCTAACACGCTTTAACAAAATTATTTGTACCTTTGCAGCCATGTTTTTACTGAAAACGAAAAAACAATATTCATTATATTACTAATTTTTTAAACAAAACAAACATGAAGAAAAAAGAGTATGAAAGACCGACGATGCAAGTCGTCCAGTTGAAACAACAGCCGCAACTGCTGGCTGGCAGTAATCCCGCACCAAACAGCGCAAGTATCGATGACTATGAGGAGGGCGAGTTCTCATGGTAAGTATTAACCCTTTAAAACGAAAGAAGACAATGAAGAAATATATCTTTATGGCTGTGGCAGGCATGCTTGCACTCAGCAGTTGCTCGAACGACGACAACGACGTACAGAATACACAGAACGCTCCCCGACAGATGACCTTCACCGCAGGCTTTGGTGACGGCGCAACGACCCGCGCCACGTTGGATGGCTCCACCAAGAAGGTCTCTTTCGTAGCACACGATGACATCAGCATCCTCAGCGCCAAAAATACCAACACGAGGTTCACCACGGAGGAGGGCGGTGCATCGGCCACGTTCACAGGTACGGCTACGGCCGACTCGAAGTTCTATGCCGTCTATCCCTACACCGACGGCCTGACTCTCGACCCCAGCACCGGCATCATCTCAGGCGTGACAATTCCCTCCAGTCAGACTGGCCATGACTGGTCAGACTGTGGTTGGGACCCAAGAGCCCCCATCGCCTATGCCACCACCACAGGCACGAGCCTTCAGTTCCACAATGCTTGCGCCCTGCTTAAAATAACTAACGACAGAGGTGATGCTCAGGTTATTGAGGTATCGTGTCATGAAGCATTGACAGGAACATTCTCCCTCAATACTGAGAGCGGGGCACTATCAGGTTCAGATGGTACCGCTCCTTATGCGGCGGTAATGCAAGTGCCTGCTGATCAAACGATATATATTGCCATCGCACCGGGTGAAAAGACTGGTTTCGGGGTTAATTGGATGGGGACGGATCATAGTTTTGCATCAAAAATGAAACATTCCCCCGTCACCTTCGAGGCAGGCAAGATTTACAACCTAGGCAATACGAGTGACTGGGATGAGATGTAAGCGAGTCATGGTTACTATGTATAACGGAGGGACTCTTTTGTTATCTGTTCCCCAAAGCTAAAAATAGAGAAACGGAAGTCCAATCGCGGCTTCCGTTTTTTCTTGTCCTTTTCCTCATTCTTCTTCGCCCCCTGACACTCGCCCGCCCGAAGGTGTTTTTTGCCGGAAAATTTTGCAGTATCAATAAAAAACACTATCTTTGCAACGTGAAATGAAAAAAATAAAGCATATGGAGCCAAAGATTGGAGATAGAATGAAGGTTAGTCCACAGCTTACCGATCAGGCTGACTGGATTGATGGAGAGGTTATTGACGTGGAACACAACCCCTTTATGGGACTTGTAATTTCTATTAAAGATAAACTCGGTCGAATATTCTTCGGTCAGAGTCGATTCTTCGTAGCACTTTAGGTCAGATGTTCGCAATAGCCTTTGACATGGATATCAAGGAACTCCGTAG
>CACWWZ010000123.1 GCA_902764705.1 uncultured Prevotellaceae bacterium | reverse complement strand
GTAACAGAAAAAGATCTGGCCGACTATAACTATCAGGCGCACTATAATTTAAATTCTGACTTCAAACCAAGATTCACGTATAACATTGGTTTGTGGATAGGTTATCGAGGCTATGGACTGGGCTATAACTTCTCGTTGTCCAAAGGCAACGGAAGCACCTTCTCCATAGGTGCCACAGGTGCCAGATACGGCATCTACCTGCGTACACGCAGTATGGAAACGCGAGAATTGGATGTCAGCCTAAGAGGTGCAGACACAGAAGGCGAATACGACGCAGAAATCAAAGGTTTCCATGCATATGACGACATCAATGTCAAAACACTCATACTGGACGGATTTTACATGCTGAACGGCAAGCGGTTCTCCTATGCTGCTGCCTACGACCAGTCTGTCGTACAACTTCGCTCGGCAGGTTCGTTCATGCTGGGAGCCATGTACTATCAGTCGAATGTTGACTTTGCCAACCGAAAGAACGCCCCCATCATACAGTCAATGGGTAATACGGGAAAAATCAAAATCCAGGAAGCCGGTTTAGGCTTTGGCTATTCCTACAACTGGGTTCCCGTCAAGAACCTGATGGTCAATGTCACTGCCATGCCAATGCTGGTGTTTTACAACCGAAAGAAAGTGACTCTCTACGACTCCAACTACGACATCTTCCTGGATGAAGGAGAAGAGTCGCCAAGGGGCAAAAAAGCCTACCCGAATGATATTAACGATCTTTCGTGGACGGAGGACGTAACATTGGAAGAAACCAGAGAAGTGGTAAGACACGGCAAGGTATCATTCAACCTAGATGCACGCGCATCAATAACCTACAACTGGAACAGATATTTCCTGAATGTTCATGGGCAGTGGAACCAATTCAAGCACAGCGTGGACAACAACACCTTGAAACTGCACGACTGGTTTATCAATGCCTCACTGGGAGTAAGACTTTAAATTAACACAAAAAGAATACAGCATGAAACGACTATTTACCAACACTTTACTGCTGCTTGCAACGGCGCTGACAGCTCAAGCACAACAGGCGACTGCTACTTTGTATGCCGACCAGCCACAATCGAAAATCCACCGTGAAATCTACGGACAGTTTGCTGAACATTTGGGCTCCTGCATCTATGGAGGACTTTGGGTGGGCGAAAATTCACCGATTCCCAATATAAAGGGATATAGAAAAGATGTCTTCGACGCCCTGAAAGCACTGCAGGTCCCTGTGTTGCGCTGGCCGGGAGGATGCTTTGCCGACGACTACCATTGGATGGACGGCATAGGTCCCAAGGAACAGCGCCCCACCCTTCGCAACAACAACTGGGGAGGCACCATCGAGGACAACTCCTTTGGCACCCATGAGTTCCTGAACCTCTGCGAACTGCTGGGCTGCGAACCTTATATCAGTGGCAATGTGGGTAGTGGAACCGTCAAAGAGATGGCCCAATGGGTAGAGTACATGACCAGCGATGGTGACACACCGATGGCTCGTCTGCGCCGTCAGAACGGACGTGAGAAAGCGTGGAAGGTAAAATATTTCGGCATCGGCAACGAGGCTTGGGGATGTGGTGGCAACATGACGCCAGAATACTATTCCAACGAGTACCGTAAGTTCAACACCTATCTGCGCGACCAGGGAGACAATCACCTGTTCCGCATAGCCTCAGGGGCTTCTGACTACGACTACAACTGGACGCGCGTGCTGATGAAGAACATCGGAAAGCGTATGCAGGGCATCAGCGTTCACTATTACACCGTCAAGGACTGGAAAAACAAGGGCAAGGCGACGGCATTCTCGCCCGAGGAGTACTATCTGACACTGGAGAAGTGCCTGGACGTAGAACCCGTAGTAGCACGCCATTGTGCCATTATGGACTCGCTGGACACAGAAAAGAAGATTGCCCTGATGGTGGACGAATGGGGTACCTGGTGGGACGAAGAACCTGGCACCATCAGCGGACACCTATACCAGCAGAATTCACTGCGCGACGCGATGGTTGCCGCTTTGATGCTGAACGTATTCCACAAGTACACCGACCGTGTTCGTATGTGTAACATTGCTCAAGTGGTCAATGTGCTTCAGTCCATGATTCTTACAGACCAGAAAGGAACAGGCCACATGGTCTTGACACCAACCTACCACGTCTTTGAGATGTATCGTCCGTTCCAGGAGGCCACCTGTCTGCCGATAGCGCTGAAGTGCGACTCCGTCAAAACCATAGAGGGCAAGTCACTGCCTCTGCTTTCTGCCTCAGCTGCACGCACCCAGAAGGGCAACATCGTGCTGGCACTGGCCAACACATCGCTGAAAGACTCGCAGACACTTGATATCACCTTGCAAGGAACCAAGGCTAAAGGTGTGAGTGGCAGAATACTGACTCACCACGCGCATTCAAGGATGCCAAGCTGAAGAATCAGGTGCTGAGCGTGAAACTGCCCGCCAAGAGTATCGTCGTGCTGACCATCGAATAAAATCTGACGAGATGATTACCAATACAGGAGTTGACAATCAAAAAGACGTTGCGCTGGTGCTTTCAAGCGGTGGCGCACGTGGGTTGGTACACATCGGTGTGATAGAAGAACTGGAGGAACAGGGATTCCACATTTCCTCTATTGCAGGTGCCTCTATGGGGGCACTGATAGGTGGTGTCTATGCTGCTGGAAAACTAGCAGAATTCCGAGAATGGATGAAAGGGATTGACAAACGTAAAATGGTGGAACTCACGGACTTCTCGCTGAGTATTAATCATTTGGTTAAAGGCAATCGCATCATCGACGCCATCAAGGAAATAGTGCCTGACACGCCGATTGAAAACCTGCCTATTCCCTATTGTGCCGTTGCCACCGACTGGGAAACTGGACGCGAGGTGACCTTTCGCAAAGGGAGTCTCTTCGGAGCCATCAGGGCCAGCATTTCGCTACCAGCCTACTATGAACCGGTTCGCATCAACGGCATGGTGCTGATTGACGGCGGCATTGTCAACCCTCTCCCCTTGAACAGAGTGGCCAGAAAGAAAGGCGACTTGCTGGTAGGCGTGGACGTCAGCGGGCACGACTATCAGGGGCAGAATGCATTGCAGAACTTCATAGAGCAGCGGCGCAAGAAAGACAAGTCACTAAGCCAACTGATTCTGAACAAACTGTTGCCGGACAACCTGGACTTCAACTATTATACCCTGCTCTCGCGCACCAGCAGCATCATGATCAGACAGAACTCCAAACTCATGGTACAACTCACCCACCCTGACATGCTCATCGACATCCAGCTGAACA
>CACWWZ010000122.1 GCA_902764705.1 uncultured Prevotellaceae bacterium | reverse complement strand
AGCGAGGAATGGACGCTGAAAATGGTTCGCACGATGATTGAGAAGCTGAAGAAGCAAAACTGGACTTTTACGCTCATCGGCACCGACAATCTCGATGTCGAGACGATGGCCCAATCCTTTGCCATCGAGGAACACATGGAGTTCCAGCAGGACGAGGAAGGCACCAAAGCCATGTTCGCCCGCGAACGCCGAAGTCGTGAACGCTACAACTGCTGCCTTGCCGAATCAGCCCCGATGCCCAAAGGCAAGTTCTTCGACGAAGATTAATGTAGGCAGAACTCAATTACTCAGAAGTATGTAGGCAAACATGCTTACATACTTCTGATTTCTTATACCATTTACTCATATTTTGAATCTATTACGTTTTCATTCAGGTATTCTACTACCTCCCGAACGGTACTTTCATCGATGCCTATCCGTTCGTCAACTCGGAATAGGAACTCTAACTGTTCTTCACGAAAAAAATCCGTAAAAGGGGTATCGTCAATAATGACATAACGACTTTCTTCACTACATACATTAAGCCATGCGGTTATCTCGTTGCCACGGTGTATAGGGTCAATGTCGGGTGTTACACCAATTACATTACCAGGAAGATGACGGGCATTCCACATCTGCTGTATTCCATTCAACCCTAACTGGATCTTCCAAGTCGACGTAACCACTATGTCTGCACCGGTGTTATCGATAATCTGCTTCAGGAATTCGGCACATACGGGATCGAACTTGGCACCATATTTGTCCCGTAGCAGGCTGTTAGTGGCAGTCAGATTTATTAGGTGCCTGTCTGTCACCATGACACCGTCGAAGTCGAGGAATATAACTTTCTTCATTTGAGTTCCTTATTAGTTGCCACCTCAATGGCATGTCGGTAATGTCTATTCGATTATCTATATGTATTATCAGGCCATCATCGTGACAGCCATTCAATCATCCGTTGCCAAACAATTTCATTTTCAGCGCTATCAGGATAAAATTCATAAAATGTACAATACTTACTCCGGTGCTGATGGTGAATCTGAACGATAGTAGCACTTTTTTCATAGGAGACAATAAGTTTGTCAAGACCATGTGTGCCTGGAGCATATTTTCTAATTAGATTCGGCAGTTCATCACGATAATCTTCATAAGTTCGTGGAGAGGCCTCACCATATTGCTCCTCATTATGTCCATGCAACGCATTCCATTCCTCTTGGTATTTTGCCTCTGCTTCCTTTTCTTCCTCAGTAGGTTCCAGTTCTGTTAGATCAGCAAGCAGTGTCTGCATGGCAAGCTCATGGCTACAGCCACCAGACAAATCGCTATTACGCTCAAATTCTTCCACTGCAAGTTGAGCACGAGCATCGATAAACTCATGAAGTGTGTCATTGTCTTCTAAAATAGTTTTGTCAAAGCCAACAATTCTGTGACCAACTTCAAGGATATAATCTTTCAGATAATTGTAGCAATACATTTTGTCCATATACTAGCCTTCTATTAATGTTGTAAAAATCTGCTAAGTGAAACTCCTTGTCAGGGATCAAGGATGTCCCTGTCCATAAAGATGCTCATAATAGCCAAGGCTTTCATGATATCTGCGTTTCTTCTCCTCACGTTCCCTACGCTCTCTGGCCTCACGCTTACGCTTCTTGTCTTTGTTCTTACCATGCTTTGAATCGTTACCACCCAAGATACCCATCGCAAGTAATCCTAATAATAATAGTTCCATAATTTAAAGTCTTTAGTTGTTACACATTAATTTTTCCTTGTCTCTTATTTTACACTGAATGTACCAACAGGAATAGTGGTTGCTGTTATGATGCTCATGTAGAAGATGCCATACTCGCCTTTCTCCATTTCACTGGCGGGGATGGACAGCAGATATGACTGGTTGCCGTACTTGTGTCCCTCAAATTGTACATATCCGGCCTTTTTTGTCTCGTCAGAACCAATCAAGGCAGACTCAAACTCAATCCACTGTATGCGGCGTTCCTTCTTAGAGTCCTTGAATCTGACGATACGATAGCAATCCATCGGATCTGTCTCGTTGTTCTCGCCCTTGATAAGCAGACGCACATTATTGCCGTCAGCCTTGAACGAATAGGAAGAATGTCCTCCCTTGAAAATGATGTCCATACCCGATGATCCGGCCAAACCGCTGACAGTTCCTGCAGCATTGGCAACACCAGCAGCACCTCCCATTACACGTACTCCATTAATAACACCTCCAACAGGACCTGCTGTGGCTGCACCTATCATACCACCAGCACCTACGATATCTGCCGCACTGCCTATCCACTTAGACCATTTTTTAACTTTGTTCTCGTGTTTACCAATAACCCCAGACTCCTTGGGCAGCGTAGCGAACGTTGAATCACTTGTCAAGATGCAATAGCTGTTAATAAACTCTGGCTCTGCCACCTTTACTTCCTGTGCACTTGCTGAAACTGCTGTCAACATCATTGCGATTGCAAAAATACTCTTCTTCATAATGTTTTTATTTTAAATTGTTAATACTATGTTCACTCAAAGAGGGCTGCTCTCATGCTAACCTGCAGGTATCGCCAAACACCTTCTTAGCACAGAGAGCAACCCTTCTTAATTGTTGAGCAGCTTTGTTCCTGTG
>CACWWZ010000121.1 GCA_902764705.1 uncultured Prevotellaceae bacterium | reverse complement strand
TTCTCGGCGATGAACTTGCCCTCGAACCAACTACTCGTTTCGTATTGCTTCAGAAAGAATACCACATAGAGTCTTGGGAAGTCGGTCTCGATGTCGTAGGTGAAGTGCCCGTCCTTGGCTTTTACATGAAAGCGCGGCTCGTCCACCACACGCAGGTCAGTCCCTGCCTCGCAGATGATGACTTCATCGCCCCACACGTCGGTCTCTAATGTTCCTTCGACGTGGCATTTTACTTGCGCCTGCCCCGTCGTTGCAACGAGGGCGAGCAGGATAGTGATGATGGTTTTCTTGTTCATTGATTATTTTGTTGTGATAGTTTTCTATTCAAGTCAAAATCCTTTATCATGTCCTCGGGGCGAGGTCAAGGAACTGGCGATAATATGATTCTGCCTGCTTGCCGTCTTTGAGGAGATAGGCGTAGGCATTCGCAATATTATAATAGGTGGCGATGGAGGTTGGGTTATAGGTGAGATGTTCCTTCCACGCTGTGACGGCCTCGTCGTAATGCTGTGTCAGATAGTAGCCCTCGCCCTGCGAGAGTGTAATGGCCTTCATGATAGTGGTATCAGGTCGCATGAGTTGTTTGGCAAGGTCGAGATAGCCAAGCCCCTCGGGATAGCGCTTTGTATCGACGCAGACCACTCCAAGACGGTAGGCGCAGCCGTAGTGCTGCATGCCACTCATCAGGAAAGCCAACTGTAGATAGTGGTAGGCTTGTTCCAAGTCTTCGATCTGAGCATAGCACATACCTGCGGAATACAAGGTGTTGAAAGTAGAGTCACCCTGCTCCAGCAGCCGATCGTATAACTTGGCGGCCGCTGTAAAATCACGATTGATGAACCATGCATCGGCCAGTGCCCTGTTCACGAGGATATTGGTGGAATCCCTCTGGCTGTATATTAGTCCATGGACAATACCATTCTGCGGTTGTTGGGCTTTGACATGTGCGAGTATGAGATTAGCAACTATCTCGCCATCCATAGGATAACGGTAATTCAGCTGACTGGCCCAGTAGATAAAGGAGTCGTTGTCGCCCTGTTTCTGATAGCTGAAGCATAGCTGGCGGAAGGCATCGTGGGAGAGGCTGTCCTCAGGTACCAGTTTCAGGAGATTGGCAGTCTCGCGATAGTTGCCACGCTTATAATGGCAATTTGCGAGTTTCATCTGAACCATGCAGTCCACTATCGAACTGTTTTCAGCAGATTGCTTCAGATGCTCAATAATCTCATCCTGTTTCTCCTCAGGCAGTTCATCAAACTTGTCAAGAGGAAGGTCATGCTGTTCTACAGCCTGCTGCTGACTTCGGCTTTTTGCAATGGCATACGCCTCTTGATAATACTTCAGCGCCTCAAAGGTGTTATACTGCCGCATGCAACTGTCGCCAGCCTGTACAAATAACAGCAAAGAATCCGCTTTAACTTCTGCTGTCTTTGTCTTGGCTAGTCCCGCCACTGTGACGAGAGCGAGGAGGATGGTAATGATAGTTTGCCTCTTCATAATTTGTCATTCTATAGAAACATCGCGGATGACGAAAGCACCATCGCCGTCGCCCTCTATGAAGTCGAAAGTAGCGGGGATGGTGTCGAACGGTTCGAAGGTAAGTGTGAAGTCGATATAGTAAGTGTTGCCTAAAAACTCGTTTGTAGATTCGGAGGCTTTCACCTGAGTATAGTTGTTCTCGTCGAGTTTGATGCCATCGGCTGTTGTTAGTTTGTATTTTTTGCCATTAGCGTTAAGATAGGAGTCTTTGGCGATACGGAACCAGTAATCCTTATGGCCATAATAGCGGAAACTGATAGTGGTTCCATCAACTTTGGTTTCGACTTTCCGGATGGCGAACTGGAGATTGGAACTGTTGTCCTGCTTAGGCCCATTGAGGGCTTCAGCCATACCCAGGAAATATCCAGGCTGATAGCCCACTGCCTTCCAGACGATGCGCTTATCAGGCGAAATCATTACATAATAAGGGATGGCACCCACATCACAGTATCGGCTACTAATGTCCTTCATGGCGTTGTTCCAGTTTTTCCCAACGATGCGTTTGCTGAATTCATGCTTCTGCCACTCAGATAGTTTGTTCTGATTGATAGCGACGATTTCCAGTTTATCCTTCATTTTCTCGTAGACCTCTCTCATCTCAGGCTCAGACATCATGCAAGGACCACAACCGATGCCCCAGAAGTCGAGCAATACGTATTTGTCATTGGAAAAGGTTTCAAATAGATGGTGTTTCTGTCCTTGCATATCAAGGAGTTCGGCATCAATAGCTTCATCACCCACCTGCAAAAGTCGTGGTGGATAGACATAGTTGTGAATCTCTGCCAGTTGCTCCTCAAATCCTTTAGGAGCCCGTGCGACAATTGTCTTTTCCAGTTGCTTTAACTGCTCCATGTGTGGGAAGTTTGGAGTGTTCTTTGCCGTCATGGATATGCCCCATAGTGCACGGATCGTAGCTGCGTCCACAGGCAGTGAGGGCAGGATGTCCATTCGTTGCTTCATCCACTTCATTTCGACGATTTCTCTCTCTTCCCAAGGCTTTTTATCCAAATCCATCTGCATTAATTCCGTTACCACGTCACGGCAATACTCCGTTATACGGCTCTGAGTCTGCTGTTCTGACAAAGGGCTTTCCACTTTCCATAAAGGGTAGAAGCAGTCATTGCCTGTCAATTTCACAGTCACACCGGGACGTAGGAAGAGGGTTAAATTAAAATTGGGACAACCTTCACCCATTAAACCGAGAAAACCTTCGGTGAGTTCCTCTACGGGTAGAGTGAAGGCGAACCGTCCAGCTTGGACTGTATCTACAACATTCGGTGAATAACCAGTGACAGTTGCTGTCTTTGTCTGTGCCTGCCCCGCCATTGTGACGAGGGCGAGCATCATCGTAATAATTGATTTCTTGTTCATATTCGTTTCGTTTAATTGTCTGCAAAGTTATGAAATAATATGCAAGTTAGTCTTCAATAAAGCTATAAACTGTGTGCCGAGGGTGAAAGTCTAAAACTATTTTTAGGATTTCACATGTCGCTGACGATGACCTGCTCGCCAGATTCCAGGCCGCTGATGACCTCGATGTAGTCGTAGTTGCACTCGCCGAGGCGGACTTGGCGGGGATGGAGGAGGTCGCCGTCGAGGACGAAGAGGGTGTAGTCGCCGGGGCCACTGTAGAAGGAGCCGTTGTGGATGCGGAGCACGTCTTCCTTGATGCTGGTGATGACGAAGACTTCCGTTCTGAGGCCGGAGCGGAGGCGCGGGTGCGACATGTTGTCGGGCACGACTGTGAAGGTGATGGCACCGCTCTGGCTCAGGGGCGTGACGGTGTTGATGATGCCCGTGAGGCGTTCCTTGCCGATGCGCAGGATGACGGCACCGCCGACGCGGACGCGCTCGCTGTGGCTGTCGGAGATTTCGCACTCGGCCTTGAAGTGCGTGAGGTCGCTGACCACGGCAATCTTCTGACCCGCGCCGATGGTGCTGCCCACCTCGCTATTGATGTAGGTGAGCGTGGCACGGCGCGGCGAGCGGATCTTGGCATCGTCGAGGGTGCGGCGCTTCTCGTCGAGTCCCTTCTCGAAGATGCCGTTCTGTAACTGCTGCATACGGAGGTCGGCTTGGCGCACGCGCTGCTCGTTCTGGTACTGCTGGCGCAGTTGCGAGAGTTGCATCTGGGCGGTTTTTAATGTTGTCTCGGCCTGACGTACACGGTCGCGGGTGCCGCTACCGAGGCTGTCAAGGTAGAGTTCGTTGCGCAGTTGGGCTTCGAGTTGCGAGAGTTCCATCTCCTTCACCTCAATCTGCATCCGGCGGTCGGAGAGTTGGGTTTCGACGTTGGCTTTCAACTGGGCGGTCTGCTGACGGCGTATCTCGCGCTCGTCGAGGGCCTTGGAGTAGTCGGTCTCGGCGGATTGCAAGTCGAGGCGCAGCAGGGGCGTGCCGACGTCCACGCTGTCGCCGCTATGGGCATAGACCTCAAGAATCTTCGAACTGATGGGCGACACGATGATTTCCTCGAAGGCGGGCACGATGCGCCCCGTAGCCGAGACGCTGACGTCGATGGTGCCGCGGTCCACCGCTGAGATGATGAGTGCCTTGCGGTCGAGGGTCGGAATCATCTGCGTGCCGAGCCAGGCACCTGCGCCGAGCACCGCTAATGCGATGGCAACGGCCACGGCAGCGCGACGGAGTTTGCGTCGTCTTTGTTCGCTGACAGGAATCGCCCTGTCCATTGTCTGATTATCGTTCTTCATATATCTAATGTTCAATGATCAATGTTCAATGAGACGTTCTACGTCTGCCGTGAGTTCGCAGTTGCGCTCGAAGTCCCAGAGGGCGATGCTGCGGAGCTGATAGTAATAGTACCAGTAGTTGAAGAGCTGCTGGATGCGGCCAATGCGGGCCTGGTCCTTGGCTTTCTGCGCATCAGAGAGTTCGAGGGTCGATATGCTGCCAATCTTGAACGTCTCGACGTTGGTGTGGTAGCGGCGGCGGGCGATGGTGTCGGCCTCGCAGGCGATGCGCAGTTGCTCGGCCTGGTTGTTGAACTGCTCGGTCAGGATAAAGATGTCCTGGCGGAAGTCCTGCGACTGCTGGCGCAGCTGGCCCTGGATGATG
>CACWWZ010000120.1 GCA_902764705.1 uncultured Prevotellaceae bacterium | reverse complement strand
GCTGCGGGCAATAGCGTCATCGAAAGCGTCCATGTGGTGAGGGAGGAAACGCTGGCAGATGGCTCTCAATGCCGTAATCTTCTCTTCACGGTCTGTCACAATCTCTGCCTTACCGATGGCAGTTGCCGATCGGTACTGTAGCGTAAAGTTCCCATCTTTGGGGCCTACCGTAGGGGCACATTTGGTAACAGCCGACAAGAATACTGTGGGACAGTGTGCAATGCAATCAAGTTTATCACCCTCCAAGGCACAATGGAAATAAAACGTTTTTTCGTCTGTGCGAGCCAACGACAGAGGCAATCCGTATGGAGTCCCATCGGGTCTGGTCATGCTAACCGTAACGTATGGAGCCTTATCCAACACCTCCAATGCGAAGGCTGCATCCATCTCTCTGCTTGCTTTTCTCATAACTTTTACTTTATATATTTGGCTGCTAAGTTACGAAAAATCCCAGACATACAAGCATGTCTGAGATTTTGAGAGGCATATTTTATGTTTTATTGGGAAATGCCTGACAGGGGCCACACCATGTGGCATAGAAATCGATGACAACGGGAGTCTTACCCGTGTAGTCGTATCCCTTGAGATACTGCTGATAGTCTTTGATATTTTCCATAATTATTTAGTGTTTTAATTCCATAATCTTCGACGGACAGGCCAGAGTACACTTGCCGCACTTAAGGCAGTCTGGATGCAGATAGCCGACGGCCTTACCACGAGAGTCGTAGGGTGTAAGCTGCATGGGGCAGACGCGGGCGCAGCTCTTGCACTTCATCTGACAGGCACTCGACACGTGGATGTTGGTGAAAGCCTTGGGCAGGGGAGCGTGTTTAGGTGCCACCCAGTTAGAGATGGTTCCCATGGGACAGAACGAACACCAGGTGCGTGGGGCATAGATGAACGAAAGTGTGACGCCGACGATGGTGGTCATGACGATAATCGTCCAGAAAACTTTGCCGATGCCAGACCACATGGCCAGTCCGCCCTCGCTCCAAGGCACGGTGAATGTCAGTTGGATGCCGAACATGCCGAAGATGAAGAACACCATGAACAGGCGGAAGCCGAAGGTGCGCACAAACTTGGGAATCGGGCGATGGGGTGAGTACTTCGACAGCAGACGGTCGTACATATTGCCGCGAGGACAGACGTGTCCGCACCACCAACGGCCTTTAAATATACTGGTCAGCACTGGGCCGATCATGCAGATGAGTGCCAACAGGCCAATCACTGGGAAAAACCAGCCAAGCAGGATGTACGCGATGATAATCCAATAAATGGGCACACCCGGTGTCTCGAAGTGACGATGAAAACGCTTTGTTGTCTTCTTTTTACTATCTTTTTGCTCCATAAAACTTTAAATTTTCTGTTTGATGGTGCAAAATTACAACTTATTTGATAGATAAACGAATTATTTTGTCTATCTTTGCATCGGTTTTTTCTATCGTAGATACAATTATCAATTGTCAATTATCAATTTTCAATTCGTAAAGTATGACATTACAGCAACTGAAATATATCGTAGCTATCGACCGCTACCGTAACTTTGCCAAGGCCGCCGATGCTTGTGGCATTTCGCAACCCACCCTCAGCGCCATGCTGGTGAAGTTGGAGGAGGAACTTGACGTGCGCATCTTCGAGCGCAGCAACAAGAGCGTTACGCCTACCATCGCAGGCGAGAAGATTATCCGTCAGGCTGAACGGGCTATTGCCGAGGCAGAGCGCATCGCAGAACTGGTGAGCGAGGACAAGGGCGATGTGGCAGGCGAATTCAATCTAAGCGTCGGGCCTACCATCGCCCCATATGTCCTGCCAAAATTCATCCGCCACTACATCGAGGCGTATCCGCAGGTGAAACTTAGCATCCGCGAGATGAAGGCTGATGTGATGTTGAGCGAACTGCAGTTGGGGCACCTGGATGCAGGTATCGCCATCAGCGGGAATTCGCGTCAGGGTATATTGGAGGTTCCGCTCTATACTGAGAAGTTTATGGTGTATCTTGCCGAAGACTGCTGGCGCAAACTGCCTGTGTTCAAACCAGAGAATTTAGAGCACGAGAAAATGTGGATCATGAAAGAAGCCCAATGTCTGCGCGACAGTGCCTTCAGCTTTTGCAAGGCAAGGACGAAGGGAAACCGCGTCTATGAGGCAGGCAGCATCGAGACACTTATCCGCATCGTAGATGAGAATGGCGGTTTTACCATTATCCCTGAGATGCACCTGCCGTTCCTCACCGACCGTCAGCGCGAGAACGTGCGTCGTATTGAGGGTGATTATCTCTCGCAGCGCCGTGTGTCGCTCTACATCCGCGAGGACTACATCCGTCAGTCGATGCTGAATACCATCACAAAAACGCTCCTCCGATTCATGCCCGAAGGTATGATGGAGGAGCGGATTATGAAGTACGGGGTAAAGCTTTGAACGCGGTGTTATCCGCAATGGAAATATTTCGTGACGAGTTTTTTGATTTCCTCGGGATAACCCTCGATGTTTTTGCGAAGCGTTACATCGTCGAAAGCCCGTAGCTGGGCGATGATGCCGTCGATCATAGCGGGCGAGAAGACATGGTGTTCTTCGAAGACAGCACGCAGGCGTTCCAGACAGTCGGCAGAAGCGACACAGGAATCAGGAAGCTGTGCGAGCGTAGCCAGACGATCGGCATTCTC
>CACWWZ010000119.1 GCA_902764705.1 uncultured Prevotellaceae bacterium | reverse complement strand
TAGGGTAGGTGCGTCTATGTTTCCTTTCTCTTTTTGCGATTTGGGACAAACGTCCCCATAGAAGTTCTGCGTATCCACATGATCCACGTGGAGACTGCCTTTTCCGTAGATGTTTAATACGATGCTGCCTTGGTGATCCATGTCTTTCCTGTGCAGTTGCTCCAACAGTTCGTTCACCTTCTTCAGGACATCGGCGGGCAGCAGGTCGCCGAGTCCGCCCAGATTGTCCGGGACTTCTTCATTTTGATTCATAACTAACTTTGATTTTATGGATATAAAAATATTATGATATAGAAAGAAAATGGAGTGCGCGGGCGAGTAATTACAACATCAGCCACAGGAATCGCCAGAAACCATTGCGAAACATTGAAACTACCAAAGCCCACGCCTCCAAGACGGAGGAGTGAGCTGGCAGCGGTTCCATATTTCGCGAACAGTTATTGATATTGGCGATATTCGTGGCTGTTCAGATATGCTACCGGATGCTCAAAGTCTTCCTATATCATAATACAGGGTGCAAAGTTAGTGGAATTCTTGCACACTCCAAAAGGAAATGCAGAAAAATTAAGGACTCATAACTTTTTTCTTGATTAAAGTGTTTAACTTATATGTTTATTCTTCGGGTAAAGTCCTGATGTCTGTAGATATTACGCTTTTTAGGTATATTGACAAAATACCACATGACAATCCAAAATACGATGACGCATACGAAAGCTAAAAGGAATGTTGGGTCAGATAGCGACCCGCGTTTCGAGAAGTTCACGATGCCATGAAATGCAGCGCAGAACAAAAGCGAATGGGTATCATTTGCAACCTTCCCAATTCCCCATGAGGCGAAAAACAGTAGTAGGAAGAAGGACAGAAGATGGCGTTGGCTTAAATCCAAATGCCATAGAAACCACATTGCCGTGATGATAAGTACATACTGCCACATGGGCAAATCCCTGAGTTCGTTCTGCAGGAATCCCCTCCAACCAAATTCTTCCAACAGACCATATACAAATGCCAGCAAGCATAGAAAACCCATGTCTAAGCCTCCGATGATACCAAAGACGAGACATGGTACGGCTATCGTCAGGATTGATTTCCAGACGGATTTTCCGCAGGTGGTATATACGGCTTTACGCTTGAAAATGGTCATTGCAACCAGTGCTCCGACTATGGGACCCAGGCCCGTGGAAAGTTGGAAGGCATAGTTTCCCCATAGTATCGGATACCTGTTGCCTACAGCTATTGTTATCAGGCGTAGCACTAAAGCAATCACGTAAAACGTAGCTATTGCTCCGATGTGAAGATTTCTATAAATCGGTCTCATCACACATTCATGATAAGTGTCACTTTCCCGTCTGCTGCTTCATCCCTTCAAGAAACTTTTGTTGCAGTTGCTTGGCGAGTTGGTTGTCGGGATTGAGTCTTAGGGCTTTCTCATAGTTCTGCATAACGTCCATGTAGTAAAGCTGACCGTTCTGGGCGGGATTCTGAACGATGCGCACCATGTAGAGGAAACCGCGCAGGGTGCAAACGTCGGATGGGTCAGCATTTTCCATCTGCTCCATCTTCATGATGGTCTGTTCCGTTTCTGTCAGAAGGTTCTCCGTCTGCGGGGCATGGGGATTCATCACGGAGAAATTGAGGCTCTGCAAGGCCGTCTGATACTTGGGCTGGATGCTGTCGGGGAACATGGCATCAATGCGCTTCAGCTCGGCAATGCAGTTGACGAAAGCCTCCGGCGTAGGCTGCTGGAGTTTTGATAGTGACCGTCCGATGAGTGCCTGCATTGTTGCTTGCTGGGCATGGATACTTACAGATGCCATCATCAAAAGGGCGACGGCAGAGACGCGGAATTTAAAAGTTTGAAATGTCATACGCTTTGTTATTTTTAAGTGAAACAAATATGCCGATGTATAGGAAACGGTCGCGGGAAGGCATGACGGGATTAGCATTTGCGTCATAACGAAAGATATTAGTGCGACCGAAGATGTTGTTCAACGAGGTATAGACGATGACCTTTGGACTTAACAGATAGGTGAGGTTCACATCTACACTGTTGTAATGTGGAGTGGTGCCAGAAAGGAAGTGTCGTCCACTGGCGTATGATTCAGCGAGTCCGATGATAACTTTGCCAATGGGGTATTTAGCTGTCAGTCGCAGATTGTGACGAGAGACGTAATCGGGTGTCCGCACTTCGGTGTAGTTGAGATATAGCCGTTCGGAATCATTGAATGAATAGGAAAGTGAGGTAGTCAGATGTTTAACGAACGAATGATTCTCAACGAAGATATCCAAGCCTCGGCTTGTGCCGTAGCCATGTGGTTGATAAACGCCATCCTCCAACAAAGGTAAATGGTGATATTTCTTCCAATAAGGCTCGATGCGTAGGAGTGTGGCCTTTGTTTTATACTGCATAGAGAATATGGTATGGTCGGCTGTGCTTTGACTGAAGTCACCTCGGCTTTGTGCTAAATAGTCATAAGCTGCAGTTTGGCTGTAACGACCTGCCACCAAAGAGAATTGAAGATTCTTGTTGGGGATATAACTCAGTGTTGCCCTCGGCATCAGCAGCCAGTCTGTCTTCATCATCTCGGCTCTTGCTGACATGTTGAAAAATACGTGGGGAATGATGCGCCACTGGGCATCAATATGAGCGGCGAGGATGTTGTAGTCAAGTTGATAATGGTAGGCTTCGTATCTCAACGTACTATT
>CACWWZ010000118.1 GCA_902764705.1 uncultured Prevotellaceae bacterium | reverse complement strand
TCTTCCGCCAAAGGTACGAATAAGTGAGTAAAAAACAAAATAAAATCAAGAAAAATTTGGAAGATGACTTATTTTTCCCTATCTTTGTACCCATATTATACCAATTATCCTATAACGAAACCTTTTCTATGGATTTGAATATATTCCTGTCTGCACAGACAGATGCAGTGAGGCAAGCCTTCAATCCGGACCACATTGTCGTGTATCTGGCGGCAGCTTTCCTTATTAGTGTTTTTGTCCTGTTGTTTTATAATAGATTGTATGTCTTAAAAGAAGAAGATGCCAAACAGAAGAACCTGAGTTCGAATGGACGTCTGGCATTGGTGTTGCAGTCGGGCAATCTCAGCTTGTGGTTGTATGATGTTGTCAGCCGTCACTATATCGTGCTGTCAGAAACTGGCGAGTATGAGAAAGAATACAACCCTGTAGAGTTCTCTGAGTTTTACCATTTGGATGACTTTGAACGGATGCGCAAAGATGTGTTTGACATTTGCGAAGGCCGTAGCAGTTCATCGTCGGTGTCGTTGAGAAGCAATCCCAAGAAGCGTGGTCAGCAGAGCTACTATGAAGTCAAACTTTCCATCGCTGAAACTGATGCCGATGGTAAGGTGAAAAGCCTGCTTGGAGTACAGCACGACGTAACGGACGTGGAAGAGAAAAAACAGAAGGTTGCCAAGCTGCTGATGCGCTACCATACCGTGTTTAACACTTCACTCGTGGATATGGTTTACTATGATGCCAATGGCGTCATGTGCGACATCAACGAGAAAGCTTGTCGCACCTTTAAAGTCCCAGACCGCGGCTTTTTGTTGAGTCGCACATTACTGCTGAAGGACAATCCGTTCTTTAGTAACGTCGACTTTGAACATCTGGAGGACACCCGAGCTACGTCAGTCATTGACTTCAAAGACTATCAGGATGAGCGCTATCAGACCAAGGCGTTGGGCTTGGAAGGTAAGATGTATTATGAGTCGACGATTAATCCCATCCGCAATGAACAGGGCCAACTGGAAGGCGTCTATATGGCAGGACGCAATGTGACGGAGATGGTTAACTCGTATCACCGCATGCAGGAAGGTGTCCGACAGCTGCGACGGGTTAATGAAGACATACAGAACTATATCAACAATATCAATTATGCCCTCCGTGTGAGTGCCGTGCGGCTGGTAAACTACTTCCCAGATTCCTATACGCTGGAAGTTTCCGATGATGTCAATGTCAAGCAACTGAAGTTATCTCAGTTGCGTTGTATCCGTCTGGCAACACCTCGTTTCCGTAGGACGGTGTCCAGTATGCTGAATCGTATGGACCACTTGACAAACTATCTGATCCAAGAAACCATAGAGACTGAGATCCGCGACAAAAAAGGCAGGCAGATATGGTTGATGTTCAATCTGGTGCCGCTGAAAAACAGCCAGGGACGTGTGGTGCGCTATTTCGGTCTGTGTCGGAATATGACCGATATGGTGGAGACGGAGCAACGGCTGGCAGTTGAAACACAGAAAGCCCAGGAGACGGAGTTGCTCAAACAGTCGTTCCTGACTAATATGAGCTATGAAATACGTACCCCGCTGAACACGGTGGTAGGTTTTGCTGAATTGTTCGAAGCCGAGCACGACCCGGCAGACGAGCCCATCTTCGTGGAGGAAATAAAACGTAACTCAAACTCGCTGTTAGGACTCGTCAACGACATTCTGTTCCTGTCGCGTCTGGATGCCAACATGGAGGTGTACAACAAGGTCGATATAGATTTTGCCCTCATCTTTGACAGTCATTGTCAGATGGGCTGGAGCGGTGTAGGTCCGAACGTGAAGACCGTCGTGGAGAATCCTTATGTGCATCTGGTGGTGAATATCGACCAGGAACATCTTGGCAAGGTCATTGAAAGGCTTTGCATGAATGCCGTCAACTATACTCGGGATGGCTTCATACGAGCCAAGTATGAATATCGTCATGGCGAGTTGACCATCAGTATTGAGGATACAGGCCTTGGTGTCGACGAGAAGACCCTGCCACATGTCTTCGAGCGGTTTGTCCGCAATCAGGAAGACGCCCTTTGTGGAACAGGCCTCGACCTGCCTATTGTGCAACAGTTGGTAAAACAGATGGGAGGCAATATCGATATACAGTCTGAGGCGGGCAAGGGAACTACTTTCTGGATTACCATTCCCTGTGAAGCCAAGAGTATTGAGATGAAACGTGAAATCATTTAATCTAAAAGGAACTGACCTATGGCATATCATATTTCTCTATTTCTCTATTCTTCAATCTGTCAGTCTCTTCATCTCTCCACAGAGAGCACTCCCCAGTTTCTGCCATTGATGATGCTGTTTTTGATTGTCGCGGTATTTATTGTAGTACTGGTTTCCAACCGCATGATACTTCGACGTGTCAGACAGCGAATAGCCAAGATTGACTTCACGACAGCAATGATGCAGAAAGCTGTGGAGACAAGTGAGAACGAGGTTGTGCGTTACGACTTGAGCCATCGTTATATCTACCGTCTCTTTGGTAGCATGTTCCCTGAGGAGGGTGTCACCGTTGACGAGTGGAAGAGCCATGTCCATCCAGATGATTTGGAAGAAACGCTTGAGTGGTTTCACCAGATTATAAACGGAGGCTTGAAGCGTGCCGAGTTCTATTACCGGTGGAACTTTGATTTTACCGGTCGCCATCCCCAATGGGGCTATCTGCACAATATCAGTGTGCCTGAATATCAGAAAGACGGCAAGTGCCTTGCCAACATCATTAGCACCCTGAAAGATGAGACCAAGCAACAGCAACAGGAAGAAGATGAACAGAAATTGACCCAGAGGTACAAACTAATCTTCGAGAATTCTATTATCGGGCTTTCCT
>CACWWZ010000117.1 GCA_902764705.1 uncultured Prevotellaceae bacterium | reverse complement strand
GTGTTCTATCCCGCTTGTGATGCCGTTAGTTGGGTAGTAGAGAACTTAATGGGTGGTGGCAACGATCTCTTTAAGCTATCAGCCTTCCACACCGCCTTCAACATCATCAACACGCTGTTGCTCATTGGTTTTGTGAAGCAGATAGAGATGTTTGTATGTCGTGTGCTGCCAATGAAGGCACAAGACGAGGACTATCGCCTGCGTTTCATCAGTGGCGGTCTGCTCTCTACAGCCGAACTCAGCATTATGGAGGCACAGAAGGAGATTCGCAGTTTCGCTGAGCGTTGTCAGCGCATGGCAGGTTTCGTGCCCACGCTTCTGGAAACGAAAGACGAGATGGAGTTTAATAAACTCTTTGCCCGTATTGAGAAATACGAGAACATCACCGACTCGATGGAGATGGAGATTGCCAGCTATCTGAACAAGGTGAGTGAAGGTCGCTTGTCGGATGCGTCGAAAACTCAGATACAAAAGATGCTTCGCCAGATATCTGAGTTAGAGTCCATCGGTGACTCGGTTTATAACCTGGGGCGTACCCTGAATCGCCATCGCATGCACTGTCAGGAGGACTTTACTGCCGAGCAGATGCAGCACATGATGACGATGCTGCAACTGGTAGGTGCTGCCCTCAGCGAGATGCTGAAACGCATTGACCAACCCACTACCAAGAATGGTGTGAAGACCTCGCTTAACATCGAGCATGAAATCAATAACTATCGTACACAACTGAAGAACCAGAACCTGCACGATGTAAATGCTGGACTCTACGACTATCAGTTGGGTGTGTTCTATGTCGATTTCATCTCAGAGTGTGAGAAACTTGGCGACTATGTAATGAATGTTGTGCAGGCAGGTAAGGGCTTGAACAATGACTTTGGCGACGGTCCTATCAACGGACAGGGCTAAAACCTTGCGAGTGTGAACCTGATGGTAAGCCCGCCACCAGGCGTAGAAAGTGCAATTGCTTGTCCACCATGGGCGGCAACTGCATTTTTCACGATGGCAAGCCCTAGACCTGTGCCACCAAGTTTGCGCGAGCGCCCTTTGTCTACACGGTAGAAACGTTCAAACAGGTGCTCACGGTGCTGCGCCTCTACGCCTTGGCCATTGTCGCTTACATTAAATTCGTAGAAGTGGCGTCCTTCTATTTCAATCTCTTGGCAGGCGATGATTAACCGTGTGGCCCCGTAGGCATAGGAAATAGTATTGTCTATCAGATTTCGGAAAATGCTGTATAGCAGGCTCGAATCACCCTGTACTTCTATATTCTGTGGTAATTGGAGTTTTAGTTCGATACCTTTCTCTTGTAATTGCAAGTCTGTGTCATCTATCACATTTGTGATAATCTGCAAGACATCAACTTGACGATACTCATGCTGAGCATTAGATGAACTATCATCAATCTCGTCTAGTTTAGTAAGCACACTCATATCCAGCAGAAGCTTGTTCATGCGTTCACTTTGAGCATAACAGCGTTCCAGAAAATGTTGTTTCTTATCATTTGGCATATCGGGATTGTCGATGATGCTCTCTAAATAACCATGAATGCTGGCAGCAGGTGTTTTCAGCTCATGAGCGGCATTCTGGGTAAGCTGACGTTTGATACGCACTTTTTCTTCTTCCGAATGACGTAGTTTCCAATACAACATGATGATAGTGTGGCTGATATCACCCAATTCGTCATCTGGCAGCCGACGCTCCAATTCGTGGTCAAGTTCCTCACCTTCCTCGGCTTTCACGGCAAATTCACGTAAGTAACCAATGTGTCGGCTGATACGGTGAGTGATATAGTAGAGCACGATGCCCAGCAACAGGGTGAGAACGCCTGAAAAATAAATGAAAGTATAGTCTGCCTGCAATGATCGGGTCAGCTCTGCAGAATAGGGTACGGCAGCACGAACAATCATATCGCCGAAACGAGTTGCAGAATAGAAGTAGGTCTCGTGAGTAGACTGTGACATACGTTTGATATCGTAGCCACTGCCCTCTCGCAAAGCCTGTTGTATCTCCGTTCTCTGTAGATGGTTCCCCAATGCTTCCACATCAGTATCATAGCTATCAAGGATGACCCGTCCTTCCTTGTCTATCACAGACACTCGAAGTCCCTCCATCTGATGATGTATAACATAATCGCGAAATAGCCGGCTACAGCTAATACTATCCTTGCCTACCGTCTGCACCATCTCATAGTTGTACATCTGCAGTCGTGAATGAAGAATATCAATTTTATACTCCTTTTCACGCTTATACTGATATACGCTAAAGCATATAGCAAAGAGCAGAAACACACCACCGATGCTTAGCAGTAAATTACGTTGAAAGGATTTACTTTTCAAAGCAGTAGCCATATCCCACACGTGTTTTTATCTGTTTGCCATAATGGCCTATCTTCTTACGTAATCTGGTGATGTTCACGTCCACCGTGCGGTCAAGAACCAGCACATCCTGTGGCCAACAATACTTCAATAAGTCTTCCCGAGAAAACACCTTGTTAGGATGTTGGAGAAAGAAAGACAACAATTCAAATTCCAGTTTGGTGAATTCTAGTTCCTTTCCGTCGCATATTACAGTCTTGGCATTCAAATCAACCATAATTCCTTCGTAAGCAATCTTATTATCAACAGCAGTAGAAACCGTTTGCTGCAATTGAGTACGTCTGAGTACAGCCTTAACCCTAGCCTTCACTTCTTTCATACCCAATGGCTTGGCAATATAGTCGTCAGCACCGATATTCAATCCTTTTACCAAATTGTCCTCACTGTCGAGTGCCGTAATGAAGATAATGGGAATCTGTGTCGTAGCGGGATCGTTCTTTAGTCTGCGCGCCATCTGGAACCCCGACATTTCTCCCATCATAACATCTAGCAGAATAAGCGAATAATC
>CACWWZ010000116.1 GCA_902764705.1 uncultured Prevotellaceae bacterium | reverse complement strand
AATTATGGCAACAAAGATTAAAATCCAAATGAGAGAGGTAATGTTGATGGCGTGGCAATTCGTCCGTCGCAACGGGTACACAATGGCTGAGGCTCTGAAATGTGCCTGGGCTAACTTCAAACTGCGTAAGGCAATGACTAATAAGATTGTGCGCTTCTACTTTCAGAAGGTAGATGGCAGCATCCGTGAGGCTTTCGGTACACTTGCAGCGAACATCGTGCCACAGACCAACGGTTCAGAACGTAAGTCAAATGACACTGTTCAAACCTATTTCGACACAGAAAAGCAGGCTTGGCGGTGCTACAAAAAGGCAAACTTAGTGAGAATAGCAATCTAACACAAGGTAACGGGTAGGCTAACCACCTACCCACAAAAGTAACTATCTATATGGACAAAGATACGAAAATCGAAGTGACAAATAATACGCGAATGTGGATTGAACTCGCTGATGAACTCGAGAGCTTATGGGGACATATCGGTGACGCTCTTGATGCATACGACGGTTCGAGCGTTCAAGAACATTTAGACGAAGACTTTGTACCTCACTTGTTGGGGATTTCGCATTCTTTAGAAAAATGGTTCGGCAAATCGGCATTCGAGCAAATGACATTAAAGTATATAGAAGACAACACGATTAGAATCTGAGTAAAAGGTAACGGGTAGGCTAACCACCTACCCACAAAAGCAAAACAATATGAGTACACATGACATCAAATCTGCCAATGCAACTCTAATGAAAACAGTTAATCGTCGTAAAGGCATAGACCCAATATCAATCCCCTCCGGTTTTCCTTCCTTTGACCGAAAGGGCGGTCTGCGAATATCCGACCTCATTCTTGTGGGTAGTGATACATCAATAGGCAAAACCACCTTTGCTTTCAATCTGGCTGCAAGAGCTGCAGAAAGCAATTTCCCTTCGATGATTATAACCTTTGACAATACCTTTGAACAAGTTGCAGCAAAAATCGCAGCTATGTTCGGTGAAATTACATATGAAGACATCCTAAGTGAGAATCGAAGCTCTGAACAGTTGCAAATCATCAATGACGCAGTATCAAAGACAGACCATTTACCTCTATATATTGACGATACGCTCTTTCTGAACGACTTACGTGACTTTATTACATGTCACAATGTAAAACTGGTTGTGATAGACTATCTGCAAGCATATGGATATTATCATGATGCAAACGAGAGTGAAGAATCCTTCTATGAGCGTGTTTGCCGTGAGTTGAAGAATCTCGCAAAGGAGCTGAAGGTTTGCATCGTGCTGGTTGTTCAGTTCAAAAGACCGCAAGATAAGAACAGCGACCTACGCCCCGACAAGTCCATGATACGTGGTGGCGGTGGCATTGAGCAGGCAGCAGATACCATCCTCTTGCTCTACAGGCCGAACTACTACGGACGGCAACACAAGTACCGCAAGGATATTCCCGACCATGTTACTGAGGTCATCATTGACAAAGGCCGTAACATCGGTGGTACTGGCACCTTCTTCGCTGACTACAAAAACGAGCAGTTCTTTGAATATCAGGTTAAACGTGATGAAGATTAAAGTACGATGCACAGATAAAAAGGCAGAAGTTGAATTATCAACACTACAGAACATCGTAGAGCAAGCTGCATATAATAGCCAAATTCAATATCGGAGATTGGTTACACCCGATCATGACAAGGTGAAGCAGCGTGAGGCGAAGAGATACCTCCAGCAGCTCGGATATGAGCCGAAGTTACTTGATGAGTGGGTGCAGTGTGGATTCGTCCGCAAACACAAGGACGGCCAACGGAATAGTGCCGTATATTACTCTCTTAGAGAAATTCAACGGCAACTGACTGCAATAGAAAAGAAAAAGAGAATCTGATATAAAATTAGATGGCAAAATCATGCAAATACAAGTCTCGTGACGGCATTTCTATATGGCAGTGGATAAGATGTCCACCTGCCATTTTTGATGCTGGTAACGGCAATGACCGCACAAAAAGAGGGGGTGACATTTAGCCATCCCCTTGCAATGTTCATAAACAAGCGACCGATTCAGAACCTCACGGCACTCAGACGGCCTACTATATCGTCAAACTTATGTTGAATCATATCTTTCTGCTTCTCTCCGGCCTTGGCAAGTCCACTCTTATACTTACGCATTAAAGATGGATTGATGTTGAGGCTCTTAGCAAACTCTGTCACGTTGATGAAAGGGAATGCAAGGAAGAATGCTGTCATGTCGTAACGGTAATCAATCTGGAGGTCATCAGAATACCAGGCAGGATAATTGCCCTCGCGCTCCTTCATGTACTCAGCCTGCTCTTTCAGACATGTAGTAAACTCACTCCGAGCCTCATCTTCTGTCAGTCCGCTGCCATATACGGGGATTCCACCATCAGCATATATGCTGTAGCCTCCGTCACTTGCCTTCTCGATGATTGCCGTTAAAATGTTCATGTCCCTACTCTTTTTGGTTATACTTCGTTTGTCCATTAAACCCACCCCCGAAGGGGTGGGAAGCTCTCTTGAAGCTCTTTACGTTCACTTCAAACCTGCAGCCTTCATCATGCTGTCAAGAGTGCCTTTCGGTATCTCTTGCGTCTTGTGCCTGCCGACTGGTATGAAGTAGGGGTAGTCGGGATGTACGTATTTGTAGTGTCCTTTGCCCCCTTTGATTGTCCAGCCGTGCTGTTCAATCAGTCGGTAAAATTCTGAATACTTCATAGAACGCTTGTTTTAATGAACATTGCAAAGGTAACAATTTTGTTCCAAACTACCAAACGAAAAGGTAACATTTTTGTTCTTTAGTGTCATTTTTAACATTTCGTCACCTCGTCTGAATATTCCCCACGGCCTTTTCTATCTTGCCCAAATGGTCATTAGCCTCTCTAAGTTCCAGATAGGAATTAGCCAATATGTCACGGGTGTCATCGGCTATCTCGCACTGCGTGGCAGAAAGGGAACGCATATCGCTCAACGTCATGTTGGTGACGGTCATCTGCCCTATGATGGCATCCTTCTTGGTGTTGCCCTGCTCTACGGCTATCTGTGTGGCCGTCAGCCTGCCCTCGATGGCTCCTGCATCTTCGTGGGTAATCTTCTCTATGCCGTTGGCACTGGCTTTCTGCTCTTTGCCGTTTACGGCATCGGCATATCCAGTATATTGCTTGATGCTATCTGCCTTCGCACCTGCCTCATCCATCTTGCGCTGGTACTCTTCACGCAGATTCTTTAGGGTTTCCTCATTTTTGGATTGCAGAGCATCGGAAAGCCGTCTATACCAATCTTCAAGCCAGTCCGCATAGTCTGTGTTCACCATGTCGTTGATAAGTGCTTCTGCCATAATCTTGGATATATCCTCTGCCGTGTCACGTGCATCTTCTTCCATAGACATCAGCGTATCTGAGAATTGGCTTTTGAGACTGTCGAACGGTATGCTTGTGATGGATGCAAGGAAATCCATCTCAGATTGGCTCATCTTGTCTGCAAGGTCTGCAATCTGTTCCAAGTATTGCGAAGCATCTTGATAGCCAGCCTTTGAGTTATTGATAATCTTTATCCACAGCTCTGCATTCTCACGAAGCTTTGCCATCTGTTCAGGTGTGGCATTTGCTATCAGCTGGCTTATATAGCGTTGTCCTATAAACCACATGTCGTCAAACGCGTTGGCATCTGCACCGAACAAGTTAGCAATATATCGCTTGTCTTGGTCTGTAAGATTATCCAGCATGTGAGAACGGGAAGATTCTACATCACTATGGAACCAACCGCCATCTTTCCAGTCATCAAGTGAACGCCATGCCTGCTCTTGGAGATTCTTTATCTGGGCTGTGTAATAGTCCTGCATTGACTTATAGCTGTCATTGATGCCTGCGAAGTTTGCATCTTCCATTCTATCAGTCAATCGCTCTATGGCAGAGGTCAACTCTTTGTTGGTTGCCGTCAGTTTCTCCATATCCGAAGCATAGTTCTCGTCGCTGTCCTTTTCACCGACACCGAACCAGCTGTCAAAGCCTCCGAATGTCACGGTATTCAATATGCCAGTGACACCCTTTGCAAGCGAGCCTCCAATCTGACCGATGAAGTCAAGGGATAAAATGTTATCCAATATGCCTATGACTGCATTGAACACCGTATCAATGAGGTTGGAAATCAGCGTGCCAATACCTTCTTTGAGGATGTCAAGGATGGAAAGGATGGCTCCTATGAGCTGACCGACGAAGCCTGCACTGCTGAGCGTATCGGACAATTTGCCGACAGCCTCACCGACCTTGCCACCGATATTGAGCTTAGAAAGGCCGTTGAGCATGTTCTGAAT
>CACWWZ010000115.1 GCA_902764705.1 uncultured Prevotellaceae bacterium | reverse complement strand
GATGGCATACATCCAACAGCGGCAGGACATCAAAAAATGGCCGATTTGTGGCTGAATACAGTAATAAACTCGGATTAAAAGAATGAAACTTCTTATCACGCTATCCCTGATGTGGTTCTCAATAGCCAACCTCCAGGCACAGAGCATAAGCCATATCGAAACAACTAAGTCTTGGTACTACATCTATGACCAGGACGGCAAAAAGATAAAAACCCTCAGTACCAGTCAAGGCGAACTGAAGGGATATAGCAGCTCGTTCTATATTATCAAACAAGGTTCTGCTTTCTACATTACCTACGACGTTAATGGGAAACGGCTGCATACTTTTGGTGTAGGCTCTGTTGGTGAGATACTTTCTGTCAGCGGCGATACATTCACAAGTCGTAACGGTGCCTGGATTTATACTTGGAGGAAAGAGGGTAAGAAGATAAGCACAAGAGCAGCGAGATAGATAGAAAAGCCTTAGAAGGAGTCGCCGAGATAGTCTTGCAGCCCTCAATAGGCACATCAATTATACAAATGAATTGGATTATGTTGATTGTTGCAGGGTTGTGTGAGGTTGGCTTCACATATTGCCTTGGAAGGACGAAAGGAGTAATTGGAAGTGAATGATGGACTTGGATAGCGGCCTTTGCAGTCCTGTATGTTCTGAGTGCCGTTCTTTTGGCAAAAGCTACACAGTTTACTGGGTGGATTTACTACAATGATTGGTAATGCATCAGGGCCAGTAATGGCTATATACTTGCTATCCACTCGTATGCCAAAGTTGGCTTTCGTCGGGACTAATGCCTGGTTCTTCCTGTGCTTGTTCTACATTAAAGCCGCACTGTCTTGCCACTTCATTGTAGTGATACTCCTGCTGTCCCATGTCTTTCGGGTCGTAGGTATGTCGGAACTTGACCAACCAATGTCCTTCTTCATCCTCGAAGATGGCTTTTGGCTGTCTTCAAAGATGCCGAAATTACCAAAGAAAGGGGAGGGCTTTGCCAAAAACAGACCTGGACGTAGCGGTAGTTCCAATGGGGAAATGCTAAAGCCGTCGGCCAGCCAAGAGGGTGCATACTCGAAAGCACACAACTTGTTGTCGGGGGTCAGTGATAGGGTTCCCACCAGTTGGTCGTGGTATTTCACGTTGAGCAGTTCAATCTTCATCATAGCCTATGTGCCTTTTTCTTGTTCTGGTTCTTGCGGATTTGTGTCAGTTCTTCCATTGTGGAATATTTTGGTTGGGCGAATAGGCTTTTTATCTCCGACGTGTAGCCCAGTGCAGTAGCAATACCTATGAGGTTTTTAAGAGAAATAAGCCCCTTCTGTTCAAACCTGACGATATTGCTTACAGCAACTCCTGACTGCTCGGCCACCTGCTCGCGTGTAAGATTCTTCTCTATGCGCCGTTTGCGGAAAGCATCAGCAATTTCTTTGGCTATATCATCAGAATTGTTGAGAGTATAGTTATCAAGAATAGATAATATATTATTTGTTTCTGTCATATTCTACAGGATAAGAATAATATCTTATCAGTTGCAAAGATACAAAAGAATATTGAAACTACCAAGAGTAATACGGTTTTTATTGCCTGTAATGGGTTGCTTTTAACATAACCTATCCGGTTTTGACCAGTTTTTTTATATAGGGTCTCATTGAAAATTTAATCTGAATCATTTGCGTATATCAATAATTATGCTTACCTTTGTAACCGAAAAAAAGAGGTTCCATAGAGGTTCCGCCGAAGGGATTGAAGAAGATATAACAGGATTCAAAGCTTCGAGGTAAAACCTCGGAGCTTTTCTTAGATTACATTATTGAGCTATGATGAATACAGATAAGAAGTGGGTAGCTTGCTGGGGCAATGCCACCTCCATCACCGACCGTCGTGAGGCTGTTTATGCCAAGGATATCACGCTGCGCTATCCCGTCCGAATGTGTTTCAGCGGTACCATGTTGCGGTTTCGTTTCTCCAACCTGACGGGTACGGAACCCGTCACTCTTGCCAAGGTCTTTGTCGGGCATACACCTATCACTTTCGGTGGTGAGGTAAGTGTGACCCTCCAGCCCGGTGCGGAGACAGAGAGCGATGACATCACTTATGCCGTACACCGTGGTGATACCATCGATGTGAGCTTCTATCTGGCAGGCTATACGCAGATGAACAGCGGTACGCTGGTCACCGGACCGCTCTCAAAGGGCTACTATGCCTATGGCGACTATGCCGAGTCCGATGAATTGCCCCTCGACCTGACCCGTCATACCAACTGGTTCTATTTCTTGAACACCATCGATGTGCTGACATCTGCGGACAATCATGCCGTAGTGTGCTATGGTGACTCCATCACCGCACAGGCATGGCCTGACTATATGGCTCAGCTTGCCTTTGGCACCAATACCTCTATCATCCGTCGTGCAGTCAGTGGTACCCGCATCTTGCGACAATACGATTGCATCACCTATCAGGCATACGGTCTGAAAGGAGCCACACGTTTCCCCATCGAAATGAATGTAGCCGGGGCTACGGACGTTATCATCCAGCACGGCATCAACGACATCATCCATCCTGTGGGAGTCGATGTCAACCCCTTCCGTCCGTGGAGCGACCTGCCTACGGTAGAGGAGATGGAGCGTGGGGTAGAGGATATCTATGTCAAGCCCGCCAAGGCCATGGGACTGAAGGTGTGGAGCGGCACCTTGCTGCCTATCTATGGCTGGCGCACCTATAACGAGCAGCGTGAGCAGATGCGTCAGACCTTCAACGAGTGGTTGCGCACGTCGCCCATTTTTGACGGATGTATCGATTTTGATGCTGTCGTTCGTAGCAACACCACGAAGCCATGGCTCAGGCTGCCATCCACAAGGTGGTACGCTCTATGCCGCGCTACGACCATGAGGAGTATATTAATATATAATAAGGTATAGTATGGTTAGAAAAGCAGAGAAGCGAGACATCGGTGCCATCATCAGGTTGCTGCATCAGGTGAATATGGTTCATTACGAGAAACGTCCGGACTTGTTCAAACCCTATACCACCAAATATGACGGGCAGGAGTTGGAAGCCCTGTTGGGTGACGACAGCAAACCCATCTTTGTCTACGATGATGGTGAAGTGCTGGGTCATGCCTTCTGCCAGATTAGTGAAGTCAAGAACCACCGCCTGTTGCAGGATGCCAAGACCCTGTATATCGACGACATCTGTGTCGAGGAAACTGCCCGTGGGCGGCACATCGGTCAGTCATTGTATGAGTATGTCCGTGATTATGCCCGTTCTATAGGTTGCTATAACATCACCCTCAATGTCTGGGAGGGTAACGACTCTGCTCTGTCCTTCTACAGGAGTATGGGCATGCAGGTCCAGAAGACGGGAATGGAAACGATTTTGTAATTGTAGAATTTTTTTTTTAAAAGTATTCTTCCGTTTTGTTTGTTTTTTGTACCTTTGTACGATTTTTTATAAATGTACAACTAATAAACAATTAAGTTATGCTTTTAAAAACATTAAAGAAACTTCCCCTTGTAATAGGGGTTTTAGCGCTATTTGCGAGTTGCAATATGCTTTTAAAAACATTAAAGAAACTTCCCCTTGTAATAGGGGTTTTAGCGCTATTTGCGAGTTGCAACAACGAGTCTGACACCAACACCAAGAGTGTACAGATGGCTCCAGTACATGTTCAGATTAATGATTTTGACATCTCTGTGCAGTCAATGGCACCCACCAGGGCAGCAAAACCATTAGCAGAATATGATAATGCGAAAGCCATCACATTGGCGTTTTATGATGGCAACACGGAGGTCTATAAGACGACGCAGTACCGTGGATCCTTAGGTGGAGGAGAGAAGGGAGGGCGATGTCTTAACACTTACCAGCCCAACGCTGGCTGCATATACTGGTGACCATAACCGTGAGACCTTTGCCGTTACTCAGGCCGTTAACATCGCCAACACCACAGCTGTGAATATTAATGCTACGCTCAATCGCATAGTGGCTAAGCTCGATGTCAATTCTACTGATGGCAGGCCGGCCCAAGCATCCAGCATTCGTGTCACATTTTCGGGCGGAAGCAAGAGTTTCAATCCTACCACAGGCCTGGCCGTAGGTAATGCAGGCTTCAGCAATGTAGTATCCATAAGTGCTGCGGTGGGAAATGCCACAAGTTCAGGCTCTTACGTGTTCCTTGCTACTGACGAGCAGACGGTGGATGTCACCATCGAGGTTTTGAATAGTGAAAACACGGCCATCTTCACTAAGCAGATTAGCGATGTGCCTCTGAAGCGCAATGTGACTACCATTCTTACAGGTTCTATGTACACCAACAATGGTAATGCCTCATTCTTGATAAATTCCGAGTGGGGTACACAAACGAACATCAATTTCTAAAGGAAGCTCTTTTTTTTGTCCGCCCAGGCCTTCCTGCAAGTCCGCCCAGGCCTCCCTGCAAGTCCGCCCAGGCCTTCCTTGATATTCCCTTTTTGGGGAACATACATGGAGGGTTTGGGTATATTTGTGCCCATGTCATAGATATTTTTCTCCCCAAACTTTTGCTTAATTTGTTTTTTATGCTTAACTCGCACGTTTAACAAATTCTATGACAACGGCAAAAATTGGACGACCATAGTGCTGCCGTTTGCAGTTTCGAAGGTGACCAATACCTCGGGTGTCCTGCCTTGGGATGAGGCTAACCGCAAGTTCTGGCTAATGGAATTCAGCGGCGAGAGTGGCTCGACGGTCAACTTCAC
>CACWWZ010000114.1 GCA_902764705.1 uncultured Prevotellaceae bacterium | reverse complement strand
GTGTTAAAGAAATCATCAAACATTGTTGGGAACCAACCATTGCTTTTCATTAATCCGTTCAACATAATCAATACCTCCTAATTATACTTTTAGTTTAACGTATGTTGTTGATTGCCTCGGCCTATTTAGCGTCGGCTTTCACTCACCTAAAAGCAACTTGCATGCCGATTGTCAAAATGGCACTCGGATTCGGTCAGGATGGCACCGATTTTAAACTCGATTAATTGATGCTGACAATTATTTAAACGTCATTAAACATTGGCTGTCACAACAGTAGATTTCTGTCGATTTAATTCCACCATTACGCCTGAGCCCTGAACTCCTGCGGGGTCTGGCCGGTCTGCTTTTTGAACAGGCGGGAGAAGTACTGGGGGTACTCGAAGCCGAGGGCGTAGGCTATCTGGCTGACGGTGTCGGTGGTCGTGGTGAGGCGGTGGCGGGCCTGAGCGATGAGGTGCTGCTGGATGAGCTGCTGCGGACTATTGCCCGTCTGGGCTTTTACGAGGTCGCCGAAGTAGTTGGCCGAGAGGTTCAGCGCGTCTGCGAAGTAGCGCACGGTGGGCACTCCCTGACGTGCGGCTAGGCCTCGGGCAAAATAGTCGTCGAGCAGGACGGTGAAGCGCTGCATGAGCTGGCTGTCGACGGGTTCGCGGGTGATGAATTGGCGGTCGTAGAAGCGCACGCAGTAGTTCAGAATCAGGGCGACGTTCTGCGCCATCAGCTGGCGGGTGTGGCGGTCGATGCCGCGTTCCAACTCTGTCTCGATGTTGCCGAGGATGTCGTGCAGCTGCTGGCGCTCACGCTCCGATACGTGCAGGGCCTCGTTGACTGAATAGCCGAAGAAGGTGTAGGGCGACATCGATAATCCCTGCATCAGTGCCGGCGAGAAGATGAGCATCACGCCCTGGTAGCTCTGTTCGAGCGTGCCCAGCTCAACGTCGTGGTCGGGGGCGAAGAAGAGCAGCGTGCCGTTGTCGTAGTCGTACTCGTTGCGCCCGTAGCGCACGGTGCCGCAGCGTGCATCCTTGTAAACCACGCAGTAGAAGCCAAACGTATAGCGGGTGTTGCCAAACGAGCTGCAATCAGCAAGGTCGTCGAGATGGATGACCTCAATGAGCGGATGGCGGACATCGTCACGTCCGAGGGCATGCATGAATGCCGACACGGTGGGGAAATGGATTTGTCTTATCTTCATGGCGCAAAGATACTAATTTTTTCGCAGATAATGACTATCATCCTACATTTTCTATCTTCACGGTGTCCAACTCTTGCTGATAATTCACGCCACGCTCCTTCGAGAAGAAATCAATTGTCAGGGCGGCGAGGGCTACAAGGATGAGCGCAAGGGCAGATGCTCGGAGCCAGGGCTTATCGCAGAAGGTGAACACGCAGACAGCGATGACCATCATGACGGCAGAGACGATGATGGTCTGCGGATAGATCTTCATGAAAGCAGCCACGCGAGCCTTCTCGCTCTCCAGAAACTTCTCAGGCGACTCCTGGTATTGTTCCACGAACTGCTTGCTCCGCTGATGATTATTATAGGCTAATGCAGCTCCTCCTCCGATAAAGATTACCGCCACCACCGTCAATGGCAGAATGATGGCGCGAGCCGACTCCGACGAGCCCCAACGCCATGCCACAAGGGCCAGCAGGAGGCATACCACGCCTCCTGCAACCATTGCCAGATCCTCCTGAATTTCGCCAGTCAACCATTTGTTGGTATAGTCAATCAGTTCCATATTATCTACAATTATAACCGCCGTCAACGTTGAGGATGGTACCTGTCAGGAATTTGTTGTCGGGACTAGCCAGATAATAGATAGCCAGGGCAATGTCCTGCACCTCGCCCATGCGATTCATCGGATGGATGGCAGCAATGCCCTTCTCATCATAAGCCCCAGCCTCGATAGCGTGCTTCAGGATGTCGGTCTTGATGGCACCGGGAGCAACGGCGTTGATGCGGATACCTTGCTGGGCGTAGTCGATGGCAGCAGCCTTGGTCAGTCCCACCACGGCGTGCTTAGTTGCGCAATATTGTGCGGTGTAAATCAGTCCGTTGAGTCCTGCGATAGATGCCAGATTGACAATCGTGCCACCGCCCGTCTTCAGCATGGCGCGGATGGCATACTTCATGCCGTAATAAACGCCCAGGACGTTGGTGTCCAGCTGCTGCTTGAACTCGTCCGTCTCGGTGTCAGCCAGCGGTGCGGCACCCAGCGAGATGCCAGAGTTGTTGACAATGCTGTCCAGCTTGCCGAACTTGGCCACCGTCTGCTCGATGACCTGAGCCACCTGCTCCTCGTTCGTCACATCCAACTGGAAGAAGGTCATATCCAACCCCTCGTTCTTGGCTTCCTCGACGAATGCCTGACCCTTCTTTTCACTTCTACTTGTAATAACCACATTCCAACCGTTCTTTGCAAACTGGTAAGCCGTAGCCTTACCGATACCTGTTGTACCACCCGTAATGATAATTGTTCTCTTCATAACCGCAATTTTTTTTAAGTTATTAATACTGTTATTTGTTCTCGGCTGCAAAGGTACGACGATTTCACCGAACCATCGCTAAACAAATTACTGAAAGGTGTATACAAATTACTGATGGGGTGATTTTCCCTATTTTTTTACGCTAAACTTTGCCTTATACTGGCTGGGAGTCATGCCAAGAACGCGCTTCACGTAGCGGGTGAAGTAATTGGTGGTGTTGAAATCCAGCTGATAGGCTACATCCGTAATCGACAGGTCTTCGCGTTTCAGCAGGCGGGCAATTTCTTCGGCAGTGAAGTGCTCGATGAAGAAACTGGCATTATGACGGCTCGTCTTGATGCAGCATTCCGTGAGGTAATTGGGTGTGATATTCAGGCGTGCTTAGGCAAGCGGCAAAGCCGAGCGGCATCATTCTTCTTTTGTAAATTTGTAAACTGCTATTGTTGGTAGAATGACCATAAGCAATAGCGCAGTCTCGACAAAGGCATACGAGCCGAAATAGAAATAATCAACCAATGTCTGGAAATTCAGGACACCATCAATAAGAAAGACCAAAAGGGGGAACCAGCAGAGAAAGAATATTGCCGAATACTTGATTTTTCGTTTCTTCAGTTTCATCATTCGATAGTTTAATACCACTTATATCCGTGTTCCTTACAATAGTCGATAGCTGGCTGATAGCCTTGGAAGGTAGCTTTGTGAATCCACTTTAACCCTTTGCGCTCATCCTTCGGTACGCCTGTGCCAGTCATCAGAAACCAGCCATTCTTTCATAAATTGAAATTTACCTAAAAGAGTTATTCAAACGTTCCATTCTCGTATTCTTGCTGGAATTGTGTACACGTCTTGCCTGTGGCT
>CACWWZ010000113.1 GCA_902764705.1 uncultured Prevotellaceae bacterium | reverse complement strand
TCAGCGCCTTCTCCGCCTTCCTGCAGCCCGCTTTGAACCCCGATATCACTTGCCCTAAATGCACGGGCAGTTGCTCGCGTACAAATAGGATGCCATGCATGTGGTCGGGCATCATCTGCACAGCCATCACCTCAATCTGCGGGTAGTAGTCGTGAATGCCCATCCACTCGCTCTGTACGGCTCGCCCCAGCGCTGTCAACTCTATCCGAGGCTCATCCTTACTTCCTTTGGGCGCAAAGGCATTGCCGACGAGCCTGCCGAACACTGGTCGGCGCCCTTCCACCTCCAGCGTTATCATATACATGCGTCGCTCAGTATAGTCGTGATGGTCGTCACGACGTTTCATCGAGGCCTTTTTCTCGCCTGCATGTTCCTTCTTTGCTGCAATCTGCTCGTCAGTCATATTGTCTGCAAAGATACAGTAATTCCCTGACATCTGCAAGTAAATATAACATAAAGCGCAACAATTTTCATTGCTGCGCTTCATGATCAATACAATCTTCTTAAAGTGGATAAGAGAGAACCGACCCGCCTTCTTTTTATTACCTAAATGACTAAACGGTACAATTAATTGGATGGTTGGAACCCATGCTCATAATCTACATCGATCCACTTCAACTTTGGGAAATAGGTCGAAATATTATCTTTTGTAATGCAAATAGTATCAGAAGTCTTATCCATATAATCAAGAACAATTTCTTGTGGGAAAGCAGTTACTTTGGTTGGATAAAAGAAAGAGCCAGATGCCCAACGGGAATATGTCTTGCCTGGTTCATAGGGGCCAGTAACCATGAAGTAATTATACTTAGTATGCTTTACATTGGCATTAACTGCACCGACAATGTCACTACATACTGCATCGTTTACCTGATCAACACCTGAATAACGGACCTTCATTGTCTTGATGGTTTTGTTTCCTGTAACAGTGAATTTCGCATCAGTAGCCTTTCGTGTTGGAAAAGCCCCCAATGGGCTATCCTTAATAAATTTGAACTTTGAAAACACTACTTGTGCATTTGCGCTCATTCCTATAAATAACAATAGGGCAAGCAAAAAGATGATTTTTTTATTCATAAGTATTTTTTTATTAACGTCATTTTGGAAGGGGGATAAGAAAACGTGGACAATTTACTTCGTCTACGTTTCCGAGGTGTTGGGGATAACCTAATCATCTTAAACGAGTAAAAGTCCACGCCATCAGGCGCGAACTCCGACTTTCGTTCTTGATGATTTCCTTCCAATTCCCCAATCTTTCGGAAACAAGAATCTAAAAGTGGATATTCAATCCTATATGTCCTTTTCAGTTATTTCATTCCTTGCCCATAGGCATCACAGTTTTATTTGGTTCAACATTCTTTTTGTTATTTCTGCTATGCAAACTCGTGGGCATAGTTCTTATAGTTGCCCAGGATTTGCTCAATATGTATGACTTCAGGACAGGAATCCCAAGTTACTCCACCTCCCATCAAATACCAGTTCTCGCGTTCTTTAACAGGCAACTTCTTCAGTGATGGGAATGCAGAAATCGGCATCGTTACAGAGCGACCGTCCTGTAAGTCTACCTGAAATTTTCCACGTTTTGGGAATGACAGCCGCTTAATTTTTGGCGTTACATCCCAGTATCCTTCTTTCTTATACATGTACACGATTTTCGTTGTAATCTGTATTCCAAAACAGAAATTGCCAAATAATCTTAGCTGTGATATATAGTAGGATTTTAGGCATTACTTAAATTTTCTTCTTGTTTGTTCAACATAATTCACTGGCAAAGATAGCAAGAAATCTCTAAAGTTCCAAACTTTTAGCGAATTATTTGTGGAATGGGCATATTATATTAAATAATGTGTAAAAATGGTGGATTATTCATTGAAAATGACTACCTTTGCACCGAATCTTTAACTTAAATACGTATTTATTATGGCACTACTAATCGCAGGAAAAGAATGATTTCCGCCTATAGGTAAGTATAGAAGAGAATCAATGATGACAACAGACACGAGAACAACAAGACGGCGACCCCACGCCTGGCTATGAGCTTATCGCCGGAGCCACCAATGGCTTCCATACTTCTGCGCCAGCAGTGGTCCATCTCGTGTGCAACGACTGGCTCGGTGTGGCTGGTGCTATCCTGGCCATGCTCGGCGAGGTGGCTGCCGTGTGGTTCACAATATGGTATAATAAACAAGAAAGGAATCAACAATGAAACAACAGAAAAAACTCTGGATGATGGCCGCCATCCTATTTATTATCTGCGGCGCGTGTGTGATAACCTGTTGCGGCAGCAAGGACGACAGTCCCGCTGTCAGTCCGACGGACGACAGCAGCCAGTTTGTAACCCTGACGGATGTCGTGCCCGACGCCATCCTGGAGATACGCTACTACGGCACGTACAACTTCGTGGGACAGCGCATCGACGGCTATGAGGAGCCTACGGCCCTGCTCACCAAGCAGGCAGCCCTGGCGCTGAAGGCGGTGAGCGACGACGTGATGGCCCAAGGCTATCGTTTGAAGATCTACGATGCCTACCGTCCGCAGAAGGGTGTTGACCACTTCGTGCGCTGGGCGCAGGACCTCGCCGACACGAAGATGAAGCCCTACTTCTATCCCGATCTTGACAAGAGCGTGCTCTTCGAGCAGGAGTACATCTATGAGCGCAGTGGTCACACCCGCGGCTCGACCATCGATCTGACGCTCTTCGACATGGCCACGGAAAAGGAACTTGACATGGGCGGCACCTTCGACTGGTTCGGCCCCGAGAGCCATCCCGACTTCTGCGGCAATCCCGACACGGGTGAATATACGGGCGACAATAGCAAATCGCCCGCCGAGCCGAAGCGCAGCATCACCGCCGAGCAGTTCGAGCACCGCATGATACTGCGCCGCGCCATGCTCGCCCACGGCTTCAAGCCCCTTGACACGGAGTGGTGGCACTTCACGCTTGACACGGAGTGGTGGCACTTCACGCTCCGCGACGAGCCTTTTCCCGACACCTACTTCACTTTCCCCGTCAAGAAACTGGGCCAATAAAGAAATAGACTTAAAAAGCCCGCCTCGCTGCCACATCCTTTTGGTAGTTGCAAAAGAGCCCCCTGCTTATAAAGTGACTGACATTTGTTAGTTTCTCGGGTGGGCAGATTTCCATACAGCATAATAGACGCTGTGTGGGGAAAGACTCTGAGAATCTTTTTTGATGGCTACCTAGGCACACAGAGGGTCAGGCCTTCTGTGTGCCCCTTGAGCAATGTCCGCCTCGCGCGCTCCTTGAGGCTTGTGCCTCGAAGAGCATCCTCGCCTCAGCATAGCCCATGCAAGCATGGCTCTGCCTTCGGCTCGTCGCTCTTTGACTTACTGACACAAACGGATAATAATCTCGGATATCCTTGGATATTCGGGGAAATAGTCGTATCTTTGCAGCGTCGAAACATATTCAAAGCATAGATTAGGGATCATGGGGTCGGTTCTTCTGATCATTTTTCAAATTAAGTGAAATGTGAATGAGACAAGTAATAAAGATGACGAAAGTGGAATAACAGTAAACAATTAAAACTAAACGGAAATGAGAAAGATTATGAATTGGGTGCTCGCCGCCACCTTGATCTGCGGCGCCAGTGTATTTACGTCGTGTTCTGCTAACGACGCAAATGATAACCCCTCGCAGGAGCAGGCCAAGGAGAACCGCAAGGAGTTTATCCAGCACACCCGCCAGAACCTGAAGGAAGTGGCTGAGAACCTGAACTTCGCTTCGTGGGAAATAGCCAACGAGATTAACCAAGGGTTCAACACTGCAGTGCTGAACAACCCTGAGTTCGAGAAGGCGATCATCCCCCTGTTTACCCACCTGTTTACCCAGAAGATCCGTGAGACTGTCAAGCCTGTGGAAGAGGGTAGCGAACTGGCAGCGATGGGCTACAAGCAGTATGCCACCATCGACCTGACGAAATTCAACTACCGTTTCACGATGAAGGCAGATGGCTCTGGCTTCGACGTAGAGGAGGCTGATGACTTTGAGATGATTATCAATGGTTTCCATCCTACAACCCAACAGGTAGAAAAAGGTATGCTTAAACTGAAGTTAGAGGCAAGTGGTGACACCTATAAGCAGCTTGCCAAGCGGTTGGGCAATGAAGAGTTGGCTGTTGTGATT
>CACWWZ010000112.1 GCA_902764705.1 uncultured Prevotellaceae bacterium | reverse complement strand
TACTCTGTCACGCATCTGAGCATCAGACAATTGAACAAGGAATATAATCGTTATAAATGATATGGCAAACGAAATAGAGAAGAGGAATGAGGCTTTCCTTATTTATCAGGATGAAAACGGAATTGCTCGAGTCAATGTAAGATTTGAGGGCGAAGATGTGTGGCTACTTCAGGAGCAGATAATGGAGCTATTTGATGCTTCTCGACAGGACGTGAGCTACCACATTAATCAGATTTATGCAGAAAACGAGCAGGACCCAGAACGAACTCGCAAAAATTTTTTGATAGTTCGACAAGAGGGTAAAAGAAGTGTGAAGCGAAATATGTACCACTACAACCTTGACATGATTATTGCTGTGGGCTATCGTGTGAAGTCACAGGTGGCTACTCGCTTCCGTCAGTGGGCTACCCAACATTTGCGTGAATTTATCCAAAAGGGGTTTACGCTGGATGATGACAGACTGAAAGGGAAGGGTAATAGGTATTTCCGTGAGTTGCTGCAACGCATTAGGGACATCCGCAGTAGCGAGCGCAACTTGTATCAGCAGGTGACAGACATTTTCATTACAAGCATCGACTACGATCCCAACGCCAATCTCACTCGAAAGTTCTTTGCTACCGTTCAGAACAAACTGCACTACGCTGCCCATCAGCATACGGCGGCAGAGGTGATATATGAGCGTGTGGATGCAGAGAAGCCGATGGTGGGCATGACTAATTTTAAGGGTGATTATATCACCAAGGAGGATGTGCAGATTGCGAAGAATTATCTGACAGCAGAAGAACTGACGTACTTGAATCTGTTGGTATCACAGTATTTGGACTTTGCAGAAATTCAGGCTTTGCAACAGATTCCGATGAGGATGACGGAATGGATTGAGAAACTGGATAGTCTGATGACGCTCTCTGGCAGACAATTGCTGGTGGGCAAGGGAACTATCAGTCATGAAGATTTGAAAAATATCGTAAGTTGGAGATGCTGCAGTATGAGAGTGACTATGACAGGGCTATCAGAGAACTGATACAGAAAGAGAATAGCCTGCCAAAGAAGTGAAGTCTGAGGGTGATAAAATGGTGTTGCAATGCAAAGATTTTGGGAAATGTTCAGGCTTTTGCCATTGCTACGTAAGACCTGACTTTTGCAAGAAAGTCACAGAAGATTACGAAAAGGAAATAAAAGAATGTATTAAAAACGCATTTCTGGAAGAATAATATGAGTGTATTTGATTATTTTTGGGACATAGAAAATAGTTATCCAACCCCTTTCTGTAGAAATTATGAAAAAAATAATAGAAGGATTCTTGAAAGCCCAATTGCCTTTTAACTCACCAGATGATATTCATCCTGATGATAAAGGGTCTGCGGAGAAGAGCGAGATATTCCCTTGGGAGGATGTAAAAAAGTGTATGGACGACAAAATTAAGGCTGTTCCGAATCATCTTCCATGTCCTATATGTGGAAAACCATCAGAGGAATTAGATTGGATTTGCTTTTCGTCACCGAAGTGGACTTGGGAAAATTTAATGGGCAGAATGGGACCATTGTCAATCTGTCAAGATTGTCATAGCCAGGTAGAGTTTATATGTATGATGATGAATTAAGCAACATCAAGATGAACAAGAAGATAATTAAATATGTAAGCAGATTAGTTTGTGGTCTAATCACAGTATTCTTTGGACTTACAACAGTGGTAGCACTTTTCCCAGACGAGAGCTATCATCATTGTGAAGCTGGACAAGAGGATCTCAGCCCTGTTTATGGTGTTATTGAGACATGAGGGACTGGCACCTGTTTCACGGGAGGGTAGGAGCGTAGGCGAATTCTGGCTCATGGCATACCAACATTTATGGCTTTTTCTATTTTACCAACTGGGGGACTGTAAATGATAATTATAAGAAAAATTCGTTTTTACCCTCACATACTCCCGTCACCNNAAATGATAATTATAAGAAAAATTCGTTTTTACCCTCACATACTCCCGTCACCCCCTTCAAAGGCCGATGTGCAGGGCGTTTGAGGCACGGGACCCTTTTCGCTTCTCCCTCCCGTCTCCCTCCCATTCTGGGTCACTTTTTGTAAGTGTATCCGCTCTGGTTCCTTTCATCTGCGGTGGGAGTCTCTGGGGGTAAAAAAGGGAGGGAGACGTGAGGGTAAATCGTTTACCCTCCCGTGGCTTCAGCCCTTTGTTTATCGGGGTTTGAAGGTGGTGATGGGAGTATGTGAGGGTAATTCAGCGATACGATAAAAAACGAGTCTACGGCTCGTCTGTAGTCCGACTGCTTCGGACTCTTAGTCTGTCTCCTTCGGACTTTTAGTCCGTCCAGCTCGGACTCGCAGTCTGTCCCAACGGACTGCGCACGGCATAGGGAAGCGATATGACAGGTGACAAGTCCCTGTCACATCAGGTCCCTGTCACATTTAATCACGACCTTCTTGCCATTTTTAATATAGAGTCCTTGCTTTGGCTTGCCGTTGAGACGGCGCCCCTGAAGGTCGTAGTAAGGAGTGTCTTGGTTGTTGTCCACCGTGCGGATGTTGTCAACGGCCGTTACAACGCCCTGAGGGGTGACGATGGTACCCATCTTGACAATGACGTCCAGCAGACTTTTACCTTGATAGAATTTGGCATAGTCGGGATATACCATGATGTGGGCGTCGGTCTGCACATCCACTTTGTGTAAGATACCATCCAAGGCCAGTGGGAGCAGTTGGAGAATCTGCCCCGTTGGTATGGGGTCATACGATATGCCCTTCATAGGCGTCTCTGCCCCTTCCATGTCCGCCAGCATGATAATGCTGTAGGGTCTCTGCCATGTGCGTGTGTCGTTGTTCTTGATGTAGAACTCGGCCTCTAGGGTCCTGTTATCCAGATATTCTATCTTGTAGTCAATCATCTGAAGGTCATAGAAGTGCGGACTGTTCTTCACGGTGACTTGGGTGTGGTCGAGGGTTGTCAACGTTGAATAATCCTGCAAGTTTATCTCCAGATCACCTTGGCAGGGTATTGTCATAGAATAGCGCAGGGTGGTGCGCTCGCCAGGAAGGAGCTCGGTGGGACGCATGGTCTTGTTGATATCCAGTGCTGATATGAAATTCTTTCCGCTAGTCTTGCCAACCTTCAGTTTGGTGACCGTGCTGACCTCCTCTTCGCTTTGGTTCTCAACGACGAGCACCAGGGTATTGTCCTCCAGTGGTGTCGGTTCCTTTTCAAAGTAGGCGTTGACGATTTTCATCTTCATCGTGGGACGAACGGCAGCCTTTCCGTTCTTCACGTCTACACGGAAGCACTGCTTGGGGGCAGCAAAGATATTCCATGCCTGCGTAGCATCGCCAGCCTCGCGGGCTATCGGGTATAACGCGTAGCTGCCATCAGTCAGCGATGTCAGCTGTTGGGTCTTGTATATTTGCGGGGCAATCATGCCATTGGAAAACTTGGTTACTGTGTCGTTCTGCAGGACAGGTGTGCAGGTGCCGTCGTCATTCTTGATGCCTAAGCCCATGTAATAGGACGTTTCCTTCTGGTCAAAATCGACGCATGCCGTCTGGTAAGCCATGATGGTGTCGACAGTAATCAGTTCATTGTAGATAACCAGTTGCTTGACGACCTCCGGCACTTCCACCTCTTGTCCCGTGCTTTTCTCCAAACCCAGAATAATCTGCTGGTTGGTGGCATAGCCCAGATCTGTGCTGCTGGCAGCGCCCACGCTGGTATTGTCGTTAGGATTCAGCACGTTGACGGCGAAGTAACCGTCGTTCATTCCTGCCCATCCCCAGTTGACGTGGAACATACCATTGCCGTCGTAACCGTCAATGACAAATTCATGACCACCACTGGAGCTCATTCCACCGAAGACCACGGGGCGACGATGGTCCAGTTCGTTCCATATCAGCTGCTTCCATTCTTCGATTGTGTAATGGGCACGGTTGACGCTCTGCATGGCTTTCGAGTAGCCGAAGTAGCGGCGTAGGGCATTGACGATGAACTCGTGTTGCGTACCTGAAGCCGCTGGCGTATAGGTCATCTTGACCGCCTGTCCGCAGTAGCGCATCAGTTCGGCAACGGCCATGCGCTGTTCCTCAGTGCCTGGCTGAGCATCGGTGTAGTTGGGCAATATTTTGTCCCACTTGAACGTGGTGGAGGGCAGTTCCGTCAGCGTACAGGGCTCCTTCGCAGTGTAATTGAAGGTGTAGGTCGGTATCGTGGTGGTGGCATCCTGTGGCCAGCGATGGTAGTATATGACCTGAGCCATTGCCGTAGCCACACAGCCCGTGGCGCTGCGTTTGCCTTTCCATTCGCTTTTCTCCTCACCGTTATAGACGGGTGCCAGCAGGTTGTACGGTTCCACTTGATACCAGGTGGTTTGGAGCAGCGGCGTGATGGGTGCCAACTCTGTTCCTCCAGTTCGCTGTGAAGCCGTGTAGCTCTTGCTCAGACGGCTGATGTCATCGGCATAGCTCTGTAGCCATGAGCGCATATTGTCAGGCATACCCTCCGCATCGATACTTCCTGTCAGACTATAGCCCAATATGGGTATGGTACGGTCGTCGCCCGAGGCAATGACATAGCCACCACCTTCCATGTTGAAAGCATAGAGCAACTGCTGTCCTGCGTCGGTTTGCTGCATGTCTAGGGTCAGCTGTGCACGGCGCATCGCCTTTTTGTCACCTTGACGTTGTTGCATGAAGGCACGAGCCTTCTCCATGGCCTCTTGCTGGCTCACTTCCGCTGCGAACAAGGTTATCCCCGTAGCGAGAATAAAGAGTAATGTTACAATCCTTTTCATTGTTTCATCGGTTTTGTGTAGGTAAATCAGTCTGTAATGAATTGCTGCAAATTTACGAATTATTCTGGTAATTCCAAAATAAAAGGTATATTTTATGTAAATTTGACATGACAGGTGACACTAGGGACTGTAGCCGTAGATCACAGCCTTGAGCATCATACGAGGATGGAAAGGACTCCTGCCTGCCGCCTTGTACAATTTACGGAAACTTGTCAAGTCCAACTGGTCAATCAGACCGTTAACAAGACGTACTGGGTCGTCTTCCGCAATATTTTCGTCGATTCGTTGCGGAAAAAGCAAAATTTGCTTGGTAGTGTAAGGACGAAAGTGTAACTTTGCCATGCTTTAAAAACTTGGTCCAAAGGTACAAAAAATCTTGGACATAACAAAGCCCTGGCTTGAGAAAGTCGGGGCTTTGCGATAAAAGAATGAGGATGTGCCTATTTTGATATGACCTCGATATTATTTTCTTTTAAAGGGGAAGAGTTTCTTTTAAAGGGGAAGAGTTGACTACGGCTTGTTGGCGCGGAACATGCTAATCTCCGAATCGAAATGCTTTATGATGTCATCCAGGTATGGATGGCTGCGCGGCACGATAATGGCGATAAAGTTCTCCATACCCTCGTCCACCACCATTTCGCTTTTGAAGAAAAACAGTTTGCTTTGTTCTGCTCCCGTAAACCAGCGCAGGAACAGGCGGTTGCGCATGGCCTGCTGGTCGTTGGCACTGTCGCACAGATAGAGCATGATGTCGGGATTGGCGCGGAAGAACTCCACGATGATGCGTATCACCGTCTCGCGTACCTTCGGATCGCTGGGCGAGGCCATACCGCTGCGGTTCATCAGGTCGAACCAGTAGGCAGGTATTGGGTCGAAGAACGGTTCCGGCTTAAAACTCACAGCATAGACAATGTCGTGATCAGTCCTGAAGATATATTCTCCGTCGTCCAGCTTCACTGGATAGGGGCTGTCGTAGAACAGATGCTGAGGGTCGAGTTCCTTCATAAGGTTGGATAGGGGCTGTCGTAGAACAGATGCTGAGGGTCGAGTTCCTTCATAAGGTTTCCATTTTGAAGAAGGGGTCCTCCTTGGCACGCTGTATCTGCTCTTCCATCTTCGTCAATTTGACTTCCATGCGTGCGCGCCACTCTTTCTTATACTCACGATAAGCTCTGATAGAATCTATAAATGTTCCAGGCTTCGAGGTAAATTGCAGTTTCTTTGTTTCCATAATCCTCGTTGTTTAGAGTTTCACGTTGCAAAGATACGAATTAGCGAGAACAAAAACAAATAAAACTCTCTTTTTTTATCCCTGCATTATAGCCGTCCCTTATCAAGGGACTCTAAATGCCGAGCGTGAGTATCTTCGACAAAGTCGACGACATGAGTGGATATTGGCAAACAAACATGTAGCCCGCCCGAAATAAAATTATCCCGTGATTCCTTAAGGAGTTACGGGATTTTTTTCACACGGTGCAAGAGACATGCTGTTATTTGATTTGCTAAAAAAATAGTACCTTTGCACCAGCGCAAACAGCGAAACAGGATTGCAACGCCACACTCTCAAAGAGAGAACCCGTCCCCGGTGTTTTCGCAAACTACCAAATTTTTTCCACCACTTTCTGACATCTCCAGCAGAAAAAATGCCAATTTGCAACGTTTTGGTTAAGCATCCTATGATTTTCCAGTCTATGTCTTGAAGGACATCGATGATTCTGCTCCATGAACAACATGATTTCATCATAGTGCTTTTGCCAGCTTTCTTCCTGTTTCATTCCAAC
>CACWWZ010000111.1 GCA_902764705.1 uncultured Prevotellaceae bacterium | reverse complement strand
AATCGTCTTGTTCTTTTTGAGACATTCTCAAAAAATCGCTTAGCTGCCTTTGCACCAAATTCATCATGCGAGTACTTCAGACAAGAACGATACACTTTCCAGGCTCGTTCAGTCCAAACTATCTGAGCCATTCGAACTCCTCCAACAGAAGTTTTTCTACTTCCTCATTATTTTTCGTTCTACCTGCTTCAATATCATCGAGGCTGGCAGTGATACGGGAATTCAACTCTTCCATGGTATATGGAGAAGCTGTCTCTGTTGCCTTAGACCCCAATCTATGCATATAGTTAAGAACCCTTTTCATCAATGGTTCACTATCAGCAATGCTATCGATTTGTCGATACAACTCATATTTCAGTTCTAATGCTGTCATTTTTACGGCAGGTATACATTACACTTGCAAAGGTAGATGTTTTCTACGAAACAACCAAATTTTTTTCTAAAAAAGTCAGAATATAACAGTAAGCAATTCCGTTGTTGTTATATTCGCATTACCATGCGCTTGAAATTGAGCCTGAGCTGAGGCATGATGGACTTTTTTTATCTTTGCACACGAAAACTGTGTGTAAGTATGCGTAAGTACCCTATAGGCATTCAAACATTCTCTGAGGTAATAACTGGAGGTTATGTTTATGTTGATAAAACCGATCTGGTTTGGCAGTTAAAAGAGATATCCAAGTATGTATTTCTTAGCCGTCCACGTCGCTTCGGCAAGTCGTTGCTGTCTTCGACGCTTGAGTCATACTTCCGTGGCGAGAAGGATTTGTTCGAGGGACTTAAAATCATGGCACATGAGAAAGAATGGAATCAGCATCCTGTGTTTCGGATAGACTTAAGCATTGCCAAGGGACAAGCGTCTGCTGATGCCTTACGTGCCCGCTTAATGCTGTTGTTGAAGGACTTCACTGGAGTTTACGGCAAAGACGATGACGAGGTGACGCCTGGTGGCATGATGGAGGGACTCATAAAACGGGCTTACAGGAAGACTGGCAGGCAGGTGGTTGTCATCATCGATGAATATGACGCACCTCTGCTGGATGTGCTGCACGAACAAGACCATCTGGACGCCATGCGCATGGTTATGCAGGAGTTTTATCAGCCTTTGAAAGCTTGTGAGGCAATGGTGCGTTTCTGCTTTATTACTGGCATTACCAAGTTCTCACAACTCAGCATCTTCTCTACGCTTAACAATCTGAAGAATATTTCCATGCTACCGGCTTTCTCGGCTATCTGTGGAATTACAGAAGAAGAGGTGAAGACGGTTTTCGCTGAGGAAATCAGCCAGATGGGACAGCAATATGGTTATACATCTGAACAGATGTTCCTCAACATCAAGGAAATGTACGATGGCTATCATTTTGCTGCAAAATCGTCAGACATATACAATCCGTTCAGCCTGCTTAATGCCTTTGCAGACAAGGAGTTGCACGATTACTGGTTTGCAACGGGCACTCCGTCTTATCTGACGCACCAACTACAGGTGTTCAGGACAGACATCACGGCCATGGACAATATCATAGTCCCATCTTCAGCCTTCGACCAGCCAACGGAAAACATGCAGGATGCCCTGCCACTATTATACCAATGTGGCTATCTGACTATCAAGGACTACGACAGGGAGTCAAAGATGTACACTCTCTCAATACCTAATCAAGAAGTGCGTGTAGGGTACACCCAAGGATTGTTGCCGCTCTTCGTCGGCTTGACCAGCAGTAACGTCCAGTCAGGCTTTGCCCTACAATTCTGGAAGGCATTGAAAGATGGTGATGCCGATTTGGCTATGCGTGAGATGCAAGCTTATCTGGCAGGCATTCCTTATGTGGAGGGCTTTAAGAAGAAACTGGAAGATGCTGCTACTGCAGAAGGTTTCTACGAGTACACTCTATACCTCATTTTCTCCATGCTGAATATATATGTGCGCACCCAAGTGAAATGTGCCAAAGGCCGTACGGACATGGTAGTTTGGATGCCTCATACAACCTATGTTTTCGAACTGAAGACTAATGGGACAGCCAGGCAAGCTCTTGAGCAGATAGAAACCAATCAATATGCCCTGCCTTATCAGGCATTTGGCCGTCAGGTAGTCAAAATCGGTTGTAAGTTCAATGTTGAGACGCGTACGCTAGAAGACTGGCTCATTAAGGCAGACTGAATCTTGTCGCTTCTGAGAATTTCAGAATCTTTCACCTAAGGTGAAGATAAGCTGCATCTCGCAGAAAAGAATAATCGGTATAGGAACGCTCATCCACTGATACTTACCATCAGGCTATTTGCCAATTGAAAGGCAGAGAGTCTTTCTCTGAGAATTTTCGTGAAAAAGGAAAACAGGTCATAATAGTATTCCATGAGAATCTTACCGTCTATACTGAGGATGATTTGCTCGACATCAGTGCTAAGCACCTGTTTATAACCTTTAGGGAAAGGTGTATAACAGTCCGCATATTCATCTAGCTGAAAACCTTGATATTGTTTTTCCGCTGCAAGTTCCAACCACTCTCTGAGCGTATTCCTTTCCTTGATTTTAGGCATGCAGGCCATCCTTTGTCGTTGGTGTTCATTGTAGCGCAATTCATAGAATGCCTGAAGGAAGTCGACCAACTCCTTCTGGGCAATCTCCGGATTAAGTGAGAGCCAAACCCTATCATCGTCTTCGTTGAAATCGTATATGCCGCTTTGGTTGTGACAACTCTGCAGAGTCTCTCTGATTTCTTCATCCGTTGCAGATAATTCTCTTCTTGCACGTGTCTTGCTGACTGAAAATTCAGTAACAATACCAATCGTTAAAAACTGTCCCATACTAATAGTGTTTAATAGTTAAAAAACGTGAGTGTATTACCGTATCTTTTATCCGAGGCCCTAGTAAAGCCTTTACCCACAGACACAATGATAGCACCCACGTCATAACGCGAAGAACCATCATGCTTTCTTGTGGGTTAAAACTTACTAGGTTTTGCGGATAACAAGAATCAGCACTTAGCTCTTTTATCAAAAATCAGTGCAAAGATACACCAAAAAATTGAAACAGCCAAACTTTTTCTGTCTTTTGTTGCAGCCACTATATAGGAATCCTTTGGAGGTTATTGTTGTCCCCTTGCACTAAGCAAGTTCCCAGGTCCTACCCAAGCCCACGGAGCACCTTAGGACTTGGGTACACCTTGGCTACACCTTGGGTACACCTTGGGTAGACCTTGTGTAGACCTTGGGTAGAACCTGTCAAAGAGCACTCTGTATCTGCACAATGCTATATCTATAAGTCACAAAAAAAGTGACTCGTGAGAGTCACCGTTTTTTCAGGTTTGACTGTTTCTATCTGAATTTTTATTTGTCTTTTATAATTTGGTTGACCTTCTCTAAATCAAGATTGAGATTCATGGCAATGCTTTCTGCGCTCATACCTGCGCTGTGAAGCATCTTCACTGACGTACATATAGTAGACCACTGCTCGGCAATCTGGGTATTCTGCTCGGCAATCTGAGTAATCTGCTCGGCAATCTTCTTGTCTTTTAGCATGATATCTGTGTCGCGCTTCTCGATGACTGAGAAGAATTCGTCCTCTACATTCATGTCATGCCGTATCTTGGCATCAGAAGCTGCAGCAACCAGACGCTGGACTATGCGAAGCATGTCTGCATCACCGTCATAGGTTGACTCGTCAATATCCAGAATTTTCTTGTCCATCAAATCCTGTTTGCTTTGGTC
>CACWWZ010000110.1 GCA_902764705.1 uncultured Prevotellaceae bacterium | reverse complement strand
CGTCCGTTTGTAATAGCGGATGGCCTCGTTAATCAGCGAGTCTGACGCGGGCCAGTGGTACGACACGACGGCAGCATGGGTCATCAGCAGATTGTAATACGCACGGTCAGTCTCGTCCTCGAACGAAGCAGGGTCGTAAGCCGCAATAATTTGATAGGCCGAGTCGTTCTTTTCTACCGCCAACAGCGAGTCAACCTCTACCAGTTCTTGCGCTGTCGGCTTACCGCCACAAGCCATGAGTAACGCCACAAGGGGCAACCACCAGACAAGTTTCTTTAGTTTCATACAATTTTATTTTGAGTGCAAAGTTACGAAGAAATATGTGTTCTCAGCCATGTTTTCACCCGTTTTAACCGTTTCACGGCCTTCCCAAACCGTTGTTTTTTTCTACAAATTCGATGACGACGGCATTTTAAATGCTTATTATTCAACATCTTGAACACGCTTTCCTGCGAAACGGCACGGAATGGCGCTTATCCCTTCATTTCCTTTGTCATGTTAGGTCATTTGACTACTTTTGCACTCAAAAAACATTCTATCAGATGAAACAGAACAAGATACTCCTCCTTATGTTAATGCTGTCTACAGCGATGGTTACACATGCTCAGACTGACAGCACTAAAGTAACGAACGACTCCGTGACATGGAACCAGTCACTTGACGGCGTGACTGTCACGGCACAACGACAATTGATCAAACAGGAAATCGACCGCATCGGCTACGACGTACAGGCCGACGAGGACTCGCGGACAGAGAACGTGCTCGACATGCTGCGCAAAGTGCCGATGGTGACCATTGACGGCAATGAAAACATATTGGTGAAAGGTAACTCGGACTACAAGATTTACAAGAATGGTCACCTCGACCCCAGTCTGTCGAAGAACGCCAAGGAAATTCTGAAGGCTATGCCCGCCAATAGCGTCAAGCGCATTGAGGTCATCACCGACCCAGGTGCTCGCGAGGATGCAGAGGGTGTAAATGCCATTTTGAACATCGTCATGATGGACACGCGGAAAATGGACGGCGTGACGGGCAGCATACGAGGCAACTATAGTAGTCTTAATAGCGTAGGAGTAGGTACATATCTTGCGACACAGTTGGGCAAAACTATCGTATCAATAGACTACGGCTACAACTGCATGACGAAGAAGTCTACCGCGAGTGATGGTTATGTGGAGCGTACATTTGTGGAGTCGGGCAACACGCAGAAAGTCAGCCAGACCAGCTCGAATCCTGGCTATATCCACTATGCAGACATCAATGCCAGTTACGACATTGACACGCTCAATCTGCTCTCGGCCTCGTTTGGCGGCTACTTCTACAAAATAGACGTACAGGGCGATAATAGTATGACCATGCTCAATGCTACAAACGGCCCCCTCTATCATTACGACGACCACTTTTGGCTGCCCAGCTACAACCACCACTCATGGAACGGGCGGCTGGACTATGAGCATAAGACGCACCGACGGGGCGAGATGCTCACTCTCTCGTACATGCTCGCCCTGACGCGTCAACACACTGAGCAGGAGGATAACTACAGCAATATGCAGAACGTTCCTTTCAACTACACGGGATTCCTTTTGAAAACACGCGAGCACTTTACGGAGCACACCTTTCAGACTGACTACGTACGTCCCCTGTGGGCAGGGCATAAGCTGGAGGTCGGTGCCAAATACATCTATCGCAGCAACAACAGCCAAAACACCCAAGACTACTATAAGACAAACGAAACCCCATCCATCCCCTACGAGTTTGAACACAGTACGCAAATAGCAGCGGCATATGCAGACTATATGTATAATAGCGACAAGTGGTCAGCCAGAGCCGGACTGCGCTACGAATTCAGCTACATGAAAGGACATTATCCCCTTGGTGACTCAGGCGATTTCAGCAAGCGCCTGAACGACTGGGTGCCACAGGCCAGCGTGAAATACCAAATCACTGACCGTCATTCACTGAAGCTGGGCTATACCACCAGCATCAGCCGACCAGGTATCAGCTATCTGAATCCTGCTGTAGTGTATAGCCCTAATCGTGTGGATTTTGGTAATGCTCGTCTCGTCAGTGCCAGTAAACAGTCTATCAGCCTCACCTATATGTATGTCGGCTCACGACTGACGTTACAAATCGTTCCGCAATACCAGTTCAGCAACAATGCCGTTGGCTCCGTAGTCTATGCGCTGAATGACATTCGCCACGGCACCTACGGCAACGTCATGCGCTATCGCCGCATGCAGGTGGAGGGCTATGCCCAGTGGAAACCCTTCAACGGCACTACTTTTGTGGCAAACCTGAACTATCGCTACGTCGTCCACAAGAATCCAGACCTTAACCTGCAACTAACTTGCCATCCCCTGAGCTACTACTTCTACGTCAGCCAGCGTCTGCCGTGGAAGCTGCTTGCCACAGCCTACACTTACGGCCAGATGGGGCATAGCCATGTGGACGTCTATTCCTACAATCGCTCGTGGAATCGCTACGCATTCACCCTGCAACGCTCCTTCCTCAGCGAAGACCGCCTAACTGTGCGTGTGATGGCCAATTCCCCCTTCCACAAGAATCAACACTCCCGAACCCGTACCGTCCAAGGTGATATTCTCGGTTGGGGTGACAACACCAGAAACGAAAATGGTCGTTACTTCCTCCTTGCCTTCACCTACCGCTTCGGAAAACTAAAAGCCAGTGTGAAGAAAACCGAGACCACCATCGAGAACAGCGACGAAGTAGGTGGAATAAGTAGAGGGAAATAACATGAATATAATGAGGAAGATAAACCGAAAATTATCACAAAGCAAACAATACAAGAATTATGAGAAGATTATTTTTAACTATTTCACTGACTACCATCGCATTGGGAATGTTGGCACAGAACATAACTGTTATGCCTACAGATAGCACTGTTACTGTTCCTGCTGACAGAACTAATCCAGAGTTCAAAGGTGGACAAAAAGCTCTCACGATTTTTCTTACTAAGAATCTGAGATACCCTGATGCAGCAGCTGATTATAGCGTGGAGGGCAGCGTCATAATGACGTTTGTCGTTGGTGAGGACGGCTCTTTGTCAGACATCTCAGCTCACGACTGCAAGATTGAGCGTTTCAACACGACCAAGTTTTCACAGGAAACCGAAAGCCGTCAAAAGGAATTGAAAAAACAGTTTGCCCTATTGTTTGCAAAAGAGGGCGCTCGCGTCATTCGCAAGATGCCGAAATGGACTCCAGGGA
>CACWWZ010000109.1 GCA_902764705.1 uncultured Prevotellaceae bacterium | reverse complement strand
GCAGCCTGGATTTCGTCCAGACGACTGTTGCGGCCCTTGTATTTGAAGACGTATTTACGCGCAGAACCATAATTGGCAATGGCTCGTACGCAGTCGGCCAGCTCCTTGTCGTTGGTGGTGACGGCTCCGGCATCGCCCAAAGCCCCTAAGTTTTTGGTAGGGTAGAAACTGTGTCCGGCAGCATCGCCCAGCGAACCCGTCTTCTTGCCCATATATTGGCATCCATGAGCCTGTGCATTGTCCTCCACCAGCTTCAGATTGTATTTCTTGCATAGCCGACCAATACGCTCCGTGTAGGCACAACGGCCGTACAGGTGCACTGTCATCATGGAGCGGGTGCGCGAAGTGATATGTTGCTCGATGAGGCTATCGTCCATCTCCAAGGTGTTGATGTCAGGCTCAACCAACACGGGCTTCAGACCATTCTCCGTGATAGCCAGAATAGAGGCAATATAGGTGTTGGCAGGCACGATGACCTCGTCGCCCTCGTGCATGATGCCCATTTCCATGTATGCCCTGTACGTCAATGTCAGCGCGTCCAGTCCGTTAGCCACACCCACACAGTAGCGAGTGCCAATGTATTCGGCATAGTGCTCCTCGAAGGCAGCGTTCGCCTTGCCCTGCAGGTACCAACCCGAGCTGACAACCCCTTGGACGGCCTGCTGTATCTCGTCAGCATACTTATCAGTAATGCCTTTTAAGTCCAAAAACTTTATCATATTCTCTTGACGGGTTGCAAAGATACGACTTTTTTCCCTAATACGGCATATTATATCTTTATTTTTACCCAATATTTCATGCCGGTATTGCTGTGCTTGCGCTCGAATTTGTATTCGGGGCGCTGTAGGTAGCTGCCTATCTTGATGAACGAGCCTTCGTCTTCCTGATAGTTGCGGAAGTGCAGCTTAATCAGTGCCGAGAGGTCTTTCAGCGACATCCATATACCATTTTCACCGGGGCGCGGCTTCTGGATGAGGCTCATCAGCATCTCGCCCAGTCCGTTCAGTCGCTGGTACTGCAGGTTGTGCTCCATCAGCTGGCGCTCCTCGTCCTTGTCCAGCCAGTAGCGCTCGCCCTTTCGTATCTCGTGCTTCAGCTGGGCATAGAGCTGGTCGTACTGAACGGGTGTCTCGAAATCGATGTCGCCGTCGATGCTGACGCAGATGAAACGGCGTGAGCCTGTGGGGTCGACCAGCGGGTTCTGCTCGTTGGTCGTGCCGATGAACGAGGCATAGCGGCGGTTGGCGGTATAGGCCTTTCCGTAGGGCGGACGGTATTTCAGGTCGGCTGTCGATACGAGGTATTTCAGCACGATCTGCTGGCGTTGTGTAATCTTGTCGAACTCGTCGAGGTTGATGAGCGCAAACGAGGTCAGGCCCAGGTTCAGGTCCTGCTCGTTCTTGAAGTTGATGCGGTCGTTGTAGTATTCCCGCATGTCGCGAGGCAGCAGGATGCGACAGAACGAACTCTTGCCACACCCCTGACGACCTATCAGCAAGGGTACGAGGGCATTGCCTGTCAGCTGGCCCTTGCCTTGCCACATTGCCACCATGGAGCGCATCCAGACGTGAAACAGGTGGGACCAGGCTTCATACTCCGTCGGCACTCGTTGCGCCAAGGCGGTCACGCGGTCGTGTCCGTCCCATGGTGGCAGGTTCTCCAGAAATTCGTTCATGGGGTCGTAGTGCTCGATGTCGTCTGAGTTGACATAGCGGCGTATATCCTTGTCCCAGCAGCGTATGCCCTGCTCCAAAGCCCTCATGGTGATGGAGTTGCGGGCCTCTTCCGTCAAGTCTTGGAACGAGAACCCGATGCCCGTCCTGAACCGGTATTCTGCCACGCCTCGCATCACGTTCTTGCGCAACTCGTAGTTCGACTGCAGGAAGATGTTCACACGCATAATCATCAGCGTCTCGGGTGGTATGTTCTTCGTGCGTTGGATGCCTTTTTTCTTCATGTACTGCGTCATGTGCATGTCGCTGTAGGTGTTCTCGAACACTTTCTTCACCAGGTCCTGCTCCTCCCAGAACCGTGAGTGCATCATGGCTTGGCGCATGGCTACACCCATCGGCAGGCCCGTTTCCACGCAGTATTGTGCCAGACGGCTCATTGTGGCATGCCGGCGCTCCTCATCGTCTGCGATGCTGACCGTGTCGTCGTAGGCTTTCGAAAGGTTATACTCGAACGCGATGTGCATGTTGCGATAGCGCTCGTACCCCTTTTCGCCGTCCGTCATCTCCAGTGACGTCGTATTGCGCAAGGTCGTCTGGCTGGGCTTTTCGGGACGGGCGTAGATGCACGTGGCTGTTGGGTTGTACACGATTCCCGGGTCACTGCTCATGTGGCAGACACGGGCGGTGAGCGGTTCCAGTTTCTCGACGGTGACTCCTAACTGTCCGTTGTATATCAGCCGTGCCCGTTCGTACAGGTTCTCGTGGAAGTCCTGAATCTGCTGGTTGTCCGTAGGCAGTCCGCCTCCCTCGTCTGGGAACAATTCGCCACGGCAGACAATCTTCACCGACAGCCCCTCGGCTCCGACAAAGGTCATCAGCGTCTGGGGCATCTCGGCCGCTCCGCGTCTGACGGCCTCCGCCTCGTCGCGACTTGTCAGGTTGTTGACTTCCAGCAACACCAGACCCGTATAGGCTTTCGTCACCCGTTCGCGGTTTCTGTTGGATTGCTCCAGGGCAAAGCAGATGCGAGGCAACGCCCTCACGATTTCGGAGTCGACATCCAGATTGCCATACCTGTCGGTGCTTGTTCCGACAAACAACGGGTAGAATTTCCTGAACTTATCGACTGTCTCATGATATTTTCCTGTACGGATGTAGTCAGCCAATTCCTGTAATGTAATCAGCCTTAGACCTTCTATCTGCTTGTAAATCTTGATGATCGTGATTTTGCTCATTCTCTTTGAATTAGTGCTTTTAGTTTCTTTAAGTGCAAAGATACGAAAAAGTTTTCATTCTGCCAAATTTTCCTTAAAAAATAGTCTAACTCTTCACTTTTTATATTAACATTCTTAAAACCAGACTATTAAAGAGTGAATAGTTGACTTCAAACTATTCACTTACCCTTCACTTTTCGTATTTTTCTTTACATCACTCTTTACTAAATTTCTGCCTCCTTTAAACTTTTCCAAATTTGTTCCCACTTCATTTCCAACTAGGGAACAGCCGTATGGAACTATATGTTTCCACCTATGGGAACCACTCGTGGAACCCGTCTTTTTGAAGTGAAGAGACGGTGAATAGATAAGAGTACTCTATGCACTACTTAATCCATTGATATTACGCATGTTAAATATAATAGTGAAGAGTTAACCATTTTTTTGCTATTTTTCTTATCTTTCTACTTGGTTTTCTCATTTTTTTTAACTACCTTTGCATGTAGATACATAAATAGCAATCAAAATGGATAGTAAATCAACATTCACCTCAGAGGAACAGGAATTCCGCAAAATGGCTGACAACTACTTGAAGTGTTTCATCGATCGCTGCCCGCAGCACGAGCAGTGTCTGCGTTGGTTGGTAGGCCGCTATGCCAATCGTGAGCGCCCGACGCTGACGATGGTCAATCCGTTGAATCCCAAGATGGGCGCCGGTCAGTGTGAGATGTATCGCGAGCGCCGTGTCGTCATGATGAAGCGCGGCTTTACGCAGATGTTTCACGAGATGCCCGGCTATATGGAGCGCAACGTCCGCTTCCAGTTGATTCACCGCCTGGGGCGTAAGAAGTACTACGAGATGCGCAAGGGCGAGCGCCTCATCGACCCCGAAGCCCAGCAGGTCATCGCCAGCATCTGTCGCAGCAACGGCTGGAACGGCCCTATCGTCTACGACGGTGAGGTGGAGAAAATGTGGTGGTAGCTGCAATAAATATAGATGGTATTACGTTTTAATAGAAAAGCACGCATAGTGAAAGTTTCTATAGTAACTGCAACATATAATAGTGCCCGAACATTGGGTGATACCATGAAGTCTGTTCTCAAGCAGACCTACCCGGATATTGAGTATATTGTGGTAGATGGCTCCTCAACGGATAACACGAAGGATGTCATCCGGCAGTATGAGCCACAGTTTAGTGGTCGTCTGAAGTGGGTATCAGAAAAGGACGGTGGCATCTATGACGCCATGAACAA
>CACWWZ010000108.1 GCA_902764705.1 uncultured Prevotellaceae bacterium | reverse complement strand
CGAGTTGGTACCACCGTCCGGGTCGTGGTAGTCGTCACCGCCAGTTCCGGTGTTGCCCGTGTTGTCGCCCGTCGAGCCACCACCCGTGTTCGAGCCACCACCGGTGTTAGAACCATCGCCCGTGTTAGAACCGGTGTTGCTGGTGTTGCCCCCGGTCGAGCCGCCCTGCTGGGTGTTACCGCCCGTGCCGGAAGCATTGCTGGTGCTTGCAACAGTCGCACATCCATTAAGGAAGCGCTCCTTCCCGATAGGATAGGTTTCGATGGCCTGGGTAAAGCTTGGAGTGGCATCGGTTACATCAAACTGGGCTGAACTGCGCTTCCAAATGCCATTTACCTTGCGTGAGGTGATGGCAGTCAGGTATGTGTTGCTGACAGTTGCCTCAGAGGCAAGACGATAAGCCGTGCGCACCTCCAGTTTCAGCGTGTTGGAAACAAAGGAAGGTGTCGCACTCGTAATATCGCCAGTAACGGCTAATACGAATGACTCCAGCACAGTTGTCCCACTTTGGTAGGTAAAGCTTACCACACCAAAACCATAGGTTCCGTCTGCTTTGGGATACATGACTGCCACGGAACACGAGTCACCGAAGCTCTTACAACCCATGTCCTCAGCCACCTCTGCGATGGTTCCGTTTGCGGTCAGAACCAATGTCAGCGTCACCTTTTTGTCATTCACGTTGACGCTATCGATTGTAGCATCAACCAACGGCTGAGGCAACGTGCCTTTAGAGATGATGTAGCTGCCCGCATGCAGGCCTACCTCCTTGTACTTGTTAAAACCAAAGAAGCCATTGTCATACTCCTTGCAGATTTGGAGCTGACTCAGATTACAGGACGTAAACTCACGCATGCACTGCATACCTGCTGTCACGCCTTCGAATGAGTGGTCACAGATGGACTTCATGGCTGAATAGGCTGCACCAACTGTTGCTACCATACAGCGCTGAGTCATCTGAGCAAGAGTACGAGGGTCCTTACCACCCTCCACACGGTCTTTCGTGATTTGCTTTCCGTCTGCCACACTGAATGTGAGAGACTTGGTACTGCCACGACGCAACCCAAAATAAGTAGATGATTTTGCCATCTTCTTATAAAGCCGATTTTTCTTAGACTTACTCAGCAGTGTAATAAACCTTCGTGGTTGTTCCAGAACCCAACGGCACCAAAATGGTCATCCGTGGGGTTTTTCTGCCTCGCTTGGTCTCATCGGACGTCACAAAGGTAAGGACTTATTTTATACGTTGATTCAATGAATATAAACTATGGGAGATAAAGCGCTAAGTATGGATGACACGATGGAAGATGGGTTAAGCAATGGATTAACTGTATGCCAATCCATTTTTCTCCAATAATTTTCCGAATTCCTCATCAATCAATTTCATTCGAGCAAAAGCGTTCTGTCCACGACTACTTGTGCTCTTGCAGACCCATTGACTTGAAAAGCCCCGGTAGCCATTATGCGTACAATCATTAATAGATGTTTTCACAAACTTGACTCTGAGGTCAGTAAGGTCCAAACTTTCAATAAGATTCTTGAATTCATCATATTGATATTCGAAAATACCTATATGCAATTCGACAACTTTCCAGAAAATAGCAATCCAGTGGTTTTGGTACTCAAATAGATATTTCCCCTCTTTGTCTTTAAGTTCCATCAGTTCATAAATAGCCAACTTTAAGCGAAAATGGATTTCTCCCTGCGTAAGATTGTTGCCACTTAACCCTTTCAGGGATTTCTGATTTTCCTTTTGGTCTCGGCCTTCATATCTCGGCTGCCCCATAGCAGACAGGCGTTGCCCGACTTCTTCCCGAAGTGCTTTGTCATTTGTGTCAAAGGCGTGATAAAGCAGGTAGGTGCCCCAATAGGAAGCACCTTTCAGGTCTGCCTCTAGTTCCATTAAACTCAGAACAACTCTGACAGGCAATTTCTTTCCGTCAATGGAAATAATATCCTCTATGTTCATTTCGGATGCCTGCAATACTCATTGACCATACAGTTAAGTTTGTCTATCCATTCCTGATATTCAGGAACACTTGTCTTGAAATGGAAAGTGTATTCATTGTTCTCCATATAATAACTATGCGCCTGATGCAAGATATACCAATACATTCTCTCTGCATCCTTTTCACTGGCATAGAAGTAGAAGTTGTTCTCCATTTTGCTTTGGCACCAGTATTTCACATCTTTGGACGAGTGCCTTTCTGCACGTACCAGTGTGATCTCATACTCTTTCTCCTGAGGCCATTCAACGGTAACCCCTAACCGATCCAGTGAATTTACCAGAGAAGAGGGTGTGTCGAAGAAGTTGATTTCATCTATTCTTTCTACATACATTTCATAGACGAGATAGTTGAATCTGTTCAGGCTGATACGCTTGTCATCCTCTGTGCATAGCCGTAATAAGAGTTTTGGGGTTTCCCACACAATGGCTTCGTCTACAAGATAGGGCATATTCATATAAAGATTGAAATCTTCCTCCCCTTTTACAATCGGGTCCTTACAAACCGTGCGTACCACTGGCAGACTACGAAACTGTCCCTTCTCTGATTGTTCGTGGGTAGTATTGCCACCCAAGACTATCATAGTGCCAATCTGCATACCGATACGTTTCGAGTTTGAATCGAAAATAATTTGGTATGGATGTTCTGAAGGAACAAAATGAGATCCTATTATGTTCATAAACTTCTACTAAAACCAATTTTCAAAATGGAGATTACAAAGGTACAAAACTTTCATGATTCCTGCAAATAATAAGCAAGAAATCTCATGCAGCCCATACCCCAAAATCACATTCCGGGCGACAAGAATGATGATTCTGTGAGCCCTCCGTAACTTTTGGCAGCTGCTTGAAAGGCCTCGTCGGTGGCAAACTGTTGGTACATGGCGCAACGAGTAATCACGGTTTGCGGAGAACAGCGGTTATCCATGATGCGCACCAGCGCCCAGCCCTTCATCTCGTCAGAAAACACCTCATCCACCAAAGCAAGGTTTCCGTCAACATCAGCCAGCTCATTTCGTGACATCTCACGAACGGCAAAATGAACACGAGGCAAGTTGCTTTCTATGCACTGCTCGGCAGTATAGAGCCACAGTTTTTCGCCGCGATACCATTCACCGGCCTTCAGGTCAGTAAGCAGAGCGGGATGACCATCCACCGTGCCCAACTGTTGCCGTATTGTGGACAGGGTGCCGTCGCTGACAGGTATACCGGGCATCAGGAAAGATGCCTGATTCATCAGTCCTTTGGTTACATACACCGCAGGCAACCTATTGGCCAGCGATGCAAAATTCTGGTAGGCAGTCTGACGTTGAGTGAACATCGTG
>CACWWZ010000107.1 GCA_902764705.1 uncultured Prevotellaceae bacterium | reverse complement strand
CCTTTACTTATCATCAAACAGTTTGTCAATCTCGGCGCGGCGCTTGCGAATCTTTTCAGCCTTCTCGGCCAGCACCACTCCCATTTTCTTCTGCCACTCCTGCTTACGTTGCTTGGCGGCACGGAACATCTGCACGAACTGCTCATGCTCATTCCATTCCTCAGCGGTAAAAGTCCTTGTTGTTGCTTCCATAATCGTATCTTTTTATACCTTTCGGCTGCAAAGTTACGATTATTTCGCCGAATATCCAAGGATTCGCCGACACAAAACGGTTTCCGCCGGGGCTGCGCTGCGGCAGTCTCGGCGGATAAAAATTCTCGGTGGGGGTGGTTGTGGAGGGCTATGCCTCCAGTTCCCGTAACAGGTCGTTCAATATGTAACTATCGCTCATCAGTTGCAGTCCGCTGTCGGGATTGTCGAGCAGGGCATAAGTGCGGGAGTTGTAGAGAATATTGAGAGCCCGCTCTGCATCTATGTCCAGACGCTCGGCCAATATCGTGGCGATTCTGGCAGTCTTGCGCCAAAGTACTTGGTCTCTCATCGCATCCCTCCCTTCTGCTGAACCTGCTCGGTGGTGATGAAACGCAGGCAATGGTCAACGATGCTCTGTCGGCTGATGCACATCTGATGAGTAGGCTGGGCGAACCGCAGTTGTCCGATGGCCTGTTCGGCAGTGATGCGACCGGCATAATAGTCTTCCACGGTATCGATGACCTGGTCGTTGGCCACGCCGCCCTCGATGATGTCATAGTCGCGCCACGGCTCTTCGCCGCGACGGCTGCTTACGATGAAGTCAAGCCACTGCTGGTCGTAGTGCTTCAGGCGAAGTCTTCGCATGTCGGTTGGCAGATTGTCTTCATCGAACTCATAGACAGAGAGTAGCGGTGTGTCTACAGCCCGGATGACGCACACGCGCCGTGCCCATCGCTCGGCCTGTTCGCGCAGAAGCGTCACATAGAAACCCGGGCCGAAGTCGAGTTCCCTGCGCCCCACGCCCGTCAGCGGATTCGGCACGCTCACGTATGAGCCGTGGTAGAGTGTCTGTTTCATCTTGCACCTCCTTCCTTCGCGTCCCAATTTCGTAATGCTTGCTCCACGTTCCATGCCACGCCCTCCTTCTCACTAGATTGTGACGGTTTAGGCGGTTGTAGAGTTCTGTAGCAGAGATTCCCATTTGTTTCGCCGTGGCTCCGATGGCCAGGGTGACGAATTGAATCTGTGGTGTTAGAACTGTTGTTGCCATATCTTCTTGCGTTTAATCGCTGCAAAGATAGTGCAAATCGAGTGAAATACAAAATAAATAGAGATTTATTTTTATTTCTCGAATCACGGGGTCGGTTCTCCTGATCATATTCAGGAGTCTGATATCTGATCATATTCAGGAGTCTGATATCTCTATGCTTTATTACCTGTCTCATTCGCATTTCATTTAATTTGAAAAATGATCAGAAGAACCGACCCCATGATTCTCTATTCATATCATCCGCCGCGCCTCGCGGCTCGCCGACACAAAACGGATTCCGCCGGGGCTGCGCTGCGGCAGTCTCGGCGGATAAAAATTCTCGGTGGGTGGGGAAGTCGAAGAAGATTGCCCCGCTGATGTAAAGCTAATTCCCAAAATAAGTATTGAGAAACACTTCCGGCGACAACACCGGCAAACCGCCAATGGGGAAGTGGCGTTTCTTGTCTCTTGTAACGATGACATCGCACTTGGCAGCCAGGGCGGCTTCGTATTGCAGCATGTCTTCAAAGTCTGGCATCCCAGAATTGAGCGCATCAGTCACCTGAGTGTCGTCCATAGCAGCCGTCCTTACATAGCTCTTCAAGCTCTTAAGTCCTTTTACTGCCTGTTCGTAGCCTACATTCTTGCGTGCCGTGTACACACAGTTGGCGAAAGTCAGCGGCGTGGCGAACATCTCTATCAGCCCTCTGATGCCTAAGTCAAAGACATTCGACGAAGCCAGCAGGAACTGTTGCCTACCCTCGATGATGTCCAACAGGATGTTTGTATCAAGAAAGACTCTCATCACCGTATGTATTTAGCAGTCAGATATTCCGTTCTGGCCTTGTCGCCGTTGATGTCGTCATCGCTGGGCACTTCGGGCTTGGCAAAGCCTATCAGCGACTGAAGCTCTGGCGACAGTTCTTCTATCTGTTTCATCTGATACGTCTTTTTCCTTGCTGGTTTAAAACGGGTGATAAGCATAGCCACCCATTCTTCCACGCTCATACCGTCGGCCTTGGCATAGTCCTGAGCCCGGCTGTACAATGTAGGATTCAAACTTATTGTTGCCATATCTTTCCTTGTTTTATACGTTTCTTCGCCTGCAAAGATAGTGCAAATCGAGTGAAATACAAAATAAATAGAGATTTATTTTTATTTCTCTGACCTACCGGTGCAGAGTGTGGCGTTGCAATCCGAGCCGAAGCCGTTTTTCGGGCGAAGCCCAAAGAGCACGTTGAGCGAGTAAAGAGCGCGCGAGGCGGGTTATACCTTATCTATTATACAGTATGAACTCGGCGGGGCCGGGGGAAGCGGGGACTTGCCCGCCGCCCCGCCCGGCCGAGAGAGAGATGATTATTGCACCTTTACAAGACGGACGGGGAATCTGTTAGTCTGCCAGCCTACAAGGCCGTGGACGCCGTTTTTCTCAAAAACCACGCCGATGCGATCTCTTGTACCGATGATTTGTTTGTCAAAAATCCAAGCATAACCATTTTCTTGGTTCCATCCTTCGAAGCAGAGTTCGAATCCTGTCACGCCACCGTTGAACAAAGCTAGGGCTGGGTAACTGAAGCCGTTGGCTACAAGTTTGGCGAGCATCGGCTCGTAGTCTTCGCCGGATGAGGCGACCTGCCAGCCCGAAGGCCAGTTCGACCCGTCGGCGGCAACAAAGGGATAATAGCAGACGTTTCTTCCCGTTACGGGCTTTCCATCCATCTCGACCTTATATTCTGTTGATACATGAGTGCCAACATAGTGCTTGTAGGTCTCACGTGTCCACACCTTATTGAATATCTTCACCAGCGGGTAGTCGCTTTGCCTGTCTGCATCAATCGAAGGGTCGAGGCGCAGGCCATGCAGATATGAGTCTCTGATGTCGGTGGTAGACACCGCAGTGGTGTTCTTGGGCGGTACCGACTTGATGGACGTGCCGCGCATATAGACCGTCTTCACATTCTCGTACTTCAGGTCTTCGTAGGTGAACAGGCTCTCGTTGGTGCCTGACCACGACACGCGGGCAGGCTTGTGGCTCTTGCCGTCGCCCAGATAGAAGCCCATGTTGTAGCGCGGCTGGTTGTTGATGACAGGATAGATGACGGTGACGCGGCTGTCGATGTTGACCTTGGGCACGTACTCCTGGCAGATGCGGCTCACCCACTGGCCGTCGAGGTAGACATCCTTGATGAGGGTGCTGGTCCACTTATCATCGAACGTAGGCACGTCGAACTTGAAGGTCGTGCCGCAGTAGTATCCGCTCTGTTCCTTGGCCAGCCCCGATTCGAGGTACTCCATCAGTTCTTCGTAGCGCGCCTGTCCGCCGGAGCGGCTCTGGTCCACCAGTTCGTAGAGGGGTAAAAGGCTTTTTTCGTCGAAGTTTACCAGTGCCATGTTCTTACCATCCACCGATTGCTGCCATGCGTCCAGGTTCTTCTTCGTAAATCCATCTGTGCTGCCCACCATGTCGGCCTTTGTCTTTTCGCCTCCCAGCACGTCGGCACTCAGTTTTACAGCATTTTTATTTGACTCAAACGATTGCTTGTAGTCGTTCTCCACTCTGCCGCTGGCTTCCACAACACCATCATAACTGGCTTCCACGTAGGCATTGATATCGTAGGAAGTGGTGATCTTTGTGATGTCCACCTCCATCTTACGGCGCACACGGCCACCCAGGTCGGCACTCATGATGACGTGTGTGCCGTAGTCATCTATCAGCCTCTTGATGCCCTCCTTGTTGGGAAGGTCCGAAGAGTAGTGTGGATCCAGACCATTGATAGCCCTGTAGGCATCGTCCATCATGTAATCTTTCTTCATACTTCCCACGCTCATGGTTAGTTGGGCCCGACTGATGGTGTAGTCGAGATAGGTGATGGCATACTCGTAGTTGCTGCTCTCGGCGTGCGACATATTGAACGAGGCTCCTACCTCGCCCGTGAATCCTGCGTAAGAACCCTTAACGCTGGCCTTGGCCGAGAGCTGGTCGGAGATCTCGCTCATGGTGCTGCCCGTGACGGTGTTGTTGCGCAGGCTCATCTGCACGGGGCCGAGGCTCAGGGCCTCTTTTTCGATAAGGTGCTTGGTGTCGAACACCTGCTTCTTCACCGAATTGGGGCTGGCCCACTCGCCCGTGGTGTCGTAGCTGTAGCCCACAGCGTACACCTGGTTGCCCGTCTTGATGATGTCGGCATTGCCGCCGTAGTCGCCCAGGTATTTCTGCTCTACGGTGATGGTCTTGTTCTCCGACTCGTGGCCTGGGAAGGTGATGAGGATATGACCCGTCTTGCGGTCGCTGCTCTCGTTGTCCTGCACGGCGACGGTCAGGGTGGCGTTGCCCTTGCCCGACTCCGTCTTGCAGTACATAAAGCGGCTGTCGCTCTCGGCTTTCCACTCGCCCTCGGTCTGGATGTTGAGGGTGAACTCATGGGCGTGTCTTCTCTGTGCCGCTGGGCAGGCTGACGTCGGCCACATATTTGGCATCGTCGCTGCTGCTGCAGGCCGCGAGGGTTACTACTGCGATGGCCAGGGCCATCAGGCTTCTGAATGTTCTTATCATTGTCGTTCTGTTTTGATTAAACGTTAATAAATTATATTGTTTCAAATTTCAGGATTCAAGTTTCAGGATGGGCACGACGACCATTCGGCATCTTCTGGCGGAGGCTGGCGGCGGGGAAAGCACGGGCTTCCCCCACGCGCCAGACTTCAGAGAGAGGATTATTCCTTCACGTAGCGGACGCTGAAGTAACTGGTCATGACACCGTTGGGATGGAAACCATCTCTTTCATACTGTCCACCCTTTGTAAACAAAGCGAGTTCGGGTTCGTCAGATGTTAGAAATACCGCATGGTCGTTATCTTTCCATTCGCCGAGAACCATCCCAGGAAAGTTGCCTTTTTTTTGCTGCATATTCTTATCCCAGTAATAATCAGTCGACCAGTAACCGGGGAAGTTAAGACTAAATCCTGTAACATTGCTGTCCAAGGCCGAACAGGCGAGGCCTGGCAGCGAATGGCCGTTGTGGGTGAGTTTGTCCACCATTTTCTGATAGTCATCCATGGTAGGCAGTCGCCAGCCACTTGGACAAGCTTGCTCTGCATAAGAAATCCAATAATATACCTCATGCGAATTCATATTATTCTCCGACCAATCCCGATGCGGTTGCGCATCCTTCACCTGGTGTTTGTAATTCTCGCGAATCCAGATGTTATTAAATATCTTCACTATCGGGTAGTTGTATTTTTCCCCCTGGTAGTTAGTGCCCGCTCCCTTCAGTCCCTGCAGGTATTCCTCTTTTGTCTCGCAGGTCTTAGTCTCCATACCTTCGTGTGGAGCGGTCTTGATGGATGCGCCGCGCAGATAGAGTTTCGACACACTGCCAAAGTTGAGGTCATCATATTCTTCGATGCTCACGCTGGTGCCGCTCCACGATACGCGGGCAGGCTTGTGGCTGTCGTTGCCCAGGAAGAAGCCCATGTAGTAGCGGGGCCGGTTGACGATTCCTTGATAAGGGTGTTGTTCCATTTGTTTTCGAAGGTGGGGATATTGAACTCAAATACGGTTCCGCAGTTGTAATAGGAGAAATCCGGGTCCTTGCCCATATTATTATCTATGTAACCCTTCAAAGCCAAATAGCGATCCTCGCCACTGAAGCCGTCTTCAGCTTTAGTAGCTTCACGGTCAACCAGTTCATAGATGGGTATAAGCGCACCTTCATCGAAACTGACCAGGGCCATATTTTCTTCTTTCACCGAATTCTTCCAGTTCTGAAGATTTTCTTTGGTGAAGCCTTCCCTCGACATCAGATTCTTGCTCATTTGATCATTGCCACCCAGCACGTCGATATTGAGGTTAACGGCCTCTTTGCTCTCTTTGTATGACTCCTTGTAGTGCTCGTCCACTTCGGCGCTAGCGTCCACAGCTCCCTCATAGCTGGCCTTTACGTAAGCCTTCACATCGTATGACGAGGACACCTTGGTGAGGTCAACCTCCATTGAGCGTCGAATACGCCCGCCCAGACATGAACGGACGATGACGTGAGTGCCGTAATCCCTAATCAGTTTTTTAAAGCCTTCATCATCACTCTCATAGCTGATCCTTACTTTACCCCTCTTGTTTACCATCGGCACACCATTGATGTCATTATAGGCATCGTCGGTCATGTAGTTAAACTTCACGCTTTCAAAACTCTTGTTGAGTGATGCTTTCCTTATGGTCATATCCAGATAGGAGAGAGCATACTCATAGTTGCTACTTTGGAAGTGCTCCATGTCGAAGGATGCTTTCACCTCGCCCTTGAATCCGCAGTAACTGCCCTCAACGCTGGCCTTTGCGCTGAGTTTGTTGGATATCTCGCTGACGGAACTGCCGGTGACGGTGTT
>CACWWZ010000106.1 GCA_902764705.1 uncultured Prevotellaceae bacterium | reverse complement strand
AAGATGATATGGTCCTTCATTTCTTCTTGTAGTGTCTTTGCACGCGAGGATAGTACAGTGTAGATACCACCTACCTTGTTACATACTTCCCAGCTCGATTCAAAGACAAAATCAGGCTTTAAATAGTCTTTTTCCATTGTTAATACATGTATTGTGGCTGCAAAGATACTTAAAAAAATAAAAACCTCGAAAGTTTTCACACATATTTTCAACGTAAACGATTGTTTCTTGATTTAGATTTATTACCTTTGTACCGTTAAAATCATAAAAAATGAAAAATAAGATACTGCACATAGTCCTACTGTTGCTGCTTGTCCTACAAGCCGGCGCTCAGAAGCACACGGAAAGCAAACCGTTTCGCGCGTACCTTATAAATAATGAATATGATGTGTACCTGCGCATCAACTTCTATGAACAGGACGTCAAGGTGCCCGGACAGGAACTGTACGGTCCGCTGCCTGGCTATCTTGGCAAGCAGCACAACTCTTTCTGTTGGGTCATTACCTCCTGCAAGCTGAAAGGCGACGACCAGGCCGAGATGCAGCTCATCAACGACTTCGGCTCGGAAGACCTCCGTGCCACACTGACACGCAAGAACGACAGCCTGTACGTGCTGAAGCAGGGCGCGGGCAGCACCATCAAGGTACCCCATCAGGGCAAGTGGCGCAAGCTGCCTGGCACACTGACATTTACCAGAAAATAACTATAAAGACGATATGAAACGAATAAGTGCATTTCTGATAGCTTTGACACTATCGCTGTCTATGGCTGTTGCCCAAGAACGGAAGCCCTTCTTAGTCAGGGCCGTGAACAAGTTAGGAGCATTCATTGACACCATGGCTACCAGAGGTATTGACAAACGTTACATCTACGTGCCTGAACGACCCTGGCAGCTGGTGCTGAAAAACCATATCAACAATATGGACATGAGAGTAGAGTCGACCGTCACCGAGGCCGATCTGGCCAGCTACGGCGCTAAGGGATACTATAATCTGAAGACGGTCTTCAAACCCAAATTCACGTACAACATCGGTTTGTGGGTGGGCTATCGAGGCTACGGATTTGGCTATAACTTCTCACTGTCGAAAGCCAACGGAAGCACTTTCTCCATCGGAGCCACGGGGTCCAGATATGGCATCTACCTGCGCACACGCGACTTTGAAACACGCGAAATGGATGCCGAACTAAGGGCTGTGGGAGAAGAGGGAGACCATTTCGACGCTGATGCCAAAAATGTCAGCGTATGGGACGATATGAAAATCAATACGCTGATCCTGGACGGCTTCTACATGCTGAACGGCAAGCGATTCTCCTATGCAGCTGCCTACGACCAGTCTGTCGTGCAGCTCCGGTCGGCCGGCTCGTTCATGTTGGGAGCCATGTATTATCAGTCTGACGTCGACTATGCACAGCGAAAGAACGCCCCTGTCGTGCAGCTCAACGGAAGAACGGGAAAATTCAAAATTCAGGAGGCAGGAGTAGGTTTTGGCTATTCCTACAACTGGGTTCCCGTCAAGAATCTGATGGTCAATGTCACCGCCATGCCCATGCTGGTGTTCTACAACCGAAAGAAAGCAACGCTCTACGACTCTAACTACGACATCTTCCTCTATGAGGAAGACGGTCCCCAAAACGGCAAGAAGCCCTATCCCGACGATATGGATGACCCGTCGTGGACGGAGGACGTGACGCTGGAAGAAACCGACGAAGTGGTGAGACACGGCAAGGTGTCGTTCAATCTGGATGCTCGCACGTCAATCACCTACAACTGGGGCAGGTATTTCCTGAACGTTCACGGACAGTGGAACCAATTCAAGCACAGCGTGGACAACAACACCCTGAAACTGAATGACTGGTTTGTCAATGCCTCACTGGGAGTAAGACTTTAAAACAAATAGCATACAACATGAAACGACTATTAACTAACACTTTGCTGCTGTTGGCAACGGCGCTGACAGCTCAGGCACAACAGGCTACGGCAACACTGTATGCCGACCAGCCACAATCGAAAATCAACCGCGAGATTTACGGACAGTTTGCCGAACATCTGGGGTCTTGCATCTATGGAGGACTCTGGGTGGGTGAAAACTCGCCGATTCCTAATATCAAGGGATATAGAAAAGACGTCTTCGACGCACTGAAAGCACTGCAGGTACCCGTACTGCGCTGGCCGGGAGGATGCTTTGCCGACGACTACCACTGGATGGACGGCATAGGTCCCAGGGAACAGCGCCCCACCCTGCGAAACAACAACTGGGGAGGCACCATCGAGGACAACTCTTTTGGCACCCATGAGTTCCTGAACCTCTGCGAACTGCTGGGTTGCGAGCCCTATATCAGCGGCAACGTGGGCAGCGGAACGGTAAAAGAGATGGCTCAATGGGTAGAGTATATGACCAGCGACGGCGACACTCCGATGGCTCGCCTGCGCCGTCAGAACGGACGCGACAAGGCGTGGAAGGTAAAGTATTTCGGCATCGGCAACGAGGCTTGGGGATGTGGCGGCAACATGACACCGGAATACTATTCCAACGAGTTCCGTAAGTTCAACACCTATCTGCGCGACCAGGGTGACAACCATCTGTTCCGCATTGCATCGGGGGCTTCTGACTACGACTACAACTGGACACGCGTGTTGATGAATAAAATCGGAAAGCGTATGCAGGGCATCAGCGTACACTATTATACCGTCAAGGACTGGAAAAACAAGGGTAAGGCAACTGCATTCTCGCCCGAGGAGTACTATCTGACGCTGGAGAAGTGTCTGGACGTTGAGCCTGTCGTAGCACGCCATTGCGCCATCATGGACTCGCTGGACGCAGAAAAGAAGATTGCCCTGATGGTAGACGAATGGGGCACCTGGTGGGATGAAGAGCCGGGCACCATCAGCGGACACCTGTATCAGCAGAATTCACTGCGCGACGCCATGGTGGCAGCACTGATGCTCAACGTATTCCACAAATATACGGATCGCGTCCGTATGTGTAACATTGCACAGGTGGTCAATGTGCTTCAGTCAATGATTCTTACCGACCAGAAAGGTACGGGCCACATGGTTCTGACACCAACCTACCACGTGTTTGAGATGTATCGTCCGTTCCAGGAGGCTACCTTCCTGCCGATAACTCTGAAGTGTGACTCCATCAAGACCACTGAGGGCAAAACAATGCCTCTGCTTTCTGCCTCAGCAGCTCGTACACAGCAAGGAAACATCGTGCTGGCACTGGCCAATACGTCGCTTAAAGACGCTCAGACACTCGATATTGCCCTGCAAGGAACCAAGGCCAAAGGTGTGAGTGGCAGAGTGCTGACTTCTGCTGATGCCAAGGACTACAACTCCTTTGAGCACCCACAGACGGTGACACCACGCGCATTCAAGGATGCCAAGCTGAAGAATCAGGTGCTGAGCGTGAAACTGCCCGCCAAGAGTATCGTCGTGCTGACCATCGAATAAAATCTGA
>CACWWZ010000105.1 GCA_902764705.1 uncultured Prevotellaceae bacterium | reverse complement strand
TATGACGTATATTTATGCTAAAAGTTTAATCGTGGCGCTTAAAAAAATCAGAAATCTTTTTCACCGCTATGTGGTAAGAGGCTTTCAACGAGCCTTCTGAGGTTTTCAACAGTTCGCTCATGTCGCTGTATTTCATGTCGTCGTAATAGCGCAGGTTGAATACAGTCCGTTGAACATCAGGCAGTTGGGCAATGGCCTCCTGAAGCAGGGCCTGGGTTTCGTCACCGTCGAAATAGTTGTCTGCCAGCAGCATATTGGCAATACCGGTTTCTTCCTGGTCTGTACTGACGATAGACTGGTTCTTTTTGCGTCGCACGAAATCGACACTCTCATTGATGGTAATCCGATAGAGCCATGTGGACAAGCGGGAATCTTGGTGAAAATCGTCCAGATGGGTCCAGGCTTTCAGAAATACGTTCTGTATGACATCGTCTGCATCGTCGTGCGTCAGCACAATACGACGTGCCTGCCAATAGAGTTGTTCGCTATATTCGCGTACCACTCTCTCGAACGCCTTTCGTTGCGTTGCGGGGTCCATCAGTTGCTGCATTAACAGCTTTTCGTCCTCTCGTGTCATAGACTCACATATAAGTGCTTAAATGATTCCACACTACTTGGTCATAGCCGTAAACATCGGGCCAAGTCTGGAAGTTGCCATACTCGTCGGGCCAAAGTGTACTATATATAATATATAGAGGTACGCGAGGCTTGACGGATACATAGCTGATGATCTTGTTGCGGTCCTCTACTTCCGGATGTGAATCAACATATTCCATCCCCTGGAGTGTCTCAGGTGTTAATCCCATCGCTATGCGAATGCGGTCCAGCAGCCATTCGTCAGGGCTGTCAAGCACAAAACGAGCCAGTTCAAAAGGTTTTGCCACACGTACACAACCGTGCGACATAGCCCTTGAGAGTCGTTCAAAGGCTCCGGGATTGGACGTGTCGTGCAGGAATACGGAGAAGTTGTTCTTGAATCTGAAGATGATACGTCCCAGCGAGTTTCCTGCTCCTCCTTCCTGGGCGACCTTATATTTCCCGCTGAGCAGCATCTGTCTGGTCACGCTTTTGACATTTAACCGCTGGTGGGTCTCTTTGTCGTAGATGTAGTATCTGTTGCGGGCAAAATAGGATGAGTCGCCTACATGACGCGTCACGTCATTCTCGACGATGCTCATCGGCATGACCCATTGCGGATTAACCTCCATCCACTCTATATGACTGGACAATTGCGGGGTCTTGGTCTTCACATTGCCACACACAACACGCATGTCCAGGAGGGAGTCGTCGCTATAGGCATAGAGATGGTAGGCAGGAATGTTCACAATGATGCGTTTACCCGTTTCTACAATAGGTTGTTTCCTGCGCCAGCGCCAGCGCTCCATATTCACGAGAATACGCTTGCGCTGTTCGACACCTGTTGCAGTTGGCAGCATGTCCTTCAGCTTCTGATACATCTTGTCATCAGGCTGAATCTCACGAAGATAGACCGCAATGCTGTCATGCCTGACTTTGTCGATGACCAACGATGCATAGTTCTTACCTGGACGGTCTATGGGTATGTCAAAGAGTCCACGATACTTGACCACTTTGCGGACGGTGTCAGATTTCTCTACATCCAGATTGTTAAAGACGCTGTTTGGATTGATGAAACCAAAGCGCTGGCCATAACAATAGCGCAAGCAGGCTTTTGTCAGATGATATTCCAACCTGGCAGCCGTCTTGTTCAGGGAGTTCTGGCCTTCTCCGAAACTTAAGGTTCTCAGGCGCTTGATGTCTTGCTCTATGGTCTCAACGGCAAAAGACTTCTCGGACATTCCTATCTCGTTCAGCAGATGCAGCCAGTCTAACAGGGAATCAGCGCGTTCGTCCACGCCAAGACGGTCTATCCACACCATAGGATGCTGGCTGTCCTGATAGTAGTGACGCGTCTGCCTATCTGCTTCTGTGGTCCCTTTGTCTGAGTTCATCAGGCTCTTCAAGTGACGACGAATCTCCTTAAGATCATAAACAAAGTCGGGCGCTTTCATGTCAGAAAACGCCTCCACAGTGATGACTCTGTCCTTGTGCGAATTGTTGTCGTTGCATCCGGTCAGCAACAACAACGAAAATAAGAACAGGATTATTGAATAGCCACCTTTCTTACTACCTTTCCTATCTTTAATATATAGCAACCTTTAGGTACGTTTAGTTCTACGCGTTGTGCTGGACTCTCTATCTTCAATGTCATCACCCGACGGCCTGTCAGCGAGACAACCTCTAAGGTCTGGCCTTGAGCACCATTAATGACGACCCACTGACCATTGACAGAGATGGTGATTTCCTCTTCTATCGTTTGTTCTATGGAGAACGTTTCTGCACTCGCTGCCACCATGGAGATGGGGGCAGAAAGCAAGAGAATTCCCATTAGAGGTAAAATGAGTAGCCTTTTCGTCATAAGCAATTCACTATATATTTTCTGCAAAATTACGAAGAATCTTTGAATCTGCCAAATTTTTTGAATAAAAAAGCGTGTTTATACGTCAAAAACAAGTTGTTCGTCCGTCAAACGGGCATTGGAGAACACTTGTTTTGCCTCGTCCAGCAACACTTGTTCATCTTCATAGCGTGAGGAATAGTGGCCCAATAGCAACTGCCCTACTCCTGCATCACTGGCTACCGTGGCAGCCTGTCTGGCTGTCGAGTGGTAATACTTCTCTGCCAACAGGAGATTGTCTTCGCCATAGGTGCTTTCATGATAGAGGGTGCTAACTCCCTGAATGCGCTCGTGCAAAGTGGGAATATAGCGTGTGTCGCTGCAGTAGGCGTACGAACGAGGAGGGTCAGAAGGTTCGACAAGACGACTGTTAGGGACGTGTTCTCCCTCTTCCGTAGTCCAGTCGGCACCTGCTTTGATGTTGTCAATCTGACTGACGGGTATATGATAGAAGTCTATCATGTCACGCCGGATGTGTGGCTTGCTGGGCTTTTCACGGAACAAATAGCCACAACAAGGCATACGATGTTCCAGGGGGATGCTCTCAACCGTCAGGGAACGGTCTTCGTAGACTATTTTCTGAACCGTAGTGTCAACAGGATGAAAGTCTACTTCATAGTCGAAATCGTGGCAGAACAATCTCATCTGCCTGTTCAGGATGTCTTCCATTTCCTTTGGAGCATAGACAGCCAAACGGGCTGTTCGCCCCAGCAGCCCAAAGGTGCTGAGCATTCCTATCAATCCGAAGCAATGGTCGCCATGCAGGTGGGAAATGAAAACGGCACTGATCTTGGTAAAGCGGATACGGGAGCGCCGCAACTGAATCTGCGTGCCTTCTCCGCAATCTACCAAGAACAGTTTTCCCCTCATCTCCACCACCTGCGCGGATGCATAGTGACGAATTGTGGGCAGAGCGCTGCCACAGCCTAATATGTGAACTTTAAAGGGCTCCAAGATAGATGATTCTTACATGAAGAATTCGTCTTCAGCGTCTTCAAGCTTGATGTTGCCACCATAGTCCTCCTTAGGCTTCTGACGGCT
>CACWWZ010000104.1 GCA_902764705.1 uncultured Prevotellaceae bacterium | reverse complement strand
GAAACATAATAAGAAAACAAAAAATGGAGAGATGGGGAATTTGGATTGAGAATCAGAGAGTTAAGAAAACGCTGAGAAGCGGATAGGTACAGATAGAGGCAAGATAAGTACAGATAATAGAACGAGTTGAGTCTCTAATTCGTACCCCTTTTCTGGAAAGTGGCAAATCGAGGAAAAGCGGTAACGTTCGACACGGGAATGCGCTGAGAATCTGACAGATGCGAATATTTAACTCTTTTCGGGAGTTCTTCATTATTCGTCTGTGATTTGCGAGGAACAACAAGACTTCAAATTGGCTAATTTTGCAACGCAAAATTTAGAACGTTGAACAATTAAAGAAATTAGAGCAATGAGAAGTACATTTTCAGTGATCTTCTACCAGAAGAAGGAGAAGTTGAAGAAGGACGGTACGAACCCTATCATGGGACGTATCACAGTGGATGGAACCATGTCTCAGTTCAGCTGCAAGGTATCTTGTGACCCTAACATCTGGGAGTCAAAAGGTGGTCACGCCAAAGGCAAGACAATCGCTGCCCGTGACGTAAACCGTGAGTTGGAGAAGATACGTGCATCCATCGTGAAGCACTATCAGGAAATCAAACTGCGTGATGACTATGTGACTGCAGAGAAGGTGAAGAACGCTTTCCTCGGTCTGGAGTACCGTCAGCATACGCTGATGACGCTCTTCGCTCAATGGAACGAAGAGTATGAAAAGAAAGTCGAGGGCGGTTTGAACTCTAAGACTACCCTTGTCAGATACAAGGCTATCTACAAGCATGTGGGGAACTTCATGCAATACCAGTATCATGTGTCAGACATGACACTGAAGGAAATACTTCCTTCGTTCATCAGTGACTTTGAGGTCTATCTCAAAACACAGGAACACCTCAAGCATAACTCAGTGAAAAAGTATGTCTGTGCCATTATGATGCTGATGCACCGTGCCCATCAGAACGGCTGGGTAATGCACTATCCTTTCGTTGACTATCAAATTCGTGAGGAAGAAACTGAGAAGGGTTTTCTGACTAAGGACGAATTACAGTCGATGATGAACCTCCCACGTCTGAACGCCAAGCGTTCCTTTATTCGGGATATGTTCATCTTTTGTGCTTTCACGGGTCTGGCATACATTGACTTGGAGAACCTTCGCGAAGAGAATATTGTAAAGAATCCCGTAGATGGCAGTCTGTGGATTCACACACACCGCCAGAAGACAGGTGTAGCCGAGAATGTGAAACTGTTGCCTATCCCGCTTGCAATTTACAAGAAGTATAGAGGGCTGTGTGACGATGGGCGCGTGTTTGATGTGCCACCCTATTATTCCTGCAATGGCATACTGAAAACCATCGCCAAACTGTGTGGCATCCAGAAGCAGGTCACTTGGCACCAGGGGCGCCATACGATGGCTACAGTTGTCTGCCTGTCGAACGGGATGCCGCTGGAAGTAGTGTCGTCCGTGCTGGGGCATAAGAGCATTGAAAGCACTCAGATTTATGCCAAAATCACTCAGGAAAAACTTGGCTGCGAGATTGACACACTGGCCTCCAAGCTGGCTAAGATCGAGCAATTCGTGCCAAGCATTGACATGGTAATATAAATAATATGGAGGACAGAGATATGATGAAGAGAGACAAAGTAGTATTTGAGAACGAAAAGTTCGAGGTGACGGGCTACGACATTTGGATGACAGCGGGCGAGATTGCCAGTCTGTTCGGAGTGACTATCATGAAGGTGCGCAGTATCATTAACAGGATGCGTAGGCAACTGACCGTCAATCTTGACTTGCTGAGCAAATACGACCTGCTGGAAAGCGGCTATAAGGATGAATTGTATAATCTAGAGTGCATCATTGCCGTATCGTACTACGTTGACACAGGGCTGGCGCATGAGTTCCGCCATTGGATATGCGACAGAACCACCAATCGCAAGGAGCGTGCAATGATAGTCTATTTCTGACCGTCAGCCCTTGCACAGATAAGAGGAAAGCCCCGAACGGCATCGACATTTGCCAGTCCGAGGCTTTCCTCTTTCTATATCCGTCGCTCATCGGCTCAGCGACCTCTTGATGTCAGCCTTGATACGCTCGTTCAGTTTCTGCCTCAGTCGGTCGATGAAGTAGGTATAGCTGTAATCGGTCTCGCGATCCTTTATAGAGACGTAATACCTCGAATAGTCCTTCAGTGCCTTCATTCCGAACATCCGGAAGACTATCTCATTCATCTTCCCGATGGCCATCTCGCCGTTGTTCACGCATCCCGACTCTTTCAGCGCATAGACCAGTTCCACCAAGTCCACCGTCTTTCCCGTCCATTCCAGCCTAGGCTGCACCTCGTTTTTCTCCGTCTTCTCCATATCCTTCGCCGCCATCGGCTCCAGCATGTCGTGCATCTCCTTCATGAATGCCATTGCCTTGTCGCAATATGAACTGACTACAGGATTGAGTCCTTTGTATGCCCTCAGTTCGATTTCCGCGAAAGTGATTGCGATGTACGCTGAGGCTGCATCACTAGTACGGCACAGCCTGATGACGCTTGCGATGAAGTCGCCGTAGCAGTCTCTTACCTTCTCTTCCTCACCGTCTGCCACAGCCCTGAAGAAGTCCGTCTCTGTCAATATATTATATGTCATTGCTTACATTCTTTTACTTGTTACTAATGCGTTTGATTGCGATCGCACTTGTAACATAAGCATGGGTGCAAGCAAAAAGAACTCGTTTTCTGACAGTTTTTTCGTATCTGCCTGTAAACGAGCGCGATTAAAGAATGTTAATGAAAAATGTGTTATAAAATGTTCTCAAAAAGTGTGTAAACGCTACACACCAGTGTGTAATAATTACACAGTTTCTGATCTTTTCAATCGCCGTCAAGCACTATCTGATACTCAGCCATCTTATTATAGATGGTCTTTCGGCTGATTCCAAGTTCCTCAGCAGCCTGACTTTTATTGTTGCCGTTCCGTTTCAGTGCGGCTATGATGATGTCCCTTTCCGTCGCTGCCATCGACTGACAGCCGCGAAAATCATTTCTGGGGATATTCAGATGCTCGACGAGGATTTCATCTTCATGACACCTTGCAACGGCAGTCCTGATGACACTCACTAGTTCCCGCACATTTCCGGGCCATTGATAGGCTTCCAGTTTCCCCAAGGCCTCCCTGCTCAACTTACGCTTTTTAGGGTCGAACTGCTCTATGAAGAATTTTGCAAGCGGCAGAATGTCGTCCTTTGTATCGCGGAGAGGCGGCACAAACACTTCCCCCTCACAGATATAGTCCCTGAATTCCTGCGACATGATTCCCTCGGCAACGGCTTTGTCGGGACTCATGCAGGATGTCGAGACAATGTTGAACTTGACGAAGCGCTCCTTGGTTGAGCCGACACGTGAATATCTTCCCCTCGCCAATACGGCAGCCAACATGTCCTGCACCTCCATCGGAATCTTATGCACGTTCTCCAAGAAAAGGAAACCGCCATTGGCCTTCTCCAGTATTCCGTCCGACGAACTAACGGCACTGGCAAAGGCCCCTTTCTGATGA
>CACWWZ010000103.1 GCA_902764705.1 uncultured Prevotellaceae bacterium | reverse complement strand
CGATGGCGTTCTCCATACCGCCATGCATCCAGCCCGTTCCCCAAAAGGTTTCCCAGCCGTTGGCATAGCCTAAATCCCCGATAGGCGCCAGTTTGCGCAAGTCGCTCAATCCGAACAGCCCGATCTTCCGGGACAGTTCCATTTTCTGTTCTTTAGTCATAATTCTATAATTTTCTTAGTAAATTTTTTATATCACAGATCTCACAGATGTTGACAAAAACCTTTAAAACCCCTTTCTGATAAAGATACTCTCGTCAGAGTATTAACGCCATGAGTTGAAATTCTGCTAGTGTGCAAGCACCCAGACAGCCTTACAACCCATGCCGTCAACCCTTTCAGGGACTCTTTCTCAGAAAGGAAAAACCAAGAAAACCGTTTCTCTCTTTTATCCTTATTGGCAGAAAGTAATAATTGTTTTTTAGCGAAGCGGGGTTTTTCCTTCTGTGGGCTTGAACCACACCAGTGGTTGTGACGAGTGGTGTGGCTGTGGCGTAAAAGCTGGCTTTTAACGACAGAGTCATGACACTTGGCACAAAAGCTCACCAAGAGCTTCAAGCCCATAGAAGGGGTTTTTCTTGTTTTTGTTTTCATCAGAAGAGTCGGGGTGGGCTCACTTTTGTTCGTTTACTTCAAACTCCTCTTCGTCCCAGCCATCGCAGTCGACGGCTAGGTCTTGAAGATTCACGACGCGCTCGTGCCCCGGCGTCACTTCGTAGCGCAGGAAGTCGCGCCCCTCCTTCATCAACTGCCGGCAGATCCATTCGCACGCCTGGATGATTTCAATGGGCGAACGATTGTCCTGTCGGAACAATTCCTCGTCGTCATCATCACTTACCCAATGGGCAGCAGGAACGCGCGTGCCGTCGGGCTCTATCTCCCATTCCGTCTCTATGTGGCCTTCGCTACAAAAGACTGCCGTGTCCTTCACCAGCACCGCCCGCGCAGTCACATTCTTTATCGGTTGTAAATCATGCATCTTCATAATTACACAAATTCGATTAAGTCGGGTGAATTTTGGTTCTTACTCTTGATGACTACTTCAACGATTCTCTTAACATTCACAACCGAGAAGTTACGGAACGCCTCCTTGTCCAAATCCCAGTACGGAATATCCAGTTTCGAGTATTTATCTTTTTCATGCGAGTCCGTTTTGTACTCATAAGCATCATACTTCTCCGAGATACCCTTACACAATGTCCCCCGCGCCAGTCGCAACGTGCCATCCTTCTTTTCGTACTCGAACACCACGATGCCCTGCCCCAGCGCCTCAACCAGTTCACGCGCCAGGTGCGCCCGACGGAACGCCTCGCTGCGGTTCATGTTAAACTCTTCGATCATCGCATAGGCATGATCAAACACCCACCGATTCATCAGATTCTTTTCTTCTTGATTGTTTTTCTTGTTCATAACGTCAAAAAATTAAGTGGATAAAAAAAATTTCCTGACGCGAAAGTAGGAAAAAGAAATAGGTGCCCGAAATAGCTCCAGACACCTATATAACTTATATAACTTTGATATAACTTTTATATAACTCTCATATAACTTTTCTATCAAATTAGTTCCTTTCGTAGTGCATCACGCAGTTTAATGATACGTGTCATAGGCTTGAACTTTTCCCAAGTGTCGATATGCTCGTTAAAGATTGGATTATCGCTGAAAGCATTGGCTATAGTACCTGCAGGACACTTGCGAATATCCTTTTTAAATGGAAGTTTCTCAAGAAGATCTTCAAAATCGGCATAGGAAATTGTCATCTTGAAATCATCACGACATATACAATATGGTACAGCATATGCACTGTTAGCCCAAAAATATTCCTGGCAGTTCTCTATGCTACGTGCTAGTATTTCTTTAGTGAGTTCTTTCTTGCCCTTCTCTTTCTCCTTCCCCAGCATCGCCTCGCGCACCGCCAGCAATGTCAGCAGGCGGTTATAGACTTCCTGCGGCAGTGCAGCGTAGTACAAATGGAAGGCAAAGCGCACGCGGTTGAACTTATAGAGATAGAACAAACCGGCCGGAGCCTGGTTCAACAAGGCCTCTACACGTTCCAGTGTGTAGTTGGCCGCTTCGAACAACCCCAGCAGGCCACTCTCGGCAAATTCGCGGAAAAACTGCGGCAACCATTCGTTGGCCCATTGCTTCATTTTCTGTTTCGAGCCGCGACTGACATAGGCATCCAGCATATCGTCGCACGATTCCCGCACCTCTTTAATTGCCGACTTCTTCATTTTGTCGTACAGTTCCCTGCTTTCCATGATGTGGTGCCCCGACAAATCCGCAGGCAGGTCTTGCTTCAGGTTTTTGAAACGGTTCTCCAGCGTATCATTCCATTGCTTCATATCGGGCAGTTCGTCACAAAGCATGGCAAAACCCAGACTCAGGCTCTGTTCCGTAATGCTTGTCACCGTCTCGGGAATGTTCTTCGCCCAGTCCTCATCAAAGTCAATCACCCTGCATACATCGTCCGACAGCCTGTCGGGCAGTGTCGCCTCAGCCATCATCAGGCCGTAACGAGTGTTTATCCTTTTAATATGCGCCTTATAATATCTCTTGTTGTTGGCCGCCATCTGCTCGCGCAGCGATGGCGACTGGTCCTTCCACACAAATCCCAGCCGCTTCTTCATGGTAATAAACACACCCACGGCATAAGGATCGTCGTTGTTACTGACAGGCTGCAGGTAAACCACATCACTGCCCAACAGCCTCTTGATGTCTTTCGGTTCTATGGGTTCGCCTTTTTCGTAATAAGGTTCCAACACGTCGGTGAAGTCCCCATAGCGACTGCCGACGATAACAATTTCTTGCTCAATCTGATTCGTTTCTTCCATAGTAGTAATGTTTGAAGTTATTGATTCTCGCGAAAAAAATAAAGCGTGGGCTTAATGATACGACAAACTCCCTAGGGTTACCACACCCTGTCGAATTGATGATACCACCAGTCCCCACGCCGTTTCCGGTGCGAGCACTGATAGCCTTCGATTCGACATTAACTCTTTTGAGTGTGGTAATTTAGGGAGTTACGAATGCTTCGGCTCTTTTTTTCGCGATGTTGTTGTAACTGGGTGCAAAGATAGCTATTCTATTCCAATGCACCAAAAGATTTCCTATTTATGTTGCCGTGAGCACCCAAATGCTCCAAATCTTATGTTTCTTCATTGTTTATTTCCTGTTTTATTTTGTCGTTTCAGTTTTTATCTTTATTTTTGCAGCGAGAAACCAACTATTTGAAGTTATGGCAACTGTTGCAACAAACAAACTTTGGGCTTACATAGAGAGTCTGTCGCTTTCGAGGCGCGACCGCAATTGGCTGGCTGGCAAGTTGCTGGAGCCGACTCACGATGCTGACCCCTACGAGATTAGCCCGTCGGGCGACCCCTTCTTTGCTGACAGCCGCAACGTGAAGGCCGTAAAGGATGACATCAGCAAGGCGCACAGCCCTCAGGCAGAGTTTACGCGTCTGGAGAGCAAGGAGGACATCATGTCGATGATCAACGCACTTTAACCTATGGCATACGTTGTTCTTCTTTCTGAGCAGTCGAAGGTGGAACTTGCTGCTATCAAGAAAAGCGGTGACAAGG
>CACWWZ010000102.1 GCA_902764705.1 uncultured Prevotellaceae bacterium | reverse complement strand
GATTCTCTGTTGTACGATATTTGGCAATGTCCGTCAGAGAAAAGAAATCGCCAGTAGCACCTTGGTAGCGGACCTCTATGGCATGGCCATCAGCTATGATATTTGTTTTCTGCATAACCATAACAATTAAATGATTCTGGGGACAAAGATACAAAGAAAAATCGAATAATCAAAGAATTCGCATAAAATAACAATGAAGTTAAACCCTTTAAACTCTGAAATTGTTATGAGTCCATAAATAAATAGCAAAACATTTGGGTGTTTCAAAGAATTGGAGACTTTGAACTACGTTCGAAGGTAGGCTGCATCTCGGAAATGCAAATAAATGCGAATTTATTTGGTATTTCGCTCGATTTGCACTACCTTTGTCACCCAGAGCGAACGACAGCTTTCTTGACTGCCCTACAGAAATCGCAATTCAATAGGATAAATGCACAGGAAAGGATGTCTGCCGGCTCACTCCTCTATAAACGGGGCGTGGGCTTTTTGGCATACATCAGTGCATGGGTATATTGCGAACCTCGTAGGGCTGTTTGTATGTCCAAAGTTACAAGTCCACGTCTTCCGTTTTTTCTCCAAACTCATATTTTTGTCAAACCATTCAATTCGTATTAAGGAATATGAAGAAGAGAAACGAAGACGTTCCAGAGAATCTGGGCGGACTCGGCGGCGTGCTGCCCGCCGAAGTCCTGAAAATGTTGAATGAACTGCTGGAGCAAATGCACCAGGCCGACTTTACCAACCACGGCAGCAAAATAGAGGTAGTGTATGTCGCCTCTGGCGGACAGCATGTCGAGACGCAATATATAAGCCTCACCCCTAACCCCTCTCCAAAGGGCGAGGGGAACATTAAAATGCGGGAGAAAGCAAAGGAGCGGCCAGCTCTTCCTGATGTATTTTGCACCGAGGAAGCCATGGCGCTATGGGAGAAGGTGCAGAGGGCGGGCTATGTGGATGAAAATTTCCAGCCACTGATCTCCCGTACCCAGTCGGCACTGTTGGCCGATGCAATGGCCGAACGGTTAGGCATCCGTGAGAAGTGGAAAGTGTTCGAGGCGTTGTGGAACAGGAAGAACATGAGGAGCGATTATACACGTGCCATGAATCAATTGCAATCACTCGATTTTCAGGATGAATTGAAGCGATTGTTTGCTATGGGAAGATGAAAAAGACAGCAAATAACAATTTTTTTGTCCAAACATTTGGAAGGTTCGGAAAAAATGTTTATCTTTGCAACGTCAATCCATCCGATTGACTATCCGGGTAGAATCCCGAGGGGGCAGGACCATATCGCCACCGCCCATTTAAAAGTCACCCTTCTACGGTGGCTTTTATTTATAATACGAGAACATGAATGTCTTGACAAAGTCTTTGTCTCTTGCCGCATTGCGTTTAACGACCATACTCTTTGGGCCTTTGAACACAAGAACCTCGAATGCGTCAGGGTTGACCTTGAAATATGCCGCGATGTCCTTTGCCAACAGTCGGGCATTGTAGTCGGTTGCCATATTCAATAATACGTGTGTCGTCTGGCCTACGGATTCAAGAAGGCGATTTATTACAGAGGCTTTCCCGTAGATGGTCTTCAAATCATACATCTTATACACCCCCTTATTCTCAAAGATAAAGTCTGCCGTTCTGATACCTTTTGGATTGGGCAGAATATAGACTCTGTTTCCATGAGCAACGGCTTTGCGGGCTGCATCAAGAAGTTGTGGCATGTCGTCTCTATGACTACCCTCTGCCGCAAAAATGTCTTTCTCACCGTAAACTGGTTTGAATATGTATAGCCGCGTCAGCATTTTTAGTTGACGAACGAAGTCAGCACCTGTCAAAATGTGCAGTCTCGCGAGTTCCAATGCTATGTCGTATTCTGGCATAATCTCTATCTTAATGACGCAAAGGTAGTCATTTTGTCTGACATTTCCAAATCTTTGTACAAAAAAATGAAGCACTTGATTAAAATGTGGTTTATTTTAGAAACCGTACTGCCTACGCGTAGTGCCTCCGTAGGCAGTAGGAGTCATATATTATTCGTAATTTTGCAGCATGGCAACAAAAAAGAGTAAGAATGCACCCTCCCTAAGCAGGGAGGGACAGGGAGGGTCCCCGAAGGAACACAAGAAGCCGTGGCAGGAGACGATGGCCACGCCACAGGAGATCAAGGCGATGCTCAGCGAGCGCGTGCTGCTGCGCTATAATGAGGTCAGGGGGCGTACGGAGATTCACTGGCTGTCGCAGGGACCGGTCATCGGCGAGGACGAGCAGGGTCTGCTGACCATCTTCGGCGGCGACGGGGACGTGACAGACGGCTACCAGACTCTCGGCGACCGCGACATCAATACGCTGTGGGAGAAACTCTACGCGGAGAAGCCCCTTATCAAGGAGCATCTGCGCAGCGTCATCGATTCGGACTATGTGCCAAAATTTCACCCGTTCCGTCACTACCTGGACCACCTGCCGCCGTGGACGCCGGACAAGGGCGACGCCATCATGGGACTGTCGCTGACGGTGAACGTGCGGGGCGATGCCGACGAGCAGATCCTGTTCTACCAGTATCTGAAGAAATGGCTCGTGGGCATGGTGGCCTCATGGGTCTCACCGAAGGTGGTGAACAACGTGATGCTGATCCTGATCGGAGAGCAGGGCACGTACAAGACGACGTGGTTTGCCAACCTGCTGCCGCCACAGCTGCGCGACTACTTCTACACAAAGACCGACTCAGCCATGCTGACGAAGGATGACCGCATCGTGCTGGCACAATACGGCCTGATGTGCTGGGAGGAGCTGGACACGATGCTGCCCAAGGAACTGAACAAGATGAAGGGTACGATGACTATGCCCTTCATCAACGAACGCAAGGCCTACGCCCGCTACCATGAGAACATGCCGCACCTGGCATCGTTCTGCGGCACGGGCAACAACGTGCAGTTCCTGTCGGACGTGACGGGGACGCGCCGCTGGCTTCCGTTTGAAATCGAGAGCATCGAGTCGCCGCTGTCGACACCCTTCGACTATGACGCCATCTATGCGCAGGCCTACACGCTCTACCGCGAGGGCTTCCAGTACTGGTTCGAGAAGTCGGAGATTGACCGACTGAAGCGGCATAACGAACAGTTCGAGACCTCGTGTACGGAGCGTGAACTGGTGTTCTGGTACTTCCGCCCGCCCGAAACGGACGGGGAGGGCGAATTCATGCCTGTAGGTCTGGCCATGCAGATAGTCAGTGCCAATATCTCGCAGAAGATTACCAAAGAGGGCATAGGACATGCCTTCATAGACCTCGGCTTCAAGCGCAAGACCTACCGTAACGTACGCGGCTACATCGTCGTGCGACGCAGCCTTGCCGAGACAGAAAGCCTGCGCAGAGGTCTGGCCAAAGAGACCGATACACATACACCTGATACACCTGTTTTCTGAAATCCTTCGCGTACCGCATACGCATATACGCGGTACGCGACAAACTTTATAATTTTAGTGTATGAAGTGTAAGTGTATTAAACAAACCACGAATTTAACAAAATGTACGAATTATGAAAGCAATGACAAGACAACAGCTGGCTTCCTGTGCGGGTGTTACTTCCAAGACACTGGGCAACTACATCAATCGTCACTGGGACGAACTATGGG
>CACWWZ010000101.1 GCA_902764705.1 uncultured Prevotellaceae bacterium | reverse complement strand
ACTGAATGAGTTCCAGAATCCAAGGGTCATCATCGTAAGCGGAACTGTTACTTCCTGTAATCAGATACAACTCGTCTTTCTCCAGTTCCTTGGGTAAGACACCCGCTATTACGGGAAACACCTCGAACTCTAAGGAACCGTCAACAGCACGGAACATTTCCCTAAACATTGACGCATAAGAGGGAATCTCCGGCGGTAAAAGTCCAGGGAATGTGTCACATAACAATATATTAATCTTCTGTCTTTTCATCATCTTACAACCCATATGTCGTTGGTCTCCAGAAGTTCTGAGAAATTATGATACTTCTTCTGACTGCTGACCTCCTGAATCTGAGCCTGCACACAGTCGTCGTATGTAGGAGCATCTACATCACGGATGACACCAAGGGCAATAGGGAATCCGTCACCATTACCCATCAGGGCAAGTTTCAACTGCAAGGTATTATCCTCACAATGAGCGTCATGAACAAGGACATCGTCTAAGGTATAGCCATCCTTACCAATCTCAACAACCTTCAGACCGAAACCTTGCTGCACAAGACCGAACTCATTGTTTTCACCAAATACTAGTTTCTCGCCATGATGAACGTAAATGGCATTCTTCTTACGACCTTCCTTGTTGTAAACACTCTCATGTGTGCCATCATTAAAGATGACACAGTTCTGCAGAATCTCACAAACAGCAGCGCCTTTGTGCTCATAGGCAGCTTTTAAGATTTCCACAGTACCTTGGGAATCAGTGGCAACAGCACGGGCAAAGAAATGTCCACGAGCACCGAAGCATAACTCTGCAGGACGGAAAGGATCCTCCACTGTACCATAAGGACTCGACTTAGAGACGAAGCCACGAGGAGAGGTAGGAGAATACTGTCCCTTGGTCAAACCGTAGATACGGTTGTTCAGCAAAATCATATTCAGATTAATATTACGACGATTGGCGTGGATAAAGTGATTACCACCAATAGCAAGTCCATCACCATCACCACTAACCTGCCATACAGTCAGATTGGGGTTAGCTACCTTTGCGCCTGTCGCAATAGCAGCAGCACGACCGTGAATCGTATTCATACCATAGGTTGCCATATAGTGTGGCAGACGGCTGGAACAACCGATACCAGAAATAACGGCAGTATCATAAGGAGCAACACCTATTTCTGCCAATGCTTTATGCAGCGATGCCAGAAAGAAGTGGTCACCGCATCCCGGACACCAACGTGGCTGTCCTTTCTTATAATCTTGTGCTGTATATGTACTCATAGCTTTACTTCTTTAAAATGTCCTCAAATGCGTTGACTAACTCTTCCACTACGAATGGCTGACCCTTCACTTGATTAAACTGCTCAGGCGTGAAGTGATCCACTTTCATACGCAGGTAGGCGGCAAGTTGTCCCATATTCTGCTCAGCAACGACCACCTTCTTATAACGAGAGAGCACTTCTGCCGTGTTCTTGGGCAGTGGGTTCAAGTACTTAAAGTGGGTCTGTGCCACCTTATAGCCCTTGGTACGGAGCTCGTCCATCGCAGAATGCAGATGACCATAGGTTGAACCAAAGCCTACTACGAGTAAATCAGCATCTTTCACATCACCCTCTACTTCCAAGTCAGGTACCTGAATATTAGCAATCTTCTGCTGGCGTAGACGAGTCATCAAATCGTGATTCTCAGGATTCGTTGAGATAGCACCAGTCTCTGAGTCTTTCTCCAGACCGCCAAGGATATGGGTGAATCCCTCACGACCAGGAACAGCCCAATAGCGAGTTCCGTTTTCTGCACGCATATAAGGTGTCCACTTCCCCTTCAACTCCTCTGGAACGTATGGAGGATTGATAGCATCAAGCTTGGTTATCTCTGGCAGTTTAAAGGCACCAGAACCATTGGCAATATAAGCATCGGTGAGAAGTACTACCGGAGTCATATGCTCTAATGCCATCTTACATGCTTGGTAGGCTGCGTCGAAACAGTCGGCAGGACTCGTAGCTGCCAGCACAGGCATCGGGCTCTCACCATTACGCCCAAAAAGCACTTGCAGAAGGTCTGTCTGTTCTGACTTTGTAGGAAGACCCGTAGCAGGACCGCCACGCTGTACGTCAAGTACCACCAAAGGCAATTCCATAATCACTGCAAGATTCATCGCCTCAGACTTCAGACAGATACCAGGACCTGAGGTAGATGTCACACCTAAGGCTCCTGCAAAAGAGGCTCCTAAGGCAGAGGCACATCCACTGATCTCATCCTCACACTGAACAGTTGTCACACCTAATGACTTGTGCTTAGACAACTCATGCAGCACATCTGTTGCAGGTGTTATAGGATAAGAACCTAAGTAAAGCTTCAGACCCGCTTTCTCGGCGGCTGCGATAAAGCCATAGGCTGTCGCCTTGTTACCAGTGATATCCATATAGCGACCAGGCTCTTTCTCCTTAGTCTCGATACGATATACGTTCATCGCTGAGGAATGGGTATTATGTCCATAGTCGTAACCAGCCTGAACGACCTTGATGTTATTCTCTGCAATAGCGGGTATCTTAGCGAATTTCTCACGAAGGAAGTTATCGACCAGAGAGAGATCACGGTCAAAGAGCCAGCAAACCAGTCCGAGAGCGAACATATTACGGCACTTCAAGACTGCTTTATTGTCCATTCCTGTATCTGCAAGACAATCCTTCACCATGGTTGTCAATGGACACTGGATGACACGGTCTGGGTCAATACCCATCTCACCCAGATAGTCCTCTGTCTGGAACTGCGCTTTCTTCAAGTCATTAGGACCGAAAGAGTCAGTATCAATAATGATGGTTGCCTGCGGCTTTGAATACTTCAGCTGTGTCTTCAAGGCTGCAGCATTCATTGCCACCAACACATCACACTTGTCACCAGGGGTATAAACCTTTCCTGCACCAATATGCACTTGGAAACCACTGACACCTGTCAGAGAACCTTGCGGGGCACGGATATCAGCAGGATAGTCGGGGAACGTGGAAATACCATTACCAACGGTGGCACTCACCGTAGAGAAGATGTTACCGGCCAACTGCATACCGTCGCCAGAATCACCAGAGAAACGAACGACCACTTGGTCAAGCTCTTTTATTTCAAATTTTTCATTCATCATTATCAAATATTAAAATGTATGTATCATAAATAGCAATGCATTCTGTAGGACGACGGGACGGTTGTGGGCGAAGAACACAGTGCCTTCGACTGTCGCTTTGACATCGTTGAGTATCTGCCCATTATAAGGGTCGATGATGTGAGCCAGTGACTCGCCAGGGAATACGCGACTACCTGCATTCACTAACCGATAGAAGATGCCTGCGTGACGAGCCTTTACGTGGAGGAGTTCTACCTCGTCGATGACGACAGATTCGTAGGCAGCACCCAAAGAGCCGTGACTAACTATGCCCGTCCGTTGCATCATGCGCAGGATGGCATCGATGGTCTCGCCGCTGGTCTTCAGGTCGATCTGGTTGGTCTGTCCCGCATAGACGGAGAAAGCCTTGGTTGCCCAAGGTGTCAAACGGGCGCGGCTTGCAGATGGTGACATACTTCATGCCGAAGAACCTGGCAGTCTCAACATCCTCATAGCCCGTCTTCAGCATCCGCACATGAGGGATGAAGTCGCCAGGCACATAATAACTGGCCAGTTGCAGGCCATATTCAAAACCATTGAGGGCTGTGAAGATGGCAGCGGCAATGCGCTGGGTGGTCTCCCCCTGGTCGTAGCCGGGAAACATACGGTTGATATCCGTCGAGTCCATTGCCCAGAAACGGCGGCAGACATTCATCGAGAACGGATTACATGAGGGAATGACCAGCAGGCTATGGCCATCAACAATTTCACCACGCTGTTCCATCATCGTCAGGCGGCTCACCAGTTGCGAACAGATGTACTGTTGCTGCACCTCGTCGCCACGCATGGCGCCCACAATAGCCAATGTCTTGGCTCCTTCACCAAACCGATAGCCCTGAATACGGAAATTATCGCGGTAGGGCGAGTTCATTTCAAATATAGTTTCTACTCTCATAAAAATACTTCACTCTTCATTCTTTACTCTTCACTCCTATAGATTCGCGCCATCAGCGAGCCTTCATAGACTATCGGGTAGGCACGAATGGTGAACAGATAGCCATCAATTGGAGAAATAACGTTACTGAGTACCTGGCCGCGAAGCGGATTGACAATCTGTCCGATGGTCTGACCGCGGCTGACGTTGATACCGCATTTCAGTTCTGTCAGGAATACGCCTGACGTCTCGGCAT
>CACWWZ010000100.1:885-4563 GCA_902764705.1 uncultured Prevotellaceae bacterium | reverse complement strand
AAACTCTTGATATCCTTGGTTTTCACCGCCCTGTACGATGCAACGTGATCACGTTCTCCACAACTGTCACGCCCTACAAAGCCATCACTCAGAAACTGAATGAGGTTTGCTTTCTCGTTACTGCCCAGCACCAGGTCCACACCTTCTATATGCGCCACTTTCTCAGGTTCCAGCTGAGCATAGCAGCCCGTCACTACGACAAAGGCACCCGGATTCTCACGGACCAGCCTGTGGATGGCTTGCCTGCATTTATGGTCAGCCACCTCCGTCACGGAACAGGTATTGATGAGACAGATGTCTGCCTGTTCGCCCTTCTCTGCTGTCTGCACACCCATCTGCTGAAGCATCTTGCCAAAAGTAGACGTCTCAGAGAAATTCAACTTGCAGCCTAATGTGAAATAAGCAGCCTTTTTGCCTTGAAAAGCAGCAGTATCTATCATATAATATATAAGGTGTTCTTTAACAAGGGACAAAGGTACACAAAAAAATGCATTTTTACCCCTTTTTTAGCAATTATTCAGATAAGTGTATTTTTTACGAGAATTTTAACATTTCATAAGTTGCTGATTTATAATACTTTGCAAAAAAGTTACAAAAATCAACAAAAAAAAGTCACAAAAAAAAGAACAACGTATCAAAAAAATGCCTAACTTTGCAGCGTTTTAATAAACAAATGATTGTTTTACAGATTTAAAAAGCATTAGAAAAATGAAGAAATTAGTATTTATGTTCGTAGCTGTTGCAGCTATCTCTTTCGCTTCTTGTGGTAATAAGACCGCTCAGGCTGAGGCTGTTGATTCAGATTCAATCGCTGTTGTTGACAGCGCTGCTGCTGACACTGTTGCTGCTGACACTGCTGCTGCTGACACTGTTGCTGCTGATAGCGTAAAGTAATTAGTACGAACTAATTGAGAGAATCGCCGCCGGACATAGTCCGACGGTTTTTTTGTGCCTCAAAGAGTTTTGCATTATTTATAACTTAATCTGATTTTTGCCGACATGGCAAAGAAAAACTCTTCTTTTTATGCCTTTATGAATCATCCAGGCTAGAATTTCACTTGCAGACGGGTTTCGAGAATGCTGCACTCATTGTCGAGGAAGCCGATACGATTGGTCACCTTCGTCCATGACGCACGTACGCGCCAAATCATATATTTATTAAAATAGTAGTTGTAGCAGAGCGACCAGTCGTTCAGATAACCACCATAGATGCCAGCCGTGGCATCTGACAGCGAGGTGTAGTTGTATTGCAGACAAAGCTCCATATTGCCGGGGGCGGGTATGGCGATGCCGCCATCAACCAGATTCGGGCTATATTCATGACCTTTGACAAGTGCGCGCAAAGTGATATAAGCGCCGCTGCCTGTAAACGATGCCTGATTGTTGTCGCGCGTAATAGTATTGAGATAATACTGCCCGATGACGGCAAAGCGGCCATTGGCGTACATGATTTCTGGTGTGAACTTATACATCGTCTTGGCATCGGTGACTAAGGCCTCCTGAGCGTTGATCTTTGCCACGCGTATAGGCCAGCGGCTGACCAGAGTGAACTGCTTATGGTTCAGTTCCTCCTGCTTGTTGTAGCGGGCACCCTCGATGCCACCGCTGATACCCACCTGAAACATCTTGCCTCGCTCTGCATAGGGGCGATAGACCAGTCGGGCCAGTGCACCGATTGCCTCATTACCTATCACATCCGTTGTTTCTTTCATGGCATCGGTCTCTACCACTAAGCTGGCTGTCGCCAGGAAATTTCTGCTGTTATACTCATACATCAGGCCGATCAGACGCTCGTTGTTGAGCGCGGTATTGCTCTGTGGCTCTTCCGTCGACTCCTTAAACGAAGTGCTGGTGCTGCTCTGGTAGCCATATTTATGTCTGAAGTAGCCACCACGGATGAAATTCTTCTTGTCAAAGTCGTACTGCACCCACACATCCTTCATGCTCAACTTGCCATAGGCGAAGCCCATCTCTACCTTGCCTTTCCACTGGTCGTATGAAAAGCCCACTCCAATGCGCATATCAGGGATGCCAACACCGCTATTCAACTTGTCTTCTATGTGCTGAGGACTGATGTAGGCTGCATCAAAGAGGATTCGCCCCGTAGGTTTCACCACCAATTTCGGCTCTTCCTGAGCACTGACGGCAGCCACTATCAATAGCCCCATTATCAATGCCATCGTTCGTCTTTTCTTCATATAGGCCAGTTTCATAAAACGCCTGCATCATCGGGAAAAATAGATCTGCTCGTTAAGCATTTTGTTGGATTTTGCGAGAATAAAACTTGTAGTGATGTTGGCACTCTCGTTGCAAACTCCTCTGGATGAGCCGTTAGCGTGTGCCCTACGGTATCAGCATGGTCAACCATCTCGAACACCGCACCATAATGACCATTGCATGTCACCAGATCGTAGGAGATAGCCGTTGGGATACCTGCCACAAAGGCCTTTTTCGAAAAGTCAATCTCCTGCTGTATCTTCTCAAGGGGCACGCGGGTGTTGTAAAGCTTTACAATGTTTTCCTTTCCAAAACGATACACAGTGCTACTCTGTCCGCGTCCTATCACCGCTGAACCTTCTAAGCTGATCTCACGCATCTTAACCTGAACATCCAGAATACTGGTAAACCCTGTCATATCCAAAACGGAGAAAATGCCCTTACCCACATTTCGCACAACAACCTTCTCTGGTTCCTTCATCTTCTGAACGGCGAGCAGCACCCTGAGGCCGGAACTCGAAATAAAATGCAAGTCGCTGGCGTCAAATATAATCTCTTCGTCAGGATGACTGGCGATGACGCTCATGATTTCGCTCTTGACATTTTCGGCATTCTCCGCCCTAAGACTCCCCTTTAAGAAATAGATAATATTTCCGTTTTCTGAATGATACACCATGTTTGAAACTTAAATTCCGCAACACTCTCGTTTTACTTTCTTTATAAGGTCCTGAGCAACAAAACTTTATTTGCAAAAGCCAAGCGGAAAAGCCAAGCGACCCAGGATTTTGCCAAGTCAGATTTTCCACTTACCTCTGTGTTGCAATCATGACAAGCAAAAATCATCAATAGCATGGCAAAGGTACAAATAAAATCTGAGATAATCACTCCTTTTGGAGGAATTTTTCACACTATAATCTCTTTCACAATCACTACCAGGCAATAGGCGATGATTGCGGCATAGATTTGTGTCTTGACGGCATTCTCTGATGTGCCATAGAATGAACCAATAAAGACAGGCAGACATGAAAAATCCCGATTGCCTAATGACAACCGGGATTCAACAGTTATAATACTTATGATTTGCTTTACAGCGGTATTATTCTTCAGCAGCAGCCTCTTCCTGAGCAGGAGCCTCAGCAACGGGAGCCTCTACTGCAGGAGCAGCCTCTTCCTTCTTCTCCTCAACAGGAGCGTTCTCGGCAACAACCTTCACAGGAACCTCAACGGTAACCTCCTTGTGGAAGTGCACCAGGGCAACGAAGTCGCCAACAGTCTTGGCATCCTTCATGGTGATGATCTTACGATCAATCTCATGACCCAGCTTCTTCAGTTCCTCAGCCACCTGATTGGCACCAACAGAACCGTATAGCTGACCTGTAGCGCTCACCTTAGCGGCAATGCACAGGGCAACGTCCTTGATAGCCTCAGCCTTCTTCTCAGCGTCAGCCTTCAGGGCAGCCA
>CACWWZ010000100.1:0-815 GCA_902764705.1 uncultured Prevotellaceae bacterium | reverse complement strand
ACATTTACGATATCGTTCTTATATCCCAGACCGATAATATCTTCTTTCAGTATAATTTCCATTTCTTGCGTCCTCCTTATTTTACTTCATCATGTCAGTTACGTAAGGCAGCAGGGCAATCTGGCGGGCACGCTTAACGGCCTGAGCCACACGGCGCTGATACTTCAGAGAGGTACCGGTGATACGACGGGGCAGAATCTTACCCTGCTCGTTCAGGAACTTCTTCAGGAACTCGGGATCCTTGTAGTCAATGTACTTGATACCACTCTTCTTGAAGCGGCAGTACTTCTTCTTCTTCGTGTCGATAGAAGGAGCGTTCAAATAGCGGATTTCTGATTCTTGTGCCATAGTTTAAGCCTCCTCTTTTTTACCAAGTTTGTTACGACGCTTCTCTGCATACTCAATAGCATACTTGTCAAGCTTTACAGTCTGGAAACGGATTACCTTCTCGTCACGACGGAAAGAAGTCTCCAGAGTCTTAATCACTGACGGCTCAGCCTTGAACTCTATCAGGCAGTAGAAACCTGTAGATTTCTTCTGAATAGCATAAGCCATCTTCTTCAGTCCCCAGGTCTCTTCGTTCAGAATCTCTGCACCCTTATCGGTCAGAACCTTCTTGAATTTAGCGACCGTTTCCTTCATCTGTTCATCAGACAAAACGGGAGTCAAAATGAAAACGGTTTCGTATTGATTCATACTACTTTAATTAATTAAAAATGTTATTTTTGCAATTTGCGGGTGCAAAGGTACTAATTTTCTGGCACATAAAGCCCTCTTACCCCACATATTCCTACTTTTCTTAAACAATTTTAACG
>CACWWZ010000099.1 GCA_902764705.1 uncultured Prevotellaceae bacterium | reverse complement strand
GACCACTCCGTTTTGCAAGAGCATTTTGACCGTATCTGTACTTGTGGTCCTACGCCTATGATGAAGGCTGTAGCTCGCTATGCAGGGAAGCAAGGCATTGAGTGTGAGGTTTCTCTGGAGAATATGATGGCATGTGGACTGGGTGCTTGTCTCTGCTGTGTAGAAAAGACAACAGAGGGTAATCTATGTGTCTGTAAGGATGGTCCTGTATTTAACGTAAAAAGATTATTATGGCAGATTTAAGAGTAAATATAGGCGCTTTGTCGCTGAAGAATCCGGTAATGACTGCCAGTGGAACATTCGGATATGGATTGGAGTTCCAGGATTTTATTCCCCTGGAGGAATTAGGGGGTATTATAGTGAAGGGAACGACGTTGAAATCTCGTGAAGGCAACGACTATCCCCGTATGGCAGAAACTGCCCAGGGCATGTTGAATTGCGTAGGGCTGCAGAATAAAGGAGTAGACTACTTTTGTGAGCATATCTATCCTCAAATTAAGGATATTGGTACCAACATGATAGTCAATGTCAGTGGGTCTTCTCCTGAAGACTATGCAGAGTGCGCAGCACGCATTGATGCTTTGGAGAATATTCCTGCTATAGAGCTGAACATATCCTGTCCTAATGTCAAAGATGGCGGCATGGCTTTTGGGGTTACTTGTGCCGGTGCGTCCAGCGTAGTGAAAGCGGTTCGCCAGCGATATCACAAGACACTGATAGTCAAGCTGTCTCCTAATGTGACAGATATTACAGAAATTGCCCGTGCTGTTGAGACAGAAGGGGCCGACAGCGTGTCTCTAATCAATACACTGATGGGTATGGCTATTGATGTGGAACGTCGTAAGCCACTACTCAGTATAGGAACCGGAGGTCTTAGTGGCCCTGCTGTTAAGCCTGTGGCTTTGCGCATGGTATGGCAGGTGGCAAAGGCTGTGAAGATACCTGTAATAGGTTTGGGAGGCATTTGTACGGCCCGTGATGCTATTGAGTTCTTGATGGCTGGAGCGACAGCTATAGAAATAGGTACTGCCAATTTCTTGGATCCGACAGTTACCATGAAGGTGAGAAACGGTATTAGTGAGTGGCTCGACGCTCATGGCTGTCAGAGCATACACGAGATTATCGGTTGTCTGGATTAGTTGTTGATAAATAATGAGAGCGACTCAACTGAGTCGCTCTCAACCAACACAAAAACTAAACTAGACTTAACTAAACTTATCGTCGGATTTTCACAAACCCTTCTATAAGTGTGTGCAAAGATAGTATAAAAGTTTTAAACTACCATGCTTTTTTCGTTTTTTTTTGTATTTCCATCCGAAAAAGTTAGATTTTCGTAGAAAAATTCAATAAAAAGTGGTCTAAAATGACACAAGCAGTCATTGCTTCAACCACAGGAACGGCTCTTGGCAATACACAGGGATCGTGCCGACCTTTTGCCTTAAGAATAACTTCTTTTCCATCCTTGTCAATGGTGTGTTGCTCACGAAGTAAGGTGGCGACAGGTTTGAATGCTACCCGAAAGTAGATGTCCTGTCCGTTAGAGATGCCTCCCTGAATGCCTCCGCTATGATTGGTGGTCGTAATGACCTTTCCATTCTCCGTTTTGAAGATGTCATTGAGCTCAGAGCCACGCTTGTTAGCACTAAGAAACCCTTCTCCGTATTCGAAGCCTTTGACGGCATTAATGCTTAGCATTGCGGCCCCTAATGTGGCATGCAATTTCCCAAATTCGGGTTCGCCGAGTCCTACAGGGCATCCTTTGACAACGGCAGTGATGACGCCCCCTATCGTGTCGCCATCAGCTTTCACGCTTTCAATGAGCTTGATCATTTCATTGGCTTTCTCGGCATCAGGGCAGCGAACGGCATTGTTTTCCGTCTGTGTTAAATCGTATTGGGTATAATCTCTGTCGAGTGCAATGTTTCCTACCTGTGAGGTGTAGGCGTGTATTTCAATGCCCAATTCCCTTAACGCCAGTTTAGCCAGTGCTCCCGCCACACAGCGACTGATGGTGATACGGGCAGAAGAGCGTCCTCCTCCACGATGATCCCGCAAACCATATTTCATATAATAGGTGTAATCAGCATGTGAGGGTCTGAACAAGTCCTTCATGTTGTCGTAGTCACTGGAGTGTTGATTCTGGTTCCTGACGATAAAACCAATAGGGCAACCCGTAGACTTCCCCTCGAAGACGCCGCTTAGCAATTCTACTTGGTCCTGCTCCTGTCTGCTGGTGGTGATATTGCTCTGTCCAGGACGTCTGCGATTCAGTTCTTCTTGGATAAATGCCAAATCGATAGCAACTCCTGCTGGCATCCCGTCTACAACACCTCCAATAGCTTCGCCATGACTTTCGCCAAACGTTGTCAGCCTGAATCTTTCGCCAAATGTATTCATTTAGTTATTCCTGGTTTTCAAAATTGAATAATCCGTTAAACAGTCTCAATTACCACCGCATTCTCCGCAGTTACAGCCTTCCCCACAACTTCCTCCGCAGCTTCCACAGTTTCCTCCACAGCCACCTGACATGTGGGCAATCAGTTTTTCAATCTCCTGGGTAGTGGCAGGGCGGTTGACTATTATGGAACCTTTAAAGTGCAAATCTTCGCCAGCGAGCGGATGGTTTAAATCGACCTTAACCTTTTCCGGGCCTATTTCCGCTACACGTCCATAGAATCGCTGCCCCTCTTCGTTTTGCAAGGGAATCACGGCGTCTTCGTAAATGTGCTCCTTGTCAAAGCGGCCGTCTACACAAAACATTTCACGATCCAAATCAAGCACATGTTCCTCATGGTATTCACCATAAGCCTGTTCCTTGGGGATTGTGAAATCAAAGGTTGCCCCCTTTTCCAGGTTTACCAATTGATTTTCAAAGGCATCAAGTGCATAGCCAAAACCTGTAATCCACTGAAAAGGTTGCTCCTTTGTTGTTTCCTCCATCAGTTCTTGTCCCTGTTCCCCATCGACAAACAGCTGATAGGAAACTTCCATGTATTGATTCTTTTTCTCCATCTCTTTTATGTTAAGTACTATATTGCGTGCAAAATTACGAAATAATACGAAATTGGCCAAATTTATGGGCTAAAAATACCCTCGATTGATAAAAGTCAACCATTTTCGGGTTATGTTGACCTCAGTCAAGAAAAGATACTGTGTACGCAAACAATTCTCAAAAATGTTTGGTGGAGTACCCAAAACGTCATACCTTTGCATCGTCAATCAGCGAGAGTGCTGGTGACTGAGGACCCTAACACAGGTCTAAGTATTAATTAAAAAAAAGAAAGGATAACAAAGATGAAAAGATTGTTTATGGTAGTCGTAGCCATGCTCAGCATGACAATGACATTTGCAGAGAACGAGAATGCAGCCAACCTCAACAATGCCGAGGCTTACAACATGACAGTCAATATGAAGAAGCTCGGACAGGCGTTGAATCTGTCAAAGGACCAGATGGAAAGCTTTTGCGAGGTTCATAAGACTTTTAGCGCAGAGATGCAGTTTGCTGCACAGGCCTCAGGTGAAGAGCGTCAGACAATGGTTAACAATGCCATCAAGAAGGACTTGGCCTGGATGGATTACATCCTGAATAACGAGCAGTATCGTCGTTATGTCATGCTCCTTAATGTCACGCTCACCAATCGTGGATTGAAGTAAATGTTTTTAGTTTAAGTTGTAATGAAAGAGCCATTGCCATA
>CACWWZ010000098.1 GCA_902764705.1 uncultured Prevotellaceae bacterium | reverse complement strand
CTGCAATGCAATGCGGGAGAGTAGGAGGCCGCCACTTTTTTTCAGAGAGAAGCCCTTTCATCAGCAACGATGAGAGGGCTTCCTTCGTTTTTTCCTCTTGTTTGTTGGCTGTTTGAAAGAAATTATATACCTTTGCAGCTATGAATCAGTTACGACGTTGGCTCGTTTGGTTGAGTCGTATTCACTGTTGTCGAGGCTTCGGCATTCAGTCACCTACGGACTATGCGTTCGTTCGCTATGTAGTGAATGAACACTGGCCGTATTACGCTTATGATTCATTGCCTGATACCCCTTGGTTGAAGAGCAAATTGGGGAAGCTGTACTTTCGTCTGGCTAACTGGCGCCAGCCGACTGTGATGCTAGCTGACCACTATCAGTCGTACTGGCAGGCAGGATGCTGGAAGACGCGTTTTATGAATACGATTGACCAGGTTGAACTGGCCCGTATCGACATTGAGGACCATGACGGTTATGAGTCGCTTTTGACGAAATGCGACGAGCGTTCTGTCGTTGTGGTTGAAGGTATTTGGCGCGACTGGGAACGCTGGCACGCGATTGAACGTGACGTGCGGTGCGGTACTACTTTTGACTTGTACTATTGTGGTATAATTTTTTACGATATTAAACGTTTTAAACATAACTATCAAATCAATTTCTAAGGACTATGACGAAGAAAATTACAAAGGTATATACACGTGGTGGGGACAAGGGGCTGACTTCGCTTGTAGGTGGTCAGCGAGTATCGAAGGCCAGTGCCCGTCTGGAATCGTATGGTACGGTAGACGAGCTGAGTTCACATTTGGGACTGTTGGCTGCCATGCTTCCTGAAGGAGAGGATAAAGAACTGGTGCAACGCATTCAGAATTGTTTGTTTAATGTCTGTACGAACCTGGCCACCGATCAGGACCAGACACCGTTGTACCCCTCTGCCCATTTGCCTGCAGGCGAGATAGAACGTATGGAAGAGGAGGTGGATCATATCATGGCCATGCTTCCCGAACGTCAGGGTTTTATTCTTCCTGGCGGTACGATAGCTGCTGCCCAGGCGCATGTCTGTCGTACGGTGTGCCGACGTGCTGAACGTCGTATCGTGGCACTCTCCGAAGAGGCTACAATTAGTCCCGAAGTGCTGCAATATATCAATCGATTGAGTGATTATTTCTTCGTTTTGGCTAAAAAGTTGAATTTTATTGCGAATCAGAGCGAAAAAGTGTGGAATAATGTTTGTGATTAGAAAAAAAAATATTACTTTTGCGGGCAAAATTAAATGAGACAAATTAAAACGTTAATTGTAAATCTATAAATAGTAAATATTATTATGTATTGGACACTTGAATTAGCTTCAAAATTGGAAGATGCACCTTGGCCCGCAACCAAGGATGAATTGATAGATTATGCCATCCGCTCGGGTGCCCCCCTCGAGGTATTGGAGAATTTACAGGAGATAGAGGACGAGGGTGATGTTTATGAAAGTATTGAGGACATCTGGCCCGACTATCCCACGAAAGAAGACTTTCTGTTCAACGAGGATGAGTATTAGGCTTTTTCGAAATCTAACAGATTGAGTTCCAACGGGATAAGAGATAATTAATCTTTTGTCCCGTTGGCGTTTTATGGCGTTAAATAGCCTGATTTATTTGCCTAACCTAACTTTTACACTCCGCTCTATGTTAATGGTCAGGAACCCATTATAGAAGAACAGGATGTTTACCGCATAGAGATTCCATATGTTCCCACTTTACAGGGTAGTAATGCCGAGCCTACACAGAAAACTACATTGAAAAGTACACTGAAAAGTGCATTGAAAGGTACAAGGAAAGATATCGTGAGGATTATGTCAGAGTCTCCTTATGTAACGATTCCACAAATTGCAGAACAGTTGAAATTAAATGTAAGGGGTATAGCTAAGCATATCAAAAATCTTCAGAATGAAGGTATAATTAAACGTATTGGTCCAGATAAAGGCGGGCATTGGGAAGTAATCGAAGAAAGTACAAAATCAACAAGGTAAAGTGTTCGGAATTTCCGAACACTTTCATGATTATCGCGAACGGCTTGGTCATTATCTGTCAACTCTCTCTGAATTGTTGCGAGGTGCCGTAAAGGCCGTTATCGATTATGTTCAGTCTGGCTATCGCAGTTTCTCGTATCGTCAGGAGGGCGATGTCAGACGCTATATGAATGGTCAACCGGACAAGGACAAGGCTGCAAACACAGTGCTTAACGCCTCACGTCCCTTCTTAAAAGCCGATGAGTGTGAACGCGTAAAGGGACAACTCTCCTATATCGCACAAGACATGAAGGAAGAACGGCAGCAAAGCCGAAGTAGAGGATTCCATATATAAACTCCGTAATGATTAGCCACCACATAATCCTGTTTCACAGATGGTCTCCCGTATTAGATAGGTGGAGGCCATCTGTTTTTCTATCACCCCCTCCTTAAACTCTCCTATATATTGCTAATAAGTATCTTCTTATGGGGCGCAGCCAGTACCAAACTTTTGCACCAAGCATCCGCCACCTATTATATAAATAATGTGTCTTATCCTTGGCATCCACCACATGCGTCACACGAGCCTTGATGTCGCCGAGGGCACAGTGCTCCGTTGTCAGGTTGCCGTCGCCCATCAGCGTCACACGGTCGTAATCGAGCTTAATAATCCGATGCACCACATACCGATTACCATCCACCCATGCCAGCACCACGTCGCCTACGTCTATCAGTCCCGGCCTATGCAGGATAACGCTCTCCTTGCCACCGATGATAAACGGCAGCATGCTCAGTCCTTTGACAGGTAGTGTCACGTTCACGCCTTCCCTCACCAGCCGTATGGCTTCTTCTATAATGTCGTAGTCTGTCATCTTGTGATAGTTTCATAACACAGCCTCGCTGCCGCTTCGTCGGGCAGGCACTCCAGTTGCCACATCGGGATGGTCTGTGCCAACTTGTCCTTTGTCTGGTGCAGGCACTCGGCGATATCCTCGGCAATAGGGTAGCCCAAAAAACTGACGAAATCCCTACAATACAGAGTCAAGTATGTCTCGACACCACTAATACGATGTATCTTGTTGCAAGAGGCTTGGCTAAGGCTGACAATGCCGCCGATGGGGTAACTGACATTCCTGTAGCACGGTGTTATGGGACTCCAGGGCGAACCATAGACCACCCCGTCTCTCACTACGGGAAAGTCGTCGTTGACCAACTTTGTCCCCTCGACATGCAGCAGCCACAATCGGGCATGCGTGCTTTTCCCTGTGCGGCAGGGTCCCAAAAATATGTAACCCTTACCTTCACAACTCACCACGACGGCATGTAGGACCAGCGTGTCGCTTCCTGCCGTAGCCAAAGCATACATGAAAATCAGCAAACGTTCAAATATAGTCGTAGAAATGTCACTCGTCATGATGATTCGACCTTCGCGGCAGTCTTTAGAACAGATTAGATAACCCTTTGACTTCGCTCTATTCTCAAATTCAATTACGTAGTTTCCCAAAGCATCATGGCCGCAGATGATATGCATCCCTTCCTCCTGCCGATACTCTTCTGTATATTCTGGCACAACACCACAGTCTACTGTCAACGAGAACAACGGGTCACCGCCCTCGCATTCAAATGGTTCATAGTTTCCCATCAGCTCCTTGACTGCTAACGGCAAACGTATGTCCCGCCACCTTGTAATGTTTTGTCATCATATTGTGGTCCTCCTGCATGAGCATATTTCACAGATAGTCTCGCGGGTCAACTCAGTCGCCTCCCTGTTGGGCAGGTTCTTCAAGTGATAGAAGGGCACCTCGCTTGCTAACTGTCCCATCAGGGGCGTGAGGAGCGACATGGCGGCATCGTCCCACATGGGCATCATCACCTGATTGAGCAGTACAATCATCGCCTCCTGCTTCGTGAGGCGGCGGATGCTGTTCTCGGGAGCTTGCTCCAAAGAGATGAGCGCACGGATGGGCACTTGCTTCTGCTGACGGATACCATCCTTGCCGTCCCACGGCATGCCGAAGCCTATCCACTGGCCGTCGATGCGGCGTAGTCCCGGGCGGTCGCCGATGATAAAGTCGGCACCCTGATGCTCCACCCAGAGTTTTGCCTGTGTCGATTTGCCCATGCCCGAGGGTCCGAGGAACACCACGCCGTAGCCATCTTTCTCTACCAGTGCAGCGTGCAGGGGCATCCCGTCGCGCATCGTCATGCCAGCCTCACAGGCGGCACGAATAGCAGAGGACATCGGAATCCAGGGCATCCTCCACTCTTTTTTCTTTTCATAAAAGTAAGGTTGTCGTGAGATGTATAGCGTCATCTCGCTATAATCTCTGGCACACATCAACACATGCTTAATGTTGTACCTGGCGCTTTTTTCGTTCATCAAAGAAACGAAAGCCCAAGTGTCCTGTGTGTCGTGGAGGTTAAACCGCTCTGTGGTACAGACGATGGGACACGCGGTGGCATCCGCATATTTCTGCTCAAGCAATGCCTCGTCGCCTATATGAATAGTAAACGTATGGGTGGCAGGCATCTCCTTGCTGAAGCCGGCAAGATATTCCATGTGTTCGCTGCTGCTGATGGCATCGTCCACAAGCAGACGGTAGTTGGCAAAGTAGTATTCGTGCATGGGTACTAAAAAAGTCGTGGGAATAAACGGTGCAGTTTGTTCATCACCCTGAATGGTAGCAACAGCAAAGGGCGCAAGGGCAACAGCGCGTTCCACAGGCGGAACACCTTCTGCCATCGGGGCGACTCACAATCAATGGTCAGCCGTCCACGCTTGATGAACAGCGCCTTGCCTAAAATCTGCCTCTTGGGTTGCCAATGGTCTGGGTGCAGGTTGCCGTCACCGAAGGTCTGCACACGGTCGCCCTCTATCCTGTAGAGCCGATGCAGACAATAGTCGCCGCCTTTGTATTTGCCTGGGAATAGCACGATGTCACCTACCTTCAGCGTCTCTTCCTCAACCGCCACTAACATGACGTTGTCGCGGAAGGGACGGACGAAAGGCAGCATACTACCACCCGTCACCTTAAACCAGACGGGGATTTGCCCCGCTCCTTCAGGCGACTGCTCCTGCAGCACTACCCATTCTTCTACGGTCAGCGATATTTTCTTATCCATCATTGTCTCGCTGGCGGAGGTCAGGCCATTACGCCTGCCTCCCGCAGCGATTCGATGGTCTCCTGCACGTCGGCGAGAGCCGTCTCAGGTGTGACGTCATAGGCCGCCACAAGGGCGGCAGCCGTCTCTTCGGCAGTCTTGCCGACCTGCAACTGCTCGAAAATCAGCGCAGCGGTATCGTTGAGATTCAGTGCACCGCCAAAGTCCTTGACGTTTGTCCCCGTAGGCAGTACGACATTCAGACCGCACACCTTGCGGAGCACAAAGTCTTTGTTCAATTGCAGTTCGCTCATTTGCTAAAAGACTTGATAACCTGCACCACAGAAATCAGTACCAGGCTTAAAACCGCAGGAAGACGCTGCAATTCTGGTCTTGAAGTCGAACTCCACCTTCTGAACGGTCGGCTTCTCGTACGTCATTTTTTCTGTTTTCATTTTGTTATTTTTTTAATTGTTATACAATATGACCTTGCGGTCGTTAATTATCTTTTTGAGTCTTTTCTAAGGCTTTGTATCTTGCTTTTACATAGTTGCAATAATCTGGGTCACACAGGTGCTTGGCTGCCACCTTTTGATGCGCCATCGGGCAGTAATGACATTTCGTGTTCAGTTCGCAATGATGGCATGCATCGGGCACCTCGTAGTTCCTCATCACTTCGTTAACTTCGTTCCAAGCATGCTTAAAGCCGTCGCGCAATGGATAGCCACACACCACATCGCGGGGGAAACTTAAGCAGGGCAGCAAGACACCGTCCCAGTTGACGGCAAACCCAGAGCATCCTGCATCGCAATACAAGCCCTTGTCTGACACATCAGGTCGATCACCTCTCTTCATTAAGAACTCATGGTCATCTTTGGAATAACCCGATGAAGTCATTTCTATGAATTTCTTTTTTATGTTCACGTCCTCTTCGATGGAGATATCAAAGTCGGCCTTTTTCCTACCTGTGTTGTCATGTGGGTCAATCAGACCACTATTCACATTCACGCTCACACCAAACGAATCAGCCAATTCCATCACCCGTTCTGTCCAGGGCGACATATAGCTATTAGGTGTTACCATAATCCAAACCGTCAGCCCAGCCTCAATGGCCATACGGATATGGCTGACCACCTGCTCGTAGGCATCCACGCCCGTCACCGCCACATACGACTCGCTGTCGCAGCC
>CACWWZ010000097.1 GCA_902764705.1 uncultured Prevotellaceae bacterium | reverse complement strand
CCAAAGTAATCAGAGAGGACAGAATCTGCGATTTTGTATTGAATCTATAGTCCTAACATCATGTGCACATACACGTTCCTTGATGAAATCAGGGTACTTCGGAGTGAGTTCTGCAGCATTGAAACCTGCTATTACACAGATAAAAGATATGTTACCCTCAATGTAGTCACACCACTTATTCTGTCCAAGGCACCATCCAAGGATGTTATCAAATTCTGCTTCTGATTTGGGTAACTGGATATGAACTACCAGATGAGGTTTGGACTGTTGATATAATAACCAATAGTCTCCATGACCTTCTACATGTTTCAACTCTGCCTTGAATGTCTCGCGCTCTACATGCTTTGGTTTCAATCCAGGTCTTTGCAGACGTGGGAACATCACATAATCACAATTTTCAATCTTCTTGATTTCCATATCGTTTACATTTAGTTAATGAAAGAATTATCTTCTTAACTCGCATCATTTTACCACCGCTGCCAACGATATTTCAGAGGCCGGTTGGTGGGCTTCATAGCCACTCTTGATGCAAAAATCTGGTGCAAAGATATGGGGATCTTGTCAAAGAGCCAAAAGAAATCACCTTTTTAATATTTAGTAACTACAAAAGCAACAGGGAAAAGCAAAGTTTATGTTCTCTCCCTTGACTACATAATTACAGAAAATATGTATTTTATATATTTGTATTGATAAATTTGATAATATTCAGAATTTATAAAATATCAATATTATAAATTTCTGATAAATTGTTTGGTGGTTTCGTGGAATATTCGTACCTTTGCAGCGGATTTCTGAGAAATCAATGGTTGACCACCCGATATTGATGGGTGTGTGATGACTGGTACATCGTCAGCGAATACTTGTTCTGGGGCCCAACTCCAAGTTATAAATGGCCTACCAAAAAGGAGTCTGTTTTTGTCTTTTCCCTTTGGGATGGGCATCGAGAGTTAAGAACAAGTATTTGTAAATCTTTAAATTGAAAAAGAAATGAACGAAGCAACTATCATCACGTTTGCCAACCAGAAAGGCGGCGTAGGCAAGACAACTTTGTGTACCCTGTTTGCCAACTATCTTGTTGCAAGGGGAAAGCGTACCATCGTTATTGATTGCGATGGACAGCAGACTATCTTCGAGAAGCGCAAGGCTGACCACAAGAAGTACAGCGACCTTAAAGAGCCGTATAAGGTACAGGCTTTCAACATTGCCGACCCAGAGAATGTGAAGAACCTGATGCAGAACCTGCGTCAGCTGAACGGCACTGTGTTGATAGATGCACCAGGAAACCTTGCCCAGCAGGGACTTATTCCCCTTTTTGTTCACTCTGACTATATTGTTTGTCCCTACCAGTACGAGACTACAAGCATCAACTCTACCGTGACTTTCCTCGGCTTCATTCTCCAGCTGAAGAAGCGTGTGCAGTCGATGGCTACCAAGATATTCTTTGTTGTCAACAGACACGATAAGAGATATGGCACTGAGAGGGAAAAGAAGCTTTGGGCTGAGACTGATGAAGGATGGACTAAGTTCGGCATTGTCACACCTAAAATTGAGCAGCGTGTGGAAATGCAGCGGTACAACACCGTCAGCCTTATGAATACCCAGGAGAGTATCGTGAAGCCTGCCTTTGATTGTATCTACAACAAAATCTATGGAGAGTAAGGTTATGGCAAAGAAGAATGAAATGACCCACGACGACCTGATGCAACTGCCTAACGACATTGCAGGGATGGTTCTCGAAGTTCAAGGGCGACAGACTCAGCCTGCTACTCCCATAGAGAATGAACAAGAGGAACTTATACAAGAGCAGTCCACCTCGGCACCTGCTACATCTAAACCTACTCCAGAGCCGACAGCTCTGCCCAAAGAAGGGAACCTGATGTGGAACACCTTCTTAAAGTACGGAGAGAGTTATGGCTACCGTGTCAGAAAGACCGGACGAAAGATGTACTGGATAGACGATGACATTGTAGAAGCCTTGAAAGCTTGTGATGTCAATCGCATGTCTGCCACAGATATGGTCAATGCCATCCTTCGTGCTTTCATTGAGTTGAACAAAGGAGAATTTCGTGAGTGTGTTAAGCATCGTGACAGTTTAATATAGGTATTATGAACACAAAGGAAGCAATAGAGTGGACAGAGGAACAGCTCAACCTCTTATGTCAGAACTATCAGATAGAAACCAACGAGCAATTGGCACAACGTTTGGGCATCAGTACACGGACGCTACGACGCAAGGCCAAGAAACTCGGACTGGTAAAGCGCGAGCCGGTCACCAAGACAAAGCAGATAGAGGATCTGGTTAGGGAAATGTACCCTAACCACTCCCTCAAAGAGATAGCAGCCCAGGCAAATATCTCTTGGCGTACTGTGCGCAGGATGGCCAATCAGATGGAGCTTACCCGTACTCCAGAGGAAGAAAGCCGGATGCGCTCCAGAATACGCACATCCCTCATAAAGTCAGAACGCAGAAGGATCACCTTTGGGTTAGAGCAGCGTACCAATATGAAACTGGTATGCAACCTTGAACGTATTCAGCTTCGTTCCAAACTGAAGGGCTATGGCTACATCGTCTTCAAAGGCAATAACACCATCTATTACCCATCGGAACTGAAACGCCATCCTGTCAGAGAGGAACATGCCCGAAAAGTCGGGATAAAGTTTGCCCCCTGGTGTCCTCCTGCTGTCATCTGAAGAACAAACGTTACTGGCAAGCCCAGTACAAGTAATAAACATAAAAGTTATAAGCAACATGGAAATCAAAGGAAAGATTATTGCAGTATTGCCACCCAAAAGCGGTACAACTGCACGTGGTCAATGGCAGAGCCAACAGTATGTGCTTGAAACAGAAGAGCAGTACCCCAAGCGCCTTTTGTTTGATGTATTCGGCGAGGACAAGATCAAGCAGTTCTCCATTCAGCCGAACGAAAGCGTGAAGGTCAGCTTTGACCCGAGAGCTGAACAGAAGAATGGTCATTGGTATGGTAGCAACCGTGCATGGAATGTAGAACGTGAGAGTGCCGCAGCGACTTCACCTAACAATCCACAAACAGCAGCAACGGCATGACATTCGGTAATTTCTTATCGGTAATCTTCTTCGGCTATTTTTGCTACTATCTTGGGATGATTATCTATGACCAGTATTTCAAGAAGGATGACATCCCACTGGAAGCAGCCGTTGAAGAAGAGGAAATAGACATCAGTGACGAGGCAAAAGAGTTTCAGCCCGTCACCATCGTTAAGGATAACACGAAGAAAGACCTCTCCAAAGAGGAAGAAAGCGAACAAGAAGTTATGAGCGGTAGAATAGAAATAGAAGATCTGATTCCCAAGATTAACGAACTTGCAGAGAAGGGCAAGGACAGCCCCTTGGGAAAGATTGTGGCTGGATGGAATGAGATTCCACAAGCAGCCTAACCATAAGCCTTTAATATTGTACTTTAACTTTTGGCGGCTAATAGAGGGAGTAAAGCCGCAGTACCCGCGTGAGGCGGATGCTTTGAAGCCCCGTTAAGACTTCTCTCCCCACCACTTGGTTCTTTAAATTGTAACATAAATTTACAAAATTAAAATTCACAAACCATTATGTTACAAGTAATTAACCCTATTAAGAATGCCCTTCAGCAGGGCTGGAAGAAACTCCCCAAGAAGCGCATCGCCTCCTTTGTAGGCATGTTCATCTTCTGTGCCATGGCAACCTATGCCAGCAGTAAGGGCGCAGGAGGCTTCACCAAGGCAACCACCGAGATTTCATCGTATCAGACCCCTGTGGCCAATCTG
>CACWWZ010000096.1 GCA_902764705.1 uncultured Prevotellaceae bacterium | reverse complement strand
AATCCACATCTCTGAGCAGTCCTGCATCATCTGGAGGGCTGAATAGAGTTTCAGCCGTCCTTCGCTGTCGCAGGTGCTTGTTGTTACTTTGTATTTTAAGCTGTACATATTTTTTATGCAGATAAATTGGAATTTACTTTGTCAGCTTCATGTTAAGCAGATCACACAATTGCTGCGGCTTTATTGTAAGGTTATCCGCTGGCAAGGATTCCTGAACGCCGGCTATTCTTTCATTCATCTTTCGAATTGTGCGGCCTGCACTGCTTGCATCATTCATTTTCTGAAATTCAATTTCTTTTTTATACCTTATTCCTATCTGTTTGGATGACATTACATTTATCAGGTAGAATTCTTCCACATCCGAGAAACGTACTTCCCATTTCTTCATTCCGCTATCCATAATGACACATTCGTCCGTAATGATATAATAGGGTTTGTTGTTTATTCTTTCTCTCAGTATGAGAAAAAACACGTAAAGCCCACCTATACCAAAGAATAGGATGCAAACCCATACAATGAACGAATGATTTCCATGCAGAAGAAGAAAGCCCCCTAATGCAGCAAACACAAAACTCATAGCCATCATGACTATGTTTTTCCAAATTGAATGATAGATTCTAATCTCTTCCATAAATCACGATTTATTTATCTATTATTTCAGATACTCATCATCCCTCACCAGCACCTTCTCGATCTTACCAACGTACATGGTGTGATAGTCACCCTGCGGATAACTCTTGTCGATGGTTTCCTGATAGATGATGCCACTGGGCTGGATTTCTGCGGCATACACCTTCTTGCAGACGAGCACCAGCTTGGCTTCCTCGAAATAGACGGTGTTATCAGCATAGACAGGTGTGAGACCAGTCTTGCCAATCTTATCCTCGTCGCGGCCTGACACACTGCCGAGGTAGGCCATCTGCTTCTTGAACGACTTATCCATGACGCAGAGGGAGAAGTAGCCCTCTTCGTCAACAAACTCCTTGGTATAGCGTGACGGACGATGGTAAATCACCGCTGTCGGGTCGTTATGTCCCCATAGACATCCCAGATGTCCCCATGAGGCCGTCATCGTGTTACACTTCTGCTCATTACCTGCAGTCACTAGCATCCATTCACCACCAATCAGGTTGAACGGATTGAACTTCATGTCCTTGTAGTTAATCTCTTTCATTTCAATTCATCTGTGTTATAGCATCTTTTCCAGTATCTCGACAGCGTTGGTGATGTCCTCCTGAAACCGTTTGTGATCGCGGAGGAAATCAACCCTGCCGCCACTGATGGCATCATACAGTTCCTGGCTCATGTCATTGGCATAGTCAGAAATGGCCAACTCTATGTCATCCTTCTGCCAGTCGAGCGTGGAATGAGCATAGATGCGCTGCTTCTGATGCAGGAAACTGTAGGCGGTCTCAATACTATCTTTAGTTATCATTTTGTTACTGTATCATATCCTATCGGACGGAACTGCTTCTGTTTCTCGCTGTACACAAATCCGTGTCCGTATAGGTAGTTCTTTATCTCTTTCGGCTCCGTGCCGACGTGTCAAACTCCTCGTCTCTCAGGAGCATATTCACGCTCGAAACCAGTATGGCAGGATCTTTCGGCAGGTAGTCCATATCACAATTCTTATTAAATCGAAAGGCAAAGGTAGTCAAAAATCCTATATTTTTCGTACCTTTGCACCGATTATTAGGATAGTTTAGGATTTGAGTAGCATAGTCCTTTCCATATTCCTGCTGAGCATCGGTGCAAGTTTCATTCAGCGCACCACGGGTTTCGGCTTTGGCATCTTCATCATGACGATGCTTCCATTCCTCATGCCAAGCTATGGCGAAGCTACGACACTCTCAGGACTGTTGGCTATCACGACTTCTGCAGCTATCGTATGGCGATTGCGAAGCTACGTCACTTGGCAGCGGCTTTGGCCGATTCTGCTGACGTTTATCATCGTCTCAACTATTGCCATTTTCGCCCTGACACGCATCGAAGACCATATTCTGCGGCGAATCCTTGGCATAGCACTCATCCTGATTAGCATCTACTTTATGCTGTTCAGTCAGCGCATAAAACTGCCCGCTCGAACTTGTTCGCTTGCCAGAGCAAGAACGACGAAGAAAGTACAGGTTGGCGCAGGAACATTGAGCGGACTGATGGGTGGTTTCTTCGGTATGCAAGGCCCGCCTGCCGTGCTTTACTTCATCCAGAGTGAGCCGACGAAGGAACACTATATGGCAATGGCCCAGACCTATTTTCTGATTGGTAACATTATGATGACTGGTGTGAGAGCATACAACGGCTTTTTTACCACCACTGTAGCAGTTGATTATCTCTATGGCCTCGGCGGTGTCATCATCGGCACGATGCTGGGTGCCTACGTTTTCAAGCATATCCCCAACCGCATCTTCCGCTACATCGTCTATGCCTATATTTGCATCAGCGGTGTAATCATACTAATTACAAATTAAGAACTAATGCCACAATAGGTGAAGCCGTGCTTCATGATGTTGTGCTGCATAATCTTCTTCGCAGCATCCATGACCTGCATAATCTCTGCTATGTCCGTCGGCCTTGCTTCTCTGATAATCCTGCTCATTCCATTCGTCCCCATTTGAGCTCTTCGCCCTCTTTGTCATACTGTTTACGCTTGCCAACGGGAGGTTCTGTCAGGGTAATCTTAACCACTGCCGTTCTTTCAAGACTACGGGCAATAGCATCATCGAAAGCGTCCATATGGTGAGGGAGGAAACGCTGGCAGATGGCTCGCAATGCCGCAATCTTCTCTTCGCGGTCTGTCACAATCTCAGTTTTTCCAACAGCAGTAGCCGATTTATACTGCAGCGTAAAGCTGCCGTCCTTAGGACCAACTGTAGGCGCACATTTGGTAACAGCCGACAAGAATACCGTCGGACAGTGGCGAATGCAGTCCAACTTGTCACCCTCCAAGGCACAGTGGAAATAAAATGTTTTCTCGTCGGTGCGTGCCAGCGACAGGGGCAGTCCGTAAGGGGCCCCGTCAGGTCGCGTCATGCTGACTGTCACGTATGGAGCCTTATCCAATACTTCCAAGGCGAAGGCAGCGCCCATTTGTCTGCTTGCTTTTCTCATCATTTTACTTCTTGAACGACGGTATTACATACACAGGTTTCTCTTGATGGTGAGTACAGTCATGATGGTCGCACGATTCCAAAGAATCCTGTAGTTCGCCATTTTGATAAGACCTGAGCACATCATCCAGTTTACCATGACAGCCTCTGATGACGGTGATACCGTGGGCAGACAGCTTGTTATAGGCACCCATGCCCATGTTACCAGCAAGCATCAGAGTGATTCCCATCTCCTGCATGACAGATGCAATATTTGACTTGCATCCGCATCCTTCTGGCGAATCCAGACGTTCCTGATTCACAATCTGATTCTGCTCATCAAGCGTAACTACTGTATAATAGGCACAGTGGCCAAAGTGGTCATCGACCATACCCTCACGTGTTGGAATTGCTATTTTCTTCATCATTAAATTTGGTGCAAAGGAACGATAAATCAGTCGAGGCTTTGATTAATCATATCAAGCCTTTCCTTTGAACGTATATCCGATACCCTCAACAGCTTTACGGATAGACTCTTCTGTGGCGGGGCCTTTGATGGTGAGGGTGTTGGCAGAGGCACTGGCCTTGGCTTTCTCTACGCCAGGCACTTCCTCAACGGCACGGACTACGGCTGCCTCGCAATGGCTGCAATGCATGTCCTCGACACGGTAAACGGTCACATCGGGGTCTAAGGGCTTTTGGGCGGTAAACTTACTGAAAAACTTCATCATAAGAGCAAATATAATTAATAATGTTAATACTGTGGCGCAAATAATCTTGAACGTACTGGGCAGGACGGATGAATTCATGTAGCACGCATCCTGAGCGGCAATAGTGAAGTCCCAGCCCGTAGCATTGAGTAGCAGACCAAAGAGGATTGCAAAGCCTACGATGGTCATCAGATAGATTGTGGTGAAGCGACGTCCCATCGACTTATGAACCACGAGGATAGAGGCGAGATTTACCGCAGGCCCGGCCATCAGCATCACCAGTGCCGCACCTGGCGAGAGTCCTTTCATCATCAGGGCTGCTGCCACGGGGATGCTACCTGTCGAACAGATATACATCGGTATGGCGATAATGAGTATAACCAGCATCTGCAGCAACGGCTGACTGCCGAAACTGAGGAAGAATTCATCAGGTACAGCCACCTGAATCAATGCCGCAACAACAAGTCCGATAAGCAGTCGCAGGCCTATGTCGCGAAGCATATCATAATAGGCATATTTCAGTACACGCCAAATCCTGTTTCCGCTTTCTACTTGGCATGAAGCGGACACATCCTCCTTCACGTCATCTTCACGAACCAAACGGTTTATCAACAATCCACCGCAGACACCCGTAATAAGTGCCGCTGTAGGACGGATAATGGCAAAGCCAAGTCCCATCAGCGAGAACGTGGCCAGAATGGAATCGATGCCTGTCTGAGGCGTGGCGATGAGAAATGAAGCAATGGCTCCTTTCGAAGCCTTCTCGTTCCTCAGACCGATAGCGGTAGGGATGACTCCACATGAACACAGCGGCAGGGGTACACCCAACAGCGCTGCCCATAGCACAGACAACTTGTTATTCCGCGAAAGATAATTGGCATAGAACTTCTGCGGCACGAATACGTGCAGCACGCCTGCGATGAAGAATCCCAACAACAGATAGGGAGCCATTTCGCAGACCACGTTCAGAAGTGATATGAAGAAACTCTGTATATCCATCGGGTGCAAAGATACGAAATAAAAACCAAAGCAGGTTGATTTTGCCTTGGGATTTATATTTTATTGGAATCTCATTCGTTGTTATATACTTTCCTTCAATATCTTCCTTATGTTATCAGATTCTGGTAGCTAACGGAATAAGACCCCGGCTTGCATTACTGCAGGTCGGGGTCTTGCTGTTTTGAAGTGGAATCACTTTATGATACCTCGATGGCCTTGGTGACTTTCTCCTTCGGCTCGGTCTTCGGCATGGTGATGGTCAGGATGCCGTCCTCGACCTTGGCTGAGATCTGATCCTTCACCACATCGTCTGGCAGCACGTAGTTCTGCTCGTAGTTTGAGTAGCTGAACTCACGGCGCAGATAGTGATGGTGACTGTCCTCATGCTTGTGTTCCTGTTTGTTCTCAATGGCGATAGTGAGGTTGCCCTCATCATTGATGGCTACGCGGCAATATTCTTTCTTGATGCCTGGAGCTGCAAGTTCCATCGTGTAGGCCTTCTCACTCTCCTTGACATTGACTGCGGGTGCT
>CACWWZ010000095.1 GCA_902764705.1 uncultured Prevotellaceae bacterium | reverse complement strand
TTGCTGAGCCGCGACAACATTCGACTGCAGGTCAAATCAGTCTACCCAAAACTTGCACCCGTTAGACTATGCTCATGCCGAGCATACCATAAAACAGCAAGTCCCCCGAATGAGGAACCTGCCGTTTTTCAATGCAATGCAATATTGCAATATCACATCAGTTTACGATACTTGCCCTTGTCCTTGCCACTGGTAATCTTCTGGGCCAGACCTTGGTCTTGCAAACGCTTTAGACGGCTGCAAATACTGCCAGTTTTACCTTCGTAGTTGAAGGATTTATCTACGTCTTCCGCTGTGAAGGGATTAGGCAAGCGGTGATAGCCCAGCCACGTCTTCTGCTTGTGGCGCACGTTCGATGACTGTGCCGCAGCCAGGTCATCGTAGTGCTTTTCGAGGATAGCCTTACAGTAGTGTTCCTGGAATGCCAGCTGAGCGTTAGCAATAAGGATTGCCAATCGCACATCCTTCTGATCAACCTTGAAGTCGGGGCCACACTTCCAGCGTCCGTCAGTGTCCTGAACCATTTCCGACCAATGTCTTGACACCACGAGGGGGAGCACGAAGTTGGCTGAAACCCAGCAAGGACGTTTTACCAAATCCTCCTCCGCAAGGTCGTTATCCTCGCCAGCGTCCTCCATGTGGTGCTTGGTCCATAGCTGCAGAGCCTTGCTGATAGGCTCACAGGGAATCTCCCCCTTGCAGCTGTCCAGCTTATAGGCCCAGTTGCGCAGTTCCTCGTCACGCTTGCGAGCCGCATCATCGTAGGGCGACGGTTCCAACATTTCGAAGTTACTATCAGCATTGGGTACGATGGCAAAGCGCGACATCAGGCCGTTCACAATCGTCTTCTCCGAGATGATAGCCTTTGCCGCATCCTCGGTTCCTGTGTAAACGGCGTTAAAGTGGACAGCCGTCTCACCTATTGGTGCGTTCGATGTCTTGAGATAGGCGCCATGCTTCTCTGAGTGAAAAGATTTCAACCAATAAGTCTGCAGGGCATCCATATATGATTTCTTCAACTGCGACAGCGTGTTTTGCAGTTCAGAGTCAAAAATGCTCACATGCAGATAGTACTCCTCACCGTCAATCGTCTCATGAGCGTTGGCTTCTGCCTCACGCAGGGCTGCGGTAGAGGTCTCTGGCGGCAGGGCACGATAGATACCCGTCGGGCGGGGTTTCTTGCTCTTCGCGCCGCCGTTGTTCTGCTCGCGCTCAGCGTTGCTGGCGTTCAGGGCGGCTATCTGCGGCGCATCGGCCACGTGGATGGGCTCCATCATGATTTCCTCCAAATCCACAGCCACCGACTTCATACCACCCATACGACCAATAAGCATCACCAGCGAGTTCAGGCGGTTCTTCTTGCCGGGTTTCGGCCAGAAGTGGTACCAGCAACGAGTCATCAGCGTCATAGCAAAGGCACCACCCACAAAGAACACGGCTGGATAGTACTTCTGTTTCATGCGGAAGCACAGCAACTTCAGCAGCGGGAAGTAAGGTATCAACTTTGCAAACTCAGCCCCGATGTTCTCCAGTGTCTGCAGAATCTCCAGTTGCATGGCCGCAGCCTGACCCTGACTCACGCCCAGTTGCTCACGCTTCAGCACCGAGTACTTGCGACCTGTCACCTGCTCAATGGCCTTGCGCATAGCTTTCGAGGGCTGCAGCGAGTTGTAGTTCTCGCTCTCGCGCTTCTGCAGCAGCTTGCGGCCACCCTCCACGATGCGGTCAATCTCGCTCATGCCGCGCTCGCTGATGAGGTCTTGCACCCACTGGAACATCAGCAACTTGTTGCGAGCCAAATCCCAGTTGCCGTCGTACATCACGATGAAGTCGTTGAACACATCGCGGGCTGCGTCGTGGCGACAGTTGGGGCCGTTGGGATACATAGCGTTCACAAAGTCCTCAGGGTCGTACCCGAACACCTTGTACTTTTCCTTCTCCACGTCCTTCGGCACCACCTGGCTGGCTATTTCCTTTGCGGCCTCGTCACTGGCTTCTGGGGTTACTGACTGTCCGCCCTCCGAGGGTGCTGCCGCATTGCTGGGCAACTGATGGTCGGAGTTGGTGGCGGCACTGTTACCTTCACGATACGAATCGCCGTATTGACGGTCGAATTCGCTTTCAAAAATGTCTTTTTCTTCCATCTTGAAATTGTTTTAAAAAGTTACACATATATTAATAATTAAAGAGTTTGTCTTCGTCAACGAATAGCAAATCTTCCTCACGGGGACAGAACGAAAATTTGTCGCAGTTCACACACGAGTTGTCTGTGACGTGCTTTCCCGTAGTCCCAATCACGTTCAGCATGCCGAGTTCCAGAGATTGCAGGTACTGTTGGTCTGCAATGTTGCCGCCTATCTCCGAGTTCCACTCGCTGACCAGTCGCAAACCTTCGCCGCTCGATGTCAGATGAGCCAGACGCGTTTCCCAAGGATAGCCCGGACGCAGTGTTTTCTCATACAGTTCGCGAGGGTCAAAGGGCAGGTGTAAAGAGTCCTGAGAGATGCACCACGTTCTCCTGCTTGCGACGGCGATACATGATGGGCTGGCCATGGGCGTCCAGCTTTTGATTGCCATCCTTGTCCAGTCGTGGCACCAGTGCAAACTCCTTCACGCCATATACAAATCCCGGTAGCGACGTCTTCAATTCCTCGCCCCACTGTATCAGTCGTAGCGGCTCTGGCTTCAAGGCAAATTTCTCACCGGCACGGGGCTTTTCCAACTGCTCCATGCACCACTGCTGGTAGTCCGAGCGTCGCGTCCATTCATCGAGAGGGAGACCTTTGCGCACTGCTTTGATGATAGCCCTGCGCGTACCTATTTTCCAGTTTACCTGTGCATTGCGCACCTGTGTCCAGAATACTGAGGCCGTGCAAGGTTCGCACGATGCCCAATAAATGTTCTGTTGCCAGACAAAACGCCAATACTTTTCCATACCTTATTTATTATTAGAGTTGATGATTTCCTGTCGGTTGCGGGCTATGCAGACGTTCATCTGTGACTGTGCCTGCAGCAGCATGCGCTCGATGTTCGTGTTGCAGTCCAGTTCGGTCAGAATACTGACCTTGCCACGCTCACGGTCCAGCCATATCTGTAGTCCCATGCCGTTGTCAAAAAGCATACGACCCTGTGAACCCTCAGGTAATTCGGGTTTCTGCTTTGCCTGCTCAGCAGTCAGCACATTGAAAATCTCACGTGCCTCGTTCACAGGGTCAGCCGACGAGCCGTCCACGTTGATATGAATACTGTAGCTCGAATCTTTCTGTCCTTCGCTCTTATAAAAAGAACTGGGGCCAACAGATTTGAACATGGTGCGATTACTGGGCTTTGAGCCAGCAGGCACGAATTCAAGATAGTCCGAACCTTCCCAACGGTTTAACTTGCCTTTCGTCGAAGAATCTGGCTTACGACGAGGTCTTGACTGATAGGAAGCCGAGTCCCCGCTTGGCAGGGACTGGGCTGTTGTGGTTTGTTTCTTAGTACTCATTGTTGTCTAAGTTTTTTGTGTCGTGATCCAAAATGTAGAGAATCTCAACGAGCAGACGATCTACGTGGAATAGACCAGTCAACTCTGGCTTATCCTTACCGGTGATGCGATAATGCATTTCTGCGATTAAGTAATACGCCATTTCCTCCTGCATCTCTTTGGAGAATCCACGGAAGCAGTTGGTCAAGTGAAACGCAGAGGATTTGTCACCTCCCAGTTTCAGCGCATTGATAGCCTCCTGTGCCATCTTACAAATAGGAAAACGCGCGTTAAAATCTTCGCGTGTGATGAACTCTGAGCCAAGACGTACTGAACCTTCAGCCTTGGTGCCGCGTGCAGCGGACTTTCTGTTTTTGTTTTTTGCTACCATAATCTTTACGATTTTGTTAACGATTGTGGTAGCACAAAGCACGTGCCATTGACAGGGCAAACTCTCTCTCTCCCACGGCGTCGAACGAAGTCACATCTGCGTCGAATGAAGTCATATCTGCGTCGAACGAAGTTACATCAGAGTTGAACGAAATAAAAAGGCCGTCTGCAAAACAGACAGCCCTTATTTACCTTTATGGGTTATGTTTAATCAAAAGTTCTTTCTGCTTGTCTGACGAAATAGTTGAATCTTTCTTCAAGTGCCAAATATACATCTTCCATTTCTGTATAAAATGCGAATTGTCTTGGATCAGTTATTTCGTCCTTCGACCATGGGTAGCGTGTGTTATAGCGGACATAACTTTTATTGCTATTAATGCTGTTAATAGCATTTTTCGAGAAAGGGAGTCGGGTAGGAGGATCAACATCAAGCTGCAGTTCGTGTGCGAAATCTTCGAAAATTTTGTACTGTGGAGTTGAAGTATCTTTCGGTTCGTTCGGATCATCCACATCGTACATAATAGCTATATCAACAGCAAAACGATACACGGCCATCCATTGTGATTTTTTTTCGAAGACATAACCTCCATCAGCCCTTTGCTTTTCCATTACATTCAACACAGCAGACTTGAAACACTGTTTTTCCTCCACCCATGTTAATTCTTTAAAATGGTGTGCATTGTATTTTACTTTGGCCAACAGATTCTTAGCCTCAGCATAATCATAGACACAACAGTCGCCGCGTTGGTCGAGGGGGAGTCTATCCACATAATATAATAAGCCAAGTCGATAGTATTGATGTATTAAGATGATGTTTTTTTCCTTCTCCAATTCTTGCATGTCGATGCCATGCCGCAAAAGTTGGGCTGCCCAAAAATGCCCTATTTTCGTCAGAAGGCTATAATATCGCATGAAACTTCCTTGTAAGGAAGTCAATCCATTTCTGTTAGGTGTTTCGTGAGAAGTATCACTATACATCATGCCAACACGAAGCCACGCCATTTCGTTAGCGGTAATTTCTATATTTTCTCTCTTAATACTTCTTTCATCACCGTTTAGATGCTTCGCAAGTTCATTCGTACTCCAAACTTCACCAACTTGCTTTTCTCTATCCTTATAAAAAATCACGCGATCGTAGTCTCCATTCACCCGTTTTACGAAACGCTCCAAACTCTTCATCGTGTCTATGGCCAGTTCCCGACATATCCTACGACATTCTTCTGGGGATTTACCTTGGGTGTTTTTGTCAATCATCTCCTTGATAGCCTGGCGCAACTTATTAGTACCCGAAAAGTAGAGGCGAGCATACTGACTGATTTCAAATTCCTCCCATAAGTCGTATGCGGTCTTCTTTGCATTTGCAGTGCCACGATATTCTTTTAACACACGCCATAAACATCTTCCAGCAAAGCCGAAAACAATATCATAAGCCGAAATGACTTGATGATATAATTCCATAGGAGGGATGCCGTCAGGGTAGCGGCTTCTGTGCATCTCACGGAAAGCGTATTCCAAATAATCTTCTGTGAAACTGAGAGTTTGTTCTGCTACTTCGGGAAAATCAGAAAGGGCTGTCTTCAAAGTTTCCATATATACCAATTCCTTCTTTATATGATCTTCAGCAAGTGCCCTTTTCTTCAAAATTTCTTCAGACATAGACCACTTGTTTGCTTTACGAAAATCATAAACACATAGGTCTCTGTAACTTTTGCGCAAGGCTTCTAAACCATCGGAATCTGGATGCTCAGCCCAGAACTTCATGATGCCACCATCCTGTTTCAAAAGAACCCGTCGAAACTTCTCGTTCTCTATTATATAATTTACCAGCGTCTTGTTCATGCCCACAAAATTACGTTTTTTTTTTTGATTATCCATCATTCTGTATTGCAAAATTGATTTTATCGATATTGCAGGCGCTCGGCAAAGTTGATACAAGCATCATTTTGCACTCACTTATTGCAAAATTGCATTGCATTGCATTTTTGCGGAAATTGAGGGAGGTGAAAAACAGGATAAATACAGGTAAATATTAATATAACTATCTAATATATAATAACTTATACTGTAATCTTATTCTCTCCATCTTTTTCTCCACTTCTTCGAGAAGTAAAAGCAATGCAATTTTGCAATACGCGAGCGCAGAGCCATGCTTGCATGAGCTTTGCCGAGCATGCAGCAAAATCGACGAAGTCAATAATGCAATATGACCCTATCATTTTCAACGTGTTTGAGGACGAAGTAAGGCACACCAAAGACCCCAAAATGAACGAGCCGTAATCTCGTTCTTGAGGAGACTACGGCTCGCGCAATGCGACATTACGGCTCGTTACAATGCCGCAACTTTCTTTAGTTCATTCTTAATAGCGCGATTGATGAAATCGTTGATGGTAATGCCTGTTGAAGCTACAAATGCAGCT
>CACWWZ010000094.1 GCA_902764705.1 uncultured Prevotellaceae bacterium | reverse complement strand
GGGCTTTAATTTACGTACTGCCATTTCTTATTATTGAATATTGCTATAAAAATCAATGCTGTCGCCCTCCTTAAGAGTAACGATTGCCTTCTTGAACGCATTCTTCTGACCTCTCACGAGACCTGCCTTGGTATAGCGGCTTGAGCGCTTACCGGCATAGCGAATGGTGTTCACACTCTCTACTGTAACGTTGTACAGACCCTCAATCTCCTTGGCGATTTCAACCTTGTTTGCCTGGGGCTTCACAATGAAACCGTACTTGGCGTGGGCCTTCTTCGTTACCATCTCACCACGGTGCTTACCGGTCTTGGCCTTGAAAGTCCTTTCCGTAGAAGACTTCTCCGTGATGTTGGTCATTTTCTCTGTAATCAGAGGCTTTATAATAAAACTCATAACAAATATCTATTATCTATTATCTATTATCTTTTATCTATTATCCCAACACACCGTCAATGGCCTTCAGAGAATTCTCGGTAATCACCATCACGTCAGCGTTCAGCACCTTGTAGGTGTTCACGTTGGCAGCGATGATGCACTCAGCCTTCTGCAGGTTGCGAGCCGACAGATACACATTCTTATTAGCCTCGGGAAGTACCATCAGCACCTTCTTGCCGTCAACCTTCAGGTTCTGGGCCAGGCTGATGAACTCCTTCGTCTTCGGAGCCTCGAACTGGAAGTCCTCCACAACGATGATGGCGTTCTCCTGAGCCTTGTAAGACAGAGCCGACTTACGAGCAAGCTTCTTCACCTTCAAGTTAAGTTTGAAACCATAGTCGCGGGGCTTCGGACCGAACACACGGCCACCACCCTTCAACAGAGGTGAGTTGATATCACCGTGACGAGCACCGCCGCCGCCCTTCTGGCGACCCAGCTTGCGGGTAGAACCAGCATGCTCTGAGCGCTCCTTAGCCTTTGCCGTACCCTGACGCTGGTTAGCGAGGTACTGCTTTACATCGAGATAGATTACGTGGTCGTTGGGCTCAATGCCGAAGATAGCGTCATTCAACGTAACCTTACGTCCGGTCTCCTGACCTTTGATATTCAATACGTTAATTTCCATAGCTTACTTCTCAATTAAAACAGTTGAACCATTGCAACCAGCGCAGCTACCCTTCACAAGAATCAGGTTGTGCTCCGGTATTACCTTTAACACACGTAAGTTCTGGGTTGTCACACGGTCGCCACCCATCTGGCCACCCATGCGCATGCCCTTGAACACCTTGGCGGGATAAGAACAAGCACCGATAGAACCGGGCTTACGCAGACGGTCGTCCTGACCGTGGGTGCTCTGACCGACACCACCGAAACCGTGGCGCTTTACTACACCCTGGAAACCCTTACCCTTCGAGGTACCAACAACGTCGACGAACTCTGCATCACTGAAGAGGTCGACGGTAATTGTGTCACCGAGGTTGTGCTCCTCGTCAAACTTGAACTCGGCCAAGTGGGCCTTTGGTGTTGTACCTGCCTTCTTGAAGATTCCCATCATTGCCTTCGTGGTATTCTTCTCTTTCTTCTCACCGAAGGCCAACTGAAGGGCGGTGTAACCGTCCTTCTCGACGGTCTTCACCTGTGTAACAACACAAGGACCAGCTTCGATAACAGTGCACGGCACATTCTTACCGTCGGCACTGAAAACGGAGGTCATTCCGATTTTTCTTCCAATTAATCCTGGCATTTCAGTTTAAAATTTAAATAAAAATAATGTTGTTTTGAATATATTCTCTCTTTTTAAGTGCCCTTTCGCCCCTCCTTTGCCGCAAACACACTTAAAAAGAAACGTACTCACTTCTTCTCAAACAGAAGGTTAAGTCGCTCTGTTTCAGTGTATTGTTAGCTCACGAGCCAGCGCAATACGCACTTTAGCGGCTGCAAAGGTACACATTATTTATAAACTACACAATACTGTATGTCTATAAATTAATATTTTTTAAGATGATTTAAGATTCAGAAATCGTGTTAGCAATCTTATCGACGTTCATGCTGCGGGCGCTGGCGTCGAAGATGTCCTTGTAGAGTCCGCCCTGCTTGTAAACCTCCTGCGGACTACCTGACTGCACCACCCTACCCTGCTGCAGCACGTAGATGCGGTCGGCATCGATAATCTGTCCGATGTTATGCGAGATGATGATTACCGTCCGGCCCTGCTTGATGGCGTCGATGCTCGCCTTAATCTGCTCGGTGGCAATGGCATCGAGGCTGGCGGTAGGCTCGTCTAAAAATATAATAGGTGGATTCTTGATGAACATGCGGGCAATGGCGATACGTTGCTGCTGACCGCCGCTCAGCTGCAGGGCCATCGTGTCAAAGCCATGCGGCAACTGCATAATCTGGTCGTAGATGTACGCCTGCCGGGCGGCCTTGACCACATCCTCGTGGGTGGCCTGCGGACAGCCGTATTTGATATTCTCCTCGATGGTACCGTCGAAGATATGATTCTTCTGTAACACCAGTCCGACATTCTCGCGCAGCCATTCCGTGTCCCAGTCCTTCAGCGGAATGCCGTCCAACTCAATGCTGCCCACCTGCGGCTCGTAGAATTTGTCCAGCAGGTTCACGATGGTACTCTTGCCCGCTCCGCTCAGACCTACCAGGGCCGTAATCTTGCCGCTCTCAATCTTCATCGACACATCCCACAGTGCCTGCGTGCCGTTCGAATAGGTGAAATCGACGTTCTTCAGTTCGAAGTCGCCCTTCACCGTCTCCGGCTTGTGCGTACCCGTTGCCTCCACCTCGTGGTCGGCGTCCAAAATACCGAAGAATCCCTCGGCATAGATCAGCGCGTCGTTCATGTCGTCGTAGATGCGGTGCAACTGCCGGATGGGCGCACTGACGTTGGCAAACAGCATCACGTGATACATAATCTTACCGATCGACATGCCCGGATAGTCTATCAGCACCAGATAGGCGGTTAATATAATAATAAGTACAGTACCGATTTGTTCCAGGAAACTTTTCAGACCGTTGAACAGGTAGGCCTTCTTACGTGTACTCAGCTGCAGGTCGGTCATCGTGCGCTGGATGGCTGCCTGGCGGTCGGCCTCAATCTGTTCGCGGTTGAACGACTTGATGACGCTGATGCTCTCCAGGATGTTCAGAATGCCCTGGCTCACCGCCTGGTGCGAACCGAAGATGCCACGCCGTCCACCCTTCATGCGCGACGCCTGTATGTAGGTCACCCAGAAGTACAGCGGCACGATGCACAGCGCCACCAGCCCCACGAACACATTGGCCATAAACATCAGCGCCAGCGCCAGCACGGCACTCGTAAAGAGCGGCAGTATTTCAATGAAGAAGTTGTTGACGGTATTCGACAAGCTCATGATGCCCCGGTCGATGCGCGACTGCAGTTTTCCTGTTTCGTTGCCCTCGCTGGTGAAGAACGCCATACGGAACGACAGAATCCTATCCACCACACGCAACGACAGGTCACGGCTCACCAGAATACGCATCCTTTCGCCGTAGTAGCGCTGGAAGAACGTCACGACGGCACCCACCACCTCCTTACCCAACAGCACAATGGTGATGACCGTCAGAATCTTCACCGCCTCACTCCATACGAAGCCCTCGCGCTGTATCAGCGCATTGATGGCATCCACCGCACGGTCGAGCACGACGGCATTCACCTGCGCCATCAGCGAACCCACCAGTGTCAGCACCAGCGTCAGCGTAATGAGCCACCGGTAAGACCAGATGGTCATCCGCCCTGTAGTTCCCGTTTCCTGTATCTTCTCCATATTCGGTCGCGAAGGTACGAATATTTTCAGAAATATCCAAATAAATGCCACCTGCAAGCCACCGCAAATCTTTAATAATGTTAAACCGGCGAATTGGACATTATCACGCGCATGTCGCAAGCCAACATCGCTTCAATGTCGTTATGGAACTGCCGTTCAGCCTTAGGATGCTGCAGCATGTCGCGATACTCGGCTGGCGTCCATTCCATATAATCCTCACTCACGCTGCTCCATTTGAATCCAGGAACACCCGATGGCGGGTTGCGGAAGTCGTACACCTTGACGAGTTCCACCATCGCGGCATCGATACCACAGACGTAACAGGCAGAAAGAGCATATCGTTTGCTCATCCTATCAGGTACGACTTGCCAAACAATAAATTGGTAGTTATCAGCTAACCC
>CACWWZ010000093.1 GCA_902764705.1 uncultured Prevotellaceae bacterium | reverse complement strand
CGCTCTGGCTGAGGAAGGCAAGAACCCATTCTCTCTCGACTCTAAGGAGCCCAACTGGGAGAACTTCCACGACTTCCTGCTCGGTGAGGTTCGTTACCTGTCAGTCAAGAAGGCTTATCCTAACGAAGCCGAGGAACTCTTCGCCGAGGCCCAGAAGATGGCCCAGCTGCGCTACAAGACCTACGTCCGCAAGACGCAGGAGGATTGGAGCGAGTAATTGCAAGTTAGTGTAGGGAATCCCCTATCCTATCTATATTCAAAGGAGCATCCGTTCGGGTGCTCCTTTTTCAATTTGTAATTCTTCACTTCCTCAATTTTAAGTGTTTATGGATATTTTCTATTGAAATATTTGCGTATTTCAAGATAAACAACGAAAATTGCAGTCGATAAAATTGCGGATAGACGCAAAAATATAGAACCATATGGAGATAAAGCGTGAATTATTGCTTAATAGACTATTGGACTTGAGGCATAACAAAGTGATCATCAAAAGCAATATAAATACGGCGTGATGACATAGGAAGAGAGATGGATAATAATCACTTTGTGCTAAAAACAATAGTTTGTGATAAAAAGTGTGAAAATATTGCAAATATTCCGATTTTATTAATTTGGTTTTATAGAAAATGCTTAACTTTGTAAGCCAAACTTAATAAAATAGCACGATTCTTATAAAATATAATTTATATGAGTATCAGTAAAGAGGTCATCAAACAATGCCTGATTAGTAAGCAGCGCGAAGTGGATGAGGCGGTGATCGTGAACCGTCCCATAGACTTTGAAGAGAACGGCAACTATGTGATAGTTGGTGTGAGACATACGGGTAAGTCGTACCTGCTGTATCAGCGCGTGCGTCAGCTACAGGCAGCAGGAAAGGGATGGGACGAGATTCTGTTTTTGGACTTTGAGGATGAGCGTCTGGCGGAATTCCAGACGGAAGACTTCAACAGTCTGCTAGAGGCTCATTTGGAACTGTATGGTAAGAAGCCGGTGGTGTTTCTGGACGAGGTGCAGAACATTCCGCACTGGGATAAGTTTGTGCGGAGACTGACTGATGCTAAATACAGGGTATATGTGACTGGCAGCAATGCGAAGATGCTGAGCAAGGAGGTGGCAACGACACTGGGTGGACGCTTCTTCATTTATGATGCATACCCATATTCGTTTAAGGAATATCTGGCAGCGCAACAGGTAGAACTGAAGGAACATTGGGTGTATGACACCATCCAGAGAAGCGAGGTGAAGCGACATCTGAATGAGTACTTCTATTACGGCGGTCTGCCAGAGATTCTGTCGTTTAAGAACAAGCGGGCGATGTTGTCGAGCCTGTATCAGAAAATCTACCTAGGCGACATCTGTGCCCGAAATAACATTAAGAATGACAGGGTGTTGAACATCCTAATCAAGAAGATGGCGGAGAGCGTAAAGCAACCGTTGTCCTATAACAGGCTGAAGAACGTGATAGTGGCAACAGGGTCGTCTATCAGTGTGCCTACTACGATAGACTATGTGGATTATGCCTCTGACAGTTGGCTGATACTGCCCATAGAGAACGAGGTTGGGAAGCTGACGGAGAAGGAGACACAGAAGAAATACTATTTCGTTGACCATGGTGGCGGTTGAGCTATGCAGGCGGTTTGGCAAAAAGAATGTGTATTTTCTGAATGCGGAGAAAGAGATAGACTTCATTGTGCCTGACGAGAAGTTAGCCATACAGGTATCCTACAGCATCAAGGATGAGACCACATACAACAGGGAGGTGCCACCACTGGTGAAGTATGCCAAGGCGCACGAAGACCGGAACTGCCTGCTGATTACTTATGATGAGGAGGGCACGGAAGAGGGAATACCCGTGGTGCCGGTGTGGAAGTGGCTGACAGAGGTGTGACATCCTTACCCACATCCACAAGTTGGGCAAGGAAATGATGGCAGTTTGTTTCTGATGATTGGAGCGAGTAATTGCAAGTTAGTGTAGGGAATCCCCTATCCTATCTATATTCAAAGGAGCATCCGTTCGGGTGCTCCTTTTTTTTGTCGCAAATCGCACAAACGCACTAAAATCGGTGCAACATTTTATATTTTTCGCACTCAAACCAGTGCAATTTCAATAATTTGTTATTCTTCGCACCATAATTACAATATGTTTATTGTTCAGGTTTCAACATTTATGGAATGCCGCTTTCTATTGAAACCATCAGCAAACGATCCTTGACAGACCTTCCATAATTTTTTATTTCCCTTTTTTTCATACCAAATAATCTATCAGGCTGTTCATGGTGCTTGCCAGTCTCATCCGCTTGGCATACTCGTTGAGTCTTGTCAGATTCCTGTCTGTACGTTTCAGATAGTTTTTTAGTATTTCGGAACTGAGGTCAATTCCTATTTTATTCCTGAATTTCACTGCATCACAAACTGACTTTTCCAAGTCATAGATTCGCACAGTATAATCATCTATTTTCTGTTTGGTCACACCAATCTCAAGAACAGACTTTGACCAGTAGTAAAGCGAGACGGACGGATAGTCTGGAAGTATCACTTTACGTTTCTTCTCAATGGCAATACAAATGCTTGGTGGCAACTTTGTTGTCAACTCATAATATGCCCATGCTGAGTACATACACAGGATACCACCTGGAACAATTGTCTCAACGTCAATCATCGTCTTTGCCATCTCATCTGGCAATGCATAGATGCCATTCCTAAGACGCACTACATTCCCCTTGGCAACCTCCGCAAGAAGTTGGTCGTACATGGGACGGTTATCCTTTACATCCTTTGCACGAATATACCCTCCCTGTGACTTCATAAAGAAACATATACTATTTTCCATGCTGCAAATTTACGGCTTTTTTTCGAAATAGCCGTAGATTTTGAGAAATTTTCGCATTATGACAGAAGAGTTTTATCAATGCTTAGATGCCACTCTCTAACAAATATTCAATATGAATTTCGAACGTTCTATTGCAAAAGAATGTAAAATTCTGCAAAAAGTCCATGTCTTCGTGCAGTCTTTTCCGTTATAGAGATACATAAAAGATAAAGACGTTATGTTCACGATGGAGATAACACGGCTGATAGAACGGTGCAGACAGGGGGATGCGGATGCCCTCGGAGAACTGTATAAGGCATACGCCCAAAGGATGAGGGGCGTATGCCGTCGGTATATCAGCGACGAACAAGCCATCAGCGACGTATTGCATGACGCGTTCGTGATAATCTTTACCTCTTTTGACAAACTCCGCGACGACACGAAAGCAGAGGCATGGATGCTGTCGATAACGAGAAATGTGGCGTCGAAATATAAAGACCATCAGGCGAAGGCGACTTTTGTGCCGCTGGAAGAAGCTGAGCATCTGCAGACGGCTGAAGGTGAGAGCGAAGTGAGGGGCGTTCCATTAGAGGATGTCGTGCAGTTCGTTGACCGTTTGCCAGAGGGTTACAGGCAGGTGTTCCGACTCTCTGTGTTTGAGGGCATGACGCACAAGGAGATTGCCGACATGCTGGGCATTGAGCCACATTCGTCATCGTCGCAACTGGCACGGGCGAAGAAGATGTTGCGCAAGATGATGCAGCAGTATTGGGTGGCCGTGCTTTTGTTGCTACTTGTTCCTATTACGTTTTATCTTTTCAGGAAAGGAGATACTGCCGTCAAGGATGAAAAGTCAGTTGTGGCGAGACAGAAATATACACCGAAAGAATCGCTGAAAAGATCTCAGACGGAAGACGATGGTAAGGACCAATCGGCCGATGATGAGCACCTATCATCATCACAAAAGCCTGTGATTTCGCTGATTGCTCAAACTGTGGACACCATCACGGTTGACACCTTAGCCCACATCGTTGCTCAGGAGCAAACAACAACTGACACCTTATCAGGCGATACTACAAAGACTATACACGAAGTAGAGTTACCACAATATGACATAGCAGGCTTGTTACCCGAAAAGTCAACCGTCAGCACCCATAACGAAAAACAATGGTCGTTGCAGCTGGCATACGCTGGGCAGTTCGACGAGCAGAACCGTTATAATCAGCCGTTCAGTTATAAACCCACGCCGTCAGCTGCACAATCTTTACCTGGGCCTTCCCCAAGTCCGATAATCCCGAGTAGCATTGACAACTGGACGGACTATGCCGTCTATCTGGCCAATCATCCTGATGCAGTGAGTGCCCAAACTCGCAGCGTCATCATGCGCATCGCCCTGAACAATGCTAACCGCCCGGGGGAGGACAAAATCCTGCGTTCGAGCCACCACCGCATGCCTATTACCTGGTCGCTGGCATTGAAGTACAGACTGAATCATCGCTTCGGACTGGAGTCTGGTTTCAGCTACAGCCGACTGACCTCTGACTTTGAGATGGGAACAGATGGTAATACCATCAGCGAGCAGCAGACCATCCACTACCTTGGCATCCCCGTGAAGGGTATATATAATATGTATGGCGGAAAACGGTGGAGCATCTACGGCAGTCTCGGCCTAACGACCGAAATCCCCGTCCGTTCTACTCTCCACTCAGACTTCTATGTGAATGGTCAGTATGAGGCCAGCGACAAGACTACCATCCGCGCACCGTGGCAGTTCTCTACTACCTTCGGTCTCGGTTTGCAAATCCACCTCACACCCAACGTCGGATTCTTCGTGGAGCCAAGCCTGCAATACTATATCCCGATGAAGACAGACATTGAGACCTACCGCACGGAGCATCCGTTTACCTTCTCCCTGCCGCTGGGCATCAGATTTACGTGGTAACCGTGCAGTCTTTCGGCAGTTCGACGGACTATATAAGTAGAGACATCTATTTAAACTCAGAAGAATATGAAGCATTACAAACACCTCGCTTGGATGATGGCGATAGCCATAGCCAGCATGACGATGACTGCCTGCAGTCTTGACGGTGACGAGCCCGAAAAGCCCATCGTGATCATCGATCCTGTAGAAAAAGCCACGCTTTACGCCTGTGGCATTAGCCCGTCAGAAACCCGCACGGCCGGTGACGCACAGAACATGCTCTTCACCGACGACGACATCGAATGGTTCGACCCGGACACCCGTGAACTGCGCTTCCGCGATACGATGGAGCCACTGCGTGAGGAAATCCCGTTGCTTGCTGGGATTGATTTCTATCTCGGCGGCGAGCACCTCTTTTCCGGCGGAGTCACCTGCGTCAGTCTCATCTGTAGCCAGGTGTTTGACGACCTCGTGCTCTGCTGCGGAAAGATTGACGGCGAGGTCATTGACGATGGCCGCTACTATCTCTACGACTGCTATCCGCTGCAGTTCATCGACACGGACGAAGAAGGGCAAGCTGAGAAAATAGCCTGCCTCCCGTGCAGTCATTCGTTGCAGTTTCAGACTTTATAGATAGAAACTGCAACGAATTTTTATGTACACGATTTATGATTATGCCTATAATGGCTACCTCTATCTGAACAACATCATGCGTCCGCGCCACAAGCGACTGTCGCAACTGATGATTTACTCAACAACAGCCTGCCAGTCACAATGCAAGCACTGCAATATCTGGCAGAAGAAGGTGGAACATTTATCGCTTGATGACATCCGGCGAATCATGCAAAGCAAATGCATCACAAAACGAACAACCGTAGGACTGGAGGGTGGCGAGTTTATCCTACACCCACAGGCTGCGGAAATCATGGCGTGGTTCCGCAAGCATCACCCGAACTACACGCTGCTTTCCAATTGTCTCTCGCCTCGTCGTGTCATAGACGCCGTCCGTCTCTATCAGCCCCGGCATCTGTACGTCTCTCTCGACGGTGGCCGCGAGACTTACCAGTGGATGCGTGGGCGTGACGGCTACGACCGCGTGATTCTGGTGGTGGAGGCACTGAAGGACGAGGTGCCGCTGTCGCTGATGTTCTGCCTGTCGCCTTGGAACAACTTCGACGATATGGCCTTCGTCATCGACATAGCCAAGCAATACGGCGTGGATGTGCGCATCGGCATCTACGGGACGATGGCCTTCTTCGACACGACGAGCGAACTGCTGACGGCCTCGGACTTCATCAGTCAGATTCCCAAGAGCATCCACGATACGCAAGAGAACTTCGACTTTGTGGCACTCTATGATCAGTGGTGCAATGGTCATTTGCGTTTGCGCTGCCAGAGCATTATGAGTAGTCTCGTCATCCACAGTAACGGTGACGTGCCGCTCTGCCAGAATCTCGATGTTGTTTTGGGAAATATCCACCACCAATCGCTCGACGAGATCTTCAACAGCGTGACTTCCTGCCAGACGCAATGCCACTACTCAAAGACGTAACTTCGAGCGACTTCTGCCCAAACGACTCATAGAGAAGTTCTATGGCTCATACCAATGGACGGAAGATCCGAGCACAACCTATCACCAATACTTCAAGAATCTATGATACAGCAATTGATTGAACGATACAAACGTATTCGTACCGAGCGTTTCCTCGCCCAAACGTACCAATATTCTTATGCCTTCCTCGGCATGGGGCAGCACTCGCTCACCAATCTTTATCCCGTGCTTCACTATCTCGGTGTGCCGCTGAAATATATCTGCGTCACGTCTGAGCGGAAAGCCCAGCTGATAGAACGGAAGTTTCCTCATGTGAAAGCAACCACCTCGCTTGACATGATATTAAACGATGATGAAGTGAAAGGTGTATTTGTTTCCGCTTCACCC
>CACWWZ010000092.1 GCA_902764705.1 uncultured Prevotellaceae bacterium | reverse complement strand
TTCAGAGCCTCAGCCATTGTGTACCCGTTGCGACGGACGAATTGCCACGCCATCAACATTACCTCTCTCATTTGGATTTTAATCTTTGTTGCCATAATTACTATTATTAGAGTGTTATTGTTATGCTACCATAGTCAGCAGTTGACTTTCGCAGAAGTTGTTTTTGGTTGCCTCACCATGCACATTGTAGCTGTCAGCAGCTTCTACGGATAGAAAGGTACTTGTTGCTATGTATGCGCCCGTACCTCTGTAGTAGTCATCTTCTCGATAACCTTCTTCTGTGTAGGTGTAGGCGATAATGATAATCTCATTGCCCTTTTCGTATTCTATAGAGCCACTACCGACCTCAATCTGATTGGCGATGTTCTGATAATCAATGCTTGTAAGTACCATACCTTTTGTTGCTTTAATGTCTGATTTCTGAGTGCAAATATATATCTTTTATTTGATATACGCGACAGTTTGAACATAAAAAAGTATCAAAATAAAGATAGTTTAACAAATGAATCAACAGAAAGATAGTTTTGTTAAATGATATTAAGAAATATATCCTTTGTATGATACTTTAAGATAAGTTTCATATCTTTGTGCGCAAAATCAAACATATCTATTATATCAATAATATGATACAATTAAAAATAAAAGAGGTAGCAGCAAAACATGGCTTACTATTGAAAGAGGTTTGCGAGAAGGCAGGCTATAAGTCTTTGCCATCATTCTATCGTCAGATTAACAATCCTGAAAGTGTTAATATGAGGACTCTCATTAAAATTGCCGAAGTTATTGGTTGTGAGGTTAACGATTTCTTTCGCGACGAAGACAATCCGCAATCCCCAACCATCACATGTCCCAAGTGCGGTGAAGTCATACATCTGGACGTAAACGTAAAAGAGGATTGACATTGAAAAAAGAGTTTGCCCGTGAGATTGTGGCAGGTACCAAGGTCAGAGAATATCGTGAACCTTCGGATTTCTATTTCAATAAGCTCTTCGACAAAAATGTTGAGAACGAAAAGACTATCTATGTAGATGGCAATCATTTCACCCCTATCCACTTCGACGCTATCAAGTTCTATTGGTACACGAAAGAATATTTGTTGGTAGAATGCAAAGGCTTTGGATTGTTCACCATAAACGATTTGAAGCGAATGCCTTGTGATGAGTTTTTTGGCGGTGATGGCACGAAATCGCTCTATCGAACTATCAAAGAGAGGGATGAGTTTGAACTGAAGGGTATGTTGTCAGTTGACCAACTTATCATCTTTCAGCTCGGCAAAGTCCTTGAAAACAATGCCAACATCTGATTTACTAACCAATAAGCAAACATGAGTATGAGAAAGAGACTGCTTTCTATTACACTGGCTCTTGCAGCCATGTTTCTAATTGCCTGCGGTCAAAGCCAGGAAGAAATGGACATTACCAAAGCCGTACAGCAGAAATATAAGTCTGAACAGATAGACACTGATACATCAGTGCCATTCAACATTCTGAACCTCGAAATAGATGATAAGAAAGTAGAAGATGGCATAACAACCTACGAAGTGAAGTTCGACATCCAAGAGATGCATCCATCACGTCGGTACTATCTCAAAGGCTCTGCTACGGTGACACGAAAAGGGAATGAAGCCTACAAGGTCGGCTCTCTGTACTACCATGAGAATAGTAAGCTAAATCATTAGGACATTATTATGGTTCCGGCCAATGGCAAAGAGTTAGAAGCCCAAATCAGGGAAATACATCAGAGTGCTTTGCAACTTAAGGCAATAGAGGGGAAGCTAAAACCGCTCTATGATGTGAATCGTGGTGATATTCGGTTTCTTCCGGAGTTGTGGGATTACTTTCAAAAGGAACTTGGCCATAGCCCAAAATCCACTGAAAGAGAGACATTCATCTTCCTTTTTATCTTTCTGTATGCCACTATGTGCATATACGACAACAAATCTCTGCCCAACGGCTGGAGAGATGCATTTGCAGTCACTCTAAAGATGCATAAGTCATCCGTTTCTTATACCATTGGCACTTTTCTCATTGTGTATAGTGGTCAGAAGCAACAAGAGAGAGCGCATCAACTACTCTGTGCAATAATACGGCAAATAGTGCCTGGTACTCCGCTTTACATGTCAGTGAAGGAGCGAATAACGGTTCTAAATGAAGTTTCTGACTGAGAGATTTGGTTATTTCAACGGAAATGCTTACTTTTGCATCGTGACGTGATTCATGGAGGTAGTAAGTGAAGCGTCACAGCTACCTCTTTTGAATACATATTTCGCCTAATATACGGCAAAAGAAATAATTTTTGGTAGAGGTTGTCTATCTGGGTTGATGGATGACCTCTTTTTAGTTTCTCTAAGATTCTGTGGTGCAAATGTTGGTGCAAAAATGAATAAGAAAAATTGCAAACCCCTTATTTCAAGAAACTTGCAATTTTAGGTTGTGATCCGCTTGGGGCTCGAACCCAAGACCCCAACATTAAAAGTGTTGTGCTCTACCAACTGAGCTAGCGGATCAGTGCTCACGCATCTAAACGAAAGCGGGTGCAAAGGTACAATGTTTTTTTGAGATAGCCAAATTTATTCTGATGTTTTTTCACTTTTGAGGGCTTTTTGATAGCACTCGCGGCAGAGAGGCTCGTATTCTTGCGTTTCACCCAGTAGTACGCGCTTGTCGTTCTGTACGGTACGATGGCTGACATATGCCAGTGATCCGCACTTGACACAGATGGCATGGACCTTGGTGACATCGTCGGCAATGGCACAGAGGGCGGGCATGGGACCGAAAGGAATGCCTCGGAAGTCCATGTCGAGACCAGCTATAATGACGCGGACACCCCGGTTTGCCAATTGGTTGCACACATCCACCAGACCATCGTCAAAAAACTGAGCCTCGTCAATGCCCACCACATCGATGTCGGAGGATAATAACAGGATGCTGGCTGAAGAGTCGAGTGGAGTAGAGGGTATGGCATTGTGATCGTGGCTCACCACCTCTTCGTCGCTATAGCGAGTGTCAATGGCAGGCTTGAATATTTCTACCTTCTGCTTGGCAAACTGGGCACGGCGCAGACGCCTGATAAGCTCTTCCGTCTTGCCCGAGAACATAGAACCGCACACTACTTCTATTCTGCCAGGGCGGTGTGCTTCGCCCGTTGCGGGATAACTAATCATGGTGCAAAGATACAACAAACTTTGAACTTAGACCTTTGGACTTTGGACTTTTTAGTCAGAAGAAGTGTTAAATATGCCTAATGAGTGGTCATAAAAGTGGCACTTCAAAGTACAAAGTTCAAAGAAAATACTACCTTTGCGCACGAAATGGGCTTATTGTATATTGTACCCACGCCTGTGGGGAACATGGAAGATATGACACTGCGTGCCATCCGCGTGCTCAAGGAGGCCGATGTGGTGCTGGCAGAGGATACCCGGACATCGGGCATTCTGCTAAAGCATTTCGGCATTGAGCAGCATCTGCTGTCACACCATAAGTTCAACGAACATGGAACGTCGGCCTCGGTGGTCGAACGCTTGTTGGCTGGTCAGACGGTAGCGCTGGTAAGCGATGCTGGGACACCAGGCATCAGTGATCCAGGGTTCTTCCTGGTGCGTGAAGCAGTCCGTGCAGGCATTGAGGTGCAGACTCTGCCCGGGGCTACGGCTTTTGTGCCAGCCCTGGTGTCGAGTGGACTGCCTTGTGACCGTTTTTGTTTTGAGGGTTTCCTGCCTCAGAAGAAAGGTCGTCAGACCAAGATCCAGAGCCTGGCCGACGAGGAGCGTACCATGGTGTTCTATGAGTCGCCCTACAGAGTGCTGAAGACGCTGCAGCAGTTCTGTGAGGTGTTTGGTCCAGAGCGTCAGGTTAGCGTGTGTCGCGAGATTTCCAAGATACATGAGGAGAGCGTCCGGGGCACGCTAGCGGAGGTGATAGCTCACTTCACGGAGCACGAGCCGAGAGGTGAGTTCGTCATCGTGGTAGCAGGAAGAGGATAAAAAGTAAAAGATAAAAAAATAAAAGACATGAAAAAACTATTTGTATTTGTATTGTGTATGACGGCCTTGACCGCCTGCAATCAGAAAGGACAGCAGTCTGCTGCCGACCAGTTGGTCACTCAGGAGCGTGACTCACTGAACCGTATTATCGCTCAAAAGGACAACGAAATCAATGACATGATGGGAACGCTGAATGACATTGAAGAAGGCTTCCGTGCCATCAATGCTGCTGAGGACCGTGTGAGTGTCGCCCGTCAGGGTGAGGGTGCCAGCATGAAGGAACGTATCACGGAGAATATCCAGTTTATTCAGCAGACCATGCAGCAGAATCGTGAACTCATCAACAAACTGCGCAACCAGTTGCGCCAGAGTTCGGTGAAAGGAGACGAGTTGCGTCGTACGCTTGACAATCTGACCAAGCAATTGGAAGAGAAAGACGCCCAGATTAAGTCTCTGATGGCTGAGCTGGAGGCAAAGAACATCCAGATTACCGAACTGAACACTCAGGTGTCTAATCTGGAGACGAATGTGGCAAGCCTGTCTGAAGAAACCACCCAGAAGTCGAAGACCATCTCCGCTCAGGACAAGGAGCTGAATACAGCTTGGTTTGTCTTCGGTACCAAGAAGGAGTTGAAGGAACAACGCATCATTGAGGACGGTGAGGTGCTGCGTTCGAACTTTAATCAGGACTACTTTACCAAGATTGATATCCGCGTAGACAAGGAAATTAAGCTCTACAGCCGTTCGGCAAAGATGCTGACAGACCATCCCGCATCGAGCTATCGTCTGGAGCAGGATGCCAACAAGCAGTA
>CACWWZ010000091.1 GCA_902764705.1 uncultured Prevotellaceae bacterium | reverse complement strand
GAAATGCTGCACCTTGCCATAGTAGCGTATCTGCTGTTCCTTGCCAAAGCCGTCGTTCAGCTCGTATTCGAACACCACAAACATGCCTCCGCTCTGGTCTGTCCAGCACAGCCGCGTATGCAGATCGTCCCTTACATCTTCCATCTTACCTCTTACTTCTTCCCTCTTAATTCTTAATTCTTCCCTCTTAATTCTTAATTTGACCACCGCCAGTCCCGTCAGCCATCGGACGTTCTTCTTCTGCAGCCCGCCCTCCACCACGGCACCCGCGACCACTAACGGCTGATACCCCGCAGGCCAAGAGTCGCCCTTTATCAGTTCAACCACCTCATCCACCGTAACCTGCCTCGGCGCCTTGTCCTTCGCATGTTGTAATATTGATACTTCCATAAACAAAAAACTTATATGTCCTCTGTGCCTCACTCTGTGGCCTCTGTGCCTCTGTGTGAGAATTAAACATGTGTCTCTGTGTGAGATTCACCTGCGAAGGTACAAAATGATGAATATAGTTGTATGTAAAAAGAGCTCTACGAAGTATACTACTTGTATAGTTTTTGGTTAATAACCAGCGAAATCTATAAAAAATCAAAAGATTTCGCTGGTTATTGTCAGAAAATGATTATCTTTGCACTCAAATAAAAGTGTTACGATGATGATAGGAAGAGAAGAAGAACAACGGAGGCTGCACAAGGCCCATGAGTCTGACCATTCAGAGTTTGTCGTTGTCTATGGCAGAAGGCGTGTAGGAAAGACATTTCTTATTAGGGAAACTTTTAACTACAAGTTCACGTTTCAGCATGTAGGGCTGGCGAAGAAGAACACCCGTCAACAACTGCAAAACTTCCAGATGTCGTTGCGTAGCCAGGGTTATAAGCGCGCACCACTGCCAGCCAACTGGCTGGAAGCATTCGACATGCTGGCAGGACTGATAAGCCAATCACGTGTGAAGAAAAAGGTTGTATTCATTGATGAAATGCCTTGGATGGATGCTCCCAAATCCAGTTTCCTGTCAGCACTGGAGCACTTCTGGAATGGTTTTGCCTCTGCCCGTAAGGATGTGCTGCTGATAGTCTGCGGTTCTGCAACATCATGGATTACCAGAAAACTATTAAAGAACAAGCAGGGACTGCACAATCGCGTGACCTGCCGCATACATTTGCAGCCGTTCACGCTCTATGAGTGCGAGCGTTATGCCCAGGAACAGCGTTTAGGCATGAACCGAAGGCAACTGATGGAAGGGTATATGGTATTGGGAGGCATTCCTTATTACTGGTCATTGTTGGATCGTGAGAAGAGCCTAGCCTTGAACATCGACCGCCTGTTTTTCTCAAAAGATGGTGAATTGCGGGGTGAGTATTCTGAGCTATATGCCTCGCTCTTCCATCATCCAGAGAAATATCTTTCTGTCATAGAAGCATTGGGCAAGAAAAAAATAGGGTTGAACCGTGCAGAGATAGTCCAAGAGAGCCGGTTACCGGAAAACGGAAAACTGACGGAAGTACTTGAGGATTTAGAGAGTTGTGGATTTATCCGCCGATACAATCACATAGGTATGAAGACCAAAGGAGCCATTTTCCAGTTGACAGACTGCTACACGTTATTCTATTTCCAATTCATCGCCGACAATCCTGTCAATGACGAACACTTCTGGAGTAAAAATCTTGATACAGGGGCATATAACAGCTGGTGCGGACTAGCCTTTGAAAGAGTATGCCTGCTTCATAGCCGCCAGATTAAGGCGAAACTGGGCGTGACTGGCGTTATCAGTAGCGAATATGCATGGTGGACAGCCAATGAGGATGGCAAGAAGGGAGCGCAGATAGATTTGTTGATTGACCGTAGCGATGGTGTCATCAATCTCTGCGAAATGAAGTTCACGAAGGTTCCTTATAAAATAGATGCTGCTGATGATGCTGCCATGCGGAACAAGCAGGTTCGCTTTATAGAAGAAACTCGCACAGGAAAAGCTATTCACTTGACTCTTGTCAGTGCGCAAGGCCTAGTTCGTAATGCTTTCTCAGACGAAATACAAGCACAAATAGCGGGCGATGACCTCTTTACAGAATAGCGTCGTATGTCAATAGCCTGCGAAATCTGCTGATTGAAGAAAGATTCCGCTGGCTATTGGCGTCAACGACTACTCGCATTCACTGCGGTAATATTTCAGTTGCTGATAGAGCGTCGCATAACTGCGACTCAGGTTGGAATGCGCTGAAAGGTAGCGGGCCACCTGGCTCATTGGGACTTGCAGGGCACCAAGCGCATCAAGTTCGCATAGGTCACGATAGACCTTGTTCGAATAGATTTTGTCCTTGTCGAACTCAAAGCGCGTCATGGCGAGGGCATCCATATTCTGATCATCGTTAATCAGATACGGACGCCAGAAGTCAATGACTTTCCTTAGCTCCTCGTAATGATTCTTACGAAACAGTGCCGACAGCGGAGTACTGTCATCAAAGGACAGGTCTGGAGGCTGCAGATTCTCAGCAGGCTCTTTCCCCTGAAGAGCCTTTGCCCATTTGTCACCATAGAAGTTCTGGTTATCCACATGGTCTACATGCAGGCTGCCTGGTTTATAGATATTGACCACTATCTTTCTTTCATTCTTTGATTCTTTCATTGTTTCATTTCCCAACTGGTGTAGCCGCTCCAGCAGTTCGTTCACCTTCTTCAGGACATCAGCGGGCAGCATGTCGCTGAGTCCTCCCAGAAAGTCTGGGACTTCTTCATTATGATTCATATTTCTAATTCCTTTTTATCAATAAAACAAATGGAAGTTGATAAAAAGGGGCGCGGACTTGTTTACTGACTACAACATTATTCTATCAGGCTCGTTACACCTATGCGCGAATGCCATAGCCAAAGCCCACGCCCCCGTATGGAGGTGTGAGCCGGCAGACATTCTTTCCCACACATTTACTTGTAACGATTTTGATAGAATGGCAAGAAAGCTGTCAATGCTCTGGGTGCAAAGGTACTATTATTCTCTGAGACACCCAAATATTTGGAAATATTTCTTATGGACTCATTGTATTTTTCGAATAAAAAAACACATTACTATCAGTTAAACTTACTCTTGCCGCGCAATGTATGACGCAAAGCGCTAAGCAGTTCTTGCGACTCTTGGACTAGGTTGAGGAAGACGGTCATGCTCTCGATGTTAAGACGCTTGGTCTGGATGTCGTGAATGATGCGCTTGCGATAAATGGAAAGCGTTGATTGTAACTTGGCAGCATCATCGCGGATTTGAGAAGCGTTATCTATTGTGAGAGACCTATTGAACAAGTGTACGATTTCATTACGAATGACGAGGAACTCATTGGCATAGTCGTTGGGGACGGGGCTGAAATTGTTTCCGACGTGCTCACGGCAAGGCTCGCCCATGCGCTTCAGGCAATAGACCATCTGCGAGAGGGAATTGATGATGAGGAAGTACCAAGTACCCTTCTCCACGCTGAGCACGGGGTCGATGCGGCGCAGGGCAATAATTTGCTTGCGACGCTGGCGCTTTATGTCCTTTCGCTGGCTTTCTGTCTGCAAGGTAGTACGCTTTAGCACGCGGTAATCCTCGCAGAAAAATGCGGTGGTCAACGCCTCGTAGTCCTCGGACACCTGACGTAGATGCTGCGACGTGGTATAGCCTACATGCCTACGGAGAAGTGTCCAACATTCGGCTCTATCGCTGCAATGCAGTATCTTTGTAAACAGTTCGTCGGCCACGCTAGTCTTGCTGCTTTTACCGTAGCGCAGATGGCTTCGGATGAGCAGGAAGATGGCCAGCGCGATGGCAACGGCCATTGCCACAAACGACCCGAAGAACAGGGCGATGCAGACGAGGAAGCACAATATGAATGCCACGCCAGCCGTGATAAACCAGCCGCCGATGACTGACAGAACACCCGTTATGCGGAACACCGCGCT
>CACWWZ010000090.1 GCA_902764705.1 uncultured Prevotellaceae bacterium | reverse complement strand
CCCCCACAACGAAAATAAAGAAAAGCGATGAATACAAAAGTGAAAACAATATTGCAGCAGCTGCTGCAGAGTCCACGGCGGTTCCCTGTTGAACTGGCCTTGGGAGTGGTGTTCTTTATCATTGCCGTTTGGGATAGCGAGACGCACGTATGGAATGAGAAGACGGCAGAGTATGTAAGTGCAGTAAATGGCGACATCCTTTGGTTCTTTGTGCCGCTGATGGCCCTGACCTTCTGGCTCCATCGCGTCAACCGCTGGGCTTATTATGCCTCGTTTTTCCTCTTCCTACCCTTGATGGCACTCAATCTGAAGCCCTTCCTTTGGACTTACGGTTTCGCCTTTACCTATGTCTTGGCAGCAATTCTGCTCATCATCGGTAACAGACGGTTAGACAACCGCTCGTTTGCAGCCCATGCCCTACATGTGGTCACCCAGATGTTCTTCGGCCTGCTCATTACGGGTATCCTCAATTTGGCTGTGATGGCCATTGTGGCCTCGTTCTTCTATATCTTCGGCATCGAAGAACCTAAGCATCTATATGAGCATATCTATCAGTTTGTATGGTTCGTACTGGCTCCACAGGTCTGTTGTACTTTGATCCGTCAGAACGAGGACGAGGTTACCGAACCCTTCAAGGTGCTCAGACTTATCCTTAACTTCATCCTCTCGCCTGCCGTTATTACCTACACTGTTATCCTCTATACTTATTTTATAAAGATAGTCTTCGAATGGGATTTGCCCAAGGGCGGTGTAGCATGGATGGTGATGGGATTCGTCACGGTAGCATTGATAGGACGTGTGGCACAGTCTATTCTCAGTCAGCGTTACTACGATTGGTTCTACAACCGTTTTACGCTGATAGCCATTCCTCCGCTCATCATGTACTGGATCGGTTCCATCTATCGCATCCGTCTTTATAGCTTCACCGAAAGCCGTTTCTACTTAATGGTGGCAGGTGCGCTGATGACGCTCTTCGTGCTGATGCTATGGAAGAAACGTACACGTAAGTACCAGCTTATGGCACTCATCTTCGGCGCAGCCATCATCCTCTTCACCTACATCCCAGGCATTTCAGCCAAGAGTATTGGACTGAGTTGCCAGAAACAGCGACTCACCCAGATTATCAGCGAAATGAAATTGACTGATCCCAAGACGGGCAAGCTTAATGACGAGATAGAAGACATGAGGCGCATCAGGCAGGACAGTCTGTTGTGTGAACAATACAAGGATGTCACCAGCGTCATAGACTATGTCCGCCACGAAATCGGGACCGACGAGTTCAAGAAGCAATATGGCGAATGGACGCACTCGGAATATAGCTTTACTTACATTGAAGATTCTGTCAATGTCAATGCACGTGACAACTGGTATATCAGGAGAAAGCCGATAGAGTTGGGCGATTATACGATCATGCTACCTCAGAAAGCTTACCAATATAACTACAATGACCAGATAGTCACCATCACTCAGGGTGAGAATAACGTCGTTCTCAGCTATCCAATCCAAAAGGTTATCAGACAAGACACGATGCTCCTGCATCATCCTGAGCAACTGCTCACCTATCGCAACGACTCACTGATGCTGGTTCTTGAAGGTATCTGTATTGAAGACACCGTCGTTACGGATGTCAGATACTATGGTCTACAGCTGTTCAAGAAAAAGGGCCGATAGAGTCATGAATCTTTCTTCCAAAAATATTTGGCAGTTTCAGTATAAGTACGTATTTTTGCAGCGATATTAATCACATAAAGAAAAATATTATACCTTATGAATATTAAGCGTAAAATAATGATTGCTATTTGCCTGATGGCGGCAGTGATGACTAAGGCTGTTGAGAAGCATACTGCTTCGATCAACAAAGTGACTGTGTTTACCAATGGTGCTCAGGTGGAGCGCTCCAAGAGTGTAATCTTGGTGCCAGGCGAACAAGTGGTGACGTTTACAGGCTTTTCTCCATATATGGATAAAAAGAGCTTGCAGGTAAAGGCCAAGGGCCATCTCACGATATTAGGCGTAAGCGAGCGAACTGCTCATCCTGATTCGGCTGCACAAGTCAAGAGACTGCGTGCCGCTGAGGATGATGTAAAGGCTGTAGAGCGTCGTATCCAGCAGACAAAGGATGAACAGGAGATGCTGACCGCACAGCTGGAGCTGGTAAAAACCAACTGCTCGGTGGCAGGCAGGACAGTGGCCACACCATTGGCAAACATTAAGGAGCTGAATGCCTACTATGCACAACAGGTGCTTTCGGTCAAGGAACGCAGTCAGGAGCTGGAAGAGCAGTTGCAGAAACTGAACGATGAGTTGAAGCGTAAACAAGACACTTGCGACTCGATAGCCAAGCTAAAGCTGAAGAACATCACGGAGATTGATGTGAAGTTAGAAGCCAAACAGGCCGGCCGTGCCGACTTCGACATTACCTATTATGTGAAGAATGCCGGTTGGTTTCCCAGCTACGATATACGTTCTAACAGCATCAAGGAACCATTGCAACTGTCGTACAAGGCCAATATCTATCAAAACACCAGAGAAGAGTGGAAAAACGTGCCCGTTACGCTCTCGTCGGCCAATCCGAATCGCTCAAACATAGCACCACAATTGAAAACATACTGGCTGGATTATGGTTTGTCGGCTCCTACATACAGTTTTGATTCTGATGGCAGTACTGTCAGTGGAAAAATCGTGGATGCTGAAGATGGCTCCCCCATTATTGGCGCATCTATAATAATAAAAGGTACGCAACTAGGTACCGTTTCCGACATTGACGGCTATTACTCTATCACCTTGCCACAAGACCATCGTCAGCTTTCTTTTGCTTATATCGGCTATCAGACGCAGACTCGCACAGCCACTCCTGGTTCTACGCTGAATATCCGTATGAAGGAAGATGAACAGCGTTTGGATGAGGTCACCGTTGTGGGCTATGGCACATCAAAGAAGGGGCGCAAATCTAAAGGCGAAGTATTGAAAGCGAAAGAGAGCATACCGATGATGGCAGATTTAGCTGTGGAAGAAGAGATGGACGAGAGCGAGGTTATCTCTGTCAATCAACAACAGGCACAGTTCGGCTATGAGTTCGACATCAAACAGCTGCTGACTTTACCTGATGGTGGCAAGACAACAACTACCGAGATTGCACGTCATCAATTGCCAGCTATATACGAGTATCGTGGCATACCCAAGATTGACAAAGAGTCGTTTTTGGTGGCAGACGCTATCGACTGGCAGAAACTTAATCTGATGGAGGGCGAGGCTAATGTCTATTTCGATAATTCGTTTGTGGGCAAGAGTATTCTCGATCCTAATGTCAGCAGCGACACGCTCCACTTCTCGATGGGTCGCGACCAGAGCATCTGTGTACAGCGCATCAAGGTCAGCGAGAGTTCCACGCGTCGTTTCTTCGGCAGCAATCAGGAGCAGACAATGAAGTGGCGCATCAGCGTAAAGAATAATCGCCAGGAGAGTGTCAACATCACCGTGTTTGATCAGGCTCCCATCTCACGTAATACCAGTATCGAGGTAAGTATGGAAGAACTTAGTGATGGTCAGTTTGATAAGCAGACCGGTATCATTAAGTGGCCCCTACAGCTCCAACCCGGCGAGCAACGCGACCTGATCCTGCAATATAAAGTAAAATATCCCAAGAACCGCCGTCTTAACATCGAGTAATAGACCTATAAAAGTATGAATAAACTATTTGCATTTCTTCTGGCATGCGTATTCGTACAGTTCTCCTACGGGCAAAAGGAACTTTCAATTAAAGAAATGGAGGACTCTATGGCACGTGGCAATCTGAACATACAGGTTGATCTGGCTACGGAATATATCGTGGGCAATAAGGTAGAACAAAACCACGCCAAGGCATACTCGTTGATACGTGATGCTGCCGAAAAGGGCAACCGCTACGGTCAGTTGATGCTTGGCGCATGCTACGAAGATGGCATTGGTGTAGAAAAGAATCTAAGCGAGTCGTTCAACTGGTTTACGCGTTCTGCAGAGCAGGGAAACGTTGTGGCACAATTCAAG
>CACWWZ010000089.1 GCA_902764705.1 uncultured Prevotellaceae bacterium | reverse complement strand
TCCTGTATGTTATTGTTCATTTCGTCCATTTCGCCTGCGAAGGTACGAAGAAATTCTGAAACTACCAAAAAATTGCCTATCCTAATTCCATCCGCTTACCTCTTATATCATCCTCACCTTCCTGCGGTTGCCGCTGGGGCGCACGGCGAAGTGCAGCCACATCACCGCGCCGTTGCGCTCCAGCAGCAGCTCGTCGAAGTCCTCCTTCGACTCGTCGCTGATGTCCAGCAGGATGACCGCATAGCGCATCAGCTGTTCCAGTCCCGCCACTCGGATGTCCACCGCGCACCCCGTCAGGTGGTTCGACGTCGGTGCCCCGCCCACCGCCTTGTTCACCGCCGCGCTGCGGAATCCGCTGTTGATGACGATTGGGTCATCACCCTCACCATAGAGGTCGTTCCACCGCCTGCGCAGGCGTTCCAGCCACAGGCGTTCCAGCCACCGGCAAAGCCGCTTTAAGTTCTCTACTTGTGCCTCTGATGGCACGTTCTCTATTCCCGTATTTGTTTTGCAAAGCTCAGCGAGCGTCATGTGCTCGCTGAGTTTCATTAATTTTTCACTGTTCACTTTTACCTTTTACCTTAGTTTTGTAAACGCCCTTTGTAAGAATGTAAGAATGTAAGATTGTAAGGTTTCATCTTTTCTTAGTCCATTGACTCTTACCAGTCTTCTCAACCCAGCCCTCGCTTTTCCAGCGACTGATTATCGTGTATAGCGAACCGTCACTAAACTCATTGCCTTTCAGTCTGCGCAAATCCTGGAAGCAGAAGGGCGAAGGCAGTTGCTCGAAGATGCTGCTATTGATGCTGTTGCCTGTGTCGTTGTTGCTGTCTTCATGAAGATACTTATACAATAGTGGGCCAAACACTTTAAGCTGCATCTGCAAGGTATATTCCGCCATCTTCACGGCAAAGTCCACACAAGCATTGCTTTCCTTGCCTGCCAACAACATAAACACCACGCCACAACGAAACCCTATCACGGCGGCTCGACGACGGAAACGGTCCTCCAGCCATCGGTCAATAGCCTTACGCAGTCTGGGGGTGTCATAGAAGCCCGTAGCCGAGCGAAGCAAGGCGGTAGCCTCATTGATGCGGTTCATGTCCGTTTCCGACAACTCCTTGAAAACCGTAATCTTCGCAAACATGGTGTCGGGCATTTCCGAGAGCATCATACGACTCGACAGGCCGTTTTCAGCGTTCGACTCGTTCTTGCCCTTGAACATCTTTAGGACAGTTCTGGGCGTTCCAAGCAGCGTCCATGAGTACGCCACATTGACATCACCCGACTCTGACTGGTCTGAGTTAAAATCCACACCCCATCGCTCTCTTCCGAAGGCATTTCTGTAGATGTCCCACTTCTGGGCCCAGGCCCCACTGCCGTTGCTCTTGATCAAGGTCTCCGCCTCGGTACATATCGAGTACAGGCTGTGGCCTTGCGACTGCTTCAGGCGCTTCAGCAACTTCGAGCACGAAATGGTGATAGGCACCACCCTGACTACCCCAGCCGGAGGCTCTTGGGCACGTTCGTTGGCCTTGCGTCGTTTGTTGGCCTCACGCACCTTGTCTTCACGTTCTCTGACAAGCTCGTCCTCCCTACGCAAATCCACCAGCCAACGCTCCACGGCTTCCTCGATGGACGACTTGTTGGAGGCCTGTTCGCCAATGATGATGGCCATACCACCCAGATAGCCCGTCTTACCGTCACAATAGCGGTAGCTCACCCCGTCGGCCAGTGCCATCATGGCAGGCATCTGCCCCACAATCAGTGCCGGCCACATGTTTTGAGGATAGGGTTTCAGACTCTCCTTCAACCCCATGGGCAACTGATTGATGTTGATGTCGATGGTTGGCTTGTTGCGTAAAGGTGTCAGCTCCGCTGTACTGCTACCTTCCGCTTTCAGCGAACGCAGGAACACCTCCTTCTGCTTCAGGTTCATCGGACGGTTCTGGTCCACATACTTCTCATAGAAGTTGCTCACCAGCGTCCTACAGTCCTCCTCTTTCGAGTACTCAGGCATCTTCTGCTCCAACACTCCTAACAGCTCCTCTTGTGGCATCATCTGGCAGAGTGTAGGCAATAGCAGCTTCAGCGTGTTATGGCGCACCCCTTCACGGTTCAGTGTCTCCAAGTCCAACTCCGTCATCTTCAGCGTCTCGTCGAAAGCAGCCAAGGCCCGAGCCGAAGGCGTTATGATGGCTGATGTCTGATGGTCGATGGCTGATGGTTTACTTCTTCCATCATCCATCTTACTTCTTCCATCATCCATCTTACTTCTTCCATCATCCATCTTACTTCTTCCATCATCCATCTTACTTCTTCCATCATACTTCACCTTTGCCGGATGCAGTTCATCGCTGAACATCAGTTCCTCGTCGATATACAGGATATACTCCCTACAGGGCAGATAGATGGCCCTCTCCGGCTCATGTACCGCTTTGTCGTACTCCACGTCACCCATCTCATGACTCATCCATGCCTGAGCCGTCTGACGGTCCATCCCCTCGGGAATGTCGAACAGCACATGACCCCCCGTGCCACTCACCGAACGGTTTACCATATTGATGCCCAGCTCGCGCTCATGCCCTCTCAGAAACCTTTCGTAAAGCTGCTCGAAGTCCGCACAGCCGTCCAGGTCAATGACCGCCTTGCCCGAATCCACAGGCTCGCCTTCGTTGCTCTTATAAGCCTTGTTGAAGTGCGCATGAGGCGTGTAGAAAGTGTCTCCCTGCTTTATTTCAGCCTTCTTCGTCTTATACTCCTCCTTCGACAGTTCACCTCTTAACTGTTGTTCTAAGACATCAGCCAGCTCGGCACAGATACGACCAGTCTTCTCTGAGTCCACCCGCTTCCAGAAACCCTCGGCCGTGGCAGGCACGGTCTTGGGCTTTTTAATGTTATCTCCTAAATCAAATCTAGACATACCTCGTTATCGGTTATTGTTTAATGTTTATTGTTTAAATGGTTTCTATCAGTTCTTTGTCGAACAAGGATGTCTTGGCTTCCTTCGTCTCTCGGTCGATAATGCTCAGGATACGAGCCAGTCCCAGCTTCTTATAGATGCTCAGGAAAACCTTGTACTTCTCCGGCGACTCCTTCACCCAGCCCGTTTCCAGCTGATGCACCAGCTTGTCCTTGGCTCGTTGCTTCTTCGTCTTGTGCTTCCAGTCGTCAAATGTTATAACACCTGTTGTCAAGGCCTTTTTCATCTGACCTGGAACACTCTTACCACTCATGAGGCGGATATATGCCTCTTCTGAAATTTCAACATTAATATTAATTTTCATAATCTTGTCGATAGTTTGTGAGTGTCAGGAGAAAGCGAAAGTTTTAGTTTGAGCTCAATTATACCGGTTACGTTTCCTCCGCTCACACCTTCGACCCGATTAATGATTAGAGTGCTTGAATGTCAGTAATAAAGAACACGTTCTCATGACGCAGCTTACCTTGCTGGTCCTCCCAGGTGCGGTGCTTCCACGAACCCTTCACCACGTAAGGTGTGTTGGCAACATACTGCGTGTCTCGGTTCTTCGAGGCATAATCGCCAGTCATCTCACCGTAGAAGGTGTCACCACCATGCTTCATTACTAACCCACGGCTACGGAAATACTCCTGCGAACCGTTTTGTTTGTTGTACTGGTGCTCAGAGTAAACACCTGCCTCTTGGATCAATACTAATTTCTCCATTGTTTTTAAATTTTTAATGTAAATAAATAAGTTGTTATATCGTCAAAAAACGACCTCCTTTGTTACGATGTCCCTGACCACACCCGACTTCCTTCCGGCATTCTTTAGCCCTTCGCATAACTGCCATTTCTTGCATACCTTTAGGGCCTTTACCTCTTTGTTGTTCAGGGAACAAAGTCGCGTGCCGTCGTACTTATACTTTTTCAAACCACACGAGGCGCAACACTGCTTATAGCGTATCCCGAACTGGTTACGTTCGATTGTGATTGTTTTCTTTGCCATAACCTATACCCCCTTGCTTAATTCTCTGATCACCTTTTTCTGCTCACGAACCTGTTTTCTCAGCTCTGCGATGGTGTCTTTCAACTGGTTCACCTCCTCCTGTAGCTTCGTCACGGCACCACCGTCTTTCACGGCCTCTATCAGTACCTTGATCTCCTCCTTCGTCAAGGCACCCTCACGGTTCATGCCCACATGGACAAACAACCCTTCCAGCAAGGCCATTGGCGAATAGTACATGAAGCTCTCCTTCTCCAAGTCCACCGAGTATCCGTTAGGCAATGTCTTCACCTGGATGTCGATGAGTTCCTGTTTTTGTTCTTTTATCTGTTTCATATTCTTTAATCTATTATATCGAACATCTTCTTATCCTCGTCATCCAGCTCTATCAGCAATTTTTTGTCATGAGACCACAATTCCTTCTTCAGGCCAATGCCAGCCTCTGTCTCCAATGCTTTGAAGTAGCCGCGCACGACATCCATCAGGTCTTTCATCTTATAGAAATTATCCATCTCCATAATAAATCCGAAGCCGTAACAACTTATGAAAAATCGATAGGCATTTTTATGATTCACTTCTTCGTAATATTCAAAAACATGAACACCCAACTCCAGTTTTTCTTGCTTCCATCCAATGCCCCTACGTCTTAGATTCATAATGGTCCTTGTCAGATCCCTTGCATAGTCAAGAGGATAGCCCTGAAGGACAGCCCCCAACAGGACCGCCATCGTTGTCGACTCCAGAGTCTCTCCTTCCAGACACAGCAAGCGCATATCTTCATCTTTCATAGCGTTCATCTCCATGTAATCCTGAAGTGTCATCAGCTCGTCACCCTGGTCAACCATCACCCATTGAGGACGACTGTTGTTGTCAAGACCAGCGTATTTGCAACTGTGCAAACGCCCTTCATAACTCTCAAAAAAAATTGCTCTTTCCAGTTGCATCTCCTTGCTGAAACCCAACATCATTTCCATGTTAATCACCTGGAGTTCTGCACTCACCTTGACCTTTACGAACTTCACTTTTGAATAATTCTTTCTAGTGCTCATAATCTTAATATTTTGCGTTTAAAATTGTTTTCTGAATGCAAATTTCGGAAATAAAACAATGCAAAAGATGGGTGTTTTTCGCTTTGTCCGAAACTTTGTCCGACGAAATTACCCATTATCCGAAATCCTGTCCGAAAGCCGTCTCTGAGCCTTGAAATAAGCACTGAGAAACTGCCTTGCTACGTTATTTCTCCTCAATGTTTCGATATCGTCTGCATGCAAAAACGGAAACGTCCACTTAGGATATTCACCCTTTATCCCATTCTTGGTATCATAGATCGTAGTACGACCAGGGATGTTCTTAAATCCCAAATCCTTTAGGTAGTCTAAAAAGGCATCAGGGGTCAGGAAATAGGGTGCATAGGCTATCTGTTTTTCGTTGATCACCTGCATGATGTAAGCATAGTCCGATGGCTTGCGTAACACCTTGTTATCACGTAGCGTTTTGGTAGCCTCAGCCATACAGATGTCAAAATCCTTGCGAACCTCCAGTTCGGAGTATTCTTCCACGATCTCTATCGATGGACAGAGATGAATCAATGCCTTGAAGTTTTCTACCGCCGAATCCTCTATTTGTAAAACAACCGTTTTCATTTTCGTCCGATGTTTAGTGAGGTCGGTGAAGGTGTAAAGCGCTTTGTTCCCTGGGAAACCACCTCACGAAACCTCGGAGTTAATACTTAGTTCATTGAAAAATCAACCCCCTTTTCTTCAGCTATCCAAGTGTAGCATGCATACAGCACAGCGTCTGCAGAGGGGCAACCTGTCGTGTGAACTACCTGCCCGTAGGCGAAGTCCAGCAAGTCGTCGGCTATCTCCAACTGCATGTCGTCGTTGAAGCCAAGCAACATCGCGTTGAGGACATCCAGAAGCTCTGGACTCACCTTGTCCTCCAGGCACTCCATGACGTCCTGTGCGATACCCTCAACACCGAACTGATAGGTTAAATCCTGCTCAATGACCTTGGTGGTCTTTTCGAGCGATACCGTTTTAATTTTTTTCTTTGCCATGATACTTAAAAATTAAATTAATAATATTGTTCACGCGAAACCAGCGTACTGAGGTGTTTATCGAGACCTGTTCCAACTGATTTCGAGGACAAAGGTAGGTGGACTAGATTACTGGCAAAGAATAGCGAAATTATATTTGTTAAAAAAAACAAAAGAGCCGGAAGGCCCTTTAAATACTGGGGAAAATAAAAAAGGCAAAATTCCAAATATAATATTGGAACTTTGCCGTTATATAGTTATTATACAATTTTTATATTATTATTACTGATCTTTCGCAAGTGAATATTCATTCATCAAGCGACTAATAGGGCGAGGTGTTTTAAATCAAGAGTTTGCAGGGATTGGGAATAATTTTCCTGTTTCGAGGGAGGGGAAGTGTGGAGTTTTGCATAACTTTGCAGCC
>CACWWZ010000088.1 GCA_902764705.1 uncultured Prevotellaceae bacterium | reverse complement strand
TAGAGCTTGAGCGTCGGGACGAGCAAAGATGTATGACTCCCACGCCTTTTTTCGTATATATCCTAAACTTGATATTACTAACCAGCCTCGTTGGGAGTAAAGGCATTGTAGACATTGAGATATTATGCCATTATTCAGAATTACAGTCAAGTCGAGAGTAAACACCAACGGCATCCGTTTGGAGCCAGGAATGAGGGTCGAAGTAGTCAGCAACAGCTTTAGCGACCCCGTCCACACGAATGGCGGACAGAGTGTAGCCGATGCCTTCATGCGCATCTATGGCGTGGACATCAAGAAGGCAGGAGCCTTGAACGGAGTATATTTGAAGGTTGACAGAATAGGATAGAATACTATATTATGATACAACGATGTCCAGAATGCGACCAGTGGTGTGAAGTCGAAAAACAGGGCGTTCTTGACAAGGCATCACGAGGTTTTGATAGTGCGGCTGTAGGTGGCGCAAGCATGGGTGCATCTATCGGGCGCAGTCTTTTCGGAAAGACAGGAGAGAAGTACGGAGCAATTCTTGGAGGAGGTGCTGTAGGTGGAAGTGGTTTGGGATTCCTAAATGCAGCATCAGAATCTCTTTTTGGCGCAGATTACCATTTTGTTTGTCCGAATTGTGGTCATGAATGGGAAACTGATAATCCTGATGACGATCAGACAGAAGACTATAATGCATGGTTAGCTGAGCAAGAAAGAAATAGTTTAGTTGCAGAGCTGAGGGACAAATATCCCTCGCTCATATATGCTACAAGACAGGAAAAACAAGACTATGTTAAGGAATTGCGGCATGAGTTAGGTGACGAATCTAACACAGATGCTCAAAAGGCTACACTTTATGATACTATTGCAGCTGCCTATCAGCTTATTGGCGAAAGAAACAGCGCATTGCAGGCTGTCAATGCTTCGCTTGCATTGTTTGAGGATGACAATACAAGAGTGCTTAAAGGCATTATTATGGGGCAAGGGCGCAATGCTCAAGATACCTATGCTGCCATGCAAGAGGTTATCCACTACAAATCCCAGGAAAGAGCCGAGAGCCCATTTCTTTCTACTCCGCAGATTGAAGAGGAGTTTTCGATGCTTCAATCATCATTCTCACAAAACTTCTTGTCGCTACCGCTTCAACAGCGCAAGCATTTGGTCATTTGCGACGAACTGATATATCTGCCCCAGAGTTTCCGTGTTTTGCCCATAGCAGAGATTCCTACAGACGTCAAGTTCCCTGCTGGGCATCCTGTCAGCAACACTCTCTATGTTTGCCATCCATACCGTACCGATTACTATATTCCATACGAGTCCTACGAGATTGAAATCCTGCGTGACGAAATAGAAGAATTCAGGAGAATCATGGATCATCTTGGAGCTAAGCATATCGACTATAGCGATATCTTTGAAAATGGTGAGCAAAGTTCTACGCAGCAAAAACGGGATATTCATGGTGGTGGCAACTATGCAGGCCAATATAGTGTTCACGGTTCTTATGAATCAGAAGACAGCAGCGAAATAACAAAGAAACTGCGCAATGCGTTGGAAGGCAGTGAAGATTTTTTGTTGGCAGGGAAGCCGACTTTACCACCCGACACGGTTTGGTACAGCCACAGAAAAGAGTGGCAAAACAAATGCGAAAGTCGATTGGCAGGCAGACTGGTACATAGTGAGTTTACGATTTCCACATCCAGTTCTGAAATGACGACAGAATCGGAGCGTAAAAAAATAGAGGCAGACTTGAAAATCCTTCTTGCATCTGTCGAAGGAGGAACGGAAGGAAGTAAATCATATATGCTGAAGAAAGAAAAGGAGCGAACTTGGAAAGTTAATGTTGAGTTCTATCCTTTGTCGGACTACGACAAAAATAAGGAGGTTGCCATAGCCCCATTGATAGATAACGTTCTTCCAACTTCTGAAATTACTCCTCCAAGTAAAAAAATAAATGTCGTTTGGATAATGGCGGCAATTATTGCAATTCTTATTTCTATAATTCTCGGATTGTTACTTTTCTAATTATAATAAAATGTAAACCTATGGAAAAAACAACAGAATCAATGATGAGTAAAGCCCTACAAGTGGCTTATGAAAAGGCTATCAGTGGGTTTGAGGTGAAGGGAGTTAAATTGCTTGACTCCGCGTATGATTTAGCTAAAAGTTATGCTAATCCAGAAAAGACAGTAAAGCAGAATGCCACATCACTTGTAAACTGGCAGTGTAGTAAAGCGGGAGCAAGTGGTTTTGCTACCAGTTTCGGTGGCTTCGCAACGATGGCAGTCGGCGTTCCTGCAAATATAACAAGTGTACTTTATGTGCAACTTCGAATGATTGCCGCTATTGCTATTATGGCAGGCTATGACCCTCGCCAAGACCAAGTGCAAACGTTGGCTTACACTTGTTTGTTGGGGAGTGCGGCTGGTGACGTAATAAAAGATGCAGGTATTAAGATTACAGAAAAAGTAACTGAAAACTACATAAAGAGAACCATGACCAGAGCGGTGACCACAAAAATCAACCAAAAGGTTGGCTTCAAATTGATAACAAAAGCTGGTAGTAAAGGTGTGCTGAATATGACAAAGATGATTCCCGTTGTCGGTGCAGTGTTCGGAGCAAGTTTTGATATAGTTACGACTAAAACAATTGGAGCGACGGCTAAGAAAATGTTCATTGACGGGAAAGTAGGTTAATGGTATGAGCAGACAAGTATTCGTTTTACTTGATTTTATTCAGTTAGTGATATTCTCAATAGTATATACATACCTTTTTGAGAAGTATTTTCTATGGATATTGATCTCACGGGTTATTCTTTGGCCGACAATACTACTTTGGCCGAGCAAAAAGAAAGGCAAAGAGGAGTCGTCGTAAAATTAGATGCTGAATTAAAATCGCAAACCTTAGGGCTGCCATTTTATTATACTTGCATAGGATGGAAGCCCTAATTTCTAAAGATAAGATTAACGAAAATATGCGCCAGTCAGCATTAGAACGAATGATTGTTAAGACGACTGCCTTAGAAGAGTTGGACAAGATTGGTCGGCGATATGCAAGAGGAGGTAACTATAACATCTCGCTCCTGGCGTGGATGCGTGCAGAGAAACAGGGATGCAAGAAGTATCGAAAGAACATTACGGTGCAAATGTTCAAAGGTGACATTCATGATACTGTGCGCCAACATGCTTTGAAAATGGTAAGACAGTGGCTGGACGAAGGTGATGCTGAGGTGCAAGAGGCGTTACGACTAATAAAAGCCATCTATGGCGATGAATAATAAGAAAACCAAAGATGTTAGCTCCAAAAGTTTTTTTTCTTCACTAAGAATTTGTTATTTCAGTAAAAAGTAGCATCTTTGTACCGACAAATCCCGCCCGCTTCCCATAAGAACAGCGTACCCAGCGGGACATTTTTTATATATAGACTGAGATATACCAAATAGGTGATGACGCTGGCATAGCAGAAGTTGGAAGAACTGAAAACAGCAAAGACATCAATAGATGAGTAGATACAAATGCTGAAAAAGAATTTTCAGTAGAGAGGGAAGTGTTTGAAGAAATTACCTCACGATGTTTGCGGGGCGCCATTTCTCTGGCACTTCGTAACGCTTAGTGCCATCAGTCACCACATCTGGCATGATAGCATCGCGGAAACGACGCTCATTTTTATACATAAGAACCGGCTTGCTGCTATGATGTGTAAGGTTATCTTTTAGGTCACAACTAAAGTTTGATGGCGGGAAATAGACCTTGATTCGCTTATATGGATATTGTTTTTGGATGAACTCTAAGGGTGGAACAAGATCGCTGTCAGCACTGACGAGTACAATGGTATCAGTTGCATCAAGTACGCAGTCGGCAATCATTCTCACGGAAATATTCACATCGGTTTTCTTCTCTTCAGGACGGGAGATGGCATAATGGCAATTGGGGCATTGGATTTGCTTGTCAAGATACTTGCCACGCACCACCTCGAAACGGTCGCCATTGATAAGTTTGTTTGCATTGAGGAAAGCACTTTGGCGACTGCTCTTTTCTGGGTTAAGCGGTGAGGCGGTAAAATAGATGACTTTCTCCACTTCCTGTCCTTCGCCAAGAAATCCCTGGCAGAGTTTCACCATGTCAATCCAATAATAGTCACCCCACTGCGGTTCGTTGCGCTTAGTGCGACGAAGACCATAGTAGAAGTTGAGCAAAGGTAGTCTTTTTTTGCGATACTTGCAAATATTTTGCACGAAAAGTTTTAGTAGTACGAAGAAAATGCCCCATCCAGCCTGTCCGATTAACGAAGTTTAACAGACTCTCAAGACCGTCTCACGGGTTACGGATAAGAAACCTAACGACTTCTTTATTCCTCCCAAATTTGCTTTCAGCCTAAAACTGAACTTCCTTGTTTCTCCCCGACTTGCCTTTTATTTATGCGCTTTCTGCGTTAATTCTCCAAAATCAATCGTTTGTTACAACTTTTTTTCGTATCTTTGCAGTCTAAACATATCTTACAAGGTGTTTTAATATGAAGATGAAGAAAGAAAATTATTCTGTCTATGTGCCATGGCCTTGCTGGCGATGGTGGGGATGGTGAGGATGGTGAGGATGATTCATAAGACCTCTCGCGTACCGCGCACGCGCCTACGCGGTACGCGAGGAGTCTTAGATTTTTACCCCACCATCTCCACCATCTCCACCCCATCAAGTTTTATTCAGTTACAGATGGATACAAAGGCAATAACGATTCAGAGAAATAAAGATGATAGAAGAACGTAGATATATGAAAGCAATGCCGAAGAGTGAGCAAACGGAGGCGAGCGTGCCTGACGCGAGCGTCATCCGTGAGTGATGGAGACGGGTTCCACACATGACGCGAACGGTCTGCATAGGGGTACAGGAGACGTCCGCACGATGCAAAGAGACTATCCGGATAGCTGACGGGACCTATCTCTACAACCCACGCCAAGCCCCTGCTTCGATGCCGTGAAGGAATACTTTAATCTTTGACAAACAAGAAAGGCTGACCATCATTTGCGGTCAGCCTTTCTTGACGAGATGTAATACGAGTCGTATGTTGTATGCTTACTGGATGTTGACCTGTATCTTCTTCAGGTCCTTGTCGGCACTGGACGAGCCCACCATCAGTTCATAGCGACCCGGTACCACACGCATGGTGTTGGTCTTGGCGTCCCAGCCCTCGAAACGCTCGCGGGGCAGGTCGATGTCGACAGTCTTGCTCTGGCCGGCCTTCAACGTGACACGCTGGTAAGCGCGAAGGGTCTTCAGCGGGCCTTCTGTGTCAGCCTGGCGACGCATATAGACCTGTACGACCTCGGTGCCGTCCTGCTTACCCGTATTCTTCACCGTCACGCGTACCTTGTTATTTTTATACATGGGGCGGCTGATGTCGAACGTGGAGTAGCTGAGTCCGTAACCGAAGGGGTAGAGGGCCTCGCCACGGAAGTAGCGATAGGTGCGGTTGGTCATGCGGTAGTCCAGGAAGTCGGGCAGGTCGTTGACGCTGCGATAGAAGGTGATGGGCAACTTGCCACAGGGGTTGTACCTGCCTGTCAGCACGTCGGCAACAGCCTCGCCGCCACGTTCGCCGCCATACCATGCCTGAACGATGGCGTCGCAGGTCGACTCCTGCTCAGGAACCAGTGCCACGGCACCACCTGAGCAGTTGACGAAGACCACCCGCTTGCCGGCATCGTGAAGCATCTTGAGCAGGTCGCGCTGTACCTGTGGCAGTTCGATGTCTGTGCGGTCGCCGCCCTTGAAGCCAGGGTCGCTGACCTTCATCTCCTCACCCTCGACGCGAGGCGAGATGCCACCGACGAAGATGACGGTCTCGGCTTGTCCCAACTGGGCTAACAGCTGCTCACGGGTTGGATTCTGCTTCTTGCAAACGTCGAACTGCATGGCTGCCATGCCGCCCTCCTGTACGTAGTCGATATGGATGCGATAGCTGCCACCCTTTTTAACCTTCAACTCCGGGGTGGCCTCCTGAATGCGCTGGCGAACCTTCCAGATGTCGACCAAGGTGTCGCCATTGACGATGACGCGTACCTTGTCGTCAGCACCGACGCGCAGGAAGAGCGTCTCGTCTTCGGTAGGTATCAGTGTGCCGTCGTAGCGGGCAGAGAAGTTCTCCAGATTGACACCCGGTGCAAACACGGTGTTGCCGCCATTGCTCAGGTTGACGGGACTGCTCATGTGGACAGTCGTCACGGGACGGCCCTTCATCTCGGTGTTGTTCCAGTAGACGGCCTGTATGCCCTGCTGGCCTGAGGGTGCACGCATCTTGTCGAAACGGCTCTCGAAAACCTCATTGCGCGTCAGTCCACAACCTTGGATATAGGGAACATTGCCCAGCTGCTGGCGGAGACCCTCCAGGATGGTGACCGTCTTGGTGGCATAGCCGCTGTAGTTGCCCCACTGCATGATGCTGTCGTTGGCATTGGGACCCATGACGACTAACTTTGAACTTTGAACTTTTGAACTGTCGAGGGGCAGCACGCCGTTGTTCTTCAGAAGTACGGTACCTTCACGGGCCATCTGAAGGGCCAGTTCCTTGTGTTCCTTCGAGGCAATGACCGACGAGGGAATCTTAGTCCACTCCACCTGTTCGTCCTTGTCGAAGTCGCCCAGGCGGAAACGAGCCACCAGCAGGCGCTTCAGGCTGACGTCTATCTGCTTTTCGGCGATGTCGCCACGCTTGACGGCAGCAGGCAGACTCTTGTACACCGAGCCACACTCGACATCGGTACCGCTGAGCACAGCCTTGGAGGCTGCAGCCTCGTTGTCTTTCGATACGTTGTGCCACTTGGGTAGGAAGTCGCGGATGGCACCACAATCGCTGGTGATGAGTCCCTTGAACCCCCAGTCGTCGCGCAGGATGTGCTGCTCGTAACGGGCATTGCCACAGCAGGGATCGCCGTCGATACGCTGATAGGCGCACATGACCTCAGCCACGTTACCCTTCTGCACCAGCGCCTTGAAAGCAGGCAGGTAGGTCTCCCACAAGTCGCGCTCGGGCAACTGCTGGATGTCGAAGACATGGCGGTTCCACTCGGGACCACTATGCACGGCAAAGTGTTTGGCACAAGCCAGCAACTTGGCATACTTGCTGGTGCCCAGTTGTTGTCCGTTCATGGTTTGGCCTTGCAGTCCGTTGACGACAGCCAGTCCCATGCGCTCCGTCAGATAGGGGTCTTCGCCGTACGTCTCCTGTCCGCGTCCCCAGCGAGGGTCACGGAAGATGTTGATGTTGGGTGTCCAGAACGACAAGCCCTGATAGCGTTGTACGTTGCCCGTCTTCTTGGCCTCTTGGTTCTTGGCACGTGCCTCGTCGCTGACGGCAGTAAACACCCCGTAGAGCAGCTGGTCGTCCCACGAGGCTGCCATCTGGGTAGTAATGGGGAATACGGTGACAAAGCCGTTGCGTCCCACACCATGCAGTGCCTCGTTCCACCACTGGAAGGCAGGAATGCCCAGTCGTGGAATAGCAGGTGACACGTCCATCATCAGCTTGGCTTTCTCTTCAAG
>CACWWZ010000087.1 GCA_902764705.1 uncultured Prevotellaceae bacterium | reverse complement strand
CCGGCCTCTTCCTCCTTCTGACAACAAAGGTAAGGATTTGGCCGTGATAAAGCAAATTCTTCACTGATATATTCTATCAGAGCGCAAAATTAGAGTCCCATGGTCCAATTGAATTATTTTTGATTTATGCTCATTTAACACTATTATTTTATCATTGGTATCTTAATTGTTTTTGTTGCTGTCTTGATAAGGTATATCTCACCAGATGGCAATGCGATGTGCACGTTATTACCCGTACTTCTGATACTCTTGATCAGTTGACCGTTCAGGCGATAGATGTTGATGAGTTCGCCCGCTTTGGCATTTTCAACGACAATGCCTTCTGCATCGCCCAACACCCTCATACCGTTTTGCTCCGGTTTCGTGATGCCCGTCTGACTTTGTTCTAAGGCAATGCGGACAACAGCGTCCCCTTTGACGACGGGTGTCTGGATATAGTTTTCCTTACCGCCCTTGTTGGTAATGTCCTCGCCATTGTAAGTGATGCTGTGCACCCGCCAGCCTGCTTCCTCGATGATGCGACAGCCGTATGTTTTGTCGATGTCTACCAGAATGCGTACACGACCCATCTCATTCTGTACGATGTCGAGATTGGCTTGAGCCACGCCGAAGAACACCCAGACTCTGCCCTCGGATTTGACGCTGCTGATGGTCAACTGGTTGTCCTTCACATTCTTACCCAGATAGTCGATGCCACCCGAATGCCTTTGCTCCACTTCACGCACCCTTTTGTCTTCGTCAGGCAGGAAGGTAAGTGTAAACGCCGCGCCCTCCGGCACCAACAGCGCTGCCGTACCCTCAGAGAAAATCTGACCGTCGCAGCTGACGCGACCACCCTCATTGATTGTCAGTGGAACAGCCTGATAGAGCGTTCCTGGGTCGTACTCTGTCACCTGCTTGAAGTTTTTCCAGAAATCAGCCTTGGCGTATGCCTCCTTGCTGCCTGCAGGAACGCTGAGTTCACCCTCATTAAACAGGTCGAGGATGTCCTGCGAGAACGTTGACGAACCATAGGAACTCGGTGTACGGCCACGGACTGTCAGGTGTCTGAGGCTTTTACAGCCCTCGAAGGCATCATCGGCTATGTTCATTACATTCTCGCCAATAGTCAAAGTCTTCAAGCTCTTACAATAGCTGAACGTACCCACCTGAATAAAGTTTATCGCCCTGGGCAGCGTCACCTCCGCCAGACTGGAGCAGTTGCTGAACACACGCTGCCCCATTTCGTAAACACTGTTGGGCAACACAATTTCTTTCAGCGACGTACAAGCGGCAAAGGCTCCGGAAAGGACTTTCAGCGTTCCCTCGGGGACGGTGAAACTCTCCAAGGCGCTACAGCCGTTGAATCCGCTTAGCTCTTCAACCTTTCCGCCCAGAACGACGGTCGTCAGCTTGCTACAATATGCGAAGCAACCGGAATTGATGCTTTTCAGGTCGCTGTGAGTGGTAACCTTCCGGAGATTCAAACAACCACTGAACACCTCGTAGTCGAGGATTTTCAGACTGTCAGGCAGGTCAATCTCCATCAGATTCTGACAGCCTTGGAAGGCTTCTCTTTTGATGGTCGTCAGACCCTTGGGGAAGTGGATCTCCTTCAGCGGGAGTCCTTCAAAGGCCTCGGCACCGATCTCCTTCAGACTGTCGGGCAGATGGATTTCCTCCAGTCGGCAGTCCTTAAAACAACTCTCACCCAATGCCTTGATGCCATCAGGCAGGTTGATGCTTTTCACGCCGGAATAGCGGAAGGCATTGTCGCCTATCGTCGTAATGGTCATAGGCAATATGATGTTATCCACCCGCGTCAGAAATACCTGTTGCCAGCTGGATTCGGTATTTCCAATGGCTGTCACCGTCAGTTGATGACCATTGAAATCAACGGTTTCAGGTATCTCGAAACGCGTGGTATCGCGGGGCGAGAACCCCCACTCGGTATCCTCTCCGATGTTCACTTCCACTACGCTGACAGTCGTCGGCGAAGTAATCGAATAGCTGATGTATCCTTGTTTGAAGTCAGCTCCAAAAGTGCTGCCTGCGACGAGCAGACAGAACAATAGTATCTTCGTTCTCATTTCTTCTGGTATTTTACTTTGATTTCCACATCGTCACGCGGCCACATCTGAATGGTTTTCGGCTGGCTATCGGTGGCCGTATAGGTCTCCTTCCACGGATAGTCCCACTCGTAGGTCTTCATCCAAGGACCATACAAAATGGTGGCGCGATAGCCTTCGGCGGGCATGATGGTGACGTTGGTCTCATTGTCACGTTCGCAGAGAAACTCCAGTCCGCCGCACTCATCCTGATAAACGGCCAGCGAGGCTGTGTAGAAACCGATATCTACCCTGATGTCAAGGTCTTCTGCGACGTCAATGACCAGCGTGCCGTCCTTGCAGTCCTGCAAGCGTTCGACGCCGTTGACCGTCATTCCTCTCAGGTAACGGGTTGTGCCATCGGCAAACATGTTCTTATTGAATGTAAAGCGGACGGCCACCTTACTGCCCTTGGTCTGTTCCAAGTGTTTTTCGAACAGGATTTCCTCATCGTTCACAAAGGTATTGTAACCATTCGTCTTGACGTCTATCAGACAGTATTCCGTGCCGCTGGTGTTCTCCTCTGCTATATTACAGAACTGCTGCCAATAATCCAAGTGCAGATACTTGTTCTTCTGACCCTCAGGCACGTACAATGTTCCAAAATAGAAAGAAAGGGGAGAGAAATAGTTGTTCCACCGGTTTAGCTCGTCCAACTTGTCAGTGCGCAAATAGACACGCTCGAGACTGCGGCAGTTCTTGAAAGCCTCGTAGCCCAGCCGTTCCATCTTCGCACCCAGCACTACCGACTGCAACCCGCTGCTCTCAAAGGCATTGGCACCGATTCTAATCACCGTTTCCGGCAAATCCAGCTGTTTCAGGTTCTTACAGCCCTCAAACGCCCTTTCGGGAATGACCGCAAGGGCGATGCCTTCCCAGTTAACCGTTTCCAACGCCGTACACCCACTAAAGACCTCCTCGCCAAGCGTTTTCAGTGTTGCCGGAACAGTCACACTACGCAGACCTGTACATTGTTTGAAACATCCTTTGCCTATCGTGGTAACCGTTGCCGGCACAGTCATCTCCTCAAACCGTTCGCAGCGGTTAAACTCGTAGTTGCCCACCGACTCAATCACGTCATTCCAATGGAATTCCTTCAACTTCGTACAGCCTTCGAAATTGCCATCCCCAAGCGTCCTCAGACTATCGGGCAGCGTGAAACTCTCCAAAGCCGTACAGTTCAGAAAATTGGTGTAACCCATGACCGTCATCGTCTTGGGAAGTACAACCTCTTTCAGATTCTTACACCATTCAAAACACGCGTTCGACAGCTCTTTCATCGTCTCGGGTAGCCTGACACGTTCCAGCGAATCACAGAAGCCGAACGCATATTCAGTTATGGCCGTCACCTTCAGCTGCCGGCCTTCGTAAGTCACAGATTCGGGAATCACCAGATTGCCCTTCGCCTTCGTGTTTCCGTAGTTATAGCCCACCTGGGCCGTGGTGTCCGTCAGGCAAGAGTATTTGATGCCTTCATATTCAAATTCCTGAGCCAGTGCCAGTCTGCAGACAAGCACACAAAAGCTCAACAAGACAAGAATTCTGTTCTTCATCATACAATCATTTTGTAATTTCGGCCTGCTAAAGCTGCGATTAAGCAAAGCCCATCGAACTTGCTCGAATAGGCTAAGCTTGAGTAGCTCCGCACGCTAAAAGCATGCAAAGGTATAAATAATAATTGAGCCTACCAAACAATAGCCGCAGTTTTTGTAGTCGCTCATTAATATCTTTTTGGTTTAAACATACCGCCGTCGCCGTAAAGCATTGAAAATCGGGGACGGTTCTGAATGTTCCATTTTTTATATCACGAGGACAGGTCCTCTGATAGTCTTTTGTCTTCAACCTATGATTTCATGGGGTGGGGTAATGACTGGCTTTCCGTTCTTGTCGAGCAGCGGAGTAAGGCCGCCGGCATAGCCATGTACTACAAACAAATAATTGACACCAGTTTCAGCATCAACAATAACGCTTACTTCCTTCATGAGCCCGTTCTGGGCTTTCTCCCAAATAAATCTTTTGTTCTTTGCCATATCTTCTTGTTTTAGATTTCTCCCGCAAAGATACGAATAAGCGAGCAAAAAGCAAAATATTATTTGGACTTTTTCGAGCGGAAGTATCCTCGACGAAGTCAAAGTTACAAAAAGTTTTTCGAAACATGAACGTTTTCCCACAAAAACTTTGTTATTAATGAATTGAGATAACGGTTCATGGTTCATTTTTAGGATGAAATGGTTAGGATTCAGGACACGTCACGTATTTCTACAAACCTCCTTCATTTTTTTCATGCGAAAATGCCAAAAGTGTCACTTTTTGGCTTAACGTGCTAAATATTAGTTTATTACAAAGGTGACACTTTTCCTAAAAGTATCACCTACCATCACCA
>CACWWZ010000086.1 GCA_902764705.1 uncultured Prevotellaceae bacterium | reverse complement strand
AAGCACTGATTTATGGAAAAAAATGCCCTATTGAACCACGAAGTCGTTATGGCTTCTTCTGACAAGACCACCAACAACTTCATTTCAAAAATGAAGAAGGAAGGGCGTCTTATCAAGATTGCCGCGAAGATTTACACCACAAATCTCAACGACACTCCGGAGAATATCATCCGCAGGAATCTCTTTTTCATCCTTGGAGAGCTGTTCCCCGATGCCGTCATGAGTCATCGTAGTGCTTTCGAATGTCGTCCCACAAGTGACGGACACATATATCTTACTTACGGCTATACGAAAAAGATATCATTGCCCGGTATTACCGTTCACCTGTTAGAAGGTCATAAGGCATTATCAGGGGATTATCCTTTCATGGGAGGTCTGCACATGTCTTGCAGTGCCAGGGCCTATCTTGAAAATCTTCAGACCGGCTATAGCCGCGATGGCGTTTCCAAGTGTCTACCACAGGATGTTATCGAAGAAAAATTGGATAAAGTTTTGCAGACCAACGGTGAAGATGAATTGAACAAGTTGCGAGACACAGCTCGCGAGATAGCCAGACAACTCGACATGTCTGATGAGTTCAAGAAACTGGACTCCATCATTGGGGCCATCCTTTCCACTAAACCCTCGAAGATTCTTACTTCCTCGGTTGCTGAAGCCCGTGCATTGGGGGAACCGTTCGACAGTCAACGACTGAAGCTTTTCAGCATTCTGATGGCTGCACTCAACGAGCGTGAGTTCGAGAATTTCCCAGAGCGAAACGAGACGGATGCTGCCTATAATAACTTCGCTTTCTTTGAGAGTTATTTCTCCAACTATATTGAAGGAACTGAGTTCGAGGTGGACGATGCCCGCCAGATTATCGAGACCCGTACTCCCATGCCAGCCAGAAATGCTGACAGCCACGACGTGCTTGGTACATACTACATCGTTTCTAATCGCAAAGAGATGGCTGTCACGCCCACCTCTCCAGATCATCTGATTGACATTCTCCAGCATCGTCATCGCATTATGATGTCCGCCCGTCCAGAGGCTAATCCTGGCATGTTCAAAACACAGAACAACCGCGCAGGAGAGACACATTTTGTAGATTACCAACAGGTACGTGGCACTCTCAAGAAAGGTTTTGAGATTTATAGTGTTTTGCGCCATCCCTTTGCTCGCGCTCTTTTCATGCTCTTTATGATTAGCGAGGTTCATCCGTTTTCTGACGGTAACGGACGTGTATCCCGTATCATGATGAACGCAGAGTTAACTGCTGCAGGACAGTCGAAAATCATCATCCCAACCGTTTTCCGCACCGATTACCTCAGTGCATTGCGTCAACTAACCAGGAAGGACAACCCTGAGAAACTGATCAATGCCATCCAGCGTGTCCGTCTATTCAGCTATAACCTGCGGGGAGACAACTTCGAGCAGATGCGCGACTACATGGAACGCTGCAATGCCTTCAAGGAAGAGGACGAGTATATACTTCGGTTTTAGTTTTCTTTAAGGTGTCACTAAATGTAAAGAGACATCATGGATGGAGTTGATAATGAAAGTCGCATAAGTCGCTTGGAGTCTGAAATCAGGTATCTGAAAGGGTTGCTTGACGAGAACGGAATTGCATACGACTATGAGACATACGTCGATAGTTCTAAGAAGGAGGAACCTGTTCAGATAGAATTTCCTGTGCTGACGGCCGAGCATGCTATACAGTTCTATTCTTACTTTCGAGGGCGCAAGGATGTGTATGTGAAGCGGGCGGCAAAGAAAGGATATTATACGCAATGTAATAATTTCTGGAAATATGGGGTGTGTCCCAAAGCGAGTGGGGAGAAAGTGAAGTGCCAGGAATGTCCGGCAAAGGATTATACAGAGCTGAAGGTGTCAGCAATCTTGGAACATCTCAATGGCAGAAAGGAAGATTGCACCGATGTAATCGGTTTATATCCACTTTTTCCAGATGGAACATGTTGGTTCCTGGTTTTTGACTTCGACAATCATGAAGAGGATGCTTCTCCAAAGGAAGGATGGGAACGGGAAGTTGATGCGCTGAGGGAAATATGCAAATCGGTCGGAATTGATGCATTGGTAGAACGTTCCAGATCGGGTCATGGTGCCCACGTATGGATATTCATGAACGAAGCAATCCAAGCGGCGAAAGTTCGGAGATTTGGTGAGGCATTACTGGCTAAGGGTTCTGAATCAGTTAGTATGAAGAGTTTCCAATATTATGACAGGATGATGCCAATGCAGGATAACCTACCTGAAGGGAAATTGGGAAATCTCATCGCCCTGCCTCTTCAGGGACAAGCACTTCGTAAAGGAAATAGTGCTTTTGTGGATGAACTATGGAGACCATACCATGACCAATGGGAAAAGTTGATGCATACGCGGAAGTTGTCTGAAACAGATGTAGATACGTACATCAAGGCATGGTGTCCAGAGGCTGACACCATGAAATTGTTCCAAAGTGACAAGGTGGATGAGTCTGAAGACGGAAACTTGCTCCTCTTTGGAACCAGTCCCCTTCCTTTGCCCCGTTACTTTAAAACAGACGATGTAGATGGAACGGTGAAAGTTATTCTCGCTGATGGCGTATATGTTGACAAACGGAATTTGAAACCACGTTTGCAGAATGCCATCAGGAGACTGGCTGCCTATACAAATCCGCAGTTCTACCAGAATCTGGCCTTAGGGTTCTCTACTCGTGAAACACCACGGATAGTATATGACGGGTATGACAATGGTGATTATATCGTTCTGCCACGAGGTTGTTTCGAAGAACTGAAGAATCGTTTGTCTGAGGCCGGGATCCCCTATGATATCAAGGATAAGAGGCAGAAAGGACAGACTATAGATGTTTCTTTCAGGGGGGAACTGTATGCAGAACAGATTGTTGCGGTTGAACACCTCCTGAATTATGATAACGGGATGTTGGCAGCTGCAACAGCTTTTGGTAAGACCGTCATTGGCGCTAATCTGATTGCCAAACGGAAGGTCAATACGCTTGTACTGGTGCATACCGCTGAGATTATGAATAACTGGGTCAGAGATTTGGAACGATTCCTTGTAATCAATGAAGAACTGCCGACATATACTACGCCCAAAGGTCGCATTAAACAAAGAGATTCAGTCATCGGTACTTTCTCCTCTCAGAAGAAGGCGGCAACGGGAATCATTGATGTTGGCATGATAGGTTCGTTAGGGAAGATTGATGACGTCAATCCGATGGTGCGGGATTATGGGATGATAATAGTGGATGAATGCCATCATGCAGCTGCAGCAACTTTTGAAAACGTTCTGCGGGCATCGACTGCCAAATATGTGTATGGTATGAGCGCTACCGTGAAGCGGGGTGACAAACAAGAACGTAAGCTGTATATGCAGTTAGGGCCGATTCTGCATAGGTATACCGCCAAAGAACGGGCAGAGAAACAGGGTATTGGTCATTATGTATATCCTCGGTTTACGAGGATTGTTGACCTATCATCATCAGAAGATAGACATATTTCAGAATTGAATCGGTTAATTGTCGATAATGAGTTGCGGAATATGCAAATCGTGGCTGATGCGATAGATTGTGTCAAGAAAGGCAGGACTCCAGTAGTGATGACTAAATATAGGGAACATGCGGAAACTTTATATACCCTTTTGCAAGGTGCAGCAGCACATGTTTTCCTATTACAAGGGGGAACAGGCTTAAAAGCACGAACCGAATTGAGAGAGAAAATGGCCTCGGTGAGTCGCGACGAAAGTGTAATCCTCGTCGCAACAGGGCAATATATCGGTGAGGGTTTTAACTATCCACGATTAGACACAATGCTATTGGCAATGCCGATATCATTTGAAGGAAATGTCGAGCAATACGCTGGCCGACTGAACCGCGATTATGAAGGAAAAAAGGATGTCATCATCTTCGACTATATTGATAAACACATTCCCGTATTAGAACGGATGTATCATCGGCGTTTGAGAACTTATAAGAAAATAGGTTTTGAGGTTTGTACGGAAGTGATGGATAAGCAGGTGGTGAACAATTCCATCTTTGATTATGCTGGCTATTGGCATATATTTGAGAAGGATATTCTTTCTGCAAAGAGGAGCATCGTCATCTCCAGTCCATACCTTAGTTCAAGGAAAGTTGACTGGCTTGCAGACCAGTCTGAGACTATTCAGAAAAGAGGCGTAACTCTCACCATTTTTTCTCTATGTACAGAGGACTATCCAGAGGACGGTAGGGAACACCATGCAGAATTGCTGGAGCAGTTGAGTGACGCAGGATTCATCGTAAATGTGCAGAATAAGTGTCATGAACGTTATGCTGTAATTGACCAATCACTTGTTTGGTATGGCAGTTTAAACCTTCTCTCCAGAGGGCGGGAGGAAGATAGTCTGATGCGGATTGATGGTCCAGAAATTGCGACAGAGCTATTGGAGTTGACTTTGAAATAAGCCAAATTTCAAGAGTACTTTTTTCAGGCAGAGTCCGAAAATCTGTGAACAATATCGCCTTGAAATGTTAAATTTTTGAGATTTTGCTATAATCACTTGTATCGTCGCTTTATTGGTTTACTTTTGCAGCCAAAAATTGAAATTGTATTTTGATATGGTT
>CACWWZ010000085.1 GCA_902764705.1 uncultured Prevotellaceae bacterium | reverse complement strand
TATATTCACCTCCGACTGGGCAGCAGGCGACACCACCGTTTATCGCATCTACACCGTAACGGATGCTGGGCATCTACAAATTTCGCCCAAGCCCGATGATACCTCAGTTGCTCTCACCGTGGATTGCGACATCCGCCGCCTCACCAGCACGCAGATGATTTGGAACAAGCCCGGCACCAGCGAAGAAATAGCTCGTTTTACAAAAGAGAAATGAACCTGTAAAAATCGGTATTTAACAACGTATAAAGATATGAGACAACTTCTTTCAACCTTTTTTCTATTGCTCCTGAGTGCTGCCTTATATGCTCAGGAACACAGCTTTGAGTTTATTCCCAATCACATATATCTGAATGCAGAGGTGAACGGGAAAACTGCACACCTTGTTTTTGACACAGGTTCTGCCGATGTGTATCTGGACAGCACATGGCTTGCCGAGAGCGGAGTCAAATATTCCCAGATGGGAAAGGCAATGGTGCGTGGCGCGGGGAACGAGACCAAACCAACCGTACTTATTTTTTCCGGAGTAAATATCTCGCTGGAAGGAAAGCAGTATTCCCCACAAATGGTGCCCATCATTGATCTGCGCGCCATTCTTGGCAATAAGGCCGATGGCATCTTGGGGCTTGGTCAGTGGAAGGGAAAAATCATCACCATTGATTACAAACGCAGTAAACTCACAGTGTCGGACAGGCTGACATCATCGCAGACTAAGAACTACTCCCGAATTCCGATACAAACAGATCCCAAACATCCCGGACGAATTCTTTTGCCCTTTGAGGTTACTGTTTCTTCAGGCAATACAATACCCGGCAAGGCTCTTCTGGACCTTGGTTCTGGCGGTGGCCTTGTGTTCACCAGCAAGGCAGCTGGAAAGTTTGGACTGGATAAAATCCAAGATAAAACCCCGTTCCACTTTAAACATGGGGGTGTTGGCGGTGAGTCTGCCGGCTATGAATTCGGCATTGAGCAACTTAAGGTAGGCGATATTACCGTACCAAAGCAGAAAGTCCGTTATAGCACCGACACCTCGGGTGCCATGGCGAGTGATGTGTACTCTGCCATCATTGGTAATGAAATTTGGCACCATTTCACGCTGATTATCGACCTGCGAGAGTCTGTGTTATATCTGAAGGAGGAAAGTTAAATTCCAATTTTACAAACAAGAAAAGAGTAATCATTTATTTGAAAGGTCTTGGCAGAGACCAGAGCCGTGACTCGAAACACTCCTCGAAACACTCCATAGAAGAAATATGAAGAAAATAATGTTTTTGATGGCAGTTGGTGTGATGTGTCTGACTGCCTGCGCCCAGAAGAAGGGCGGCGAGGTCTTTCCCTGACAAAGACGAGATGCTTTTGTCTGTAGATGCTTTATGGCCCAAGAGTATGCTTGTAATGAACCTATTCGGGTACACGCAAGTATTGTCGAAATACAACAAGACGGAATTGTATCGATATGATGATTTCAACGCTCCCTGCGTTTTCAATCTGAAATCTTCCAACAGTTATCGACATCTGACATTGACCCATAAAAAAGAAAATCTTGTAAGGGATATTGATGTTGAAGATGTATTCTACGTTGTCGAATATGAATATACAGATACAAAGGAATTATCCTCGTCAGAACTGTTGCAGGAAGATTATAAGAAGTATTCTGGAATGTTTCCTATAACTGAAAGGATAAAGGAACAGTTGATTCGAGAAGAATCGCTATAGTCCACTCTTTGCTCATAAACAAGTTGATAACAAATAAACTCAAAAAAACCTCGTGACCCATTCACTTTATGTCAAACTTTCAAAAACAGTAAGGATTATGGAGAACCCGACATTACCTACCAACTGGCTGGCAGCGCTGAGCAACGCCCGCTCGGCATCCCAATGGGTGACGCTTGCTCAGCAAGAACCTCGACGGCATTCAAACCACCTCGATTTCAGGAATCGGCAATGAAACTGGAAGATTCTATCTCGGATTTCAGGAAAATTTTGAGTCTTGCGACCAAGACGACCTCGGATTTCAGGAATCCGGGCAGGAAACGGGCGCGGCAGGGACGGATTGCAGCAATCTGCACTTTCACCGCCCCTGTCGCAGCCCGTTTTTCTGGAATCCGGCGCCTCTCATGCAGAATTATATGATAATTTAAATACAAATAACATGAACAAAGCAAATTCAGAAATGTTCAAGAAGAGCAACGGTAAGACAAGTAATGGAGATGGCGGTTTACGCAGTTCTATTACTGATTATGAATTCGAGGAAGCTAACTCATGGGACAATGTGGTTTCAGATGGTATAATCCGTAAAAGAAATGATATGAGGAAGTCTTTGTTGATAATAGTTTTATTGCTATTCACTTATGGGCAATTCTCCTTTGCCCAGCAGTTCGCTTTGCAATCAACCTACAAGATAGTAAAAGCAGAAGTGTTAGATGGCGAACAATTTCATGTGACGTACGCCATGAGTTTCAAGGACAGTAAAAGTCAGCAAGAGTATCATCATGATACCCGAGTTGTACAGATAGGCAACAGCTACGTTAAAGACTACAGCTGGAATATGTACTCGCTCGACTCTTTATACACAGAGAAATCGAAATTCGGTAAGTCGTCGAAAGGACTACAGAAGCCGGTCTTCGCTTTTAACATTATCCGCAACAATGGCTCCAATCAAAACATGATATCATATAGAATGTTTGGGGCTCTTGGCACTCTCACTTACGAGGAAGAAGCAAGGCCGCAGGTATGGAACTTGGCTGATGGCACACAGAAGATTCTTGGTTATTCCTGCCATAAGGCAACAACCAATTATGCCGGGCGCAAATATACAGCTTGGTATACTGTGGATTTACCACTTTCTGCCGGACCATATAAGTTCTTTGGGTTGCCTGGACTTATTCTCAAAGTGGAAGAATCTACAGGAATGTATATTTGGAAGGCCATAGGCATTGAAAAGAAAAAGAGGAAAATAGTTAAGAATACATTCGAAAGGCAGGTGCATACCAGTAAGGATAAGGCATTGAAAACCATCAAGCGAATGTATGCCACTCCAGTCGCAATGCTCCTTTCTACTGGTACAATGCTCGCAACTGTTAAGAATGGCAAGTTAGTTGATATTACAGAGAAAGACGACAAACCAATTCCATACGAACCCATAGAGCTTGAAAACAAATGATGAAGCGTCTACTGCTATACATTATTATATTAGTCTCACTCGAAGGTAAGGCGCAGAACTTCACGGGAAGGGTGGAAAACATGAGCGGGAAGCCGCTCGCGTCAGCCTCCGTCGTGGCGAAAGGAGATGGGGGCTCTGTCGTGGCATTTGCAAGGTCAGGACAGGATGGTGGTTTCTCGCTGACCATTCCGCAGGGGAAAGAGGCGAAGGATGTAGAGTTTCTGATGATGGGCTTCGCAAAAGTGGTGATACCGCTGAAGGACTACAAGAACGGGCAGACCGTCAGGATGTCGGAGCAGGCCATTGCATTGAAAGAGGTGAAGGTGACACCACAGCGCATCCGTGAGGAGGGCGACACACTTACCTACTCCGTAGCAGGATTCAGGCAGAAACAAGACCGTTCGATTGCCGATGTGATTGCCAAGATGCCTGGGCTGGAGGTATTGCCGACGGGAGCCATCAGGTATCAGGGCAAGGCCATCAACAAGTTCTATATCGAGGGGATAGACTTGTTAGGCGGCAAGTATGCGATGGCGAGTGAGAACCTTTCTGCTGATAAGGTGAAGAGCGTGCAGGTGTATGAGAACCACCAGCCCGTAAAAGCCCTGAAGGATATTCAGTTTTCTGAGCAGGCCGCACTTAATCTGGTGCTGAAGGACGAGGCGAAGAACGTGTGGCAGGGTGTGGTGGACGTAGCAACGGGATATGGTGATAATTGGCTGAGGGATGCACGTCTGTTGGAAATGGTATTTGGACGCAAGAAGCAAAGCATCTCAATGGTGAAGGCCAACAACACGGGCAAGGACATCGAACACGAAGTGACAGACCTGTCAAGCTTTGACAAGACGGCTCCCACGGAGAGCGGCATCCTCAGCAACATCAGCTTAGGTGCGCCAAGTCTGGAACCCCAGCGCAGCAAGTTCAACGATACCTATATCGCCGCCACAAACTGGCTGTTTAAGAATAAAAAGGACGATGACCTGAAACTTCAACTGACAGGACTCTATGACCGCAGTCATCAGCAACAGAATCGTCAGACTATCTATCTCGACGCTGACTCCGCCGTGATTGCCGAGGAACAGTCAGCAAGAAGCACCCGCAGCGAGTGGCAGGCCGAACTACTCTATAAGGCCAACCGCGACAACCACTATCTGTCGAACACGCTGAAAGGCTATATCGACTTCAATAAGAGCGAGGGACTTTCGATGTTAAACGGACAGCCTACTCCCCAATACGTTGAACCCCGCAAACGCTACGTCGTGGACAATCTCGAACTCATCAACAAACTGAAGAACGGGCAAAGCTACTCCGTCACCTCGCTGTTCAGCTACAGCTATCTGCCTGGTACGTTGCTACTGACCAATGACAGCACGCAGCAGCTCACCCAGCAGACGCTCTACTGGAAGGCCTACGCCTATTATCAGCACAGCATCAGGCAAGTGAAACTTATCTGGCAGGCAGGTTTTGAGACCAAGAACCAGTGGTTGGCATTGAGCGACAAAGACCGCTATAGCGAGTATCAGCCATACATAGAGCCATCACTTAGCTATCGCGAAGGAGCATGGAGCATCAGCCTGAACGGGCGGCTTAGTTGGCTCATGCGTCAGTATCAGAAGAAGAACAGCCAGAATTTCCTTGCCGAGCCGCGCCTTTTCATCCGCTACAGTCTGACTTCCAAACTTGACATCAGCGGCAGTTACAGTTACCGATGGACTCCCAGCGACATCACCACTATCACCCGTCAGGCTTATTACACCGATTACATCTCTTGTCAGCAAGGATCAGGACAGTTTGAAAACACTACGGGACAAATGGCAAGTTTAGGATTAGGCTATCGTAACGTGATGACAGGAATGTTCTGCAGGCTCACTTCTGGTTACAGCAATCTGCGTGATGCCGTTATCTATCATAGCCAACTTGTGAATAATGTCTATATTCGTCAGGCTACCGATTTCCGTCAGGACCGGGAGACCTTTAGCCTTTCTGGCAGTTTGGGCAAATCCATCTTTTGGGCAAAGCTCAGTATAACACTGAACGGAAGTTACTCATGGACCAATTACGACCTGCTGATCAATCACTCTCTTGCCCGTCAGCATACCCGCAACGGCAGAGCCTCGCTGCGGTTCTCATTGAAGCCTACTCGCTGGCTCTCCATAGAGGAAGAGTCTGCTTACCACTACAGCCACCAGTCGATGACAAATGAACTTCAATCGTGGAACCATGAGTTAAAAGTGTTCATATTGCCAGGCAAATGGCAGATAGAATGGACGAATGAACTCTATCATAGTAACGATAAATCCGTTTCTACCAATTATTTCAGCGATCTCTCCATATCCTATCGCGCCAAGACCTTCGAGGCTGGACTGTTATGCTCTAATCTCTTCGGCACACGCAACTACCGCCATCACTACACCACCGACTATACCGACATCATCGCCCTCAATCAACTCCGCCCCCGAGAGTTCCTGGCGAGAATATTCTTTAATGTATAATGCAAAATGAAACAAGAAATCAAAATAGAATTGAAACAATGGGCATTGTCAGATGCAAAAGAACTGACGAGCCTGTGTAATGCTGTTAACAGGCGTTTCCTTTCAGACCGTCTGCCCAATCCTTATACAGAAAAGGATGCGGAAGAATGGTTGAAGATGGTTACCGATAATGAAGCAACAACAGGTGTCTATCGGGCCATTGTTTGTAACGGAGAACTTGTAGGCAGCATATCGGTTGAGAAAAAAGATGGTGATGCAGGAATCGGTTACATGCTCCTTAATGACTATTCAAACAAAGGGATAGGCACAGAGGCAGTCAAACAAATATGCTCCATTGCATTCAAGGTTTTGTCGCTTGAACAAATAACAGCCAATGTCTTTCAACCAAACATCGCTTCAATACGGGTTCTACAGAAGAATGGTTTCAAGCATAAGGGTACCTTACCAAATGCCGTCGTTAAGGATGGG
>CACWWZ010000084.1 GCA_902764705.1 uncultured Prevotellaceae bacterium | reverse complement strand
AACGACTACGAATTATAGGGATTAAAATTAAAGTTTAAAGTTATGAAGAAAGAGACATGGAAGACGCTGATTCAGATTCTGGTTTCGATTCTGACGGCAATAGGTACCACGCTGGGCGTGACATCGTGCATGGGCTACGGACCAATAGCAATGCTGTAGGTCCGACGGAGCACACAGAAGACGGTTCTTGTGTGCGGAGAAGAGAAAAAGGGAGGCACCCGGTGGGGATGCCTCTCTTTTCTGTGTCGCCATGTGTGTCACAGCGTGCCTGGCACCGTGTGACACTGTGTGGTGTCCTGTCATTTATTGTGTGCTCCGTTTCGGCGGCTGACTACTGATGACGGCATCAGTATTTCAATCCTCCTCCATGTCGTCGAAGCCGTCGTAGCGGGGGGCATTGGCATCTTCACTCATGGTGAGCAGTGCCGACTGCTGCCGCAGCTGTATGACCTTCACCGTGGGGCAACTATATGATTTCTTCCGTTCCATATCCTTAGAGATGTTCATATAGGGTTCATCAGTCTTCATATCTGGCCTTGTACTCCTTCTGTTCGATGCTGCCCGACGACAGGAATGCGCGGAAGGCGGGGATGCTGCCCGTGCCCGTGGCGCTGTAGTAGTCCCACATGTTGTTGCTCGGCTTCAGGGCGAAGGCGTCCCATGCCACGGCCTCATCGCTGTCCCACTGGTCGAAGGTGCCCATCCAGTCGCCTACGGTCTTGCCGCTGCCCTTCTGCCAGTCGGCTACCGAGGTATAGACTTTGACGCTCGTAGGCTCGGCGGTGACAATCTTCACGCCTTTGGCGCTGAGCGATATCTTGCCGCGGTTGACCATCACCACGTAGGGCGTTCCGGCGGCGAGCGTCGTCTTGCTCACCTTCTTGAACACAAACTCACCGCCCGTCACGGCTGCCAGCGTATAGACGGCGCACTGCTTCGAACTGATGGCCGCGCTGAGGTCGAGGTTGTAGGGCAGACATACCGTATAGGGTGTCGGCGTGTAGTCGCCGTCGCTGCCCACCTTGGCCTGCAGGCTGCGGCTGTAGCGGATGTTCACCCACTGGTCTACGTACTGCTTCAGCAGGTCGGTGTTAGCCTGCGCGTCCTTGATATAGACGTTCACCTCGTTGCTATGCTCTGGCATGGTGAAGTATCCCGTATAGGGATTGGCCATCGAGCCGTTGGTCTGGCCGGCGTCGAAATCAACAGCACCTTTCAGATTGTCGCACCCGAAGAACATATTAGCTGAACTACTGATGTCCCACCCCTGGCTACTATAGATGGTGGTCAAGCTCGTGCATTGCCAAAACATGTACTGAACATTAGTTACTTTACTCATGTCGAAACCGTCAAGGTTGAGAGTCTTCAGATTACTGCATCCCGCGAACATACTATTCATATCAGTTACCTCGCTGGTGTTCAGGTTCTCAATTCCTTCGATGGTCTCTGCATTAATGCCTTCAAACCAACTTTTCGTGCTCTTAGGTTGAACCTCGGCAAAACTTTTGTCAATCACCACACGAGTGGCGAGCGCGTTTACCGTTGTACTCTGATAACCAATAATAATACGAACAGTTACCCATTTTGGATAACCACCTGTATCTGTTACGTTGTTGCCACTCCATACTCTGTAGATGGTATGGCCGTCCCACTTTTCACCTTCGCTCAACGGAGTTGTCTTGACAAAGTATAGCGTTCCACTTTCTCTGCAAAACACGACTTGAGCAACAGGTATTGGGGCTTCAGGAGACGGGTCTTCAGGAGCGACAGGAGCGTCAGGCAGAACAACAGTAAACGGGTCCTTCGCCTGTACGCCATTGTCATTGCGCCAGTGGATGCTGAATTTCTTGACACCTTTCGATTTGGCCAAGCTTTCCAGCGCTTCCATGTTGGCTGTGTTGCCGTAGACCTTCTTCGAGTAGTTGATGACGGCACTGATGGCATCCAGCGACGATGCCGACTTGTCGGCAACCTGGAACACGTCGGCATAGATGTCGGGGAACTGCTTGCGCACTTCGTTCTGTAGGTACTCGCGGGCTCCGGCCACCTCTGCACCCTCCCACTCGTCCACGGTGATGCTCATGCGCCATGTCTGCATGGCGCGGTTCGGCTGTATCAGCTGCTGCGAATGGTTGGAGGTCTGCGTCGTGGTGTATTCATATTTGCTGGGGCGATTACCCTTGCTACCCGATTTATATGAGAATAGCAGTGCGGCGGTCTGGGGCTGCGAGGTGATGCTGAAAGTGTATTGTCCTGACGGATTGGCTACCGACCAGCAGACCTCGTTGGCAATGTCGCAGTCGTTCGTCAGGATGTCGGCTGCCGTCTGGTGCCTGTAGTACCAAGAACTACCCTCCTTTGGTTGCGAGAATTGTGGCAGCGTGCCCTTATACGTCCACGTCACCTGATTGCCACTCGTGTTTTTCACACCATGCAGATCCTTGCTCGTCTGCGACAAGCTCATCGAGAACGACGTGCCATTGGTGGTGCCCCATGAATAGCTGCCGCCGAGGCTGAAACTCGGACTCATGCCCAATGTGTTGTTCCATGAAATGCCGTTTGTCGTCGAATGCGAAGATGACGAGCCGATATTGACGCTGGTTGACGACGTATTGTTGTCGGTGTCCGGCTTGGAGGCTTCCAATCGGATGCTGCCGCTGCCCGTGAGATTAATCGACGTGATGTACTGAGAGAGGAACGAGCCATACCAGTTGTCATAGTCGCCATAGTTCGTTGCACCATACCAATGTTCTTCATTTGTTGGATAGAAAATCATCCATCCCTTCTCATTGCCCATTTTGAGGGTGACGTTCTGCTTCAGGTAGTAGTAGTCCTTGTTCGACTCCATGTTGTGGACACCCCACGTGCGCACAATCATGTTCACGCGGTCGGTGTAATGATAAGTTTTGTTATTTGCGTATCTCCAGTCGATGGCCTCGTTGTAGGTGAACTCCTCGCTGGCATCCATGATGTCGTTGATGGCACTGCCGCCGGCGCGGTGCATGGCGCGGCGTGGAGCGGACCCCTGGTGCTTCGCCACGCTGGCGTTCAGCCAATCGGCAGCAGCATCGGCCAGCGTGCCGCTAATGTAGGCGGTGCGCTCCTGCTTGGTGGTGACGGCTTCGGCGTTCGTCGTATTGCCCTCGCCGTCTCCGGTGTGTACGTAGGCCGTCATCTCGTCCATGAACGGCTGCTGCATGAAATAGTCCGTCGGGCCGTAGATAATCATCTCGGCCACCACGTCGTTCAGGTTGTCACCGGCGGCGCGCGTCGTGGCCATCTGCTGGATGTTGGCCTGTCGCGTCTGGAATCGCTCCAGCATCTGCGAGCGGGCGGCAGCGGCCGCTGCCGTCTCACTGCTCAGGTCGAACGTCTCCTCATACTGCAGTTGCTGCAGCTCTATCAGCTTGGCGGCATACAGTACGCCGAAATTAAACAATTGCTGTGCTGTGGGACGCTCAATGGCCAGGTAGCCGCCCTCTAACGACAGGCGCACCAGGGCGTCTATGTCGTCAGCACTCATGCCGTTGCCGTCGAACATCGAGCCCGGCACCAGCACCATCTTCGTGTCGGGGCCAATCCCGTTCGTCACTACTGGCAGACGCTTCACCAGGGCGGCACCCGTCGATCCTTCGCCGAAGTCGCCCAGCACGGCCGACGGCAAGTCTTCAGTCACCTTGACGGCCAGCTGGTCCTCCGTGGGCTGCGTCTCGTCGGGCGTCTCCACGTTCTCTACGTTCTCGCCGCCCGCTGTGTCGTCCTTGTCGGTACACGCGCTCAGGCCCAGCATCATCGGCAGGGCCATGAGCCATAGTAATCTTAAAGTCTTTCCCATTTTTGTTTTGTTTGTTTTTGGATTGTTATTAAAAATAGATTCTGTCTGTCAATTTTGGCCACAAAGGTACAACGTTCCGTGTTAATATCAAAAAAAAAAAATAAAGAAATGTTAATCCATTAACATTTTCGTGTCACAGCGTGCCTTGTCACAGCGTGCCTGTCACCGTGTGACAACGTGGTGGTCAAAGTGGTCATGGTCATTTTGGTCAAAATCGATTTTCGGGAAATGAACATCGTGTCACAGCGTGCCTGGCACCGTGTGACATGACGGTTCTGCTGAGTACTTCCGCTTTGCGAGAAGATTCTTCCAATCGAAAGACTAAAAAAAACGAGTTTTCTTTGGTTCTTTCCTCGCTAATTCGTATCTTTGCAGAGAAATGACAATGATTATGGGGCAGTTAGCATTTCTAAGGATGTTTATCTTGGTCGCGATTTCACTTGACGTGAACGACAACCGCCGCCATGTGCATGTATTCAAAAGGGGAATGCGCCACCAGTATTCGCTCGCAAAAATCTGGATAGAGAAGAATGGCGAGCAATGCGTGGAGATAGCAGAGTCTAAGTTGTCTGCCAAGGACAATGAGATGTTGGTTGCCGCCATTAATCGCCACTGGAAGTTCATCAACGACCAGATTACGAAGACATTCAACGGCGAGAAGACCATTGCAATAGACATTGAGAAATAAACTAAAAGGAGGACAAAGATATGTGTAAGATTAAAGGAGTAACATTAGGTATTAAAGACCTGAACTTTACGGCCCGTCGCGGTAAGATGTTGGTACGCCTGACAGACGGACGTGAGTTGATTGTTCCCGTTTCGTTCTTCCCCGACATTCAACGGATGCCGGTAAAAGAACGCGAGAAATGGATGGTGCTGGATGACCAGTACTTCACCTTCGAAAACATGACGAGGGTGTATTCTATACTTGACTTATTGAAGGTGGCATGACGTTGCAAATGTCACAGCGTGCCTGGCACCGTGTGCGACTTAAAAAGATACTGTGTCTTTAAAGGGCGGCTGGGGATGGCTCCGTGGTGTCGGTGGTCAGGTGTACATC
>CACWWZ010000083.1 GCA_902764705.1 uncultured Prevotellaceae bacterium | reverse complement strand
GTGGGTGCTTTGGTGACTATGATTGTACAAGCTTCAGCAGCTACGATGGCTATTACTTTGATGCTATTTGGTATGAATATTCCCGGCTTTGGATTTGAACAGGCTGCCGCCTTGGCTATGGGTCAGAACATTGGTACTACCATTACGGCATTCATGGCTTCGCTCACCGCAAACACACAGGCACGCCGTGCCGCACTGGCCCACATGTTCTTCAATGTCTTTGGTGTCGTGGCGTTCCTTATCGTATTCTATCCTGCCTGTAACGCCGTCAGTTGGTTTGTTGATAGAGTGATGGGCGGCGGAAACGAGCTCTACAAACTTTCAACCTTCCACACAGCCTTTAACATCATCAACACGCTTTTGCTTATTGGTTTTGTCCGCCAGATTGAGATGTTTGTCTGCAAGGTACTGCCGATGAAGGCTCAGGAAGAGGATTATCGTTTGCGGTTCATCAGTGGTGGTTTGCTCTCTACAGCCGAACTCAGCATCATGGAAGCACAGAAAGAGATTCACCATTTTGCAGAGCGTTGCCAAAGGATGTTCGGATTCGTGCCTGAACTGATGCAGATACAGGACGAAAACGAATTCAACAAACTTTTCTCGCGTATCGGGAAGTATGAGAATATCACCGACTCTATGGAGATGGAGATTGCTGGATATCTGAATAAGGTGAGTGAGGGCCGACTGTCGGATGCCTCGAAGGCTCAGATACAGAAGATGTTGCGTCAGATTACAGAATTGGAGTCGATCGGCGACTCAGTGTATAACCTCGGACGCACACTGAACCGCCACCGCATGCATTGTCAGGATGCGTTCACTCCAGAACAGACGCAGCACATGCAGACGATGCTGCAACTTGTGGAGGGTTCGCTGGAAGAAATGATGAAGCGCATCGACTTGACAGGATCAAGAACGAACATCACAAAATCTATCAATATAGAGCATGAAATCAACAACTACCGCAAGCAACTACGAAACCAAAATCTGCACGATGTGAATGCGGGGCTTTACAGCTATCAATTGGGCGTGTTCTATGTCGATTTCATCTCTGAGTGTGAACGTCTGGCAGACTATGTGATGAATGTAGTACAGGCAGGAAAAGGACTGAATAACGACTTTGAAGACAGACCTTACAATGGGCAAGGCTAAAACCTTGCGAGTGTAAACCTGATGGTGAGCCCTCCGCCTGGAGTAAGTTGTGCAGTTGTTGTTCCTCCGTGAACGGCAACTGCATTTTTCACTATAGCTAGTCCGAGACCTGTGCCGCCGAGTTTGCGTGAGCGGCCTTTATCTACACGGTAAAAACGCTCGAAGATATGATCCAAATGCTGCGGTTCTATTCCCTGACCGTTGTCGCTTATCGTGAACTCATAAAAATGGCGGCCTTCGTTTTCCACTTCGCTACAGGCAATCTTCAGACATGTTGCTCCTGTGGCGTAGGCAATAGCATTATCAATGAGATTGCGGAAGATGCTGTAGATCAGACTTGCGTCGCCCTGCACTTCTATATGCTGTGGCACGTTGAGAGATGGCGTAATGCCTTTTTCTTGAAGTTGCAGAGCAGTATCATCGAGCGCATTTTGCATAATTTGCAAAACATTAACATGACGGTATTCATAGTTGGGTTTGGATATATTGTTGTCCATCTCATCAAGTTTGGTGAGAGTACTCATGTCGAATAGGAGCTTGTTCATACGTTCGCTCTGCGCATAGCAACGCTCTAAGAAATGTTTCTTTTTGTCCTCAGGCATGTCTGGATTGTCAAGGATGCTCTCCAAGTAGCCGTGAATGCTGGCAGCTGGCGTCTTCAGTTCATGGGCAGCATTCTGAGTGAGTTGGCGCTTGATGCGTACCTTTTCTTCCTCAGAATGACGGAGCTTCCAATAGAGCATGATGATGGTGTGGCTGATGTCACCCAACTCGTCATCGGGCAAACGTCGCTCCAGTTCGTGGTCGAGCGCCTCGCCCTGTTCAGCCTTCACAGCAAACTCGCGCAGATAGCCGATGTGACGGCTGATGCGATGGGTACTTAGGTAGAGCACGATGCCCAGTAGTAGTGTCAGGGCAACGGCAAAGTAGATGTAAGTATTGTCGGCCTGAAGTGAACGCGTCAACTCTGCCGAATAGGGTACAGCGGTACGTACAATGGTGTTGCCAAACCGAGTGGCTGAATAGAAATACGTCTCGTGGGTGGATTGCGACATGCGCTTGATATCGTAGCCGTTTCCATCATGCAGAGCCTGCTGGATTTCCGTTCGTTCGAGATGATTTCCTAGAGAATCCACTTGTGGCTCGTAACTGTCAAGAATGACTCGTCCATTCTTGTCTATGATAGACACGCGTAGCCCTTCCATATTATGCCTTTCCACATAATCGCAAAACAGGCGGTTATTTGTAAGGCTGTCTTCACCAAGTGTCTGCACCATTTCATAGTTGTACATCTGAAGACGTGAGTGAAGAATGTCAATCTTGTACTCCTTCTCACGCTGGTATTGATACACACTAAAGCAAACAGCAAAGAGCAGGAAAACACCACCGATACTGAACAGCAGATTACGCTGAAAGGATTTACTTTTCAAAGCAGTAGCCATAACCTACACGTGTTTTTATCTGTTTGCCATAACGGCCGATTTTCTTACGCAGTCGGGTGATATTAACATCCACTGTGCGGTCGAGTACAAGCACATCCTGCGGCCAACAATGTCTTAAAAGATCTTCTCGCGAAAACACTTTACCAGGATGTTGTAATAGAAGCGACAATAATTCATATTCTAATTTTGTGAGTGATAAATTTTGGCTATCCAAAGTGGCAGTCTTGGCATAAAGGTCAAGCGTGATACCCTCATAGAAAATCTTATTGTCTGAAGTAATTACAACTTGTTCATCATGATGAAGATATGAATGAGATGCCCGCCTGAGAACCGCACGGACTCTTGCCTTTACTTCTTTCATACTCAGTGGCTTGGCAATATAGTCATCAGCCCCGATATTCAGTCCTTTAACCAGATTGTCCTCTCCCTCTAATGCTGTGATGAAGATGATGGGGATCTCCGCCGTTATAGGATTGTCCTTTATCTTTCGTGCCATCTGGAATCCAGACATTTCGCCCATCATCACATCTAAAAGAATCAGTGCATACTCTTGCAGAGGAAGTTCAAGAGCCTCCTCTGCCGAATTGGCAGTTATAATTTCAAACCCTTCAGTTTCAAGGTTGTATTGCAGTATCTCGCAGATGTCCTGCTCATCGTCGACAACGAGTATTTTCATAAGTTCTTCAATACGTTTTGTTTCATTCTACTGCTTTTTGGCGGCAAAGATAGTGATTTTTTCCGAGAAAAAAGAAAAGCGTGTATTACAATGATATGACATTGCATGTCTGCCTATTAAGTCCTCACCATAATTCCACAACGCAAAGATTGTTATCACTTCCAACATATATAGTAGATATGAAGCGAAAATGTTATAGTTCATTGTTCATCAGTTTCGTTTGGCAAAGTTTTTCGCTTCGCTCAAGGAAACTCCGGAAAACGGCACGAAAAAGCCCTCGGCAAAGCCTGGAAATCGGGTACCGAGGGTGAAAGTCTTAAGTGGCGCTATTTTTTCGCTTCGAACGTGATATCCTTGCGGATGGTGCTCAGGTAATTGGGCGTGACGCAGAGAAAAGAGGCGAGGTCCTGCAAGGCAAGGTGATGCACGATGCCGGGACAACGACGTAGCAGCAACTCGTAGCGCTCGTGGGCCGTGGCGCAATGGAGGTCAACATAGCGGGCCTGAGTCTGGCTAAGCAGATGCTCATCGATGACACTGCGCAGTTCCATCGTCTGCATGTTCTGACGAAACATCTGCAGCATCTGTTCGCCCGTGACACGGAGCACACGGCTGGGCATCATCGCCTCGAGAGTGGCCTGGGCCGGACGCCCGAAGAGGCAGTGGGGATAGTCGCCCACAAACTCGCCCGCGAACGAAAACCACGTGATATGTTCCCTGTCGTCGCTGATGCCGTGAGTCACATACTTGAAGCAACCATCCGTCACGAAGCCTAACCAACGCGACGGGTCGCCCTCGCGCTCCATCTGATCACCCTTGCGGTAAGACACCGCCTCACCCTCACGCTCGCAAAACTCACGCAGCACCTGAAGGTCAATACTGTTATTGCTGAATTTCTGTTCCATAAGTCAGTCGTGTCGTTTAGAAACATGCTGCCATCATTTCCTTGCCCAACTTGTGGATGTGAGCAAGGATGGCGTTAGCGCGCTCGGCTGATGGTTTCTTGAAACCAATCAATTAATACACGGGCTTTACCACTTCCACCCTCATTCCGAGGGCAGCAATGATACGGTAGAATACGCCGACACTGGGGGTGATGACACCGTTTTCTATCTTCGAGATGTATGACTTTGTGGTCTGTGTACGCTCTGCCAGTTCGCTTTGAGTCATCTTAGCCTCTTTGCGCGCATCCTGAAGTATCTGACCAGAATAGAACGAGTAGGCAGCCTCTTCGGCTCTTGCACGTTCGGGAGTACCTTCCTTGCCGAACTTAGCATCAAGAACGGCATCGTAGTCAACGATTTTGTGATTGTTTGTCATGGGTGCAAAGATAGTAAAAGTTGTCGGATTATGCAACTTTTTCGAAGATTTTTTAGGTTTTACAATGAAATCAATGTCTACGGTACTACTTCGGGTCGGTCGAACGATGACTACAAATGCTTCATCGACTACTAAAAGGCCATCGACTTCCCCTCTTTCTGCCGCATCCAGAAGAAATATGCTCCCAAGACCGCCCACAACACCTTCTCTAACCTGAAGGTATAGAGTGTGGCTTCGCAATCTTCCTCATCCTCTACGAGATGGGCCTGGAAGACTAGGACGTACGCCGCATCATGGGCATTACCCAAGAGACCATCCGCTCCACAAGATACAGGATTGTGCAGAATGGGAGGAAGTAGGGGATAAAACCTTGATTTATGCAAATATTCTTCGAAATATTTGGATATATCAAAATATATGCTTATCTTTGCAGCGTGA
>CACWWZ010000082.1 GCA_902764705.1 uncultured Prevotellaceae bacterium | reverse complement strand
GCCTTCAAGGCTGGCGTCTTCATCAACCCCGTCATTCCTCCCGCATGTGCACCACAGGACACACTCGTACGTTACGCCCTCATGGCCACCCACACCAAGGAGCAGGTAGACCGCTCGGTGGTAGCCTTGAAGAAGATTTTCGTCGAGCAGGGTATTATCAAATAAGGGAATATCGAAACAACAAAACAGTAGAAAATAACTGCTATCGCACGGCTGAATCGTTAAAGATTGTTGTGCGGTAGCATTTTTTTTGCCCTTTATGGCTCGTTTTGACTTTTTCTTTGTACCTTTGCATCCGCTTTCGGGCAACGAGGTGTAGCGCAGTTGGTAGCGTTCCTGGTTTGGGACCAGGCTGTCGCAGGTTCGAGTCCTGTCACCTCGACCAATCTTTAGAAAAAACGACCGCTGATTCATAACGAGTTGGCGGCTTTTTTTATGCATTCCTCCTCCTGTCTTTACTCTAAGTTGTAACATGTAACTTTGTATCGTCATAAAATTATAAATTTTAAGGTTGTTTGTTAAAAATTTTCCGCATCCTTAAAATCTATTCCTTCGTTCGTGTTTTTGCCGCTACACCATGAAAATCTTGCTCCTAGGTTAACAAAAATTTTCCCCTTGGCTATGCCGCAAATTCGTTGTCTGATGCCTGTTTTGCAACTTTGTTGCAAAGGTACGAAATTTTCCTGAATTGTGCAAGCTTTTAGGCGACTATTTTTCAAAAAACCTTGAACCTCGTCATCGCCCCTTGGGTCGCTCTGCACCTTTAGGTCAGAGAACCTTGAACCTTTAACCTTGAACCTAACTTACCCACTTACCCACTTACCCACTTATGACATCTGCATTTTCAGATTTCCTGAAGCAGAAAAGTATTAATATTATATATATTATAATATATATAATATTAATAATATAATTATTAACTAATTTTTACAACTTTCCTCATAGACCCCCTTCCCATCTTGCCAACACCTTACCTTCGAAGTTTGAAAAACCTAAATGTCATAAGTGGGTAAGTGGGTAACTGGGTAAGTTCAGAAGATATAGAAAAGAGAGGGCATCTACACCCTCTCTTTTCAGTCTTACTTGCTTGTGCGGTTGATATAGTCCATGATTACCTCAGCGGCATCGTCCTCGCTCAAGTCATCCATCGAGATGACGAGCTGGTAGTTGCGGGTGTCGTAACGCGAGGTGTCCTCGTATTTCTTGATGTAGACCTCACGCGTAGCATCCAACTTCGCGATGATGTCGCGAGCCTCCTGCTCACTGACGTCTTGACGGCGCATGACACGCTTGATGCGGTGCTTCATCGATGCCTGAATGAAGATGCTCAGGTGGTTGGGCCATTCGCGGAATATCATGAAACCCGTGCGACCTGCAACAACGCACGACGACTGCGAGGCCAGTTCCGTCAGGATGTGCTTCTCGGTCTCGAACATGGTGGCAGTATCGAGTTTCACCTCGGCCTCCATAGGTTGGCTGGCACTATTGACCAACGTCTGGTAGTAGTTGTTGATGTCTTTCCACCACGATTTCTTCTGTGCCTTGATCTCCTCGATGCGGTCTGGTGTGAGGCCGAACTTCTGGGTCAATCCGTCGATGACGGCCTTGTCACAGTATTTCACACATAATTTCTCGGCCAACTTACGGCCTACAGTACGTCCACCCGTTCCGACTTCGCGGTTGATAGTAATGACAAATTTCTCGTTTTTGTTCATAAATATTGTTTGTTATCATTCATATACGCCACAAAGTTACATGATTTCCATGAAAGAGAGCACAATAATCCGTTTATTTTGCTTTATAAGTTGTTAAAAAGAACAAATTGGAGTATAACCATCGGATTGCTTGTCACACGGTGCCAGGCACGCTGTTACGCTGATTAATCACCAATAAGTGACAAGTTTTCCGCTTGCTGGATTTAGAGTTATTGAACGATTGTCAGAGGAAACAGCAAAAAAACGTGGAAAAAGTTGCACGGTTGACAGACTTTTCATATCTTTGTGGCGATGAAAACTTAAGATAGATGTTTTACAATAAACTAAACGAAGTATATGAAGAACAATAGTTCGGTAAAAATGTCACACGGTGCCAGGCACGCTGTGCCACTGTTCGGGCAGCTCATTGCCAACCCCGCCAGTCAAGGCATGTATTTTGTAGCAGGTTTCACACTTAAAGCATTTTAGGATATGTTTGCAGGATTGTTTAGCAAAGAAGAGGTCAACACCGGCCGACAGTGGTCGTTCGACTTCGCCAAGTTTATAGCCATCGTGGGGATGGTGCTCGTTCACACATTTATCTATATCTGGGACGAAGACGGTCTGGAACAAGGATTCCAGTATCGCCTGAACAACATCTACGGCGGTGTGCTTGCTGCTCCCGTCTTCATGTTTGCCATGGGCGTAGGCGTGGCCTACAGCCGCCGCACAGACGGACGCACGATGTTTCTGCGCGGCATCAAGCTCTTCGTGGCAGGCTATCTGCTCAATGCCGTACGCTGTCTGCCACAGCTGCTGCTGTGGAAGGCTGGCTATGGCGAACAGCACTATGACTGGTTCGTTGAGGAAATCAACCTCTTCGACATCCTGCCTTTTGCGGGCATCGCATTCATGCTCTTCGCCCTGCTGCGCTGGATGAAGGCCTCGCCGACTGTCATCCTGCTCGTGGGTCTGGCACTGTCAGTTTTCGGCACCTTCGTGCGCTCCATAGACATGGGCAGCACAGCCCTCAACATGCTGTGCTATCCCTTTATAGGCATTCATGTGGGCGAGATATGGTCGAGTTTCCCGTTGGCCAACTGGTTTATCTTTGTGGCTGCAGGCTATTGGTTTGGCAAGCTCATACGCCGATGCAACGACATGGACTATCTGTTTGCGCTGCTCGTGCCGGCTACAGGTTTCATCTTCACTGTCTGCATGATCTATCTGACTACCCATGAGACGGGTATGTTCAGCGACATCAACGATGACTATTTCTACTATCTGACTCCGTTTGACGCCTTTGTATGCATCATGGGAGCCATACTGGTGGCAGGCATAGGCCACTTCCTCATGCCCCATGAGCCTCAGGTCATCCAGCAGGAGGTGAAGCAGGTTTCCTCCGACGTCACCCGCATCTACCTCATCCACTGGGTCTTTGTGTGCTATCTTGTTGGCGGCATCATGGACGGTGTGTTCGACCTTTATCCAAGCAATATCCTCCTGTTGCTTGTAGGTCTTGCCATACTGGTGGTCTCCGCCTGGCTTGCCCACCGCGAGCCCTTTTCGCGCATCAAGATTTAGTCGGTGTCGGTCTGAAGGTGCCTGTCACACGGTGCCAGGCACGCTGTGCCCCTTGGTATACAAAAGAATCGCACTCAGGCCTATTATTGGGCAACAAAAGCAAAGGATGCTGGATTAGAAAATGCCGGGCAGGTTATACTAATATGAAGGAACTTGTTGCTCTAGAAAATAAATTATCAATCTATGATGATTCAAAAGACCAGTCGGAAGATTCCAATTCTAATGGCACAACAGTCTTAATTATGAGAAAAATGAACTCGGTTTATTATGTTCCTTGTAAAATCAACGGATTAAAGGCAGATTTTATTTTTGATACGGGAGCAGGAATGATTAGCCTATCATCAAGTTTTGCAAAACAATTGGTTGAGATGGGACGTCTTTCTGAAAAAGACATTGTCGGAAAGGCAAATAGTATAATAGCAGATGGAAGTGCCTCACAAGTTTTAGTCGCCAATATCAAAGACGTTGAAATTGGAGGATTGCATTTGCACGATGTAAAAGCAACTATCAAGGAGCAACAAAATGCGCCACTACTTTTAGGACAGTCTGCTATTGAGAAATTAGGAAAAGTCACAATAGATGGATACAAACTTATAATACATAGGGAATGAATGTCACATCGCGGGCAGGATACTTTGTGACGTTTCTGTTTTTTCATGCTATATTAATAAAAAGTTGTAAATTTGCAAACGGGATATGACAAAAGAAGAATTACAGGAGATAATAGCAATTGATGAGGGCTTTAGAATAGAACTAACCACGTCTAAAGGTGATATGGATAAATTCCAAGAGGCCATTTGTGCTTTCGCAAACGATATGCCTGGTTCTGGAAAGAAGGGTTATCTGCTGATTGGCGTGTATGATAATGGTCAGATAAGCGGAATGAAGGTTGACGATGCTTTGATGAAACGCATCAGCGGTATTCGTTCTGATGGCAATATTTTGCCCCTTCCTGTTATGACCACGGAAAAGGTGCAGACTGATGAAGGTGATGTGCTGGTAGTAGAAGTGACACCTTCGTTTGACACGCCTGTTCGTTATCGGGGTAGGACCTTCATCCGTATTGGGCCACGTCGTGACATTGCTAGTGCAGAAGAAGAGAGAATACTTGCCGAACGTTGTGCAGCAAGTTTGCCAACATTCGACACTAGGCCATGCCGTGAAGCGACTATAGATGACATTGACATAGATACGATTGTCAAAGAGTATCTGCCCAAGGCCATTGATGCAGAAACGCTGGCTAACGAGAAACGTCCTCTTAAAGAACAGTTAGCATCCCTTCGCCTATTTAACATGCGCTGGGAATGTCCGACGTATGCAGCACTTATTATGTTTGGTAACAATCCGCGATACTTCATGCCAGGAGCATATATACAGTTTGTACGCTTTAAGGGCGAGACGAACGGAGGTATGATACTTAACGAAAGACGTTTTGAAGGATGTCTTTACAAGATGCTGCCTGATTTGGAGAACTTCATTCGCGACGGCATTGTGACAAAGCGCCCTGTTCCCGTCAGTATCCTGAGGGAAAAGGATGTCCGTAACTATCCCTACAAGGTACTGCGAGAATTGATGATGAATGCCGTGATGCATCGCGATTATCAGGCGAACATGCCAACTCGTCTCTATCAGTACGACAGCCACATTGAGATTATGAATCCAGGTGGCTTGTATGGACAGGCTCGCCCAGAGAATTTCCCTCACGTGAACGACTATCGCAATAGTGTGGTAGCAGAGATGATGAAAAACCTGAACTACGTCAACATGTTCAATCATGGTATAGGCGAAGTACAGGATCTGTTGAAGGAAAACCAAAGTCCGGCTCCAGAGTTCAACATCGGACTTGTCACCGCATTTAGTGTTATTGTACACGAGCCAATGAGTGCGGAAACCATACAAAAGGATCCTGAGAGCATACAAAAGGATGCAAAGACCATACAAAAGACCATACAAAAGGATCCTGAGACCATACAAAAGGCCATACAAAAGGCTCTTGAAGAACGTGGAATCACTATTACAGACTTACAAATGGATATACTGGTCTATTTCTATCTCCATCCTACAGCGACACGTAATGACTATATTTCCTCTAGTGATAATATATCAGAAGGAGGAACCATCTCAAGTATTTCCCGTCTTCAGGAATTGGAACTGCTTAAACGAAAGGGTGGAAAGAAAAGTGGTGAATGGATTGTTGCTATAGACATATGACAGAGTTGTCTAATGGGTTATCTATAGAGTTGCCTGTATGCCACATACCATTATGGTAGAAGGACGTAGCCTAATACGCACCTTTCTGGCAGGTGCCACACAAGATTACCTTTGAGACGATGTCTCGAAGTTACTCACGTTCGAAAATACTCAAATAAATTTGGTATTTTGCTCACTTATTCGTAACTTTGCACCCGATGATGAGCCATAGTACGGCTGGTGGCTTACCGTCAGGTGTTCTTTGATGCAGTTTATAGCAGAATGTGGAATTGAGTACGGTTGCCAATTCGTAACCCAGTTTTTCATCAATCCCCCAGACTGCCTTTATACAAAGAGAAACTGAGAATTGTTACAAAGTTACGAAAAGTCGAACGAAAAGCCAAATTTATTTGAGCTTTTTCTGGACGAAGTAAACTAATCCGAATTCTTTTTCAGAGTCACACGGTGCCAGGCACGCTGTTACGCAAATATAGTAACTTTTCTGCTAAAATTCGTCCCCCCCTTAAATGATGTTAAATCAGGGCGAAAAATGAAA
>CACWWZ010000081.1 GCA_902764705.1 uncultured Prevotellaceae bacterium | reverse complement strand
TTTTCTTCTATGTCATTGCCTAATGACAGGCAGTACTCGCGATAGTCTTCTATATTCATGATATTTATTTATTTCGATAACTATTGTATGATTGCCAGGCTTCACTTGTCTTATCTGGCTGTTGGCCGTCGTGAGCCTTCCATGCACATTCGGTAATCTTCATATCGGAGAAGATTGCTGTGAATGAGGACTCCTCGGGCGAGCAGGCATAGATGCCGAAGCTGATTTCATCGGCGGCAGCAGGCATGTGGCAGACACGCATCTGACTGAACGTCTGTCCGTCGGAAGAGCACTCAATGCAGTAGTCATCCTCGCGGCGGGAGAAGCGATACCACATGGTTTTCACGTTTGCGGGAATAGCCGTCGTGGCCCAGTCGGAGTAGCCATTGTTCGTCACTACGCTACCCAGATGCTGAAACTCATCGTTCTCGTATTCCACCGAGCCTTTCAGCCAGTTCTCGCTGCCAAGATACATCACGATACCACACTGGTCAAAGCGATGGTGACTGCCTGTGAAGTCGGTCTTCACCACGAAACTGAAGAATTTCTCACGGGTCTTCATCTGCAGAACGGGGGCGTTGTCGTTCTGGAAGTGATAGTACGTGCGCTGCCAGAGGTCGGTTTTTGGTGCAGTGGTGATGAGGATGGTGTCGCCCTTCACCTCGTAGCCCTTTGGCTCTCTTGTCCACTGCAGGCTGTTTAAATCGATGCGCCCGCTGTCGGCGAGAGCCACCTGAACATCATCTGTAAAATCCATAGTTGTTTCATTTTTGTTCTGCTGTCCACACGCTGCCAGCATGAGGACTGCGCATAATATTGAGAATAGTTTCTTTTTCATATGACGTTTTTATTTCAATTGCTTGCCGTCAGCGAAAGCCTTGCCTATGGCCTTACCCAGCTGGATATAGGTATGATGAACAGGATCGAACGTGATCAAATTCATCTTCTCCACATTGGGTTTGCCGTCTTCTGCCAGGTACTTACGATATAGTCACCATCCTCATAGAACTCCATGTGAAGCCCAATGGGATTGTCAGGACTGCAACCGAAACAGTTATATCCCTCATGGTTGCGCCAAGGATTTATTATCTTCTTGCCCTTGGGGCGAAGATTCTCACAATCGGCAGAACAAGCAAACTCACTCTGCTCTCTCTTAATCGAATCATTCATCTTTGCTTCTCTAAGTAATTAATAATGTTTGAAATAATGGCGCAAAGTTACAAAAATATTTGGATTCTTCCTCTTTTTTTTGTAACTTTGCAATCTAAAACGAATTATTATGCCACGTAAGACTGACGGAATAGAATTTGAGATTCATCCACGTCCGACGAAGGGTGAGGACGGCAAGCCGCTGCTCTATGTGCGCCCAGCAAAAGGCCGTAAGAAGAGCTTCAAGCAACTGGAGGATTTCTGCAACAAGTATCGCAACCTGCGTACAGGAGAGTTGCAGATGGTGTTCGACGTAGTGATAGATGTTATAGGCAATTGGCTGTCAGACGGTTATCGTGTAGAGACACCCATCGGCTCGTTTGCTCCCAAGCTGAAACTGCTAGGCGAGCATACCGACCCCAAGACCATTCATGGCAGAGACATTGAATATGCGGGCATTGAGTTCATCCCTTCTAAGGAGTTTATCAAGGAAGGTGGCAAGAACCGCGAGGGCTACCGCAAGAGTGGGGCTCAGGTGGGAAACAGCCAGATGTACGACGAGAAGGCAATGGACGAGGCTTTGCGACGCTGCATGAAACTGGGCTATGCGACGATTCCAGAGTTTATGATATTCAGCGGGCTGAAGCGCGACTCTGCGAAAGCCTATCTCGACAGCCTCTGCAAGGGCGAACATCCGCGTCTGTGGAAGGTGCGCGAAAGCCGCCGCTGGCTCTACTTCCCCAAACGAGAAGCTTCTAAGAATTAAAAATCGGTTTCGACCGACCGCTCCAGCATATCAGGGCGGGTGCTCCAAGATATAAGGGCGCCCGCCCTAATTTGTGCGTGCGGGCGTCCGAATTGAGAGACATGCCGTCTCGCTCCCTGTTACATGCCGTCTCTCTCCCTGTTTGCCCATACCTTTCTCCCTTTTCCCACGTGCTATAATCACCAAAAGCGTATTGCCGTAGCCCAGAAAACCATAAAAGCGTAAGTTTTTGTCCTTTTTCTTTGGAATATTGGAAGTATTTTCATATATTTGCACCGTGTTTCGCAAGAGACACAAGACTTATTGCTCAATTCTCTGCCGAATCGCTACCTCGAAAGAGAACAGAAGAGCAAACCAAATGTACATTGAAGCTGCGCTTTTGGGCGCAGGCTTTACCATAGTACATTTGGGGCTTGTAGCGAGCCTGGCAGAGATATGGAGGGCTTGCGCTTTTTGCGTTCGCCATATTTACATGGTATTATAATATGGTTTTACTTAATCGAACAAACATGAACAAAATAGCAGAGAGTACTACTGCTTTATTCCTTTTTACATTAGGTGGATGCATTTATATGGCTTTCCGCAGCACTTCTTTGCGAATGTTTGGTTGGTTTGATAATTTAGGGTTGCATGAAACCATAATGCTTGTTAGAAGATTGTTAAATGATATTCAAGTCCCCGAAATAATAAAGTATTGCATCCCAGATGGATTATGGACACTGTCTTATATACTTTTTATGGATGCAATATGGTCTTCTGACGTGAAAAAGCAGATTATATTCTGCGGTATAATTCCCTTCGTGGGTGCTTCCTCAGAGGTTCTACAGTATTTCAACTTGGTTGAGGGGACGTTTGACGTTATAGATTTATTATGTTATACAATTCCATTTGTTATATATTTAATTGTAAAATTAAAGGTATGAAGAAAAATTTCAAGTATTTCATTTCGTGTATTGTTATCGGTTTTTTCCTGCTAAGTGCTACAGGATCTGGTGATTCATCATCTTCTTCAGAGCCCGACAAACCCCTGTATGAAGATAAGTATGCTATTCGTGCCACAGCAGAATCTTTAATCAAGAAAAACCTTCGTGACCCAGACAGTTACCAGTTAATAGAAATCGTTCCAGAAACAGGAAGAACTGTTACTGTTAGATATAGGGCAAAGAACGGATTTGGTGGCTATAACGTCTGTGCAGCTGTCGTTTCTTGTGATGAAACCACAATGCACCTAATATCAAACGAGTAAAGTTCAATGAAATAGATTACGGCATTATCATAGGGGACATTCCCCCTGTGATAATGCTAATTTTTTTTTCAATATGTCTGGCATTTCTCGCCAAAAGTGAGGTAGACAATACCAAATAGGTAAAACATTGCTTCAATTTATCTCCTCCAATGCTCCTGTCTCTGAATCAATGATAAACCCACGAACCACGATGTCCTTGGGAACCAGTGGATGGGTCTTGATGGTCTCAACGGTCTTACGGACGGAGGTCGGTGTATCCTTAAAGCCTTCTAACCAATGATGCAGGTCGACACCGCACTTCTGAATGGTGTCGAGTGTCTCATCCGTCACACCACGGGCAATCATCTCATGATGAAAATGGTCATAACTCATGTGGCAGGCTCCGCAATGCGAGTGTGCCACAACCATGATTTCCTCTACACCTAACTCGTAAATAGCTACGATAAGGCTACGCATAGCAGAGTCGAAGGCAGAAATCACCAAGCCTCCTGCGTTCTTGATAATCTTGGCATCACCGTTCTTCAGACCGAGGGCTGCAGGGAGCAGTTCGGTCAGTCGGGTGTCCATACACGACAGCACAGCCAACTTCTTGTCTGGATATTTGTCGGTGATGTATTTCTCGTAGCCCTTCTCTGCCACAAATGTCTTGTTGTAGTCAATAATCTGGTCTATCATAAATGATGTGTTTTGTAGGTCATTTACCTTAATCACAGTCTCTTTCCTAATTCGTATGCCACATGCAACTTGGGATTACCCTCAATCTCACGAGGGTCATTCACACCTCCGCAGAAAAGCGTTCCAGCCAGGCGACTCTTGGGATAGCAGTCTATCCAGCCTGTCAACCCTGCTTCAGCACGTTTTGGTGTCTCTGCTTCATTCTCTGCAGCCGTGGTCAGCAGATAGACATCACGGAACTGGTAGTCCTGCTCATACATGCCGTTCAAGCGGTCGATGAGGGTCTTCATCTGTCCGCTCATCTCATAATAGTAGATGGGAGTAGCCCAGCAGATAACATCAGCCTTCAGCACCTTGGCCATGATGGCGTTCACATCGTCGTTGATGACACAACGTCCTAACTTCTGGCAACCAAAGCAGCCCTTACAGAACTGGATGTTCTTGCCAACGAGAGAAATCTTCTCCACCTCGTTTCCCGCAGCCTTTGCTCCTTCCGCAAACTGGTCAGCGAGCATGTCGCTGTTTGAGCCCCGTCTAAGGCTCGTAGAAATAACAATTACCTTTTTCATTTTTTATACTTCTATCTTTTTAATCACTTTGGCAGGTACACCCCCAACAATCGTATTCGGTTCTACATCTTTTGTCACGACAGCACCTGCAGCTACCACGGCTCCATCGCCGATGGTTACTCCAGCAAGAACGGTGGCATTGGCTCCAATCCATACGTTTTTGCCGATGTGAATTGGTGCATAGCTCATGCTCTGACGCTTGGCTGGGTCAAGGTCGTGGTTGATGGTGGCCAGCACGACGTTGTGACCGATGAGTGCACCTTCGTCAATGGTGATACCGCCCTGATCCTGAAACTTGCAGCCCATGTTGATGAAGACCCGCTCGCCAACGACAGTGTTCTTACCGCAGTCGGTATGGAATGGTGGAAACACGCCTACCGACTTGGGGACCTCACGTCCCCAAAGCTGTTCCAACAAATCGTGCAACTGCTCTGGAGTATGATACTTGCCGTTAATCTCAGCCGTTATCTGCAAAGCCTCTTGTGACAGCTTATGAAACATCATGTGGACATCACCACCGCCAACGACGGGTTTGCCCGATGCCATGTAATCTCGAAATTCTTGTATTGTCATTATTCTTTATTTTTATGTTCTTTTGTAAACTTGTAAATTGTTAACGTAGGAAGGATAACCAATAGCAGCAACGCAACCTCTAACAATGCGTAGGAGCCGAAGTAGTCCACCAATGTCTGGAATTTCAGGACTCCATCTATCAGAAAGACCAGAAAGGCAAACCAGCAGAGAAAGAATATTGCCGAATACTTGATTTTCCGTTTCTTCAGTTTCATCATTCGATAGTTTAATACCACTTATACCCGTGTTCCTTACAATAGTCTATTGCTGGCTGATAGCCTTGGAAGGTAGCCTTGTGAATCCACTTTAACCCTTTGCGCTCATCCTTCGGTACGCCTGTGCCAGTCATCAGAAACCAGCCAGTAGCAAACTGTGACTGGGCATCACCGCCATTGGCTGCCAGTTCGTACCAGAAGGCACACTCCGACAGGTCTTTCTCAACACCGTCACCGTTCCAATAGGCCGCTCCGCAGTTCTTCTGACTCTGTACATGTCCTTGGAAGGCTGCCTCACGATACCAAAGGAAAGCCTTGTGGTGATCTGTCTCTGTGCCGTTGCCGAGATAATAGGCATTGGCCACGTTAACCTGCGACTGCATATCACCTTTGTCTGCGGCCTTCATGTACCACTCAAAGGCTAGTTCAGAATTTTGCTCCACCCCTTTCCCATGATAGTAGCACTCGCCGACGTTGAAGCAGCCATAGACATCGCCCAGCTCTGCAGCCTTCATATACCACTCGAACGCCATTTCCAGATTGACCTTTACGCCAGTGCCACGTTCGTAGCAGACCCCAAGGTTGTTCATCGCCTTGGTGTCACCCTCGTAAGCCTTCTCACGATAGCCGTCTGCCTTGTTTCGTTCCTTGGGCATGGTCATTTCTCCTAAAAGATGTTGCAAAAATAGTCAATTCTGATAAAATACGGAGAATAATACGTAACTTTGTGCCAAGTTTTGAGAATAATTAGGATTTAGAGATGGGTAACATCAAGATAATAAGAAGGGATATGAAAAAGATAGCACTCATTACCATCAGCCTCCTATGTTCAATAGTAATTCTGGCACAGGGCGTTAAGGGCTTCGTCAACAAGCAACTACAGACTTATCCTCAGTTACGTTTGCTCGACCTGTATAAGTCGTGCTTTCAGGACTACATGGGGGCAGAGCATCTTGTGTCG
>CACWWZ010000080.1 GCA_902764705.1 uncultured Prevotellaceae bacterium | reverse complement strand
GACATGGACAAGATGCTGGCCGTCTATACTGTTGAAGATACTGGAATAGGTATCGATTCTACCGAGGCTGAGCACATCTTTGAACCCTACGTCAAACTCAACCAGTATTTCGATGGTCAGGGCATTGGACTCACCGTGGCCCGCAATATTGCCCGACGTTTAGGAGGTGATGTGGTGCTCGATACTACCAAGGAAGCACCTGGTTCACGCTTTGTGCTCTCCTTGCCTATCTAACATATTGCAGATGTTGACAATGAGATAGAATAAGTTGCATTAAAAGTATATTGTGGTAAGCAGAATGTACTAAATAACTCATCAGGAAGCAGTTTTTTGTATGATTTGCTTCTTTTTTAAAAAAAGTCGAAAAAAAATTTGGTGGTTTCAGAAAAACTCCGTACCTTTGCACCCGCAAATCAGAAATGAAATAGAGACTTCGGTCAATAAAATCATTTCTAAGGAGCCAAGGGAGGTTCCGTAGCTCAACTGAATAGAGCATCTGACTACGGATCAGAAGGTTGTGGGTTTGAATCCCGCCGGAATCACAAAGGAGAGAGGTATATGCCTCTCTCCTTGTTGTATATGCGCCTCTGGAGCATAAAAGAAGCTCCCAATAGGTTTGGGAGCTTTCTTTATTATCCTGATACAATCTTTTATTTGTTCTTTCTTATTTGATGAGATCTACTGAACGCTTGAGGAACTTGTCCAAAGCCTCACCCTTCAGCATGCCGTTCTGCAACAATGCCAAGTCGATGAGCTGGTGTACTATGTCGTTCTTGGCGGCATAGTTGCTCAGAACGTCCTGCTTCTTCTGCTTTTGTTCTTCAACAGCTTTCTCGGTCTCAGCTTTCATGTCCTTATCGTCCTGTGTCAGTTCCTCAGGCTTCTTCTTTTCCTGCTGCTGACGGATGGCGGCCAGACGGGCCTCTTGACCTTTCAGTTCTGATTCGATGGGCTTCAGTGTCTCTTCTGTTGTAGCTTTGCAGTCGTCAAGCACACGCTTTATCAGCGGATGGTCGCTGTTCAGTACCAGATTCATCGAGTCGGGCATCTGAGCATAGAAATTCATGCCCTGCTGGAAGCGGCTCATCTCCTTCATACGACGCATCCATTCGTTTTGTGTAATGACAACGGGGCGCTGACTTTCGCCTAACGACTGCACCTCGACCATGAATTCCGTCTTTTCCATTTTTGGCATCTGCGAACGGAATACTTGTGACAAATTGGCAGACTCGTCCTCTGTCAAGTTGGATTTCTGTTGGTCCTCTTTAACGATGAGGCGGTCTATGATGTCAGAGTCGACACGTGTGAAGCGTGACTTCTCGAACTTCTGCTCCAGCATCTGAATAGCTGGAACATCAAGCTGGCCGTCCAGCAGTAGCACGCTGTAACCTTTGTCCTTGGCTGCCTGAATATAACTGTACTGTTCCTCCTTGTCGGTAGCGTAGAGATAGATGAGGTTGCCGTCTTTGTCCTTCTGGGTTCCTTCGATGAGTGTCTTGTATTCATCAAAGGTAAAGTATTTACCTTCTACGTCCTTGAACAGGGCGAACTCTTTTGCGCGGTCGTAGAACGACTCTTCTGACAGCATTCCGTAGTTGATGAACAGCTTCAGATCGTCCCATTTCTCTTCGTACTGCTTGCGGTCTTCTTTGAAGATAGCCTGCAGGCGGTCTGCTACTTTCTTGGTGATATAAGTTGAAATTTTCTTCACTTCCCGGTCGCTCTGAAGATAAGAACGAGAGACGTTCAGGGGAATGTCTGGCGAGTCAATGACACCGTGCAACAGCGTCAGGAACTCAGGTACGATGCCCTCTACTTGGTCGGTGACAAATACTTGGTTGCAGTATAGTTGTATCTTGTTGCGCTGTAAGTCGATGTTGGACTTGATGCGGGGGAAGTACAGGATACCTGTCAGGTTGAACGGATAGTCCACGTTTAGGTGAATCCAGAACATAGGTTCGTCGCTCATGGGGTAGAGAGTGCGGTAGAACGATTTATAGTCTTCGTCTTTCAGACTTGAAGGAGCCTTGGCCCACAGTGGTTCAACGCTGTTAATGATATTGTCCTCCTGGGTGTCTACCATCTCTTTCTTCTCACTAGACCATTCCTGTTTTTTGCCGAAGGCTACAGGAATAGCCATAAACTTACAATACTTGTTGAGTAACTGCTGTATACGCTCCTTTTCGAGGAACTCCTTGCAGTCATCGTCTACATAGAGGATGATGTCAGAACCACGGCCTTCCTTATCTGCCTCGTCAATCTCGTAGGCGGGGCTTCCGTCACAACTCCATTTGACGGCCTTTGCGCCGTTCTTGTAACTCTTGGTGATAATCTCCACCTTCTTCGAAACCATAAATGACGAGTAAAAGCCCAGTCCGAAGTGGCCGATGATGTTGTTGGCGTTGTCCTTATATTTCTCCAAGAAGTCGTTAACGCCCGAGAAGGCAATCTGGTTGATGTACTTGTCAATCTCCTCTTCGGTCATACCGATACCGCGGTCAGAGATAGTGATAGTTCCCTTGTCCGTATCCAATGCTACGTGTACGGTCAAGTCGCCGAGTTCATCCTTGAACTCGCCCTGCTGAGCCAGTGTCTTCAACTTCTGCGTTGCGTCAACAGCGTTGCTGACCATCTCACGCAGGAAAATCTCATGATCAGAATAGAGGAACTTTTTGATGACGGGGAAAATGTTCTCAGTCGTAACCCCGATGTTACCTTTTTGCATATCCTATTTATTTTATATTATTATTTTGATTTCTGCTCCGTAATCTGCAAATATCGTGCCAAACGGATAATAAATCTTAATTCTTAATTTTAATTCTTTTTTTATTCGTACCTTTGCACTCAAATTCGTAAAGACTATGGTGAAAAGAAGATGGCATTGTAAGCCGGGCGAACAGCCGACAGAGCTGGACAAACGCATCATGTACTTGGAAAACAAGGGGGTCTTGGTTCCTACACGTGACTTAATCAAGACTCCAGAACAAATAGAGGGCATTCGTAGGGCTGGTGTTGTGAATACTGGCGTGCTAGATGCTGTGGGTAAAGTTATACATGCGGGAATGTCGACGTTGGAAATAGATCAGATTTGCCGCGAATATTGTGAGCAACACCGGGCTATTCCTGCGTGCTTGAACTATGAGGGATTCCCGATGTCAGTATGCACTAGTATCAATGAAGTGGTGTGCCATGGAATTCCCAAAGCTGATGACATTCTGGAGGAGGGTGATATTATTAATGTCGATTTCACGACAATCTTGGATGGTTACTATGCCGATGCCTCGCGTATGTATATAATAGGTAAGACGACACCAGAGAAGGAACAACTGGTTCGTGTCACCAAGGAGTGTTTGGAGATCGGTATGGAGGCAGCAAAACCTTGGGGCTATGTCAATGCGATAGGTAAGGCTATCGAGAAGCACGCCAAAAAGTATCACTATGGTGTTGTACGCGACTTGTGTGGTCATGGAGTAGGGAACGCCTTCCACGAAGAACCCGAGGTGTGCCACTTTGCCCAGAAGGGAGATGGTATGTTGCTCGTTCCGGGTATGGTCTTTACTATAGAGCCCATGATTAATATGGGAACTTGGAAGGTTTTCATCGATGCAGACGATCCGTATGGCTGGGAGGTTATCTCTGAAGATGAGTTACCAAGCGCTCAATGGGAGCATACTTTGCTGATGACAGAACATGGTGTAGAGATACTGACGTACTAATTGATAATTGAAAGTGGAACAGAAAGATTTATATATAATAGGTATAGAGAGTTCGTGTGACGATACGTCGGCTGCAGTGCTTCGAAATGGCGTGCTGCTGTCTAATGTGACGGCTTCTCAGGCTGTACACGAGGCATATGGCGGTGTTGTTCCCGAGTTGGCTTCAAGGGCACACCAGCAGAATGTTGTGCCTGTGGTTAGTGAGGCGATCAAACGGGCCGGCATTACGAAGGAGCAGCTCACGGCAGTTGCTTTTACCCGAGGACCTGGGTTGATGGGGTCCTTGCTGGTGGGTGTCAACTTTGCCAAGGGTTTTGCTCGTTCGCTGGGTATTCCCCTCATCGACGTCAACCACTTGCAAGGGCATGTAATGGCTCATTTTATCAAGGAGTCTGACGATGACCGGAGTCAGCCACCATTGCCGTTTATTTGTCTGCTGGTGTCTGGTGGTAATTCGCAGATAGTGTTAGTACGTGCCTATAACGATATGGAAGTACTGGGGCAGACGATTGATGATGCTGCAGGTGAGGCTATTGACAAATGTTCGAAGGTGATGGGATTGGGATATCCTGGAGGTCCTATTATTGACAAATTAGCCCGTCAGGGCAATCCGAAAGCTTATCAGTTTGCTGAGCCTCATATTCCAGGTCTTGACTATAGCTTCTCAGGGCTGAAGACGTCGTTCCTCTACAACCTGCGTAAGTGGGTGGAAGACGATCCGGATTTTGTAGAACATCACAAGGAGGACATTGCTGCCTCATTGGAGTGGACTATTGTGGACATTTTGATGAAGAAACTTAAATTGGCAGTCAACCAGACAGGAGTCACCCATGTTGCTGTCGCAGGTGGTGTTAGTGCCAACAATGGGTTGCGCAATGCATTTCACGATTATGCCCATCGTTTCGGTTGGACAGTGTACATTCCTAAGTTCAGTTATACCACTGACAATGCGGCTATGATTGGTATCGTGGGGTATTACAAGTATTTGGATGGTGAGTTCTGTGGTATTGATGCCCCCGCATTCAGTAAGGTGACGTTTAAGTAAATGCCTACAATAAACAAAAATGTTAATAGTAAATTGTAAATAATATGGATTTTGAAAGTAAGGTTTTCAGCAGAGAGATTAGTCAGTTGCTGTGGGAAATGGATAAGACCGTCAGCACGGCAGAAAGCTGTACGGGTGGGCGAATAGCTGAAGCAATTATTGCTGTTCCCGGTGCTTCGAAATACTTCAAAGGCGGTATCATCTCTTATGTCGACGAAGTGAAGATGTCGTTGCTGGGTGTCAGCGGCGACTTGTTGGCTGAAAAGACGGCCGTTTGCGAGGAAGTTGCCCAACAAATGGTAAAAGGTGCTTGTAAGACACTGAATACTGACTATGCCATTGCTGCTACAGGCGTTGCTGGTCCTGGAGGCGGCACTAAGGAGAATCCTGTGGGGACCATATGGCTGGCTTGTGGTACTCCAGATAAGCAGGTGACCTTGAAGGTGGAGGAAGACCACGGACGGGACATTAATCTGGCCATTGCTACTAACAAGGCGATGGAACTTTTCCTTGATTTTTTGAGAACAGAACCCCAACCAGATGAGTTGGAAGGTTAAAAAATATTAAGAGAAAGAGAAATATACGAACTTTAAACTCTAAACTCTAAACTTTTTTGTACCTTTGCACCCTGTTTGGAATAAGTTACAATTAAGGAACACAAAAAAAGTAGATAGAGATGTCGAAAATTTGTCAGATTACGGGAAAAAAGGCACAGATTGGAAATAATGTGTCTCACTCAAAGCACCGCACCAAGCGTAGCTTTGATGTAAACCTGTTCAGCAAGAAGTTCTACTATGTAGAGGAGGCTTGCTGGATTCAGTTGAAGATCAGCGCCGCTGGTCTGCGTATGATTAACAAGGTAGGTCTGGACGCTGCCCTGAAGCAGGCTGTTGCTAAAGGTTTTGTAGACTGGAAGGACATTAAAGTTATAGGAGACTAATCACGATGGCAGGAAAGAAAGCAAAGGGTAATCGCGTTCAGGTGATTCTGGAGTGCACTGAGATGAAAGAGAGTGGACTGCCCGGAACGAGCCGTTACATTACGACCAAGAATCGTAAGAACACCCCAGAGAGAATGGAACTGAAGAAGTATAACCCAATCCTGAAGCGCATGACTGTGCACAAGGAGATTAAATAATCTGTTTTAAAGCATGGCAAAGAAAACCGTCGCTACCCTCCATGAAGGCTCAAAGGATGGTCGCGCTTATACAAAGGTTATCAAGATGGTAAAGAGCCCCAAGACTGGTGCTTACATCTTTGACGAGCAGATGGTTCCTAACGAGGCTGTTAAGGACTTTTTCAAGAACTAATATTGGGATTTCCGATAAATTTAAGGCTGCGATGTTTGGTTGCAGCCTTATTTTTTATGTAGTTCAGTTATTGTCAAGTGAAGTTTTGCCTTGGAAAAACAAAAGAAAAAGTACATTTCTTTTGGTTTTTCGCTCGGTTTGCACTAACTTTGCAGACGTAATATATTGCATTATGGGTATTTTTGGATTTTTTAGTAAGGATAAGAAGGAAACGTTGGACAAAGGTTTAGAGAAAACCAAGACCAGCGTATTTGGCAAGTTAGCCCGTGCTGTGGCTGGCAAGTCAAAGGTTGATGACGACGTACTTGACAATCTGGAAGAAGTGTTGATTACGTCGGATGTTGGTGTAGAGACCACATTGAAGATTATAGAGCGTATTGAGGAACGTGTGGCTCGTGACAAGTATGTGTCGACCAGCGAGCTAAATGCTATCCTGCGTGATGAGATAGCCTCTTTGTTGGCAGAAAACAACAGTGAGGATAATGACAATTGGGACCTTCCCTCGGACCATAAGCCCTACGTGATATTGGTTGTAGGTGTTAATGGTGTGGGCAAAACCACTACTATTGGAAAGTTGGCTTGGCAGTTCAAGCAGGCTGGCAAGAAAGTTTATTTGGGTGCAGCCGATACCTTCCGTGCTGCTGCTGTCGAGCAATTGTGTATCTGGGGCGAACGTGTAGGTGTATCAGTAATCAAACAGCAGATGGGTTCAGATCCTGCCTCGGTGGCTTTCGATACCTTGCAGAGCGCTAAGGCCAATGGTGCCGATGTGGTGCTGATAGATACAGCTGGCCGACTGCACAACAAGGTTGGCTTGATGAATGAGTTGAAGAAGATAAAAGAGGTGATGAAGAAGGTTCTGCCCGCTGCTCCTGATGAGGTAATGCTTGTGCTGGACGGCTCAACGGGTCAGAATGCTTTTGAGCAGGCCAAGCAGTTTTCGGCTGTCACTCAGATTACTTC
>CACWWZ010000079.1 GCA_902764705.1 uncultured Prevotellaceae bacterium | reverse complement strand
TTCTATGTTAATTGGTAGTCTCATATATTATATAATGTGTCTTGTTCCTGTTGCTTATTATTTGTAGGACTATCTTCCTGTTTTAATTAGGCAAATGCATCAATGTACCCTTCTTGATCATAACCACGATGATATTCGTTTATGAGATCTATTAGATACTGTAGTTCGCTGATATCACAGTGTATTTTATGATACGTTCCATATTGTTCGTTATAACGGGATGGTGATCCTTTTGTCAGCCGATATTTTATATCCGACGGAATTAGGTAAGATGATCTATTGCCAAGATAATGATGAAACTCTGTTAAAAAGATATGAATACCTGCCAAATCGAAATCTCCGAAATGTACATAACGGTTGGTTATTCCTTGCAGCCATTTTCGTAGATCTTTCGATTGCGGATAGCGGGAGACAAACAGCAGCGGCATATCACCCAGCACAGATTCAAACAATTTCCTTTGATGACGAATCATACGGAAACTCTCCATATTCTCGATACCCACCACAACGACATCCTCTGGAATAATAAATTGCTGCCAATTGTCAATGAATAAAAAACATCCTTCTGGTGGATTGATTACAAAGTCTTTACCAGAAAGTAAACATGTGATAGGCTCATAACTATTAACAGGAAATCCGGGACATGAGCGAACCATCACAAGTTTGGAATTACCCGTTTCTATAGCCTGTTCAGAACGTGCCGTGTATGAATCAAAATCATTATCACCAAGGGTTCGAAGCTCTTCATAGTGTGTTTGCAGGAAATTCTTCAATGCAATAGTATCGATTGCCTTGAATGCTCTTCGACTACCATGCGTCTGCACCGTCAGCAATCCTTCTGCCAACAGTGTCTCTGCAAAGTCTTTTCGAAGTGTACTAGATGCGACCGATTCGCCATCCATGAGCTGCAGCAACGTATTTATCAGTGTCTTTGAGATCTTCATCATGAATTGATTGTCATCAAACGCTTGATGTGCGTCTGCGACTTGCCGTCCTTTGTCAGCAAATAGTTGTATTTATATAGGTCAGCATTATAGCCCATTGGAGAACTATTAATCAGATAGATGTTACGTACATTGGCAAATTGCAGGATGCCGCTTACATTACTTGGATGCAGTTTGCCAATCTCATCCATCATGCAGTGGATGATGAATTCACCATTCTTCCTAGAAGCCCTTGTTTTGAACACATTGATGAGCATGATATTCACCATAGCCTTCACCAGGACGTCAGTACCATCAGACCCCACATTATTAATGCGTTCTACCCACCCCGTATTATTGTCGTTCTCCTGAATGCGGAACTGTAGACGGAATGTGTCACTGAGTGTCAATTCTGTACGGGCAGGTTCTTTCTGCAACTGCTTCATAAACCTCTTCAGATAATCTACCACTTTCTCATTTACCCTGTCACGGTCGTCACCCGAGAAAAGGTTCCTTTCGCCTATGGTCAGCGCATGTTCCTCCGTAAAGTCACGGATCTGGCGCAGCAGGAGCATCATTCTGTCTGACGATTCTTCAGCCCGAAGTTCAATACTACGGATAACCCCAGCAAAGTTACGCTCTTGGAAGTCACGATTCACCTCACTGATGATGCTGCGAATCTCTGCGGAATGATTCATCAGCAAACCTACTTCGCGAGACACACTACGCAGAATGGTGTTATAGTGATCGCTGACACGGGCACGATACATCTCTATTTTGTCGTTCGCAACAAAATCCTGTAGGTTGAGGGCAAAGGCCAGATAGTCCTCGTCGTATTGCGGAGTTATAAAGTGGAAAGTGTTGTTGGCACCAAAGTGAGAATTGAATGAGTTGGTGGCACGTTTTAGTTCCTCCATCTTCTGGCGTTTTTTATTGACAGAGCCTCGCATTTGCACAACCAATTCTGTCAAAGCCGATGTTGAGGGCAAAGTCACATCATCGTGTAGGAATGCCTCTGGCAGTATATTCTCTACTTGACATAGTTGCTCATATTGGGTTAGGCCATCCTTCATTGCTTTGACCGTAGACTGTTTGGAAGTGAGTAGTTCAGATTGCTCTGCTCGTTCTGCTTCATATCGTTTGCGCTTGTCTTCATACTGCTGACGGGCGGCCTTGTCCTTCGCTTCCAACTGTCGTTTCTCTTCGTGGAATTCTGACTCGTGGGAGAAGAGTTCTTCTTCGTCCTTATGGTATTCAATGACAAAATGTCGCTGCAGGGTAATCTTGTCGAGAACGGCCTGTATGCTATCGCAATCTTTCCGGCAGAGGTCAAGTGCATTTGTGTCAGCACCCTTGCCTTTCAATTCATCACGTTCCTGCCGATTCAACATCTGCATGCGTTCATCAATGTCTTTTTTCTTGGCTTCTTTCTCATCTGCCTGCTTTTGCCTAAAAGTGTCGAATCGCTTCTGGAGGTCGCGTATTGCAGCGTTATAATCACTATCAGCAGCCTTTAAGTCCTTATCTCGCTTGATGCGCTGTTGAGTACGGGCATTTTTCTCTCCATCCAACGCCAGTAAAGTTTCGTTATAGACCTTTGTCCGCTTTTCACGTTCTACAGCCACCATCTCCTTTTCTTTCTGTTCTGCCTGTCGTAAACGCGTTTCTGCATCCTTTATCTTTGTAGGTATCTGCTCCAGCTGCACTCTCAGAATCGTTTCCTGCTGTCCAAGTTCTGTAATTTTGCCATTGTAACTTTTTCGCAATGCTTCCTGTTCATTTTCATGTTGGACTTGAAGGTCAGTCATTTCTTTCTTTTTGGCTGCAACCGCTTCTTGCTGCTGTTTTTGCAGGCTGCGGTATTCGTCTGGAGTTCGATGGTGTAGCGGTATGGCCTCCAGATTGATGCTTACTCCAAAGAGTTGGCTGTCATCAGTCAGTTGGGGCGACAGACCTTGTGCGTAGAGCACCTGCTGTTCGTCCACCACCTTGCCAATGTTGTCTTCCCATCCTGGCTTGTTCTGACTCAGCCACTCATAAAACGAGCCTTTCCAACGAGCAAGTATCTCTTCCGTTTCAGAGAGCTCCGTTTGCAGTTTTTTTAGCTGACTTTGAGCCTCTTCCTGTTTATGCTCATACTTACGTTTTATCTCATTGCTCTTCATCTCCCACTCTTGTCGAAGGGACTTCAAACTATTTGATGTGATGGTCAATTGGCTGTTTAGTTGATGTTCCTGAGACTTGAAATTTTGAATATCCATCTCGTAGTCGTATGTCTCCTTTGCCATCGGATGCCAGTATTGTAACTCTGACAACCGCTTATCTGCCAAGTTATGATTCCCTTGTAAAATAGTAAGACGCTCGTCCGATGCTGTCAGCCATTCTCCGTATGCATCTTCCACAGATTTCTTACGTAGGTCACGCACCTTCACGCTTTTGTCACGTTCTGTCTGTATACCGTCACGATAGCGTTGAAGTTCTTCCTTTTGGGTCAGTCCGAACTTACTCCACTCGTCATCAAGTGCAGCATATAATGCACGGTATTTATCTGTCACATCCTTGTATTGCTCTTCCAATGCGCGAAGCAATTTTTCTTTCTGTGCCTTCTCGCTAACGTATTTCTGTTCCTGCGCATTAAGTTCGATAATGTCCTTGATACCGATTTCTTCGTAGTGCTTACGTTTTTTACGAATATCGTCCAGTCGCTGCTCACGCTTGCTGATTTCTTTAGTCAAGCGGTCGTGCTCTTTTTCATACTCCTGTTGTGTGGCACCAATCCTCTCTTTGAGTTTTGCCAGCTTCCCTTGTATTTCCCGAATCTCTTCTTCCACCAGTGGCAGTTGTTCACGAGTATAAGTGACAACATGATTCAACTGATGCCAGGTCTGCATCATTTCATAGTCGAGGGCTATCAGCAGACGGTAGTTGTCCACTACCTTTGCCGCTTTGTTGCGTACAGGTATCTCACCACTACTATCTTTCCTATACCAACAGTCAATCTCGTCGAACTCCCGCTCGAAGTCAGCCACCAAATGACGATAGTCCGACAGGCGGATACTGTCCTCCACCTCTGTCATCGACTGTATGATAGTGTTCTTCACAAAATCGGCATCCAATTTACTGTTTAGGAATACATTTTGGATACTTCGTGGTATATTCTGGTATTTCGAACTCTCCACAATGGCGTACTTGTCGTAGCGATGGCTACGGTCGTGTGTGTTGCCGAAGATGATGTTGCGATACTGTTCGTATGTCTCTATCTTGGAACTGATGTCATTGCTTCCTATTCGTTCACGAATACGTATCCAGTCACTTTCCACTCGTCCGCTGTCATCAACAAACCATGATTTCTGATAAGGTGCATCAATGAAACGGAACACAGCCTTTCCCTGACTGCGATAAGTAAGGATTGAGTAGGCGCTGTTTTCGGTCTTTACCTCATATACTATATAGGAGTTGCTGTAACGGAAATAGAACTCCTCAAACGACTTCTGCCCCTGTTGGATGCCCAGGCGCATCTTATCAGCATTGTAGAAGAATAGCAATGCTCTCAATACCGTACTTTTACCTACACCCTGAGTGCCGGCAAAATGAACGTTACCGTCCAGCATCACCTCTGCGTATGGAATGTTTGCCGAGTTCAGGAATATGATTTTATTCAGATGTCTCATAACTCTGGTATCTCCTCTTCGTTATAAATAGTTATCAGGTTCACCATATCTTCTGCGTAACGGAAAGCGGCAGTCACCTTGTAGGTACCATCCTCTTCGTTAATCAACTCTGCGAATCCCATAGTTGTCAGTTCGGTGATGAGCTTTTCCACAATATCCTGATTGGTGTTCTGCTTACGGAATAGCTTGCGGGCCTTGTCACGCAGTTCCACGTCAAGGTTAATACGCTCCAGAATATGGGTGCTTCGGAACTGGAATCCCGTAGAGAACGTGATGTCGTAAGTCTTCAGGAAGTCCAATATATCTACCCATTGAGCAAAACTCTGCAACTTTTGCTCAATGGTCTGCTTGGCCTCTTGGGTACGGGCAAAATAGTAGTAGCCGTCACCCGACTCCAATCTCAGACCTAACTCAGAGAAATATGCCTCATAGTCGGTATAATTCTCCTCTATATCATCATAAAGGTGTTTCACTTCCTGGTCTGTGCTGTCAACAGAAAGGAAACCACCCTTACTCATCCGTTCAAAGATTTGTCGTGTATTAGCTCGCATATATCAGTGCATATTCTATATTTTCAAATGTCTCGTACTTATCAGTAATGCGCAGTTCATCGCTGTGCTGTGTTGCCATCTGGCAATAGAGGATAATGTGGTCGTTGAGGGTTCGTGGCAGATGATAGTTATAGTTTTTAATAAACGAGAACAAGTGCTGTCCCTGCGCTTTGAAAGCGTTCCACAACTCTGTGGTATTCACACTGCTCACTTCCTCGATGTTCTCGTTCAAGAACTCTCGGTCTAATGGCTCTGCCTCAGTCCTTGCCAGCCGACGCACATCATTCTTTCCGGCAATCTTCCTTATCAAGTCGTATGCCTCTTCGTTGTCTCGGAGCATATCTACTGATAGAAAGATGCGATTGTAAGGACGTTTCTCCATCCACAATGGATTGACATAATTCAATGTACGTACTATATTTGTATCTTCACGCCAAGTAAGTTGGTCTTTCAAGTATTTCAACCGGCGTATCTTCTTCAACAGCTGACTCTGCAACTCAATCTGGTTGATATAGTCAATAATCTGATGTTCTATCTCAAGTAGGTTGTGGTCGGCTTCCGTGAAATCATTGCGTACATCCATCGTTGTACGTTGCATCTCTGGATCAGTAGCCATTTTGAAGAACACTACCTCACCGTCCATCATTTTCTCACATTCTGTAATCAACTGCTTGATTCCCTTCCGCTTCTCATCCAGATTCTCGAGTCGTGTCTTTTTAATCTTGTAGTTGGGTTCCTGCTTGTAGGCCACATCCACATTACGCTTCAGATCAATAACATTCTTTAGCGTTCTCAACCCTATACGTCGTAACATCTTACGCACATTACCTTGGTATTGTATCTTGCGATGTTCATTAGTTTCTTCAAGGTAATATCCAATGTTCTCTTTCAAGGCATTGATGTGCTCCCTTACACTGGCCACACTTATTTCCTCATTCATGTCGAGAACTTCCTCAAAGAACTGCACATACACATCCTCCATCTCCAGGAAGTCGCCGTTCTCATGAATCACCCCATGCTCTATCAGATACTGCACACGTTCACGTTTGTAGTCAACAATCTCCAGGGCAAAGTCTGTGCGATAAGACAATGATCTGCGCCGTTCAAACATGTCGCGGAACAGCACCTTCTCTCTGTCAAGCATCTTAACAAGTTCTTCTATCGTTCTGAAGTGTGAAAGTATCTCCATAAATAATCATGCTTTCAAATGCTTATAAAGGCTTAGCTCTGGTGAGCTATTCATTTTTCTTGGATTCCTGAGAAAGGAGATATTGTTTGTACTCTCTCACAAAGAGTTCTTTTAGGTCTACTTCCAGTAGATCTGCAATCTTTAATATACACGCAAGGTCTGGTTGGGAAGAGTTCGTACACCACTTGCTGACAGTCGAGGGGTTAACACCGAGCTGCTCTGCCAGCCATTTGCTGGTACGTTTTTTCTCTACGAGAACCAATTTAATTCTGTTTACATCTTCCATACGATAAAGTTTTTATGCTACAAAGATAATGAAAATTTTTCATTTTCTGCCGAATATCTTGGTTTTTCTTCTATAATTATGTTTTTTTACGAGTTCCGGCACTCAAATCAACAGGAGATTTTCTCAAAGACAACAAAAACCTTAGTCTTTTTATCCAGATAAAGATTATATCTACGAACAAGGTCGTGCCAAAGATGCCGGTCTGACGACACGTTAACATTGGCACGACTGACAGCGGTTCAAAACATCTGTCCCATATATATAATAAGGTGGGACAGCAGTTTTGTGATTTCTTTATTTCTCAATGGGGACTGTCTGCCCCCACGGCGAAGCTTGACCTTTGGTCGAGCCTGCTCACGTTCGGCAGAGTAGGTGTGAACTCCACTCTGCTCTCACTTAATCGCAGCCTTCCCCCGAGTGTAATTCAATGGTATAGATTATTATGGTCTAATTCGCGAGTTGTCTTTGTCGTTTTCCATTTCAATGATCACCATGAGGTAGGGTAGAGGGAACGGACAAAAGAAAATAGTGATATTTTTTGCTCCAATTGGTACACATATCGAAAATTGTTCGTAACTTTGCGGTTGAAAACCGCGAGAACGGGCTACACCTCGACAAAGAGCGAGCTCTCTGTACTCGGTTTGCACCGTCCTTGCAGTCGAAAAGGTTATGATGAGCGAAAACAAGCGAAATCTGACCGAAAAAGAAGAGTATTACGAATTAATTACAGATGAGAAATCGAACCACATAGGGATAAATGCTAACGGTGCTGGTTCTCAGTGTGTTAGACGGAAAAATATAGGGAGCCTCTCCTACCGCGAGAAATCCCTCTCTCTCCGCTGATAAATCCGCGTAACTAATTGTTTGGCAATAAGTTGCGCGGATTTTCTATTTCTCCGTTAACCAAAATCAGACCCAAATCTCATCCGAAATTCGGAGAATTCAGAAAATGCCGATTCCTAAACTCAACCTCTTTGCCGAAAGGTGACAGGGCCAGCTTTGCCAGCCGGAAGTGCATCTTTCCGAAGGGGATGCCGATAATCGTGATGCAGAAAATGAGGCCGTAGAGGATGTGGGTGAGCCATATCCAGATGCCGCCAACGAAGAACCACAGGACATTCGATTTAAATGACTACAGCCGTTCCGCTGGTGGCAACCATGAGCATAGAGCCATTAGC
>CACWWZ010000078.1 GCA_902764705.1 uncultured Prevotellaceae bacterium | reverse complement strand
CGTATGGATGTAAGACGGTCAACACCTCCTCCTCTTGTGTTCGACCTTGAACCTGATGAGGAATCGCCTAAACAACCAAAGCGCGAACATAGAGGATCTGTACCTCCACCCTACGAGCCACGTTCCGCCTCACAGCCGTCAGAGCCCAAGCCAAAGAAGAAACATGCTGAGCCCAATAGCAGTCCAGGCTCTTTGTCGAAGTCGTGTATGCACAAGGGGTGCTTGATTCTGCTGGTTATCCTTCTTATCTGTGGGGGAATTTTTGCCTACCTGATGTACCAAGATGACGAAAAAGAAGGCAGAAGCATCTTAAACAGCATCGAAACACCAGAGGACACCATTAATATAAAAGGTATATCTGATGTCTCATTATCTAAGGATAGTGAAGTTTCAGAAGACGATGTTGAAGCTTCAGAAGAGGTTGGTGAAGAAGAACTCCCTATTGGAAAGGAGTATATCAATAGAGAGATGAATACAAAGATTGGCTTTACCAAAAGTGAGAGTAGCTCCAAACCAGTCTATTTCATCTATTTCTCAACCGATGATAAAAAGGATCATGATATAGTAAAGATAACTCCCACAGGTAAAGGGTACTATAATCTTTATAAGTCAGATGGGATGACTCCAGAAGCTGAAATATACATCTATCCTGGTGCAGAGAAGGTACGCTTAAGAAGCAAAGGCATAGATATTATATTCCAGACAGCAGAAAGTTTCTCAGAGGCTGTCAGCAGTACAGACCCCAGCTACACACCTGCCCGTTATGCCATTACAGCAGGATCGGACAAAGGCAAGTGGAAGACCTTGCAGTCTGGCGAGATCGTGTATATCTATCCCAGTGGCACTTATGCCCACAGCATATGGATAAAGGACGGCAACAAATATTACTACGTCGATGTCAGTGGTTGCCGCATGAAGAATAACTATGCCCACGATGGTTTCTATGCTGGAATAGACGGGTCGTGGGATAAAAAGGTGAAATGCATCGATAAGAACGTGTTGCCCCGTAATGGCAAAGATTATCTCGATATCAGTGCCCAGAAATGGGTTTTCCAAATGCAAACCCACCCTGACGGGACCATCAATGGTACAGCCCGACATACCTATGGCGAAGGTGTAGGTGTTGTGGAGGATTGCGTCGTCAAGTCGTTCGGTCACAGTGCCTACTCCATTTTTAATAAGAAGAACGAATTTGTGTCATATCACATGGTTGTGCTTGATGAGGGTCGTACTATTCGAGTTTCTGCTGCGGGTGAAACAGACGTATTCCATACATCCATTGGTATATAAGCTTGTCAAAAGATAAAACGATGATAGATACAAAAAAACTGATAACAACTATACTGGCGACAGTTGCAATGAGTATAATGTTGACAGCCTGCCACCCGTCGTATGTCAATGCGCAGAATGAACTGGAAACGCTCCTGAACAGCGAAGATGGTCAGAAGATGACTGCCGACCAGTTGGCAGAGATGACGCCCGATTTTGCTGACAAGTTGCGAGGGGCTGGTTGCGATATTCATCTGCCGCTAACAGATGATAATACATTACCAAGATCTGGCCAACTTTATGTATCCTCCTTAACAGGTAGTAGCATGGTGTTCTTGCAAAGCGACTCAATCATAACAGTTACTATTGCTATGCGAGAGGATCATTGGGGCATGCCGGTTGACAGTTTGGAAGGGACGGCACAATACATCGTCCAGTCTCGTGGAAAGGGTATCTATACCTTATATAATAATAAGGAAGCTCGTTGGGAAGGCAAACTGCTCTATGTTTATCCTGGTGCTGACAGTATCTTTGTCACTCGTGGCAGCCAGATAACACAACAGACCTACTTCAGAACTGCTACAGATTATGACGCCATCGGACAGTGATCTTTGATGTATTGGCAAACCCAGTCGTAATCATGGTCATCCACGTAGATATGGTTCCAGCTGTACCATGCCTCAGTAAGTTTGATAAGATTGCGACGAGGGGCTGTCTTTACAGAATGAATATTCTTGAAGTCTGTCTTGGTGACCTGTACGCCAGAGGAGAAGAGAGATAGTCCCACCATACTCAGATCGCCCTTGGCTGCTCCTACCCAACCGCCAATGGTATTAATCAACTGCAGTTTTTTTACTTTCTTGGGCATCTGATGGTGCTCAATGCCGTTCTCGTCCATCACAAACAGAGCGGCATAGGTTCCTCCCATAATAGCAGCAATCACCAGATAGGCAGGAATGGTTATCAGGAAGAGGAACAAAAACACACCCGTCAGCATCAGTATGGATGATAGAACCTCCTCGTCCAAGCAGAAATTGATGACCGAGAATAACACAACGCATACCAGATAGCAGATCAGGAACATGTTTGCTATCACATAGAAGATGGTTGGGTTCCGATACATATTTACCTCATAGGCCCAACGATACTTGCCATCTGGGCATAACTGAACTTTGTCTTGATTTTCCATAATTATTCTTATTTATCCAATGCTTATTGCCAACTTACCTATATCTTCAGCCAGACTATCAACACTATAGCCTATCGTCTCAAGAGCAACTTCTATACGCTCGAATGGCGTTTGGTTTTCTGTCATCCTCCTCAGTACCTCTACAGCAGCATGTAGGCGTCCACTAATCTTGCTTTCGCCTAAAATGTCAATACGGGCAGCTTGGCGTGAAACAAGTAAGTCGAATGTCTTTACCTCTTGACGGCAACCTTCAATCATTTCACTCAATGCCTTTGATTGCATTTTTAGCATTTCTGTATCGTTAGCTGCATTCTCTGCCTGTTTTAACAGTTCCCTACAGGTGTCGAAGCGTTCTTTTGCCTTGAAGACAATAGCATCTGATACCTTCTTCGGATCATCGAGTGGTAAGCGCCTGAACTCTGGATCTATCATCTTCTTTAAGTCTTTACCATAACTTTCCTTGTGCCCAAGAATGTCTTCAATAACAGTATGATCATATTTCTTTGTTGCATTCAAGTCGGGTTCTTTCAAGAATCGTCTAAGTTCTGAATTATAGAGCGCCTCAGTACCCTTTTGGTCGAAGTATACCCATTCTCCTTTGGCATTTTTATAATAATAGGTGATGTCACGGTCGAAGGTGACTTTTTTGCCCATCTGTAGGTCGAGTTTCTGTTTTGACGATGCATTCATCGGGAAGATACGATCTTTAGGTATTCCTGATATTTCTGATAATCGTCTCATCACTGCATCATCAACGCTGTTGGACACTCCCGTGATAGTTTCATTGAAAACGGCTCGGGTTGGTACAAACTCTTCACCTACTTGATTCAGTTTGAACATGGCAAGTTTGTCTGACTGCACCTCCATAACCAACTTGTTTTTCAATTGGATATTCTCTGGTGTAGGATTCATTAATGACAATTCAACTGCTGCACGAAGATCTTTCACTTTCTGGGTGGCACAGTTTTCACCATATTCCAAGGCACGTCTGTATTTTGGCTTCTTCTCACCTGTACTGATGCGGTGCTTGGCATCCGATACCAATTCCTTGGCAAATGTTGCCGCTTCTTCACTTGCCTTCTGTATATCCTTCTTTGCTGAGATTACGGATTTGAATTTCTTTACCGTATTAACTTCTGCCTTGATGCCATCTTTAAGTTGGCTCGAAATATTCTTAAGGGTGAAACGCTCTTTGCCGAATTTCCAAGCTTCAGAGAAACTGTCGCCAATAGATTTTCCGCCAGCACGGACAGATATGAATTTCTTTCCAACCTGCGATGCAACAGAGCCGATAGCTGCCATACCACGATCCTGAAGGTAGTTAAGCGTAGCCTCTTTTGCCCCCACAAGGAACACACCAGACCATGTAAGTTCGCCTTCTGCCTTATCAGCGTATTCCTTCATAGAGCCCATGATACTAACGGAGGTAGTAAGGATCTCAGCGGCTCCGAATGTGAGGAATCCGAGAGCCAGTTGAGCAACAAATCCCATCTCGTCGAAGGCTTTCTTACGATTTTCTACCCAATCCCAGAAACCAGCTTCGCGCTCAGCATCCTTCATCTCTGCATAAGACTCGGCTTGCAGTCTGTTGTAGGTAATCTGACGTTTTCTAAGGTACTTAGAATATTCCCCAATAATGCCATTTACAGTTCGCTCATCAAGACCATACTCCTCGGTATAGTATCTCAGCATCAACTGTATGGCAACCGTCAACGATTGGAATTCCATGGTTGTACCAGTCCTCGTTATTTGCTCATCCAGATATTTGAGCCTCTCTTCAAGACCCCTGTCCTTGGTTATACCAGCTTCCATCTCAGATGAGGTTCGCCTGGGTTGGGAAGTAAGGTATATATTACGCTCAAATTCCTTCTTTCCATATTTTACCGATGCTCTTGCATTGAAACGATTTGGGGCTGTAATAATGCCATTCTTACAATACATGATATAGTTATAGCCGTCTCCTGTTGGTGTTGGCTTTCCAAAGAGTGTAAGTCCGATATTATCGAGGATGTTTTTGACGGATTCACCACTTTGTGCTTTGGCATCTTCCTTAATGGGTTCCACATTAAAAATCACCTCTTCTGGTGGCACATCGGTCACTAAGAGCTTGCGACTTCTTTCGTCATAGTCATAAAGCCTAACCCGACAATGTGTCTGAGCCCGCACATACTGTTTGTCTTCCCAGCGGAACCAGCTGTTAAACTCATGTTTCATCGGGTCATACTCTTCGATGTAACAACCCACTTCTCCAGATAGTTCCAGCACCAATCCCATATAAAAGCGGAATAGGGGCATCTCACCATGAACTTTGAGACCATCTTTGCTGCGTGCATCTATCTTGATGATATAGTTAGCATACTTACCTGGAATACCCTGATCTTTTTTCTCGTCAAGTAGGAGATCCTTGATGATTACATGATAGGGAAGGTTTGCCTTCTTATTACATGGTTCAATAGTTGCCCCGTAATCTGATGTAACATTTCCGTTCTGATCTGTGATGGTTACTGTGATTTCCTCGACATCCTGGTCGTCAATCCCTCGCAGTGCAAAAGGGAGTTCTTCTGCCTTCTCATGGCGCGCAGGAATTGTCAGGTTGGTCTGCTCAGGATCAAAGACTACCTCCAGAGTCTCAATCTTAAAGTGCAGGCGGTTGGTATAGCTGGCACCTTCGTTGGCCAACACGAACTTCACGATACCCTCCTGAGGCGGGTTCTCTGCTTCCGGTGCCCATACGTAGGCAGTCTTCCAATCGTTTTCTATATCGCCCATCTCTACGTGCAGATATTCGTCTCCGCTCATAATCTGAATCTGGCGAGTCAGATTCTCATCCACATATTCAGGACCCTTCTTTGGCTTGCGGACAATAAGGGCATTTACCTGCTGACCTTTATCACCAACAAGTAGCGTATCGCCAAAGTTTTTATATACCTGCATCTGCAGCTGATCGGGTTCTTCATCTTCCTCGTCTTCCTTTTCTTCCTCTTCGGGTTCTGGCTCAGGATCATCATCCTTCTGCTTCTTCTTCTTTTTACGGTTTCTCCACCAGCCTACCAGACCACCTGCAACAAATGGCGGTATGATATACTTCCAGACGCCTTCCTCGTCAGAAGCATCGTTATCTTCCTCATAGGGTGGAATATATTCTGGCGTGTCGTCTTCATCAGTAGGGGTGTCATTGTTCTTTGCTTTCTCACCTTTTATGAACTTGTATTTGAAATATACAATTGGTGTTTCGGGCTGTGAAACCCAAGAAGATCTTGCTAGAGCGATTCCTATATATCGGTATGTCTGATCTCCATCCATACGTGCGCCAGGTATATTAAATGGTACATTCCATTCTCCATAATCACCAGATTTTCGCAAAATAGCATTCGTATAATCTCTTACGGAAATATTCCCGTTTTTTTCTTGATTACAAGTTGGAAGTATTTTGGAACTTCCTCTAACGCTTGCTTTGTTGAGGCCGTCAATAGCTGTGATTTGTGCTATGATACCAAATAAATCTCCATGAGGGCAGCTGGTGTTGGCTGTAAAAGAAACTCTTAAGACGACCTCTTTATCAGCATAGATGTTTTCTGGAAGTCCACTGATGATGAACTGTCCTGTAGCGGTCTCACCTTTATGATCGTGTGCTAAAGTCCATTTTTTTTGCTTGACAGGGTCGTCTTTATAATTTGACAAACATCTTTTAACAACTTTTTTCTGGATGTAGATGGAACCACGGCTAAGACGATAAGTTACCTCGACATTATTGTCAGGGCTCATCGATCCTCTTGACTCATATTTTGCCGGAGGAGTCTGAACCTCAACATCTACCAGTTCCCAATGAGCCTTTTCTTGGGCCATAGCAGCTGAAACTAAGAAAAGAGCAATAATCGCAGGAAAGTATCTTTGGAATATAATTTTATGCATAGTCTTAGGCGTTTTGATTCTTATTTTGCATGATAGGTTTTCTCTGAGCGTTTGTAGCCCCAGGTAATGAGGAGCTCTTTGCAGCCTGGCTTTATCCATACGATGCATTCTGCATACTCTGGGAATCCATCGGGATGCTTGTCGTGATTCTGACAATGGCAACCTTTGTGCTTGATATTATAAAAGGTGTAAAGGCCATTGCCTCGGGCATGCACGCGATAATTGATGGTTGTGTCTGGCGCTTGCTTCTGCCAGTCGTGTATAACCGTCCGAAAGTCGGCAGTACCAATAGGCTGGATTGTGTCTCCCTCGATGGCCTCTTGATGGAATACGATTCTGCTACCTGTTACATCATCGATGTATATTGTTTCAAAAAGCGGCAGTTCATTACTTTTGTCAATAGGTAGATCGATCTTAAAAATACCATTACCGCTTTTTTGATGCGCCAACTCACTGGCAGTCATCACATGCCCCGAGTCACTATTCAAAACATAATAGAGATGAGATACAGCTGCTTCTTCAACACTGGAGGCATCGCTTGTAGTCTGATGGGCAGGAGTAGAACCACAAGCCATCAGCAAAAGCGCCAATAAGGGTAATATTTTCTTCATAACAATATAGTGTTAGGTTTCTTTGCAAATTTACCAAAAAAGCATGGAAAAAGAAGTCAAACCAAGCGAAAACGACTAACATTTCTTGAATTGTCAGTCGTTTTGCAAGTTTTGTAAGTAACACCGTCAGACTTTTTCCCTATATTTGCAACATAAACAAAAACTGCTTATTATGCATAAATACATCGGCTATGGCAATATGTTCTGTTGGCACTGCGGAAAGCGGGTCCATTTAGGGAAGAAATCCTGCCCGCATTGTGGTGCACGTTATAATGGGACCGCTAAGCACCCCAAGTTCACCTACCCCGTCAACCGACGTATTTCACCCAATATAGGTCTGGGGCCGCTTCACCATACGTTTATCCGTTTTTTGATCAAATACCTCATCGGAAGTATCATCACTGCAATAATCGTTCTGGGTGTCATTTATATGATAGATGATTATGATGAGGGTGTCTATGAGAAGATATGCATGATCCTCTGTTCGTTCTGGGTCGTCTGGCTTGCGTGGTATTTCTTGTCCAAAGCCTTGGCAGTACCGTCGGTGCGCCATAAGAATAATGCAAAGGCGGCTGTTGGCGATGAATTGGATTGTGCATGTTGCCATAACAAAGGAGCCGTTGGCGAGAACTACTGCGATCTCTGCGGTACCGTGCTCTACTACGATCATACCGGCAAGAATCTGCCACCCGTTAAGCCAGATAAATGAATAACAAACCAAAACTATATGAATATGAAAAAAATGTATTTCCGATTAATGATGGCAATGATGGGACTGGTGGCAGTCTCACTCACCTCATGCGATGATGAAGAAATTGCCAAAACACTTGAAGG
>CACWWZ010000077.1 GCA_902764705.1 uncultured Prevotellaceae bacterium | reverse complement strand
CCGAGACCTGGCGAAGAATACACATAGCCCATGTCCTTCATATCCTTGTCGTCGGAAGCCTGCGGATGAACATAGACGGCGCAGCCCAGCTCTTCAGCCTTTGCCAGCAGCGGCAGGTATTTCTCTTCATACAGGTGCTCGTGCATATAGTTGGAATGGGTGTGCCAGTATTTGAATCCCAGTTCCTTGATGCAACGCTCCAGCTCTTTGATGGCCTCATCGACGTATGGTGTTGGCAACACGGCAGCACCATAGAAACGACCAGGGAATTTCTTGATGAGTTCTGCCACAGCGTCGTTGGACTTCTTTGCGAAATACACGCACTCCTTCTCAGGCAGTTCCTCCAATGCAGGCGAACTGGACATCACAGCGGCGTCAACGCCGTTGCGGTCCATCTCTGCCACGCGCTCCGCGCCGAAATTCATCAACTCGTCAATAACTGGATAAGTATTCGTCACGCCGTCGAAATGGGCGTAGATCTTATCCCTCACTTCCAGAACTTTTGTTTCCGGATAATACCTCATGGCCTGATCTCTCGTAGCGAGATAGTCCATCAACTCAGGCAGATAATAATGAAATTCACAATCAATAATTTTCATGTTGTTAATAATTTTTGGTTTATAATGTTTGGCAAAGGAGTCCCGTGATTCTTTAACTATCAGTAGTTAAGACATATCTTGTTACTCATTCTTTTGCCTTAACATCAACTGTATATACGCTGTGCTTGTCATCGGTAGTAAACCACTTGATGGTATATTGAGAGATGCCGAGGTCGAGGGCATACTCACGCAGCGTCTGGGCACCATCGCTGTTGTTCAGCACATCTTCGGTCTGTTTGACCAATAACTTGATGGTGTTCTCGCTCTCAGGCGTCTGGTCGGCAATCTTCACCTCTGGCTGATAGAGGCTTGGGAACTGCTTTTCCAAGTATTGGGTGAGCAGACCCTTGTGACCCTCATGACCCTCCTGACCAATCTCAGGGAAGGTGATGTCCATGTGCCATGTCTGCTCAGCACGGTTAGGCACGATGAGCTCATATTTGCTATTCTCTGTGGATGGCCATTTAGTATAAGCATGACATCCATCATCATTTGCCATTATACACTTCATCCTTGAATCACTCGTGACCTCAAGGGTGTATGCCCCTTCTGGATTCTCTACTGACCAGCATGCCTGGTTGTCCATGTTTACGTCGGTGGTGACTGCGACAGGAGCCAGCATGTGCTCGTCTTCATCAGAATCGCCGAAGGTTCGCTGGCTGTTCTCGTATTTCCACATTACCTTATTAGCTTCGGTGTTCTTCTGCACCTTTATATCATTGGTATTGGTGGTAGAGGTCATGGTATAAGTGGTGCCATCAGTCCATCCGTGTGAGAGATTGCCACCGACAGAAATATTCTCACCTACCGCGCCAAAGGAGAAACCAATGGTGTTAGTCTCTGAGTGAGTCTCACCCACAGCTATAGATGTGCTGGTGGTGTTGTTGTCGGTAGTAGGAAGGGCATCCTCCAGCCTTATGGTGCTCGAACCAACAAGGTTCAACGAGTAGTTGCCCTCCTGCCAATATGCACCATAGTATTTTGAGTAGTGATTGTCCTTACTGTTGAAATCAGCGTCTATCCATTCATCTTCCTTGTAAGGACCTGCATAAAGGGTCTTGTTGACATCAAAGCGGGCATCACCCTCTTGCTGACCTCCCACGGCAGACAGTACGGCTTGCTCTACGAAGTAATAGTCCTTATTGGTCTCCATATTGTGGCTGCCCCACACGCGGATGGTTTCAGTAAAGCCATTAGGCTTATGGCGTGACTGTCCTTTCCAATCCATAGCCATCAGGCTCCTCTGATAGTAATGCTCTTCGCTGGCACCCATCAGTTCGTTGATAGCCCCCTGACCGTCAGCGCGGTTGGTGGCTTTGTTAGTAGTTGTCTGAGCATTCTTGGTGTTAAGCCACATGGCAGCACCATCGGCAAGGCAACCGCTGCTGCGCTTGGTGTAGTCGGGATTGTGTATCTCTTCTTGTACTACCTCTTTGCCATCTTCATCTGTGTGTGAGGAGCTGACCAAGACACCCTGGTGAGGCTCGCACTGGTAGTAACCCATGGGCGAGAAGATGACCATCTCGGCAACAGCATCTGTTCCGCTGGCATCATCTCGTGTGCCTGCTATTGCAGCGATATTGGCAACGCGGGCGTTAATCCTCGCTGCATCAGAATTGATGGCATTGCCAGACTGCTGATTGGGAGGAGTGATTGTTACATGTCCACTCTGTGTCATCAACTCGACGGTAGCAGCCTCCATCCTTGAGGACAGTTTCTCTGCCACCTCTACCATGTGGGCATTACGAGGCTTCTCTACTGCTATAAAGCCACCTTTCAGGTATATCTTCGCTGCCTGGAACCACTCCGTAATTGGGCGATTTTGGATGTCCTCACCCTTGATGAGTATCATCTTGGTGTCTGAGGTCACCTCGTTGGTCTTGATGTTCAGGCGGCGCACTAAGGCAGCACCCATAGAGTTCTCGTCAAACGAGCTCAGCACGGCTGTCGGCACATCTGCCGTCACCTTGACATTCAACTCGTCCACATTCATATCGGTAGGATTAGTACCGCCGCCGTTATCATTGCTGGCTATGTCTTCTTTAGCACAGCCTGTCATCATCATCGCAATCCCCATCATTAGGACTGCAAGAAAAATGTAATTACGTTTTTTTGTCTTCATATTCATTCTATTATTTTTGAGTTCTCTTACCTCTTACCTCTTCCTTAATAGTTAACCACAAACTCTTCCTTGTCGCTGTTGATGCCTGCATCGGTCTGTCGCCATACAATGGTGTAGCTGCCCGTCTGAGGCATACCGCCCACCTGTGCAGCTTCGCGCAGGATCTCCTTCACGTTGTCGTTATTGGTGAAGGCATCCTTGGCGGTATAGACAAAGCGACCTATCTCGTCGTACTCCTCAACGGTCTTGTCCTCGTTGTATGCCTGCTTATGGTCGGCACGAACAGTATAGAAGATGCTTGAAGCCAGGAAGTACTGATGCAGCTGTTGGTCCAGATAGTCGCGCATCTTGATGACGTCGGCACCCTCAGCATCGGTCTTCACACTCATGCTCCACGTCTGGATGTGACGCGGCGGACAGTTGATGACGATAGGCGTCACGGTACGCTTGTCACCAATATGGATGTAGTGGGCATACGCCTCTGCGATGTGGTTCAAGGCTCGGTCGTAGGTGAGCCAGTCGTCCTGCAACTGGAAGGTAGGCTGGATGACGACGGTCTCCGACTGGCTGCCAGCAACGGTCCACACCCATGCCTGTTCCACCGTGCAGGTAGTAACCTGTATGTCGCGGGGGAATTCATGGGTGTGGTTCTTCCAAGGTGTCGTGGTGAAGTGCGACGACACATCCCTTCCCGTATAGGTCCACTCAGTCACTCCGCTAGCCGATGGCGACGCCGTCATCTTCAGGTCGGCATTGAACTGGCTCACGGTGTGGCTCCACGACATATTGCCGCTGATACCCGCTTGCGGTCCGTTGGCAGAAACAGAGACATCGGCACCAAGACCGTAGGTGAAGCCGTTCGTTTCCGTCTGTCCGCCCGATGTGCTGTTCTGCGGAGCATAGTTCTCCAACTTCACGGTGTTACTACCGTCCTTCAGCTCGCACTTGGTATAAATCTGCTTCATGTAGGGGCCGTAAACGTCTTTTTTAAGTCCTGACACCTTTTTGTCCAGCTCCTTCCATGGGCCCCAATCCCCGCCGTTATACCATTTGTATTTGTTTGAAGGTCCGCATTTCAGGTCCTGATTATAGGCTGTCACCGTCTGTGTCACGCAATACACGTCACAGTTCTTCTCTTTCGAGTAGGCGCTCCATATCCTGTACGACAGCGTGCAGTTATGATAGCGCGAGTAGCCCTTTGGACCGTTCATCTGCAGACCCATGTCGTAGGTCACGTCATACGACTCGGCTATCTTGTCCACATACTGCTCTGCTTCGCCTCCAGCTCGGTTGGCCATCAGCTGGGCAGCCTTGTAGCGGCTGGCAGCAAGCTCCTCCTCACTCTCTGAGGTGTTCATCCAGTCAGCAGCAAGGTCCGCTTTCTGTCCGTATTGGTAGGCCGTCAACTGCTCTGCCTCCTTGAATGCCAGGTAACAGTCCTCTCTGCTGAATATGGCCAATGACATGTAGTCGCCCTTGCCCTCCTCGTCCAGATAGACCGAGAAGTCGAAGCCGCTAGTCCACATCATGATTCGGTTCAACGTCTCCGTGTTCAGCATTTGTATCACATACCTTGCCGTGCGGTTGTTGCCAGCTTGCTGATAGAAGGTGATGATGGTGCGAAGGTCTTTCACCAGCTTTTCCAGCTTCTCGATGGTGGGGTCAGCCACCACGATAGAACCGCCTTTGCTCATCACCATGATGATTGAAGCCAGCTCTCCGTTTGTCATATTACCTATCTGGCTGTTGTGCAGGATGATGTTCTCCACGCTCTCGTTGGGCGGCGTCGTTTCGCTCTCTGCCAGCCACGTGGCGCGGTCTTTCACACGATCTACCAGTGCCTTGCCTTCGCCGCTATAGTTGCCATCAAACACATAGGTGGTACCATCGATGGGCACAGCCAGCGCGTCGGTTGTCGGTGCCTGCTCGGGTATGTCGAAGTCCTCGATGGTATCGGGGTCACCCGCAGCTGCCACGTTGTCGTCTTTAGCCACACAGGCTGTCATCAGCATCGCAATTCCCATCAGGACTGCGGAAAACAGGTATTTACGGTTTTTAGTCTTCATATTCATTTCTTTTTTAGATTTTAGAAATTATTTGGAGAAGCCCGTCAGCAGCTTGAAGCACTTGTTGATGCGGGCAGCCTGGAAGTCGTAGCTCTGGGTATGTCCTGCCGTCTTCGGGCTGAGGTTCTTCTTCGCAAAGATGCGGTCGAGTATTGCCAGTGAGGCTTTCTCGTCGCCTACCACCTTCACATATTCGTATTCTGGAAGGTAGATGCGGTTGAAGACGATAGGTTCAGCCATATTCTTCATCTTGATGGTCAGCGTCACGTTGATCTCGGCTGCCGGGAAATAAGCAGGAATGTGCTTAATGTCTATCGTTGCAGTTGAAGTCTTGGGATACCCGTTTTTACCATCATCGTCATAACCAACGATATAGCCACTACTTCCATTATCGTCTGAATTTGGATTAAATTTTTTATCCTCCACGATATAGTCCAGATCATAACCAGATTTACCATTTCTGGTATCTGCTCTGTTCTCCTCGGCGATATAAAATGTAATAGCATGAAGAGGAGCAGATTTTTCCATGTATCCCAGACCGTCTCTCCAGAATGCCATCTGCGGCTCGATAATATAATCGTCTTCCAATCCGGCACCGAAAGTAATCAGTTGTTGATCTATAGACCCTTTCTTTTCATTAAAAGAAACACCATGTTCTGTTATTGTTACGGTCTTAAGCTCATAGTCGGTTTTGACCTTATCGAAGCTTTTCGGATAACTTAGCTCTAAGGTTTGTTCCGGCGAATTCTCTGCAGCTGCGAAGTTGAAGACATAGTCGGTTGTTTCATCTCCGTAGTCTTTTGTCCAGCGCAGCTGATCATCTACGACGGTCTTTTTAGCAAGAGCCTCCATGCCAAGAGCAGCTCTGTACTTGTCAACCTCATTCATTGTCAAAGACGAGCGCGCGCCTGCTACTGCGTCCACCTGCATCCACTCTATCTGGTCCTCGGGGAATACGTTCGGATTGAGTACCACCTCTACGCTGCTGGGGTCGAAGAACGACCAGTTGGCAGCATCTACAAGCCAACGGTCCTCTTTGCCAAATCGATCGTCTTTATTTACGAGTTTTATGACGGTATTCGCACTATTGATGGTGTATATCTTGGGCGTACTCTTGATGTTCCATATACCCTGACCGACAGTAGAACCACTATGGAAATCTTTCGTGAAGAATGTCGGCGAAACGATGCCTACGGTGGGTTGCGAGCTCTTGATGGTACCATCGGTGTCGGCAGTACCCTGGGTGTTAATCGAAATGGTTCCTGTAGGTGATGGCTCAGAACTGCCTCCGCCAGAGAAGGTAGATTTCAGACTGGCAGCATCCTTTCCGAACGCTATGCCACTCTTGATGCCGCCCTTGAGGTCTCCTTTTCTTAGGCTGATGACGGTCTTGCCGAGGTCTGTACCAGTCTTGACGATAGCACTGATCTTGCCAAACAAGCCCTTTGACTTACTGGCTGAAGCCTTTGTAAGATCAATAATATCACCCTTGCTCTCAGCTGTAAAGGTGCTGTAGAGTGAGACGTGGCTATTGTCCCACGAACGCATCTGCAGACGTATCTTCTCGGCATTGGGGTCAATCGTCTCTGAGCGATAGAGCGAGAGATCGACATCGAAAGCCCACCATCCTCCGTTAGGCGTAATAAACCCGTCGTTGCTCATCGTGCTGACATAAGGTGTCATGTAGTCTGCCCATGAGGTGCCGTCCTGCGTCAAGCCGTAAGCATTCTTGGCGCTGACGGTCTTGTCCATCGGTATGCCATAACGCAGATCGTAACGTTCGGCAAGTCCCTGCGTCAGCGTTACCTGCCACAGATGGTCGTTGCCGGCTGAGTAGCCCTGAGGCATATAGTAGAAGAAACGAAGTGTTCCGAGATAATTGTTATATAGGGCGAAGAAGTTGCCGTTAGGCGTGCTACGCAAACCACAGTTGTTGAGAAGCAGCACCCATCCGTTTTCAGGCGTAATGTCGTCGCAGAAATCCATTGGCAGGTTGCTTACTATCGTTCCGTTGTACCAAGGCATGTTGACTTTGGCGTAACCTTCGTTGCCATCGTCGTCTTTGATGCCCTTGCTCACACCGTCGTAGATAAAGATGGCTTCCTGCTGGCGCCAATTGTCGGGGGTAAAGTCCTTGTCGTTGATGTTGTAGTTGTCAGCCTCAGCACCGCCGTTGAAAACGCCGTCCCAGTACTTGCTCCAAGCCACGATGGCATCGGAGGCGGGTGTCATCTGGTAGGACTTGTCGCCGTCGGTCACGCCCACGGAGCCGTCGGCATACTGCATGGTCCACGGCTCGGGAAAGTTATTTGGCGCAGCCTCCCACTTCAGCTTGGCAGAGATAAGTCCGCCAGCAGTAGAGGAATAGGTGAAGCTGCCTGGGGACTCGCCACCCACAAGACCTACGGGGTCGCCGGAATCATTGCCTATGAAGAACTTGTTCCAGTAGCCTGTGCCGTCGGAATTGAAGTGGCATATCTGCACCACGCGGGTGTAGGGCTTGTTCTGGAAGGTGCCGGTAGCGTCGTACTGTGCCTGCCACGTACCTGCTATCTTGTCGCCGAGAGGGGTCTGACTGGCAAGGTCGTTGTCTGCACAAGCAGTCATCATCGTGGCAATCCCTATCATTAGGACTGCAAGAAAAATGTAACTACGTTTTTTTGTCTTCATATTCATTTCTTTTTTAGATTCTTAGCAATAGATGTTGCAAATATACAACATTTTTTTGATATGCAAGCTAAATCACCATTTTTTTTCACCGTTTAAAATTACACCGCCTCCGGTTCTCTGAGGGACGGACGGCAAAATGAATCCAGATGACGCTACGCTTCTGCTCTATCAGCAGTTCGTCGAAGTCCTCGCGGCTCATATCGCTGATGTCCAGCAAGATAGCCGCATAGCGCAAAGCCTGTTCCATCCCGATGCAACGGATGTCCACCGCGCACCCCGTCAGGTGGTTCGACGTAGGCACACCACCTACCGCTTTGTTCACCGCTGCCGACCGGAACCCCGAGTTGATGATAATCGGGTCGTCACCATCGCCGTACTTGTCGTTCCACCGCTTCCGCAGGCGTTCCAGCCACCGGCAACAGGCGTTCCAGCCACCGGCAAAGCCGCTTTAAGTTCTCTACTTGTGCCTCTGATGGCACGTTCTCTATTCCCGTATTTGTTTTGCAAAGCTCAGCGAGTGTCATGTGCTCGCTGAGTTTCATTAATTTTTCACTATCCATTTATCACTTTTCCTTTAAACTTTTCGCTCTTCTGAAAACTGAATTCTGAATTCTGAATCAAATAATTCCGATTCATCCAGTTCCTAATAATCTTGATAGCACGTGAGGGATCCTTACCTTCCTTCTGGCAGATACGCTTCACGTCATCCAGTGTAAACTCGTCGGCCAGTTGTGTCATCATGTTTTGTGGCCCGCGCGTACCTATACGTGAATCGTCGCCATTAGTAGCACGTTCTATAGCGTCGCCAAAGAACATCATCTTGCACCACAAGTCGTAGTTCAATGACCAGCGAGTAAAATTTTCTATCGATTTTTCCCATTTCTGACCATTCGCCACATAAAGCACGCAGGCTTTCAGCCACGCAATGACACAAGCACGGTGCGACAGGTTCCAATAGGTATCGTTTTGACTCAACTGGGCAAACTCCGAGCACTCCTTCAGGAGTTCCTTCGCCAACCTATACGCTTGCGGACACGCTATCAGACCACGAGCCGCCACCAGATTGTCGATATAGGGTTTCAGAGCCTCATCAAATGCCAAGTCATACTCCCCGTAGATAGGTTGCGGAGCACCGATTTCCTGTTCGGGAATCGTACAGAAGTTGATACGGCTGATAGGTCCATCGGTCAAGACTTTGGAAAAGAAGCGGCGCCCTTTGAGAATCGTCGTACAGGCGTTCCAGTTAAAGCGACACATTGGTCTGGCTGTAACCGATTGCGTGCCGACACGTGTCTGACCATAGGTAGAGTCCGAGTCGAAAGCCAGGCACATCAGTTGGAAGTGCTGTTTGCCCGTCGCTCCCTTCAGTTGCTCGAACAGGTCCAGCTCGTTCAGTTTCACATACACGAAGTGCCCCTCCGACTCGTCCATACGTGTCACCAACGCAGGCTTTGTCATATCGGGGTCGATTATCTGAATCACCAGACCCTCAGGGCGCAACGGCTTGTCCTTGTTGGCACCTTTCTTCAGACATTCATTCTTCCACTCCGCCTCGCGACGCTCATTCTCCTTGTCCCTACGTTCTATATCGGCCATGATATGCTCTATCGGCTTGTCTATACAACCCTTACCGGCACCCGTTCCTGCCATCAGGCAGTTCATCAGCGTCGCCTCGTGTTCCACATTGTCCGTGTAACAAAAACGTACTTCTTTCAGGTGAGTGGCCAATGGTGGAAATACGGCGTGAGCCACAGCTGCCTGATAGACTTTCGGTGTCTTCGAGATGAGCAGTTGAATCAGTTTAGGCTTCTTTTCAGGCATTTCGGGCGGTGTGGGGGCAGCGGATGTCAGATGTTGGATGTCTGAAGTCTGAACAGTCACATTCCCTCTTCCATCAAGCGCAGCGAGTGTATCTCGCAAGCGTTGCGGCATCCCTTCATACTTAGAGGCCAACGCATTCCTGATCTTGGCACGCTTCTCTTCTAACGGGAACCCGTCGTAGCAGGGTATCACCTGGTCCAACCATTCAAACGACTTCCCGCAGATATGTCTCAGGTCACTTGCCAACTGAAACGTCAGCGTGTCGCGGTCACCCTCGGTAGGTTCAAAGCCGTGGTTGTTCACCTCCCAGTACTTCTTTAGAATCTTCTCGAACGGAATGCCGTGGTAGTGGGTGGGGAAGCTTCCGGAGGGCTGAGGGCTGACGGCTGATGTCTGAGGCTTCACATCTTCCATCTGACATCTTCCATCATCCATCTTCCATCATCCATCTTACATCTTCCATCATCCATCTCCTCTTCCCACGGCCGATAGTGCTTGTTAGCCTTCTTGGCCCCTGGCGGCACCTCTTCCAGCCCTTGCGCCTCGCGCTCTTTCAGCCGTTCGTATTCGGCAGCACTCTCCTCAAGGGTTAGTCGTTCCGTGAAGATGGCATCATCCAGATAGAACAGGTTGTCGGGAGTCGCAGGACCGGTATAGAGCAC
>CACWWZ010000076.1 GCA_902764705.1 uncultured Prevotellaceae bacterium | reverse complement strand
TCTTTACAATCCGCGCTGCCGAGAACGTGCGGAAACCATGCTTCTCCAAGTCCCAGTACGTGAAGTTCAGCGAGTCAGGCTCTCTCCGTCTCCTACGAGAGGGAGTGACTGAATCCTCCCCTCGGGGAGGTCTGGTGGGGGTCGTCGGGTCAATACCCCAGCGCAGCGTGCCCATGGCTTCGCGCAAGTCGCCGTTTTGCTTCTCGTACTGAAACGTCACCTTGCCCTTGCCCAAATTCTCCAGCAGTTCCCGCGCCAGATGCGCCCGACGGAACGCCTCCGTACGCGTCATCGGTGTCTCACACTCGTTCATCAAATTGTTTGCCAGCTCGCACCCAGTTTTGTGAGATGAGCTTCGAACGCCGGCCAGCTTTAACTCATGAGATTCTCACCCAACTCGGATTAATAATTCTGTTTGTCGATGGCAAAGTTAAGAGTAATATCTTAGATAGCCGCGAAAAAAAACTGGTCATTTCCGAACGACCGGAAATGACCAGAAATAGTATGGTATTATTGTCTTTTTTTTACCTTATCAGACGCCTGAACTCCTCAACCATTGCCCAGAACTGCGGCTCATCATCAAATTTATTCTTGGTGGGATCAGTATAATCGCTAAGCGATGTCTTCGAGGTACGCTTGAAACTGAACTCCAAGCCGAACTCTGCCCATGTGGGACGACGTATGGCTCCTGCTTCCATAGCAGCACGGAAAGGCATCAGAATATCCCGGGGTTTCAACTTACCATCTGACAACTCGTGCAGACGCCCCACCACCTTATCAGCACACTCGGGCTTAACAACCAGAGTTTTGAACTCTTCCGATTCTGCACCTCGTTTTTTCATCAACTCCTTGGCCTCCTCAATGCTCTCTAAAATATGCTGCATAGAGTCATGAGGAGCCCTTCGGATATAATGCTTCAAACGGCCTTTGAAGACGATGTTCATACTGCTGTTAAGCTTCACGGCCTTATATTTCTTGTTGGCAGGAACCAGCCACTGACCGCCTTCATCGTCCACATAGTAGGTCTTTAGCGTCTTTTCGCCATCGATTTCCGCCAGCACAATATCGTGGCTGTGATACTCTGGCACATTCTCAAGAACCAGTATATCGCCCGTCATAATTTTAAGATCCGCCATCGAATCGCCAGTTGCCCTCGTACAGTATGTATCGTAAGGACCAACCAACTCATTAGGCATCATGATAAAAATCTTAGGCACATCACCCAAGTCCCCTGGAACACCACAAGGCACAGCCGTATCGAAGAAAGGCACTGGAGTATTGAACTCCAAGCCCTCCAAATCAGCCACTCTCAACAGGTTGGCATTATTCCGCTGTCTATTTTGCAACCCTTGCATTAAGTTTTAGATACTTCAGATGACCAGTTTCACAGCTATTGCCCGCAAAATTACTAAAAATCTTCCACATAAAGAAAAGAATGCATAGGATTTTTATGAGTTTAAGAGTTTTTATCGAATCATCCATCATTTCTTCTTGAAATGACCAAAGTCACATTGAGGGCATTTACGACCTATACCATCAAAGCAAAATGAACAGATACGATAACCACAGGTATCACATACATACCAAGGCCAGCTTTCATCGTAACGTTGACCACAATTTTGACAAGGAATCCACATAAGCGTTATTATTTTAAGATATTTGTCGGCAAATATGATACACACCGCAAGCTGTGACACCCAATGCTGCAACCAACATGGCAAGCATCATAATCGTTGAATACAGTTTCTTCATTATATCTTGTTTTTACTATTTCCTTTTTATTAATCCTCGCAGCCTTCGCAGGTGGCGAGGAGATTACTAACCTATAACTTTATATGATTAATACACATTAGGGTCGGTTCTCTCTTTGAGAGTGTGGCCTTCTCTGTCAAGCAGAGTGTGGCGTTGCGAAGCGAACCGCTGTGTATTTAAAGCAAGCCGTTCAAAAATTCAAACTGGTTTCTACGATTCCACCACTTGCATGGATTTTATCCATTTCTGCCTTTATTTCTCTCTCTGATTCATTCTGAGGTGTCCGTTTTCCAGAAAGCAGATACACGTAAATGTCCTCCAATTCCAAATCAGGGGAGTTGTAATAATCTTCTTTCGAATTGTATGTATTTCCGTCCTTATCTGTATACATTACTCATCATGCTATGATTATAAGCTATAGTAATATTGCTTGATCAGTTCTGTCATTTTAGCACGGCGGGCTTCAAGGAATGCCTGATAGTTGGTGTAATCCATTTCGAGAATCTCGGTAGGAATGCAGTTGTCTTCGAGATTCTGATAGAATTCTGCTTCGCTCTTGATAGCCTTGAAAGATGTTTCTTGCGCATCCTTTATGGCATTGAGTGCTTCGTTCAGATATTCCTTAGGCGCTTTCTTGCCAATCTTGATGTTAAGAGGTGTATCCAAGTATGCATAGTTAGCCACCTGATTGTATTCGTGTTTGTCAAAACCATTGTCTACGAGATACTGCTTCGGGAAAATGTGATGGATGTCGCCACCTAAATTCACTAACTCGCCTACAGGGATATGCGACAACAGAGAGTCTTTCTTGAAAAAGTTCTGTGCTGCAAGGAACACCTGATATGTCGGGTTGATTGATGAAACATAGGTCAGATTCTGATTCAACTGCACATTCCAAAAGGCATCAGACAGTGTTGCGTCCTCAATCGCTTTCAACGTAGCTTTAACGCCATTCTCTCCAATAGCACGGATATCTTTGGCAAACGCAGATTCAGGCGATGCGCTGTATCGGCCCGTAAGAACAGAGAGCACATACCACCGCTGAACAAGACTCTTGATTTCGTCAACAGGAATTTCCTTGGATTCTTGTAACAACAGGTACACAGCGTAGGCAAAGTCGATGGCCATTACCGAATTAACCAGTCTCTTTGACGTGAAGCCAGCAGAACGGATAGCCAGCATGAACTGCGTGAAATTATATCCTTTGATGACGTTGTTTATGCCAGCCTCCAAATCCTTATAGGTGCTCTCTACAATTTCTTCCTTGAATTCGCGCGTTTCAAAATCACGTCCTGAGAGCATAGCAACAAGGTCGGCAAGCTTAGCTCGTTTACAACGATGCATAAATGCTACACGAAGCACGTCGTCACATTCAGGATCGTATACCGTTTCTTTGTCATCCTTGAGCCACTCTAATTTACCGAGATATTCAGAAGCAGCAAAGGCTTGGTCTTTCTCCTTTATCTTATTATAGAATGTGCCGTCTTTACATAGATGAGCAAAGTAGTCGATGACCTTTCGAAGCGTATTCCCACCATGAACTTCGTCAGCGGCAATCTTCGACATCACGAAGTCGCCTTGACTGAGAGCAGTGCCCTTAGAATTAATACGGATAAAGATATCAGTAACGATATCGATATCCAGCGAGGCATCCAATTCAATCACACCAATATTGCAATGCTGCAGGTTTCTCAAGCCATCAAGGATAGTATTCAGCTTTTCTTCATCCATATCGGGGTTATCCGATACATATTGACGGATAAACTTGAAACTTCCAAAATCAGGCTTAAATAGTTCTGCAATATCAGGAATCCATCGTTTACTCTTAAGATGTGCAGGTGTCTGAACAGCAAACAGCTCTGCGTCCGGATTGTTCGATAAAGCAGCAAACGGGTCGAAGGCAATCTTTACTCGTCCCTCGCTATAGTCATCAAACACAATGGACTTTCCAGCTATAGCTGTCATCAGAGCTGTGATGCGTTGCTGGCCGTCGATAAGCACCTTCTTACCCTCAGACAAAGAGCCATTCTTCAACTTGACAGAGGGATTTTTCCATATGATAATATAACCTGTAGGATAACCTTTGTATAGCGAATCCATTAAATCGCGCACTTGCGACTTGCGCCACACGAAAGGACGCTGAATCTCAGGAATGGCAATGTCGTTGGCCTCAATTAAGCCAAGAATCTGACTGATTGCTAAAGGGTAGTTATTGTATTTTTGTTTGTCCATATAGTTGCTTATTTAATTAATTGTAATAATGTATCCGGATTTATTTCCATTTCCTTTACTGCACAAAGCCCTGCTCCCATGTCCTTCAAGCTGGCTCCCATGAAATACACTTTATCATCGATGATAAGGAACCGGTCGTGATTCTTATGTGGCAGTTGAACAAAATCAATGGCAGGGTATTGTTCGTTATGCTTCTTCAGATCTGTCTGGAACTGCTCGTAGTAGCGGCTATGTATCGTGGCAGAAACACCATCGGCACGCTTATCCAACATTGACAGCACGCGATCATCCACGAAATTGTCAATCAACACAATCCTTTGCTTCGCGCTTCTCACCAAGTCCGATACATACGACCATGCATCCCAAACGCAACCCGTTTGGAATATTTGTTCAGGTAGGACTTTTGGCGACCGTTCTTCCATCTTGTCAAGAATCAAATCAATCTTTTCATCCGTTTCTATCTGATGGCGTTCAAGATGTGCAATACGCATCAAAATGCCTGCATTTTGCACTATAAAACGACGCATAGCTACAAAAGCATTCATAATTACAATGCTTCTCTCTATCGCCTGTTGGCTATGAACGACTGATGAAAGCTGCCCTATTCCTTGTTCTGTGAAAGCATAAGGCAATGTTGGACGAAACTTCAGAGATTGGAGGTGGTCACAATTTGTGACTACCTCGTCACGTTCTTCTTCTGTCAGTTCAAACCGAAAGTTACTAGGGAATCTGGCAGAATTACGTTTTGCTTGTTGATTAAGAGCTTTCGTTGTCACACCATACAGCCGCGCAATATCCTGGTCTATAAGCACTTGCTCACCTCTGACAGTAATAATCAGTTTCTCAATGTCATGCTGACTAAGTGCAACTTCACTTTTTTCAGGGTGGTCACAATTTGCATCCACCTCTTCAAGGTGGTCGCAATTTGCGACTAGCTCAGTATTTTTTTCTATATCCTTTTTCTTTTTAGCCATATATCCTAATTCTTTTATTAAGTCATAAGTTCGTCTATCTCCTGCATAATACGTTCCGTCTGCTGCAGCACGTAGATGATGCATTGATAGTGCTTTACATCCTCAAAGTTGAGCGTCATGCCCTTGCGGTCTTTGAGCCACTTCTGAGCAGGCTGGTAGCCGCCGATATAGAAATTCCAGGCAGATTCCGGAACGCCTTCGAAATATTGTTCGCTGTTGATATAGACGCGATTTACCTGCCAGCGATAGCAGTCAACTTGCAAAGGCCCTGCCTGCGGAAATGATACGCATGTCAAGTTAGGTAAATCTTCCATCAGGTGCAGCTTGCGTAGCTCTTCGCCTTTCTCTGTCAAGTCGCGGAACTTTTCCCAGTCCGTCGGATATGGGATGCGTGGGAAGTCGATTTTTAGGAATTCCTTGTAGCGTTCACGATACGATGGGCTATGAAGCACAGCATAGATATAGTCGAAGAGGTCTTGCGGATAGAGAACACCATTATAATCAGATGTTGGGTCAACCAAAACGTTATCGTCATAGCAGGGAAGGTAGTTCAGTCCCTTGGCTATCTTTTCATATATGTCTTTATTAAAGTTGACAATGCGCTCTTCCTCGCCCATGTTTTCTTTGTAGGCATAAAGGGGGAAAACGTAACCACCACCAAGTTTACCTGCTGATGCTATATAGTTCATATCGCAGACTTTATCTGCGACAAACACATACCTCCAATCGCTCACGCATTGCCTACTTACAACTAACGCACAATTGTCTTTTAACAGATGTTGCATCACACGATAGAACGAACGCTTCACAAGAACTTCATCATAATACATGAACCGATTGTCGAAAGGTCTGTATTCGATGTTTGCTATCTTATCGCTATTAAAATGTGCGGCAGATAATCTTTGCATTAGATTATAACCACTGCTATCATATACATTATACTTGTCTCTGAATTCTTTACTTAAATCACCACCCAATAGAGTGTTTATTCGATTGGTTAATTCATTCTTGTTATGATCAGTAAACAATTCATCTCTGCCAGATTGTACGCCCGACACATTTATGGGGAATAAATCATTTATCTTGAAGAATTGTTCGTATTCTTCATTTTGGGAAAAGTCTTTAGGAACGAAAAAAAACTGAGGGGCTTGTGGCTCAAGTTGTTTCCAAGAAACTGACTTTAGCGAGTTTTCATTTAGGAAATAATATTTTTCTTCCCTTGCACCATAAAGATCATAATGGAAAACTTGAGCTTGCGTACTGCTGCTGGCATTTGTCTTTACAAAGATATTGATGCTGACACCTTGCATAATATCAAACACATTCTCGTCTTTGCTTCCATCAGGCGCCGTTTCTTTTTTGCGACTATTACCATGCAGGTCAAGAATATAAATTATATCAAAAGCGCGCATCAATTCCTTACGGATTTGACGATGTATGACTCCATCAATAAATCCGTTATTACTGATATAAGCTAAAATGCCTGAACCATTTTTCTCAACATAGTATTGCCCTAGTCGTATAAACTTAATGTAGTCATCTGAGAGCGGCTGGATGTTGCGTTCGTTCAAGTCCTTCTTATAGTCCTCAAGCAACTTGTTTATCCATGTCCCTTTGTTTTGACTCGATACGCTATACGGCGGATTTCCAATCATCACCATGACAGGATAGTCGCGCTTGATGACGTTAGCCTCAGTAGCCTCACGGCTCAGCCATTGTGCAAAGAGGGTGCGAGGCTCGTTGTTGCTCTCTTCGAGCGAGTTGGTCAGATAGACATGCAGACGTTTGTCTGTCTGGTGCTGATAGCCCGTTTCGCCAAGGAGCATGTCAAGTTTGATATGGGCCACAGCATATGAAGCCATCAGAATCTCAAAACCATTCAATCGAGGCAAAAGATGTTGCTCCACATACTGCTGCCAAATGCCCTGATTGTCACGATAGCGATCATATATCTGATTGACAACTTCTGCAAGGAATGTACCAGTACCTGTAGCAGGGTCAAGTATTTGTACACGATGGAACTTGCGCTTCTCATGCTTCATGCCATCTTTGGTTCGCCTGTCGCGGCTTTGCTCCACAGCCACCTCACGTTCTATCGTCGAGTAGTCTGCTAATCCTTCTGGCAATCCAAACTCCTTCTGAAGTATCTCGTCAACAGCCCTCACAATGAAGCCCACGACAGGTTGAGGCGTGTACCATACCCCTTTCGACTTGCGCAACTTGGGATTGTATTCAGAAAGGAAGTCCTCGTAGAAATGAATCATGGGATCATGGTGAAGCTTGTCGCGGCTATAGTTGGCCATGAGCGTTTGCAGATTAGTGGCCTGGAACACTGTCACCAAGTCATCTACTACCCATGCTATGCGCTCATCAAGGTCGTTGCCTGCCAGATTGTTGAATATCTGACGCAGGAAAGGATTTGTCTTGGGAATAAGGCGTGCAGCCTCCTCACGGCTAAAATCCTCAGGTGTATCATCATGCAAACGCGCGGCAAACATACCGTAGGCTATGGTTTGAGCATAGATGTCTGCAAAATCTTCCTTCTTCAATTCCTGAATGAGCACATCCTTAAACGCATTATACTGTCCTCGCAAGTTGTCGTTCTCGTAGCTGTGCGTCTCGTCGTTCATGGCCGTTTCGATAATATTAGCTAATAGGCGGGCTTTGCCTGCCATCAACTTGGCCAGACGTGGAGCTGAAGTGATGCGTTGAATGGCAGAAGCCCCCAGGTGTTGAATCATAGCGACGAACTTATCCTCAGCTTCGGCAATGCCGATGATCTTGTCGCCCCTTGTCTCTGCTATCCTCACACTATCAACAAACTCGCCATGCTCATACAGGTGGAAGTCCAGATAGTCAGTAAAGACGATATAGTCAAGAGCCTGCTTATAGCGGTCGAACTGCTCCTTATGGCCGTTCTTGTTGCGTCCGTCCAGGTCGTTGTCGTTCACGTCCTTTGCTTCCACAAAGAACACAGGCAGGTGGTCTTTCTCCCTTTGAATGATATAGTCCGGCGCACCACATTCGAAATGGGCAGGCTCGTTTGTCACCACCATCTTCGGCAACAGACTCTGCAACAGATCTTTCAGCGCAGGGCGGTAGGAATGTTCACGAGCAATACCCGTCTTATACTGCTTGTTCAGTTCATCGATATATTGTTTCAGGCTATTTGTTTTCATCGGTCGTATTTGTTATTATCTTCACTTCACAGGAGTAAAAGGCACCAGATATCATGGGGATATCCCCATGATACAAAGCCCCTAATATTAAGTGCGTTATATGTCGTGTTTCGTAACTTCATCATTTTAGTGTAGCTATATTTAGCAGTCTTATGGTTGCAAAAGTAGTAAATATTTTGCAAAGCACAAAATATTTCCACCAATTATTTTAAAAG
>CACWWZ010000075.1 GCA_902764705.1 uncultured Prevotellaceae bacterium | reverse complement strand
CTATCAGGAGCAGTACCTCACTGGCGAGTGGCCAACGGTCATTACCCTCAAGGCTCTAAAAGGCAAGGACACCATTACGATTGTTGTAAAGTGACGTGAGTTCGCTTACCACCTGCCACCCAAGAAACTGTCAATGAATGTATGGTTAAAAAATATGCGTTTTTCTATATTTTTACTTTAGTTTTATAAAAAATTGTATTCTTATTAATAAATAATGCGTATTTTTCTTTCCCCGATATGGGATGATAAAGCAATTCCACCTATGAGATATTTTGATTAGAAACGGCAAATATAGAGGAAAAGAATCAAAAATCAACAAATATGACTGTCGCCTCAAAAGAAAAGGCAAACATCTGTAAAAGCGATTTTCCAGTTCTCAATTTAGGCGACTTTGCATCGTTACATACTCGCCAATTGGATAGTGTTCGCTTAAATCTTACTTAAATGTCGCGTAACGCCACGTAAATTTTCTTATTGAGAAATGTCCTAAACAAAGGGAATTCAGAAGATTCCCTCTTAAATCGCTCTTAATTTCCCTCTTAAATCGCTCTTATTTTTTTGTTTTTAAGAGCGACCATACAGATACGTTGCCCTTTGTCTCGTTGACGATAATCCTTTCTTCTCTCATCTTAGTCAGCATGTTTCCGACTTTCGCCTTTTTCTGTTTGTCCGATAAAAAGTCTGATAAGAGGTTCCACCACAGTTTGTCAATCTCTTCTCTTGATGTCCTAAAAGATGTAATCCGATATTTCACACTCTATCGAAGAAAAATGTGTAAAAAATCACACTTTTCGACGATAGAATGTGATTTAGGCTGTAGAAAATGCATTATTCTGAAAGATAAAATTGTTTTTCAAAATGCCAGTTTGAAGAACAAAAAAAATAGCCTATACTCTGCGGAAAGTGCCAAAATTTGATAGATTCCGCAGAGTATAGGCATGTTTTTGGAGAGTATATTGTGTCATTTTGTAAACATTTCGAAATTATAGATCTTTACAAATTGCTCTGAAATATTTGCGGCTATTTGAGGAGTTTTCGACGTTTTTTCAACGGTTTTCAACTAAAATCAAGGCAAATGCACCAATGCCAGCATAAAATAAAAACTCCCGTAAGTCATTGACTAACAGGAGTTTGATGAGGGTGCCCGGACGGACTCGAACCGTCATTATGAATTTCTAAGATTTTTAGAAAACGCACATATAACACTGTATATCAGTATGTTATAAAGATTATTAAAAATTTGAGTGTTCAAAAGAATTCATAAAAACTTAAAAATGTTCCATCAATGTTCCATCAATTCAAAAACTTTTTTGTACCTTTGCACCCGATAATCAAAACAAGATCAAGATGGCAAAAAAGTACTTTCTGAGGACAAAGGAAACAAAGGGACGCGCTAACTTATATATAGAGGTACGCAAGCGGACCCCAATGATACGTGCATTGGTGTGTACAAACATCCCCGTGGATATTCAGACTTGGATTCGAGTGAACAAGTCCGCTAAGATATGGGAAACTTTCCGCCAGACCAAAGACGGTAAGGAATTGTCGGATAAACTGGATCTGATAGAGGCCTCCATTAATGATGTTATTGGCAACGGCATAGACATCGATGATGTGCATTATGAAGTAGAGGACGGAAATTCAGCCCTCAATTCGATGCTGCTAAATGCTGCTGTGGAGAAGATTGTCATGAAGGAAGTCTATGACAGAAAGGAACAAGAGGTAAAAGAAAGGAAGGAGCGGAAGAATCGTGAAATGAAATCAATCGTCGGCTTTTACGAGTATTTCCTTGACGGTATCAAGAACAAAGACATTCTTCATCACAACGGTGAGCACTATGAACGCTCGTCTGTTGTGGTATGGGAATGCTTTGGCAAGTACATAAAAGCTTATACCCCGGCTGATATGACGTTTGATGAAATCACCAAACCTTTTGCTGACAAGTTCTATACTTTCCTTGAAAAGAAAGGGATGATGCCAAAGACCATATCTAAATACGTTACTTGCTTTAGAAAACTTTGCAATCTGGCAGCAGAAGAGGGTATAAATGCTAATGCTGTTTCCCTTAAAGTCTGGAAAGAGAGAACTGTTAAGGCTAATGAGAAGAAAGCCGAACTCTATTTGACAGACGAAGAACTTGATGCGCTGTATGAGATGCAGCTGACTGGTAAAGATGACGAAGTTAGAGACTTGTTCTTGCTTGGTAACTTTTCATGCCAACGATTCTCTGATTATGGATCTTATACTCGTGATAATTTCAAAACAACAGAACATGGTACTCCCATTATTAGCCTGTTCCAGCAAAAGACAGGTACCTATGTGGAGGTTCCTATTCTCGATGAACGCATGTTTGAGATTTGCGACAAATACAATTATCACTTCCCAACAGTCGATAAACGTACGATGAATCATCATCTGAAACAGATTCTGAAAAAACTCTCAGAGATCGTTCCTTCACTGGCAGAGAAATTTGTCACCCAGATTGACATGCGTCAGAAACAGAGTGAAGATAATTACGTAAAATGGGGCAAGAAAGTGGAAAAGGGCATGAAACTGAATGATAGTGAACGCAGCCAGTATGGTAAGTTGAAGAAATATGCTCAGGAACATAACGGCTCTCCATTGTTTGAACGCAACAGTCATGGTGAAGTCATCATGCCGAAGTACGACTTGATATCTACTCACACAGCCCGTCGTAGTGGTATCACCAATCTATACAAGCAAGGCATCTTCAATACCCGTGAAATGATGGCTATGAGCGGACACCAAAGTGAAAAGGTGTTCGAGAACTATATCAAGGTAGGCGTTAGCGAGCAGGCAGACCGCATAGCAGAGAAAGTTCGTATGGCGAGAGAGAAAAAGTTGAAAAAGAGTAAAGAGGCATGATACAAAAGGATTGACAAGATGAATACCAAGATAAAGCTCTCTATACGAGAGAAGGTAAGTGCCTGGCATGTCCAGAATACTAACGCCTACAAGAAGTTTATCAGGAACTTTGAGAGAACGTCAAACTCCAATATGGATTTTTTTAGGAAACTCATGCAGGTGGTATCAGAGAATATTCCTGAAGAGATTGAGGAGCTATGGCAATGTCTTACAAATAGAGACGAAGATGCTTCTTGCTGCATTTTTGAAACTTATGGCGACATGCTTGACAGATGTGCCAATGAGAATCATTGTTTTAGTGTGGACATTGCTTCGGGAGAGGTGAGAGAATATGAGGACGTAAATAATCTCCAGTTGCAAAAAGGGGAAGTTCTTTTCTCCAAGCAGATTTCAGATTCAGTTTTTCGGAAGATGCCTCGGAAAATCAAGGCTTTATTTGGCTTAGATGGTATTAACACCGAATCAGAAGACTTGACGCTGTTTGCATTTGTCATACTGGCTGCTGCACTAATAGCTGTTCCGAAGTTCATACAGAATTTGATTTCTAAACAAAAGAAGCACTATCAGCTTGCATACGCACTTAGCTATTTTATGATTTTCGACCATGGACTGATGAAGGTGCAGAAGAAACTCTCGACATTGATGATTACTCAGAATTGGGATCTCCAAAGTCAGATGATGGGCGACTTGCTTTCAAGGGACTTGGTGAACACCAGTGTTTCACATGGCTATGACACAAAAGCTGACTGGGTAGCACAAAGTAAGGAGGAGGATGAAGAAACAGCAGAAACCATCAATGCGACTTTAGCCAAGGTGAAAGGTTCAGGAGGTAGACGGGCTGATTTCGGTTCAATCGAAGACATATGTATTGGGGACAAGAGCCAGTTGATGCGACTCATTCGCAAGTTCTTCGATGAAGAGAAGGAAACCGTTTCCCTTGCCTATCTGTTCTATGCTTTGAAAGAAACTGGCCATATATCTGTTCGTGACTACAAAGCTTTTCACCGTGCAATTACACTGGCTTTTCCAGATAAAAATATTAAGGGTGTGACAAAACCTCAGGCAAGATACTCTGAAGTACAGGAAATAGCTGACACTCTTCTTGCAGATGACTATCTGAAATATAGAGATTACAATTGTACCAAATGGAAGAATGCTCATAAGGTGATCAACAGGTGGTTGTCAATATTTAATTCAGTAAACTGACGTAATAGTTATAGTCCTATTATGTAAGGGGATAAGAGGCTTATCAGGAGTCATCTTGTCCCCTTTTTGTTAACAAATCCAAAGAAAGGGTTTGTTTAATTGCATATTGTTTATACACCCTACCGTAGAAATTCAAAAGACTAATTTTGCAGCGCATTTAAGTTCGAACGGATGCATTGCGATTAATTAATGTCACTGGTTGAAACCATATGACTATGTTGAATATAAATTTTGAATCGATATGTATAAGAAAGGTGTATTACCACAACAATCAGTTTCCCCTTCTGTCTATGAGGCAGTAGGGAAGTTACTTCTTGGCAATGCTGTTGCCGGAAGGCCTTTGAAACCCTTTGTCGGGTTGAATGATAAAGTAACTTGTTCTGATGATGACCCAGAATATGTTGCTCTCTTGAATAAGCCATTATGGCAGTTCACGGGTAAGGATCATGCTTATATGATGAAGCATGTCCTGATGGAAAGTCTCTCGGTTGAGAGTACGGAGCCATCCTCTAAGAAGAGATATGTTCAGGGCTATCAAGGTATTGCTACGCTCTTCGGGTGTAGCAAATCTACGGCTCAACGTATCAAAAAGAGTGGTATCATTGACGAAGCCATCACGCAGGTGAACCGTAAGATTCTCGTTGATGCAGATCTGGCTTTGCAACTGGTGAAGGAAAGTGAATATAAAGTGAATGAGCCATGAGTATCTACGATTACCTGATCTATTTCTGGCAGAAAAACGAGTACGACCAGTGTTCGTTGAGTGAGATTGCTCTATACTTCTGCCTATTGCATGAGTCCAACCGCCAGCACTGGGCATCACCCTTCAAGGCAAGTACCCAGATGCTGATGGCGCGGCTTGGCACCAGTAAACCGAACATTATGAAGGCTCGCGAAAGCCTGATGCGACGAGGACTTATCTCCTATGTTAAAGGTGACGGCAAGGGTAAGCCTGCCTTATACACATTCCTCCTCAGTTCGGAAGAGGATGACGGGCAACCACAAGAGTTGACTCAGCCGTTGACTCAGATGATTACTCCCGTGATGACCCAACAAGTGACTCAGGTATTGCCCCCAGCGTTGCCCCTTCCTAATATTAAAGAAGAAGATTCAAGAAATGCTGTGAGGAAAGAAGAATCTTCTACTCCTTCTCCCTCTCAGGCTAATAAGGAATTGACTCTTGATGAATTGCAGGGAAAGTTACTTGCTGATACGGAATGGATGAACGGTCTTTCAAAGCGTCTGACTGCTGTTGGATTCAATCTTAGTGGTGACAACCTTAAGGGAAAGATAAACGAGTTCTTCGATGACCTCCGTTCAAGGAAGATTACTCATAAGGAAGAGAATGACTGCCGTAACTATGTGTTTAACTGGATTAAGTATCACAATAAGAATAACAATTATGGACAAGAAAGAAAGTGCGAAAGCAAAGCTGGCCCAACTCAAATCTCAGATAATAGGCCAGAGGACTACAAGGGAGCCTGTTAGACTGCCCATGTCAACTAATGAAGCAATCGAGTGGATTGAAGCAGCGGTCCAGGCGGAGATAGGACTCCGACGGAGAACATACGAAGATGTACCAGAGCTTCATGAACATATCAAGAAGATTGCAGAGTTATTCACCAGTCCGACTTATAAGTTCGGTATCATGTTGTGCGGTGGGGTAGGAAACGGCAAGAGCACTATGATGAAGGCTCTCCAGAGTCTGCTTATTCTACTTGATATTAGAATCACGCACAACACCTCATTTGAGACACTTGGAATGAAGATTATCAGTGCTAAGGAACTCGGTCGCCAGATTCGTGTTGACCCTAAAAATTCTTTACGCTATCAAGAACTTACCATGCTTGGCATAGATGATCTTGGAGAAGAAGAGGCAACGATGATGGACTACGGAAATCGTGTTACCCCAGTCATAGATCTGCTGTCTTATCGCTATGACCAGATGCTGTTTACGATGGTGACGACCAACCTCACACCGAAGCAGATTCGTAGTACGTATGGCGACCGGATTGCAGACCGCTTCAATGAAATGATGCTCATCATCCCCTATGAGACCCCATCATTCCGTACTCCACAACAGTCAACGGATAATGCTGTAAAACAATAATACTGTATTTATGCATTACATCAATGCTACATTATGGTACTGGACGTTATGGGGGCTATGCTGCCCCCTATGCCCCCTTCCGACGCAACAGAGTTGCGATTGTCTATCGCTTCGCGAACTTTCTACCAGCACCCCGCCGGAACAGCCGTTCTGCGCCTTAAACGTCGCGCAGCCCGACAGATTCCAACGGAATACTGGTAGCACACTAAGGGTTATGCCAACCCTTATGTGTGCCAGAGTGACCTCTCTGGACTCCGCTCAGGCTCTGCCTAAGTACCGCGAGGGGAGTGACCTCTCCCCTCCGAACCCTACCGCTGGAGTGGCCCTCCCCAGACCCCCGCTTAGGACTTTCTGCCCTAAGAACCCGACCTGGGAGAAACACTCTCCCTGGACTCTCTCACCGGAAGGAATGCGTCAACGCATCTTCTGTATTTCATAAATTCTATCTTTTATAATTTCTAATTTTCTACAATATGGGTAAGAAGACCTCAATTCATATATGCGCCGCCAAGTATGGTGCCGAAAAGCATAACAGGCGCGAGAAAGAGATGAAGCATGTTCATTCTGAGTATTCACACCTCAATAAGACGTGGGAGTTTTCTGACTTCAAGTCTGTGGCTGATGAGATTCGTAAGGCTAAGGAACGCTATTCGTCTAAGCATTTCTGCCGTAAAGCGAAGCTTGGTGAGGACGGAAAACAATTGACAATACCAGCTTTTGACAAAAAGACTGGTGACCCGATTGTTGACCCAGCAACAGGACTTCAGAAGATGGTGCCAGTCTGGGAACCTGACCCGTCGAAGTCGAAGAAGCTGCCAAAGAATGCAGAACCTATCCGTGAGGGCGTGGCTGTCATCACCGAGTCTACCACCATGGAGCAAATGCATGAACTCGCACGCGAAATCAGACTGCGATTCGGTATCACGACGAAGGCTATCTATGCTCATCTCGACGAGGGACATGAGCATGTCGTAACAGACAAGGATCATGAGAAGGGCAAGTATCTTGAAGTTCCAGAAGGCGAGACCATCATGATATGGAACTACCATGCTCATTACATATTCGACTGGACTGACCACAATACAGGACAGTGCATCAACCTCAACCGCCATGATATGTCGGAACTTCAAGACATGCTTGCCAACACCTTTAAGATGGAACGTGGTAAGAAGAGTGACAAAAAGTGGCGTGACGCTCATACCTACAAGGCAGAGCAGGAGGCTATTCGTGCAAAGGAAGTTGCAGAGTTCACCGAGCGTAAGAAGGCTGAGTCTAAGCAGATTATTGAAGCTATCAAGGAAAACAGCAATAAGCTGACCAAACTCCAGAAGGCTATTGACGACTTGCTATCTGCCACCAGTGTACCCGAAGAGTCTCTTGATGCTGTGCCATTTGCAGAGATGACCTTTACGATGAAAGGGTCTGATGAGGTTAAGACAGTACAGGATCTTGTTGATGATGCCCTTCGTCGCATCAATAAGGATATCAGCACACCTATTCCTCTCTTGAAACGGGAAGAGTGGCAGAAGGAACGTAATGCTAAGGCAAAGGAGATTGTCACCATTCTCCAACAGCAGCTTCTCAGTGTTTCCAAGCTACACAAGAAGCAGATTAACAACGTGGGTAAGCAGATGTACCTCGATGCCAAGCAAAAAGTCGCTCTTGCAGCCAAGACAGAGGAAGAGAATGTACGGCTGAAGCATCGCATCTCTCAGTTGGATGAGAATGCCATTGCCCGTGAGAAGGGAAGAACTGCTACAGCAGAGCGTAAGGCTCAGGAACAGGCTACCCGTGCTAATCGTGAAGAACAACGTGCCAACAATGCCGAGAGCCGACTCTCTATGATGGAGCGTTTTGTCAAACAGGCTGGTGCTTCAGAGGCTTTTGACCGTTGGGCACATCTTACTGCGGTTATAGACAAGGCTATTGCGGCCTTCAATGCCTGGGCCCACAGCAGAGCCTCCATCTTTAGCCGCGACGACGAGCGTGTCATTGGTCAGGGCATCATTGCGAAGTGTCAGCTTGAAGGTCTCAATCCTGTTAG
>CACWWZ010000074.1 GCA_902764705.1 uncultured Prevotellaceae bacterium | reverse complement strand
GATTCTGCAACGTCTGACAGACTATGAGACAGCTGAATTGATTGTTAAGACCATTGTCAATAGTCCTTTCGTAGAACTTATCACGCCATATTATCATTTCCAAATGATTCAGGCAGACCCTGACGACAACAAGTTTGTCGATTGTGCTATTGCTGCTGGAGCCAGATATGTCGTAACCAACGACCATCATTTTGATGTACTCCGTCAAACGCCCTTCCCGTATGTCGATGTCATTGCATTGGCAGAATTCGCAGAATTGTTGAAACGAATGTAACCAACTCATTCCACCCCCATACACCATCCCTTTCCCCCTCACCGGCGAGAGGGATGTTTCGTTTTGGCGATATGGTGTCAGGTGTTTCATTTCAGTAATTTTATGAGAGGGCGAGCAGTGCGGTGATTCTATTCTCCATACATTACTTTGCCATCTATGAGAATCTTCTTTACTGGTTTACCGTTGATGGTGATGCTGCCGTCTTCATGTTTTTCAAAGCCAGGCAGTTTCTCGAATATATCTTTGTCGTTAGGAAAATAGAACATCGAGATAATTTTCTTGAATCGTCCATCCCATACAGTGGAAGGAATCAGTTCTCGCATGGTTTTCAAGGGAAGGATTTTATTCTGTAGATAATACATGGCACATCCTTCCTCACTTCCATGCTCCTTCAGGTAGTTTGTGAGCATGGAGTCCGTTTCTTCCTCTGTATGGTTATTGCGAACATTCTCCACCAGTGCGTCCGCCCTCATCCATTGTCTATAGAAACCTGTTCCGCTCAAACAGGAAAAGCCGTTCATCACTTTCAATTCTGCCGTTTCGTTCGGAACAAAGGGGAAACGTATGTGGATCCAGGCTGAATCATTGGGGGACGTGGCTACAACATCGGCCAAATATACATCATCAAGATAGGTGGTGAAAGAACATTCTTTTTCTTCGACGGGAAGGTTGGCAAGCCTATCCAATGGTTTACCGTCATGATTAAACACATGTATTAGATAGCCCGAATCGCCGACGCCTTCTGAAACATGAATGTTTAGACGAAAATTGTTATCTACAGAGGACACTTGTTGTGCTGGAACAGCCAACACATTCAGGCATAACGCCATAAGAATTAGATTTAGCTTTTTCATTTTCTATTCGATGTTTAGTGCTTTCTTAATGAGTGGCTCCAATTCCTCGGCATCGGTGGAGGTGGAGAGGATGGTGCCGTCGCGGTCGATGAGGTACATAGCACCACCGGCATTGCCGGCTCCGTTTTTGCGCCACACCTGATTTTCATCGTTCAGTTCCAACAGGCTCGGCCACGGGTAGCCGTCCTTTTTCGCAGCATTTTCCATCGCTTGGCGATTACGTTCACGGGCGATGGCTATGACGGTAAAGCCTTTGTCCTTGTATTTCTCATAGACGGGAATCATGGCGATGCTGTGGCGACGGCAGGGGCCACACCACGATGCCCAGAGGTCGATAAGGGCGACCTTGCCTTTCGTGAGGGTGGAAATAGGAACGAGTTGTCCATCAGTATTGCGAACCGTGTAGTCGATGTAGGGCTTGCCTGGCTGTAGGCGGTAGGCCGTCTCAGCGGTGGCTATCTGGTCGTGAATGGGGTGACTGGGATATAAATTGATGAACTTGTCGTGATAGAGCGTCAGGTAAGGCTCCCACTCCGATGGGTCGAAGTTCACATAGTCGTCTGCATGTTTGAGGGTTTGAATGGCGTCAAGCACATCGTAGAGCGTCCAAAGCATGGGGTGCTCTTTGGCATAGGCGAGGCGGAACGGCCTAAGTCCATCGGTGATGCTGTCGCGCTGTTGCTTCAGTTGCCAGCCCTTCGTCGTGTACATTTCGTTCCTGTTCTGCATATAGTGGTTTATGATTTGACGGACGGAATCGACGTATGCCTGTGGCAGACTGTCCACATTCCACGTCTTCGCCTCATTAATGGCCGAAATGAAGTCCGCCTTAAAGAACTCTGCCCTGCGGTCAGGGTTTTCCAACTGGTCATCGATTTCGTGAACAGGGGTCCAGAAACGCACATCCTCAATGCTGTCCTTCGCGGCGTGTTTACGGCCTTCGTCACCATTGGTCGTGAAGCGTGGCTTCTTGTCAGCAAACATCGTGACGTTCACATTGCAATTCTCGGCAAGGAACTTGCCCACGAACCATCTGCCCGTTTCGTATTGTTTCAGGAAGAACACATCATAGAGCCTTGGAAAGTCGGTCTCGATGTCGTAGGTAAAGTGTCCGTCCTTGGCTTTCACATGAAAGCGCGGCTCGTCCACCACGCGCAGGTCAGTCCCTGCCTCGCAAATGATGATTTCGTCGCCCCATGCGTCGGTCTCCAATGTACCTTCGACGTGGCATTTTACTTGCGCCTGTCCCGCCAATGTGACGAGGGCGAGCAGTACGGTGATGATGGTTTTGTTCATATTGACGATGATAGATTATCTATGAATACTTATTCCGAACTTCCGCTACTTTCACCACTACCGCCACCCTTGACATCATCGTTGCTGATGCTGCGCTCGGCTTTCTTGACGCTGGCCTTGAGTTCTCCGATGCGGTAACTGATGCTGAGGGAGAAGGATTGGTTAACATACTTCGACCAACTGTCTGCATGGAAGAAGGTATCCTCAGTAGTGTAGTTGTATCGCTTGTATTTCTTCAGGAAATTCGAGGCAGAGAGCGTCAGGTTAAGGCGGGTCAGGTTAAGGCGGTCTTTCATCCACGATTTCTGAATACTCATGCTGTAATTGCTATAACTGCTGCCACGTCCTTGCAGGTTGATATTTGGGGTTATGCCATAGAAGTTAAAAGAGAGTCGCCAGTCCTTGGGAAGCGTTTGCTGTGCACCGCCATAGGTAAAGAGGCTCCAACCGTGATTGGAGAGGCTGCCGCCATCATCCATATCTATATAAGAGAGTCGGCCGTTAACGTAGATTCGTGTGTTCTTAGTGGCATTCCAGTTGATGTATGTATTCAGGTTAATGCTCTGACTGCGCCCGATGTTCTCGTAGGTGGTATAGAGCACGTCCTTTCCTGTCGGGTTCTTCAGACCTGGAATCTGCGTATCGGGCATCATCCTCACGACGTTCTCAATGCTGTTGTTGGTGAATCCGTAGCGCAGGGAGAGGTTGATATTGAACTTCGGCGTGAAGTTGCTATAACTGAGGTTAAACGAATGACTCTTCTCACTTTCAAGATGAGAATTACCCTGAGAGATATTGGTAGGCGTAGAGTCATCGAGATAAGGATTGAGATACCAGATACCTGGGCGGTAGATGCGCATGTCAAAGCCTAAGCGCAGGTTCGATGTTTGTGTCAGTTTATAGCCAATGCTGGCAGAGGGCACAAAGTCGTTGAAGTGCTTTCTGAAGTCGTCTCCACGTCCCAGTTTGTATTCTACATCCTGCAAAGTATGTTCGTAGCGCAGACCCAGACGAGCTGACAACTTTTCCAGTTTCAAACCATACCCCAGATAGGCAGCAAAGATGTCGTTGCGATGCTTATAGTGCGACGAATGGTCTTGGTCGAAGATGTCTTCCTCGTAGCGGTCATTCTCCGAGGAGTTGTTGCGCAGGATGTACTTCAAGCCTGTTTCTAAGGTGTGAATCTTAGCGAAGGGCGTGGTATAGTCTATCTGGAAGGTATGTTCCATCATTTGCTCGCTGCCGTCGTTATACTGATTCTTCAAGCGCTGCAGAAAATTCTCCCAACCATCGGCAGCCTGCATGTCAAGGTAGTCGGTGTTGGATTCGCTCTTATCAGGCTCATGCTCAATCTTATACGAAAATGTCAGCAGGCGTTCCGGGACAGAGAAGCTGCGCTGATAGTCGATACCACCGTCGATGTAACCATAGTTACTATTGGAATGGCGGTCGGTGGTATATCTGTAAAGCGGTGTCTGCGTAAGGGGAGAAGTGGCAAGGGTTGTGCCGTCACCGTTATTCTTGTTACCGCCGCCATAGAGATCAAACGAAGCAGTGAGCAGTCGGAGTGTATCAATCTCATAACTCGCCTCGAAGGAGCCGAACTGTGAATGTCCGTGGCCCTTGGATGTGCTTTCGTTTTCGAGGTCAGACGATGAATCAGTGATGTTGCCGATGGTCTTCCGGCTACTGCCAGAGTAACTGCGAGGAGAGTTGTAGTAGTTGTAACTATAACGCCCACTCATCATCAGTTTACCACTTTTGACGGTAGCGTAAGTGCTGCCGCCGGCACTACGGTTGCTGACGTTTCCGCTAAAGGTGGCGGTATAGCCTTCGATACGTTGTCCGTAGGTGATGATGTTCAGGATCCCCCCTACACCCTCAGCATCATATTTCGGTCCAGGATTGGTGATGACCTCAATCTTCTTGATGCTGGTGGCGGGCATGCTCTTCAGCACTTCCTTTGGATTGTTCGACATCATCTGGTTGGGCTTATTGTTTACATACACCTTAAACGAACTGGAACCGTTCACCTGAATGTTGTCCTCACCATCCACCGTTACCATCGGCACCTTACGCAACATCTCTATCACCGTGTTTGACTTCGAGTCCGGATCATTCTCGATGTCATAGGTGATCTTGTCGATATCCGACTTCACGAGCGACTTCTGTTTGACAATCTCTACGCCTTGTAGTTCCATTGACTTGTAAATACTGTCGGCACGCAATGAGTCGGCCTTTGTTTGGGCTCTCGCCCTTAATGGCAGCACCATCAGTATAGCGACAAATGCGAGCAGTGCGGTGATGATGATTTTCTTCTTCATAATATTTTATTTTTAATTGTATATAGTATTTCTTTTCAAAAGCAGTCCCCGTCTTCACGACGGGAACTACCATATTCAAAACGAGAGAGCCTTATGAAATTTGACTCACTAGTGTGCAAAGTTATTCTGAGTTTCTGAATTGAGCAAAGAAATCTGCGGGAATCTGCAAGGGCTTGTTTCAGTCTGATTTCAAAGAAAATCCTTTGCGCATCGGGGTTTCGGAAGATTTGGCGGATGAAAAAAGTGGCAAAATGAAACACGGAAATAGCGAGATTTAACAGACTGTGGAGGGTTTTATGCGATATTTTGTGTAATTTTGCACACACAAATCATATAAGAACGATGAAGAAGATATTGATAGCGTTGGCAGGGATGGTGGCACTGGTGGCCTGCGGGGGAAGTCCGTCGGCAGAGTTGTTGCGTCAGGCATTCGACGTAGTGGAGAGCCGCCCCGACTCGGCATTGGTGATATTGGGAAAGATGGACGTGGCATCGCTGACGGAAGAGGAACGGGCGGAGTACGGTCTGCTGATGACGATGGTGGATATCAAGACGCGCCACGAGCAGATTACCAGCGACTCGATGATCGCGGCAAGCGTCAGGTACTACGACCAGCACGGCGACAAGTGGCACCAGGCGATGGCCTATCACTATCGGGGGATGGTGAAATACGCCTTGAAAAATATCCCCGAGGCCATCCAAGACCTGAAGAGGGCTGAGACACTGGCCGAAACCTTGGACGACGAACTGCTGCGGAACAAGATATACAACCAACTGGCATACGCCAACTACAGGAGCAGCAATTCGCCGCAGTTACTGAAATACTCGAAGAAACTGTTGGACAGCAGCAAGAAAATGAACGACAGTGTGATGGTGGCCCGCAGTTATATGATGGTTGCATCGGGCTTTGCCAATATGGAGGAGATGGACAGCGCACGCGTCTATATGCTGCAGAGCCTGGACTGGATAGACGCCTTGGACTCGCTGACGCAAAGCGAGTTGATGGACGGTGTGGCAGAGATGTACCAGGCGGCGGGGGACGTGGAGAAGGCTGAGCAATATCTGAAAGAAGGGGGGCTGAAACACTCCTACCGTGGGCGTGCATACGTCACCCTGGCGTGTATCCGACAGAAACAGGGCAAGTATGAGGAGGCCGTGAGTTGTGCAAAGAAGGCATTAGGGGCTGCTGATCCTTTTGTGCATAAGCAGTCGCTCGACCTGCTGGCTGAACTCTATAGCCAGATGGGGGACAGCAGTCAGGCCTACGCCATGCAGCGGCGGAGCAAGGAATTCGCCGACTCGCTGGCATCGGTCAACAAGGCAAGCCAGATGGCCGACTGGCAGATGAAGTTCGACGAACAGCAGATGAGAGAGGCATCCGACAGGAAGAGCCGTTGGCTGCTGTGGGGTGTGGTGGTGGCGGTGGCTGTGGTCGCAGTCGGCTGGTGGTGGCATCGCAGGAAGATGTGCACATTCGGCAGCATCATCGACGCGAACGTGCGCCAGATAGCGGCTCAGAAGCAGGAAATAGCACGGATAGAGGCTGCGGGCACGCAGAACAGCCGTCAGATAGAGGAACTGAAACGGCAGGTAGCCGAGCGGCAGGAACAGTTGTCGGCACGCCTGCATGTGGGAACGAAACTCTACGACCGGCTGCGCCAGGGCGAGGGCATCAGTCAGGCCTCGGGCAAGGACCTGCAGTGTCTGGTGGAGTTCTATGCACTGCTGCGCCCCATGCAGTGGTATCAGTGGGAACAGCGCTACCACGCCCTGACACCGAAGCAGGTGGCCTTCCTCATCCTCCAGGACGAACTGCACAACACCGACGACCAGATAGCCCGCGCCCTCGGCATCACCGAAAGCACCGTCCGCGTCGTCCGCTCACGAATCAAAGGAAGGGAGAAATAATTTTTTTCGAAAAAAATATATGTGGAGGTGTCCCATGGTTATTTCCTTTCCTTATAATGATGAAGCAGGTAAAGTTTTATTGCCACAGGAACACCTCGTCAGATTCAAAGTCTGTTCTTCTCAGAATTTCCGGCACCAGTTCCCTTGTACTTCGACGGGGTGACATTGAAGCGGTAACGCAGGGAGAGTTGGATGCAACGGGAATCGTTGTCCTCCATCTTACGGTACATCATCCTATTGCTGTAAAGCATGACATGGTTGATGCCTCCATTGAAGAGGTCGTTGCCTGTCAATTTGACGTTGAGACGGCGCTGGAAGAAGTCTTTGCTGACGCTGAGCGAGAGCATTGGATTAGTGCAGTCAACCCAAATGTTTGAGCCTGTATTGCCGTGAGTGTGCATATTGAAGTCGGCCTGTAGCAGCCAGTCGTGAGGCAGTGACACGATGTTGCCTAATTGCAGGTTCAGCATCGGATGGCTGAAGCTCATCTCTTGACCATTAAACAGTGACTTGAACCAAGGTTTCATCAACGACACGTTGTATTGTGGCGTCCATGTTATCATGTCGTTTAATTTGACGTTCTTTTGTGCGCCCAAAGTAACAATGAGCCAGTCGGCATGATCATAGTTCAGGTAGGTCACAAAATTCACCTTTGAATCCTCTTCCAGACTGCCCGCCGTATAAAGAATAGGATCAACACAATGGGAGAAGTTGGTCATCAGATAGAGCCACTTCCACATCACCATTGCGTTCAGGTTGTGGTACTTGACGGGTTTCAGATAGGGATTGCCCGTCTGCCGGTTCAAGCGATTCTCATAGGTGACATCGCTACTCAACTGCCAATATGAAGGACGTGTTGTCCGCTTGGCGTAACTGAAAGATAGTTGCAGATTCTTGGCTGACGTAGAAACTGAAAAGGACGGAAAAAAGTCATCGTAGGTACGGCATTGATCGTCACGACGAATACCATTGACATAATATTCAGATTCCACATGCTCGTAGCGCAGACCAGCGGACAATTGGAAGCGTCCCAAACGCTGGCGCAGTTCCATGAAGGGCGCAATGTTGCTTTCGTGCTGCTCATTGTTGCTGTTGGCAATGTATCCCTCGGGGTTGTCGAATCTGCTGCGCCAGCGCGTATTGGTATATTCCTCGCCGACTTCTATCAGACCTTTCCATAGCGGATGTGTAACGAATAGTTTTTCAGCAAACATCTTACTGCGTGTCTGACTCTCGGTATTCACATCACGGTCTTCGTACTCGGTACTGAGTTCCTGCTGCTGATTGCAACTCTGCTGCTTACGGGAGGTATAGTCGGCGTTAAAATCGATACTGAGTTGGCCCACTTTTCCTGTGTAGTAAAGATTGACCTGATGTGTGGGCGCGTTCTTGTCACGCCGGACGCTGTTGTTCTGCAAGTGGTCGTATGGCACTCCGTCGGCTTGTAAGTCATCATCATACTCACTACTAGTCTTCACATAGTCGTAGGTACTCTGGTAGAATCCGCCGAAAGAGTGGCTATCATTGATCTGGTAGTTGAAGCCGAAGCGCCCTTCTAAGAAGGGATTGCGAACATTATTCTTCTGCTTATTGTTAATCACCCACAGTGTATCAGCAAAGATGGTCTGTTCGAACTCGCCATTGCTTTTCCGCCTGTTATATGCTCCAAAGAGGTTAGCGAAAAGTTCCAGTCCACCCGTTCGATAAGTCAGATTGATTCTCTCATTATTGGCATAGCCGCGCCCACAGCGAGACCATGATGACAATTCCACACCCAGACCTTCACCTGCTGCACGTTTGGTGCGGATAATGATGACAGCATTTACAGAAGCATCATAGCGAGCACCTGGATTCTGGATGACCTCCACGCTGCGAATCATGTCCGACTGGACGTTCCTCAGTTCTTGCAGGTCGGTCAGTTTGCGGTTGTTCAGATAGATGAGCGGTGTGCCCTTGCCTAAGATTTCGAAGCCCTCGCCCCGTTTTGCAATCATCGGGACACGTGTAAGTACATCCTCTGCCGTACCGAGTCGTTCCATCACGGTGCCCTCTACATTCATCATCAGCGAATTGCCCTGTAGCACTACCTTTGGACGTTCACCCTGTACGACCACACCATTCAGTGTATAGTTGTCAGGCTGCATTCGTATTGTACCCACATTAGGCTGATTGCAGTGCCGATAGACGGTCTTGTAACCGACGTAGGAAATGCGGGCAAGAACACTTTCTTGTTCGTATGGAACAGCGAAGTAGCCGCTTTCGTTGCTGACTCCGCCACTGAGAAGAGTGGAGTCGGAAGGATTGAGGATTGCTACGTTAGCGTATGCCACAGGTTCGCCCTGTTCATCAATGATAGTACCCGTCAGGTGGCGGTCTGTCTTATGCGTACACTCTACAAAAATTTCATGCTCACCGCTTTTGACAACTCGAATGGGATAAAAACCGACAATCTGTAAAATGGCATCAGTCAGTTTCTCATGCCTGATATCTGTCATGACCTTGAAATCCTCCAGTTCGTCATAGATGAAGTTGACGGTGTACTCATGTTGCAGGTCGTTGAGTTCCATCAAGGCCTTCGACATTGACACGTTATCATAGCGTCGGGTAATACGCTGAGCCAAAGCCAATGTAGTCACAAGGCTGAGCGCACAGATGAAAGTTAATCTTCTCATGGTCATTGTTTGGGACTACTGGTTTGTAAATCTGCTGTCAGGATGCTATCGCTTAGTTCCAGACGGATGCGCTCGAAGGAATTCATACTTCTTATGGCTTCTACAGCCGACTGCTGCTTGTTCCAGATGTAGAACAAACGAAGCGTCTTGGCTTCCTCGCTCTTCCAATTCAGCGTTAGCCCGTAATAGTCAGCCATGTCGGTAAGTATTTGTTCGAGCGTGGCCTCGTCGTAACGTACCACCTTGGGAGGTATTGAGTCTGTTTTTAAGGTGTCTTCTGGCAGTTGGTGCGGATTAGCAATTGTTGTTTCTCGGATTGGTTTTTGCGGCTCTCCTCCAGCATTGGATACATGGTGTATGATATGGATAGCGGCAAAGGCGATACCCGACATCATCAGTATGCCGATAAATGTAGCTGCAATCTTCAACCAACTGCGCTCCTGCTTCTGCTCTGTCAGATGAGTCTGTGCGAAACGCTGCCATTCGGCATCTACATCGTTCACATTGTTTTTATCAGACATCATGGCTTGTTTCAACTGTGCAGTGGCTTCCATCAGTTCACGCACTTCGGGGTCGTCAAGCATCGTCTGCAATGCCTGCTCTGAGAACTGTTCAGGATGCTCCTGCATGTCTAATAACAACTGGATTTTCTCGTCTCTCTCCATAGTTTTATTTCTTTTGATTGTTATACTCCCTGATTGTATTCATGGCTTTGGTCAGATGTTTATAGACCATCACGCGGCTGATGCCCAGTTGGTCGGCTATCTCCTGATACTTCATACCGTCGATATGCCTCATGCGGAACACCATTAAGGTCTGTCCTATCAGATGCTTCTTGGCGTAGGCCATCATCTGCTGATACCATTGTTCAACAGACGTATAGGAGATCGTGTCATCGTCTGTCACCATGTTCTGCTTCATCTCCAGTGTATAGGCTTGCTCGAACTTGGCTCTCACATCCTTGTGTTCCAGCAGATTCAGGCATCGGTTCCTGACACTTGCCATCAAATAACCCTCCATGTTCTTTGGTAGGATGTTAGTCTTTATCAGCGTGGCAAACACCTCACTCACCACGTCGCGCGATTCCTCGTCGTCGTAGAGCATCCGCTTTGCCAACCGTATCATTGGGCCGTAGTGCTGTCGGAACAATATTTCTATCTTTTCTTTCTTCATTCTATTCTTATAGACAGGAAAGGGGGCGTAAAAGATAACCTCTAGACCAAACTTTTTTCAAAAAAGGGCATAAAAAAGTACTTTTGTCGATCCCTTCATCAACAAAAGTACACAATTACACGCAAATGTTACACCTTGTGCCGCGACTTTTACGGATTATTAAAAGATTGTTCTCAACACCTCCTTCCTCATCCTCTACGAAATGGGCATGGACGATAAGGCCGTGCGCCGCATCATGGGCATCACCCAAGAGGCCATCCGCATTCTTGCGTCCCTCCGGTAGCAAGCCAGCAGAGCTGGAGCGCCCGAACTGTGTTCGCCTACCCGTAGCCTTTCCACAAGGTACAGGATTATGCAGAATGGGAGGAAGTAGGGGATAAAACCTTGATTTATGCAAATATTCTTCGAAATATTTGGATATATCAAAATATATGCTTATCTTTGCAGCGTGA
>CACWWZ010000073.1:8530-11842 GCA_902764705.1 uncultured Prevotellaceae bacterium | reverse complement strand
ATGCAGGAGATGGGCATCACCCTCATGCTGGCTGGCAACATGGGCATGGGAGCCTACAACAAGCTTTCGGCTCACGGCATCGCAGTTATCAGAGGATGCCTGGGCAAAGTTGATGATATACTGAAGGCTTATCTTAACGGTGAGCTGAAAGATTCGCTTGAATCCTGCGATCATCACGACTGTGACCATCACGAAGAGAAACCTGTGTATCATATCCCTTCGTTCGGCAAATGATACGACGATACTGGATAATACTCTTGCTAATGATGGCTGTGGCGGCACATGGGCAGATGGACAGCACGGTGATCAACCTGAAGAACGTGGTGGTGACGGGCAAGGCGGGGACGAAGAGCGTGACGGCGGAACGGACACGCATCAACCCGAGTGCGACGATGAGCAGCGCTACGGGGTCGGTGCTCGAAGTGCTCAGGAGTTCGTCGGCTGTGACCATCGACGGCAGCGGTCAGGTGTCGATACGCGGCAACGGCAATGTGCTCATCCTCGTGGACGGCGTGCCGACGACGCTCGACGGTCTGGGGAGCATCCCTGCCGCTAACGTGCAGAGCATCGACATCGTGACCACCCCTGACGCGAAGTACGACGCGGAGGGGTCGGGCGGCATCATCAGCATTGTGTCGAAGAAGCAGACGCCCGAGGCTTTCACGGCGATGGCTTCGGCCAACTACGGCATCAGCAATTTTATGAACGGCAACGTGGCCATGAGCTACAACTTCGGTCGCTGGGGCGTGCGCATGAACTACAACGGGAAATGGGAGCGCGACCACGTGGAGAGCGAGCTACACCGACGCATCGTGCAGACGGGAAGTAGCTTGGACCAGCTGATTGACGCGGCGAAGAAGACCACGGGACAGAACATCGGCCTGAACGTGAGCTACAAGGCGACGAAGCAGGACGTGCTGACGCTGGACGTAAAGGCGGGATTTCCGAGGATGAACAATCTGCAGACCATGCACAACCACTACGGGATTGCGGGCGCGACAAGCGAGAAAGTGCGCCAGACCGACATCACCTTCAACCGCGAGATGGTGGAGGGATCGCTGGGCTACAGGCATATCTTCGAGCCGGGCCGTCGCGAGGTGAGCGTCATGGCGTCGCTGTCGGCCATTAACGGGCATCGACCTTCGTATTATTATGAGCAGACGGCAAGTGCCTTTGAGATGGTACAGCGTTCTGAGTCGGGCGGCCATCCACGCATCGCTGCCCTGCAGCTCGACTACATGGCTCCGATGGGTCGCGGAAAACTGGAGACGGGCGTGAAGATGACCTACCGCCAGAACGACATCGACCACAAGATGTACGAGTACGACGCGGCAACGGACGCGTGGCAGTTGTCAGTACCCCTGAGCAACGACCTGCGCCACCGTGAGTATATCCCTGCCGCCTACGCTATGTACTCGTCGAAACTCAACGGACAGTTGACGATGAAAGCCGGATTGCGACTGGAGTACAGCCGCGTGACGCTGCAAAGCGACAAGGACCAGCTGGACGAGGCCAGCGACTGCTATTTCGTGGCTCCCAACCTCGTGCTGAACTATCGCGTCAGCGAGTCCTGGCAGCTGTCGCTCGGTCTGTCGCGCAGAATCTCGCGCCCCACCTATCCGCAGCTCAATCCCTACATCAACCTCATCGACAACCAGACCTACGAGACCGGCAACGTGCATCTGAAGCCCGAAAAAGCCAACAAGCTCGACCTCGGCTACACCTATACCGGCCAGACGCTGAAGGTGAGCGGCAACGCCTATCTCAACTACACGCAGGACTACATCAACCAGATTGCCTACGTTCAAGGGGATTTGCAATCCCCGTATACTGTTGGAGGGGATTTGCAATCCCCGACCCTCGTGATGACCTACATCAACGGCGACATGGACCTGAAGACCGGCATCGAGCACAACATCCGATGGAGCGCCCTGCGATGGCTCGGCATCGACCTCGGCTCAAACATCTTCTATACCCATTCGCGAGCCGACTGGCACGATACAGCCATCCGTAATCAGGGCTGGACCACCAACACCAGCGCCACCCTGAACATCATGCCGCTGCGGGGGATGACCGTTCAGGCGCAGTACTTCATCACCACGCCGCAGTACTTCCCGCAGTTCACCACCAAAACCATCCACTACTGCAACGTCGGCATCCGCCAGCAACTGCCCAAGACGTCGCTGACCCTCTCAGCCCTCGTCACCGACGTGTTCAACACCCGTCGCTGGGACATCTCGTCCGACAATCCCGTCTATACCCTCACCAATACCAGCCGCAACCGTAGCCGCGTCCTCTGGCTCGGTCTCACCTGGAATTTCCACTCCTACAAGCCACTTGGCGGCACGAAGAAACAGGAGGAAGACCGCAGCGTCATCAGGTTGGGAGAATGATGAGCATAAAATGAATCCATAAGTAATAACAATTAAGGACATAGATGATATGAAGAAGATAAAAAACCCTTGGCGAAATCTGGTATATATCAACGCGGAGATTACCAACTCGAAGGGCGAACTCTGTAATGAGGGCGAGGCCATCTATTTCCTGCTGAATCAGGAGATGGCCAAGGAAATGGGATTCCTGCATTGTGAAGTAGAAGATGATTAATATAATTTATAAGCCTGTATTTCATCAGAAATCATTCCAGGAATTGACAGTGGATGAACTGTATGAATTATTGAGAGTGCGTAGTGAGGTCTTTGTTGTTGAGCAGAACTGTGTCTATCAGGACTTAGATGGCGATGATCAAAAGTCCATACACCTGTGGCTAACAATAGCAGACAAGGTGGTTGCTTTGGCTCGTGTATGTCCTGCAGGTACCCACATGCAGGAAGTCTCAATAGGCAGAGTAATAACTACTGAGCGAGGCAAAGGTTATGGCAAGCAGATGATGCTTCATGCCATTGAAGCAGCGAAGGAGCACTTCGATGCAAAGCAAATAGATGTTGAGGCACAGGAATATGCCAAAGGCTTTTATGAAAGCGTCGGATTCAAGCAATCATCAGATACTTTTATGCTTGACGGCATTCCCCACATTAGAATGACATGGATAAATAATAGCGTCTGATAAATTATGTTAAGGTAATGCAGATAATACTCGCTTCCGCAAAAATCATGCATGACAGGTTCTTGGACAAGCCAAGCGACAGAGCCGAGCGCTTCGATGAAAAGCCAAAGCTGCCAGCTATCCTTGCCTATCATGGTCAGGCGTATAAGCACCTGAAGGCTGAGACGCTGAACGTGGATGACTTCAACTATTCCCAAGGGAAGTTATGGATTACCTCATTTCTCTACGGCTTACTTCGTCCTTTG
>CACWWZ010000073.1:0-8502 GCA_902764705.1 uncultured Prevotellaceae bacterium | reverse complement strand
CGGCTTACTTCGTCCTTTGGATGGTATTCTGCCTTATCGGATGGAGGGACATGTGGAACTACCAAGCGGAGGGGGAAAGAATATGTTCGGTTTCTGGAAAAGCCGCCTGACGGATGTCCTGATTGATGCAGTGAAAGCGAATGACGGCATCCTGATTCACCTTGCCACAGAGGAATACCAGCACCTATTTGATTGGCAGCGTGTCCGTAAGGAGGTTCGCATCATTCAGCCTCTATTCTATGTCCGCAAAGGGAGTGACCTGAAGATTCAGGCCGTATGGGCAAAGACCTGCCGGGGAGCCATGACGCGATTCATCATCGAGAACCGAATCGACAAGCCGGAAGATCTTTGTGCTTTCAGCTACGAGGGCTTTGCCTACGAGCCAACTCTTGGTGAGCCGGATTTTCCACATTTTATTAAGGAATAGCACCGAATCTCCCTAAGACCTCTATCACCTTAACCCAGTCCGTTTCTGGCTCGAAGCCGAACTTGTCATCTATCCCCACATTGAAATAGAGCTTTACTTCGAAGTTCTGGAAACTCGTGTTGCCCACTTCAGGATTCTCGTTGGCATAATCAAAGTGGATACCCTCTTCTGCAAAATGCGCCCTATACTCGGCCATTTTCTCATCGTAGCATCCGCTCCAAAGAATCAGGCAAATGTCTTCGCGAGCGGTCATCAGTTGTAGGGCCTCCCTTGAATAAGGATAGTAGTCGTAGGTCTCCTCATTCTCGTAACATGCACGCAAGATGGTGTCGTGAATATCCACCACGACGTAGATCTTCTCCCAATTCTTCTCAATCTTGCGGTTGAACGCCACTTCAAATGCCTTTGCTATATCCATATCAAATAATGCCCAATACTTGGGTGCAAAGATAGCGATAATTCTGCAATCCGCAGCCATATCTGGCGCAGATTTATAACTTTTTTCCGTAAATTCAACTTATTCTCGAAAAAAATGTTTATATTTGCGACGCAAACAAAAATATTACAATCATGAAAGAAAAGGAAGTAAATAACGAGCAGAAAATTATTGCCACAAATAAGACTAACCCTGTGCTGATGAAAATCGCAAGGCGGGAAAAATGGATAAAGCCATTTGCAAAGAAACTGACAGCTGAGGATGCCAGTCGGGTAACAGAATTGCGATTTCAGAAACTTTTCGTTGCCTTTGTTCCTGCTAAAGGTGACGAAGAGATGCTGGTTGATGCTGGTAACGGCAATTATTCAGCATTCTTCACCATTGAATATGATGATATCAACATGTTCGATGCAGAAGAAATTATAGATGCCTCGGGAAATGTTTTCCGTTTCTCCGACGACCAAGAAATCCATAGGCCTTACACGTTCGGCATCTGGAACACGCTGCCCGATGCTACTCTTGAGCACTTTGACGAATTTGAGTATTTCACGGGTGTGACGTCCATTCCGCCTTTTGCTTTCTATCGTTTCAAAAACCTGAAAAGTATTGCTTTGCCTCCAAGTATCAAGAAGATCGGGCAACATGCTTTTCTCGGCTGTATTTCTTTAGAAAGCGTTAAGTCGGAGTTACAATTAGGAGATATTGTCAAACTCATTAAACAATAAAGTATGATGAACGAAACAGAAAGAATGCGGGCATTCGAAGAATTTGTTCGTGTCTGCGATAGTATGAAATATGGAGAGAAGCAGATAATAGGACAAGGGAATCCCAAATCGAACATCCTCATCGTGGGGATGGAACCTGCGATTTATGCGGACGATCCGAATAAAGAAATTCTGGATAATATAAAAAATGTTCAAGAGGGCTTAAAGAACAAAGATGAAGGCCGATACTGTCACACCAATCACCGTAGGGCAGATTTCAAAGGTAATCACACGTGGAAAGTATATCAGAAACTGATAGACTATATTCGATACGGACATCCGAAATACGAACCAGAACTCAACTTCGAAAAGGATGTCTTCACAACAGAAATGAATAACTGGGTTAGTAAGCGTAAAGCTATCAAATCTAACAATAGAGATTTATTCGATACAAAATTAGCACAACGACGCAGACTTTTTGAAGAATCTGCTTTCATTCAAGATTTCCCCGTGGTGATTCTTGCTTGTGGCGATTATATTATCAATCATGGCGACAACAGACAGATTGATGACACTTTCCATGTTGAATTCATAAAGGAGTATGAAACAAAAACCAAAAAAGACAATTCGTTCAAGTTTTGGGTGCATCGAAACAAGAAGACAGACGGTAACCGTCTTGTCATTCATACACGCCAACTAAGTGGAGCAATTCCTAACGAAATGCTCGGATCAATGGCAAACGTCATAAAAAATCATTTGGAGAAATAAAGAATCTGTAGATGTAATTAAGGCTATAATCAACATGTAATCGCATACTGAAGTAATATCGTATACGATTACTGTTTTTGTATACGGATTTACCTTTAATTGCGGCTTGAGAAATAACGTTAGTTTGGCGGTTATAGTACGTACGGGACGTACTGCCAGTACGCTCCCTACGTACTGAGAGTGCGCTAACGACGTACCAAAACTTTCCTCGTATTCCTTTGGCGGTTTGCTCGTTTATTTGTAATTTTGCGGTCAGATATTAAAACGATTATGACAGAACAAGAGATATTCAGAGCGAAAGCCAAGGACGGTTACACAGTTTGTTTTTCAGAGCAATGTCCTTTGAAAGAGCGCTGTCTGCGCTTTTTGGTGGGTCAGCAGATGCCTGAAACCAGAAGTACGTATCATTGCGTGAATCCACACTATCAGGATGTGGCAACGGAACAATGTCAGCTATTCCGCAACTCGGAGAAGGTGAAGTTTGCGAAGGGCATGAAGAACATCTTCAATGCCGACATGCCTCGCAAGGTGGAGCCGTTTGTGCGCCAAAGACTCATCGGCAAACATTGTCGCACCTATTATTTTGAGTATCGCAGGGGAGCACGTCTCATGCCTCCTGCCGTTCAGGAAGAAGTGCGCAGCCTTTTCCGTGAGGCTGGCTGGAACGAAGAGGTTCACTTTGACGGCTATGTGGAGGATTATGACTGGTAATAAACTTGATTAGAATATGAAAGAGATAAACTATAAGGAAATGAAGTTCAATCCGTTCAACCTGATTGGTGGTGAATGGATGCTAGTGACTGCTGGTAACGAGCAGTCGGGTTGTAACACGATGACGGCCTCATGGGGACACCTCGGATGCCTGTGGGGACACAACGACCCAACGGCAGTAATCTACTTGCGCCCTTCGAGATATACCAAGAAGTTCGTGGATGAAGAGCCGTATTTCACGCTCTGCGTCATGGATAAGTCGTTCAAGAAGCAGATGGCCTATCTGGGCAGCGTTTCAGGACATGACGAGGATAAGATAGCCAAGACTGGGCTCACTCCTGTCTATGCCAACGACTCCGTCTACTTCCAGGAGGCCAAACTGGTATTGGTCTGCAAGAAGCTATATGCTTCAGAGCTTCAGGAGAGCGGATTCCTCTATCAGGACACCATTGATGAGAGCTATCCACAGCGCGATTTCCATACCATGTACGTCGGAAAGATCGAGAAGGTGCTGGTACGCGATGATGAATATTTGAAATGACACAAACAATAATATATATCCTCATCGTCATCAATATCATAACCTTCCTGATCTATGGCATTGATAAGTGGAAGGCCAAGCAAGGCAGCTGGCGCATATCAGAGGCCACCTTGCTTATACTTGCTGTCATCGGTGGAAGCATCGGAGCGTTGCTGGGCATGCAAGTCTGGCACCACAAGACGATGCACAAGAAGTTCAAATATGGACTACCTCTGATTCTGTTAGCTCAGATAGCCATCATATATTTCATAAACAAATAAGTGACATGGTTGATTACGGATTAAAGGACAGAGTGGCCCTGATTACGGGAGCGAACAACCCGCATGGCATTGGAGCAACCACAGCGTTTGCATTCGCCCGCGAAGGGGCAAAGGTGGTCTTGGTCTATAAGAGAATTCCAAGACCCTTTGATGTGACTAAGACTGACAGGAACGGAACTGACAGGTATTTCCAGGCTAATGCGGGAAATGCAGATGTCGTAGAAAGCAAGCTTCAGGAAATGGGGGCAGACTACCTGATCATCGAGAGCGATATCTCCAATGAAGATGCCGTAAGGGGCATCTACTCGGCCGCTCTGGAACGATACGAAAGAATTGATATTCTTGTCAACAATGCGGCAGGCGGCGACATGGATGGACTTGATACCATCGAGAAAATCACGCAGCAGGTAATCGATGATACCTTTGCCGTCAATGTCCGTGGAAGCATTCTGATGACACATGAATTCATTAAGCATCGTGGCGATTACGGCAGAATAATCAATCTTTCCACAGATGCAGCACAGGTCTTTGCCGGTCAAATTACTTACGGAGCGAGCAAAGCTACTCTGGAAGCACTCACCCGCAGCATCGCCCTTGAAGTCGCAAAGTACGGCATTACCGTGAACTGTGTGGCTCCTGGTCCGACTCAGACAGGATGGATTGACGATGATTTCGCAAAAGAAGTCATACCGATTATCCCGATGGGTAAACTGATCCAACCGCAGGATATTGCCGATACCATCCTGTTTTTGGCAAGTGAGCAGGCGAAGATGCTTACGGGACAAGTCATAAAGGTGTCAGGAGGACATGCGCTTTAACACAACACAGACGAAAATACTACCACTCATCACATATTTGTGCAGTTTATCCCAACTATTTTGTAAATCTCGCAACATTACGTACCTTTGCATCGTCAAACATATATCCAATAAAGAAGAAATAATAATGAAGGAAATAACTGTTGACACAAAAAAGATTGCCGCCTGTGGACTCTACTGCGGAGCGTGCAAGAAAAACCGCATGGGCAAATGCCAAGGATGCAACACCCCAGATACAGATAACCCTGGCTTAGGCCGGCCCCTTAACAAGTGGCCTCAAAGGTGCAAAATCCGCAAGTGTTGCATAGAAAAAGGCTTCCATACTTGTGCAGAGTGTGAGATGGACGTCAAGGATTGTCGGCTTCATAACAACCTCATAGGAAAGTTCTTCGCATTCGTCTTCCGAAGCGACCGACCAGCCTGCATCCGTTACATCCGCGAGAACGGTGAACAGGCCTTTGCAGAAGAAATGACAAAACGGGGTGAACAAACCATAAAGAAATGAATCCAGTAGCCATCCGACTTCTCAATCAGCAGTTGATAGTGCCTCAGTTTAAGACTCCTACTGAGGTGGTCAGTCATATGGGCGCCATGCAGGCACAGGAATACCGCATGATGCGCTGGGCAGTGGAGATGCGTACAAAGAAACCGTCGCACAAAGCCTTCAAGGAGGCATACGACAGCGGACAGATTATCCGTCTGCACCTGATGCGAGGTACTTGGCAACTGGTATCTGCGGAAGATTATTGGTGGATGATAGACCTTTGCGCTCCCAAGGCCATCGCTGCCACAAAGGGATGGATGCACAGCAATAAGATTTCGATTCCAGACGAGGAACTCTATCGAGTCCGCGATATCTTAATCCAGACGGCTGCCGATTTAGGAAGTGCGACTAAAGAAGATATTATTAAGGCCTTAGCAGAAAACAACATGCAGATGGACGACCATCGCCTGTCATACCATATCCGCATGGCAGAGTTCTCCGGTACCCTCTGTAGCGGTGACTTGTTGCCCACTAAAGCCACCTATGCACTTTCAACAGAAAAGGTAGGTCCGCGACCTGCTCAGATAGATCGCAGCGCCTGCGGCTCTAAAGAATCGGACTGCATGCGTGAGCATGCTTTGATGCGTTTCACCCGCAAATACTTCCAGAGCCATCAACCAGCAACGCTGGAGGATTATGTCTGGTGGTCTGGCATGAATATCAATGACTGCCGTAAGGGTATTGCGCTCTTAGGTGACACTATCCACAAGGAAACGTGGAAAGGCAGAGACTTCTATCTTACGGATAACTGTCGTACACGAGGCTTCAGGACTGGCAAATTACTCTTGATTCCACCATACGACGAATATCTCATTGGCTATAAGTCCCGTGACATCGTGCTGCCACCGGAACATCGACACCGTGCCCACAACAATAGCGGTATCTTCCAACCCATCATTGCCTGCGACGGAATCATCTGCGGCAATTGGTCTCCCTTCAAAGATGATCGGCAAGTGGATTTCTTCGATGGCAGCAATGAGGCAGAGAGCCTAGAGGAAACTTGGGCTCTGTACCAAAGGTATAGAGAAAAATGAGATTCCAATCAAATGAAGATAGAGCTATTGCAACTTTTTGCCTCCAAATCACGTCTAATATATAGAACTTTTAAAGAGAACGATTATGATACTATCAACAACCCCACAGATTGAAGGTCACCCCATTCGCGAATACAAGGGCGTGGTGACAGGCGAAGTCATTATTGGTGCCAATGTACTTAAAGACTTCATGGCTGGTCTCACCGACTTCTTCGGCGGACGCAGCGGTTCGTACGAGAAAGTACTTATCGAGGCCAAGGATTCTTCTATGCATGAGATGATGCAGCGTGCCCAGGCTCTTGGAGCCAATGCCGTAGTGGGCATCGACATCGACTACGAGACCATCGGAGCCAATGGCTCGATGCTCATGGTGGCTACCAGTGGGACAGCTGTAGTCATTTGATGAACGAGGAAAAGCGACTGCAACGACGCCAGCGGTTGATGGACAACAAGGCCTATCAGACGATGGAAGGGCTGACACGCTACATGGATCGTTATTATCTGGATGCGCTCATAGGCGTCATTCCCGGATGGGGCGATGCCATTGCCCTGCTCTGCGTCGTGCCGTTCGTCTATTTCTCGTCCCGCGTCATCAAAAGCTTGCCGCTGACATTGGCCGTATTGAATAATGCCCTGCGGGATGTGCTGCTTGGCATGATACCGTTCTTTGTAGGCGACATCATAGACATCTTCCACCGTGCCAACACCCAGAACATGCAGATGATTCAGGGATTCGTTGATGGTGACGAAGCGGTTGTCAAGCAGGTAAATCAGCGAGCCTGGCAGTCAGCCATCGTCCTGTTCGTTCTTCTCCTGCTCATTGCCCTCATGATATGGTTGCTCATATCCTTTGGCAGCTACCTGTACTCTCTGCTGACATCCATTGTTTAATGGAGTTTAAGAAACTGTCAGCATCGTTTAACCGAGTTTATAATCGGTGCCATCTTGACTATATCCCTGGCTTAGGGCAGCCCCTTAGCGAGGGACTACAAACCTAACCGTCACCATGCCGAAGGCCGAGCCGAAGAAGAAGGTCACCAAGGCCATCGAGGTCTCATAATTAAGGGCTATCTTGAATAAAACAGCAGGGAGCAGCATCCACAGCGGGTGTTGCTCCCTATTATTTCATTCAACAAAAGTTGATAATGTTTATTTTTCACTTTACCAGTTCTCGTATGGAATGATGTCTGCGAGTTTGCCAACCATGCGGCTATGGATGTCCGCAGTCAGGAAATCATATGCGTCACCCTGCTCCTTGGGAAGTGCAGCAGCAAGTGCCTGTCGGGCTTTCAGCCATCTTGAGAATGTAGACTTCAAGGTGTTCACGCGGTCAGCGACAAGGCTATCGCTGGGTATGCGGTCGGCATCACCCATCTTCTTCAAATCATCAATGTCCTCAGGTACAGAACTATCGGCAATCCATTGTTCCCATTCCTTGGCCGTAACGGTCTTGCCTTTCTGCTGGTATGGCTTACCGCTTAGGATGATGTCGCGTTCCACTTCCAACTCGGCACGACGATTGCTTGACAGGTTCTCCCGATAGCCCTCGATTTCCATCGGTTTCATGCTATACCATTCCTGACGGTACGACACCTCATCCCATAAAGTGAAGCGAGCACTATTAAGGTCGTGCCATGCCTCGTATTCCTCTTGTGCCAATAGCCTGATGTCAGACGGCACGGCCTGAATCCACTGGCGATAGGCCTCAATCGTGCGGTAATAATCAACAGAGGAACGAATGTAACACTGGAAATTCATTTCGCTTTGTGTCTCTGAAGAGTATTCATCAGCCACACGTATGATTTCGTTAAGTGCAGAATCCTTAGGAATAGACGGCACAGCCACGCGGAACGTGTCGAGAACGGCATTGACGGCCATAACCCATTGCAGCTTGGAGTTGGCATCACCGCTTAACGCCACATAGTGCATACGCATAAAACGGTTTGCCAGTCGCATGGCAGCCTTATCGCGAAGCGTGGCAATCGAGTCGTGGTAGAGAAAGAGCCGATCTTCTAGTTCATGGACTTCTGCCAGATCAAGGAAATCGCTGACTGTGATATGGTCTTTATACACAGCGTTCTCGATGTAGACGATGCTGTCCTCGCCTGTGATACCTTCTGGTACAGTTACTGTGTCGCGAGGATCAATGTCATCAGAACTAGATGCAGAGCGTCCACCACAAGCTGCCAGAATCGCGCTTGTAAAAAGGAATGCGGCAATCATCAAAATGGTTTTTCTCATAACAATTTGGCTCATAGT
>CACWWZ010000072.1 GCA_902764705.1 uncultured Prevotellaceae bacterium | reverse complement strand
GCCATCAGTGTGGCAACGGTCAGTCCCTGCATGCCGTACTGCTGGATAATGCCGTAGACAATGACGATAAAGGCACCCGTAGGACCACCAATCTGCACTTTCGAACCTCCGAAAAGTGAAATCATGAGTCCTGCTACGATAGCAGTGATGATACCCTTCTCTGGGCTTACACCGCTGGCAATGCCGAAGGCAATAGCCAACGGGAGTGCCACGATGCCAACAATGACGCCGGCCATGAGGTCGGCCATGAAGGTCTTGCGGTCGTAATTCCGTATGGCCGCAAAGAATTTTGGTTTAAAATCTAAAGTCTTTTCCATAACTGGCCGCAAAGGTACATAAAAAATATAAGGTGACCATCATTTGTGGCCACCTTAAATATAAATAATGTGTATTTCTTGACTTACTTCGTCTTCAGCAGGTCGCGAATCTCGGCCAGCAGTTCCTCCTGAGTGGGTCCTGCGGGTGCAGCGGGCTCTGCGGGCACTTCCTTCTTGCGGTTCAGCTTGTTGATGGCCTTCAGCATCAGGAAAATGCAGAATGCTACAATGAGGAAGTCTACGACGTTCTGAATGAACTGTCCGTACTTCAGAACGGCAGCTCCTTCGCCCTCGCCAATCTGGAAGGCCAGTGAGGAAAAGTCCACATTGCCAGTAATCATACCTACACAAGGCATCAGGATGTCGTCAACCAGACTTGATACAATCTTACCGAATGCACCGCCGATGATTACACCGACTGCCATGTCCAATACGTTGCCTTTCATGGCAAACTCTTTGAATTCACTGATAAATCCCATAATCTTTAAATTTTTAATGTTTAACTTATAAGTGTTTAATTTGCAATCTGCGTTTAGCAATCTCGGCCATTCTGCCTTGATTTATCTCATTTTTATCGTTTTATAATCAATCTTTAATCTTAATTAAGACTGAAATCACGTGCAAATATAGGAATTTTTTTGTAACTTTGCATCCGAAATCAAGAAAAAGTGTCAAATAGACGCGAAAAAATTGACAATATTAGGTATAACCCATTTAATAATTAAGCAAAAATGACAAAAGTAGCAATTAACGGTTTTGGCCGTATCGGTCGCCTCGCTTTCCGTCAGATGTTCGAGGCTGAAGGTTATGAAGTTGTAGCTATCAATGACTTGACAAGTCCTAAGATGCTCGCTCACCTGCTGAAGTATGATACCGCTCAGGGTGGTTTCTGTGGCAAGTTCGGTGAGAACAAGCACACTGTTGAGGCTGGTGAGGACTTCATCGTAGTTGATGGCAAGAAGATCACCATCTATGCTATTCCTAACGCTGCTGAGCTGCCTTGGGGCAAGCTGGATGTAGACGTTGTTCTGGAGTGCACAGGTTTCTATACTTCTAAGGAGAAGGCTTCTGCTCACCTGACTGCTGGTGCTAAGAAGGTTGTTATCTCTGCTCCTGCTGGCAACGACCTGCCCACCATCGTTTACAATGTAAACCACAAGACTCTGACTCCTGCCGACACCGTTATTTCTGCAGCTTCTTGCACCACTAACTGTCTGGCTCCTATGACCAAGGCTCTGAATGATTTCGCTCCTATCCAGAGCGGTATCATGACCACTGTACACGCTTACACTGGCGACCAGATGATTCTGGACGGTCCTCAGCGCAAGGGTGATGTTCAGCGTGCTCGTGCCGGTGCTCAGAACATTGTTCCTAACTCTACTGGTGCTGCTAAGGCTATCGGTCTGGTTATCCCCGAGCTGAACGGCAAACTGATTGGTGCTGCACAGCGCGTTCCGACTCCTACAGGTTCTACCACCATCCTGCACGCTGTTGTTAAGGGTGAGGTTACTGTTGAGGATATCAACGCTGCTATGAAGGCTGCTCAGAACGAGTCATTCGGCTACACTGAGGAGAAGCTCGTTTCTAGCGACATCATCGGTATGAAGTTCGGTTCTCTGTTCGACGCTAACCAGACTATGGTTTCTAAGATTGGCGACGGCAACTCACTGGTACAGGTTGTTGCTTGGTACGACAATGAGAACTCTTATACTTCTCAGATGGTTCGTACAATCAAGTACCTCGCAGAGTTGAAATAATTATTAAACGCATAAAAAAAAAGCCGTCCGATTTTGTCGGACGGTTTTTTTTGTTTACCTTTGCAGCCGAAATACGTATTTTTATATATCATAACCATTGAAACGTTCATTATTTTTTAAGGTAAGTTGGTGGCTCTTTGTCATACCCGTTGTACTAATGAGCTGCCAGAAGAACAAGGAAGAGGTGGCAAGAAACTATGCCAGTACAATCCTGGTTCAGGACAGTGTGCAATCGGTCGGTACTCAAGATATTGAGATGAGGCGGTCGATTGAGGAAGGTATCGTGTTGGAGCGTGCAAGAAGCATATTCAGCATGGTGAGGTATAACACTCTGAGTACCGGTGGCGCCCCGATGGGCGACATCTTTGACAGAGCCTACTGCTCGAAGTCTTGGAACAAGATGCTCATGAAAGTGCGTTGCAAAGAGGAAGAGACGGCCACCTTGTTTTTCGAGATTGAGTATTGGACTATGACTCGTGAGCTTGGAGTCGTGACCTTTGACGATTTTGAGATATCTCGTTTGTCAATGGATTCCGTCATGACCGCTTCGGTCAATTATGTAGCCTATGGTACAGAATCGTACACCCCTGCCAGAATAGATATGGTGTATGAGGATGGCCGTTGGGTAATAGATAATTTCCATGACTTGAAATACAAGTTGGATGTCCGTGAGAGCATGATGTACTATCTGAGGAACGAAGACGTGTTGTAACCGATATTTTTGACTTGCTCGCCAGAACATGTCGGAACGGATGATTACCATACTTGGTCCTACAGCCAGCGGCAAGACTCCTTTGGCTGCCTCGTTGGCAAAAGAGATTGGCGGGGAGATTATCTCAGCTGACTCGCGGCAGGTATATCGCCGGATGGACATAGGAACGGGCAAGGACCTGGAGGACTACGGAGATATTCCCTACCATCTGATTGACATTGCAGAGCCTGGCACCAAGTATAATCTATTCCAATATCAGCAGGATTTTTTCGATGCCTATAATAATATAATAGGTAGGGGGAAGATTCCTATTTTGTGTGGAGGCACAGGACTCTATATAGAAGCTGTGCTGAAGGGCTACCAGTTGTCGCCTGTTCCGCAGAATCCGGAACTCCGGAAGCGTCTGGAAGACAAGGCACTGGACGAGTTGACACAGATGCTGGTCGAACTGAAACAGCAGAACGGTTCCAACATGCACAACAAGACGGATGTGGACTCGTGTCAGCGAGCCATCCGTGCCATTGAGATTGAAACCTATAATCTGCAACATCCTGTGCCACGTCGTGAATTGCCGCCAGTTGACTCAGTCATCATTGGCGTTAATATCGATCGCGAGGCTCGCAGACAGAAAATTACCAATAGGCTAAAAGCCCGACTGGAAGGAGGAATGGTGGATGAAGTGCGGAGCCTGCTGAACGAAGGCATTCCTGCAGAAGATTTGATATACTACGGACTGGAGTACAAGTTCGTGACGGAATACGTGACAGGACAGACCACCTACGATGAAATGTTCCAACGCCTGGAAATAGCCATTCACCAGTTTGCCAAGCGCCAGATGACTTGGTTCCGAGGTATGGAACGGCGAGGTTTTACCATTCACTGGATAGACGCCTTGCTGCCTATGGAAGAAAAAGTAAAAGCTATTATACAGATACTAACTTAGGGGGAAGCAATGCAACAAGACAGATGGGGCATACTGTATTGTCCCAAAGGACATAACAACAAGCAACGAGAACGAATCCAGAAAGCACTGGACGAACGCCAAGTTCAGTACGATTTCGTGCAGAGCGAGTCTACTGACAGTGTGGAACGACTTGTGACCATGCTTATCCATAATGGCTACAAGACCATCGTCGTGGTGGGTGGCGATTCGGCTCTGAACGATGCTGTCAATTGTCTGATGAAGGAAGAGAAGCAGGTGCGTGACCAGATTTCGCTGGGCGTCATACCCAATGGTGCCATGAATGATTTCGCCCGCTATTGGGACTTCAAGGAAGGCAACTTGGAACAGACTGTCGACTGGCTTGTCAAGCATCGTGTGCGCAAGATAGATTTGGGCTGTATCCGTTATCAGAACAAACAAGGAGAACAGTGCCATCGCTATTTTCTCAATTGTGTCAACGTGGGGCTCATCGCCGACGTGATGAACCTTCGCCGGCAGGCACACTCACTGCTCGGATCACGTACACTCTCGTTTATAGCCTCTTTGTTCCTCATGATATTTCACCGCATGGAGTACAAGGTGAAAGTCAAGATTAACTACGATACTGTGGAGCGTAAGATCATGACCATGTGTGTGGGTTCTGGTCCAGGCTATGGACAGACCCCCAGCGCCGTCCCCTATAATGGTATGCTTGATGTGTCATTGGTCTATCACACCGAGATAGTCCAGGTGTTTGCCGGACTATGGCTTCTGCTGACAGGACGTTTCCTGAATCACCGAAGTGTGCACCCCTATCGCACCCGCGAAGTGGAGGTCGTTGAGGCCAAGCACGCACTGGTAGGTGTCGACGGGCGACTCATAGGCACACCTGTTGGCTCGTATAGTATAAACGTGGAACAAGAAGTCATAAATTTCCTCATTCCGGACTAAGAAAATGTGAAATAACTGAAAAAAAAGGCGTTTTTGAAAAAAAGTGCCTTTTTTATTTTGTAGTCACAATGAAAATATGTACTTTTGAAGGAGATTTTTGAATCCTAAAACAAAATAAATACCCTATTAAGGAACTATGAGTTATTTACGATTAGAAAAAGCTGTAATGACCAACTTGGAGGAATCCCTCCGTCGTGAATTGCTTCGGACTAACCGCTCAGGTGCCTACAGTGCGTCTACGTTGGTAGACTGTAACACGCGTAAGTACCACGGACTGCTCGTTGTTCCCGTACCCGAACTCGATGACGAGAATCATGTCTTGTTGTCATCGTTCGACTGTACGGTAATTCAGCACGGTGCCGAGTTCAATCTCGGACTCCACAAGTATCAGGGCAACAACTTCAGCCCCAATGGTCACAAGTACATTCGTGAGTTCACTTGCGACGTAGTGCCCACCACGCTTTATCGCGTTGGTGGCGTGGTGTTAAAAAGGGAGACCATCTTCCAAGCCTATGAGGATCGCATCCTTATCCGCTATACGCTGGAGGATGCCCATTCGGCTACGACGTTGCGCTTCCGTCCATTCCTGGCTTTCCGCTCAGTGCGCCAGTTTACGCACGAGAATGCCACAGCCTCGCGTGAGTATCACGAGGTGGACAATGGCATCAAGACTTGTATGTATGCTGGCTATCCCGATTTGTTCATGCAGTTCAACAAGAAGAACGAGTTCGTCTTCCAACCCGACTGGTATCGTGGTATAGAGTATCCGAAGGAGCAGGAGCGCGGCTATGCTTCCAACGAAGACCTCTACGTACCTGGTTACTTCGAGGTCAGCATCAAGAAGGGCGAGAGCATCGTCTTCGCCGCTTCAACCAAGGAGATAAAGAGTTCTACGCTGAAGGCCCTGTTCCAGAAAGAGATGGACCTTCGCCAACCGCGCGACAACTTCTATCACTGTCTGGTGGCTGCAGCTCATCAGTTCCACTTCCGCGATCGTCGTAGTGGCAGTTCTCCGGACCATCTGGACGACAGTGACGATCGTTACCTGCTGGCAGGCTATCCTTGGTTCAAGGCCCGTGCCCGCGATACGTTCATCGCACTGCCTGGTCTGACGCTTGCCATCGGTGAGCAGGACTACTTCGAGCACGTGATGAAGACCTCTGAGAAGGGCCTCCGTGAGTTCATGGAAGGCAAACCTCTCAGCGTTAAGATTTACGAGATTGAGCATCCCGACGTTCCATTGTGGGCCGTCTGGGCCATTCAGCAATATGCCAAGGATGCAGGTGTCGAGAAGTGCTACAAGAAGTATGGCAAGTTGGTCAAGGACATCGTGAAGTATGTCATTGCCGGCGGCAACTCCAATATGCGTCTCGACGACAATGGCCTGCTCTATGCCAATGGTCGCGACAAGGCCATTACGTGGATGAACTCGACTGCTAACGGACGTCCTGTCGTTCCGCGCTCAGGCTATATCGTTGAGTTCAATGCCCTGTGGTACAATGCTCTGAAGTTCTGTGCCGCTCTGGAAACTGAATTCGGCGACAAGAAGCTGGCCGAGAATTTAGAGAAACATGCTGACATCTGCAAGCAGTCGTTTGTTGACACCTTTATGAATGAGTACGGCTATCTGCTGGACTATGTCGATGGCAACATGATGGACTGGAGCGTTCGTCCGAATATGATTTTCGCAGTGGCGCTCGACTACTCGCCGCTGTCTCAAGACCAGAAGAAGAGCGTGCTCGACATTTGTACCCGCGAGTTGCTGACTCCAAAGGGACTGCGCTCGCTGTCGCCTAAGAGTGGCGGCTACAATCCGATGTATGTTGGCCCGCAGACACAGCGCGACTATGCCTACCATCAGGGTACTGCTTGGCCTTGGCTGGGCGGATTCTACATGGAGGCTTGTCTGAAGCTCTACAAGCGCACCCGCCTGTCGTTCATCGAGCGTCAGATGGTGGGTTATGAAGACGAGATTAACTATCATGCTTTGGGAACTATCAGTGAACTGTTCGACGGCAATCCGCCGTTCCACGGACGTGGCGCTATGGCTTTCGCTATGAATGTGGCCGAAATCCTGCGCACGCTGAAGTTGCTGGAGAAGTACACTTATCAAAAATAAATAAGGAGGACGCTATATGAAAGTACTAATGTTTGGATGGGAGTATCCTCCTCACGTATTCGGTGGACTGGCCACCGCTAACTATGGTATCTCTCAGGGCCTGCATGCCCAGGGCGACATGGACATTACGCTCTGTCTGCCTCATCCCTTCGGCGACGAAGACCGTTCTGCCTGCAACATCGTAGCCATGAACGCTGTGCCCATTGCCTGGCGCGACGTGTCGGCTGACTATGTTCGCGAACGGGTAGGGAACATCATGGACCCCGACCTCTATTTCCGTCTGCGCGACCACCTGTATGCTGACTTCAACTACATGCACGTCAACGATTTGGGCGCCATGGAGTTTGCTGGCGGCTATCCTGGCAACCTGCACGAGGAAATCAACAACTATTCCATCATCGCCGGTGTGGTGGCTCGTACCTTCGACTACGACATCATCCATGCCCATGACTGGCTGACTTATCCTGCAGGCATCCACGCCAAGCAGGTCAGCGGAAAGCCCTTGTGCATCCACGTCCATGCTACCGACTTCGACCGTTCGCGTGGCAAGGTGAACCCCACCGTCTACAGCATCGAGAAGAATGGTATGGACAATGCCGACTGCATCATGTGCGTATCTGAATTGACCCGCCAGACGGTGATTCACCAGTATCATCAGGATCCACGCAAGTGCTTCACAGTACACAATGCAGTATATCCATTGCCCGATGAGTATCAGGCCATTCCGCGTCCGGACCATACGGGTAAGGACAAGGTGGTGACCTTCCTCGGACGTATCACCATGCAGAAAGGTCCTGAGTATTTTGTCGAGGCTGCCAACATGGTTATCCGTCGCACCAAGCACGTGCGCTTCTGCATGGCTGGCTCGGGCGACATGATGGATGCCATGATTTATCTGGCTGCCGAGCGTGGCATTGCTGATCGTTTCCACTTCCCCGGATTCATGCGCGGTAAGCAGGTCTACGAGTGCCTCAAGGATTCTGATGTCTACGTAATGCCCTCCGTTTCTGAGCCCTTCGGCATCTCGCCGTTGGAGGCTATGCAGTGTGGCACACCGTCCATCATCTCCAAGCAGTCAGGCTGTGCTGAGATTCTGAACAACTGTATCAAGGTTGACTACTGGGACATTCATGCACTGGCCGACGCCATCTACAGCATCTGCGCCAACGAGTCGCTCTTCAAGTACCTCAAGGAAGAGGGTAAGAACGAGGTTGACCAGATTACCTGGGAGAAAGTTGGTGCCTGGATTGCCACACTCTACAGACGTACCCTCGGCTGGGAACAGTAAAAAAATAAAAGTGAAAAGTTAAAAGTGAAAAGTTTATGAAAACAATTTGTTTATATTTCGAGATACATCAGATTATCCATCTGAAGCGCTACCGTTTCTTCGATATCGGTACCGACCATTATTACTATGATGACTACGAGAACGAGCGTAGCATCACCGACATTGCCAATCGCTCGTACATGCCAGCCCTGAATGCTATCGGCGACATGATTCGCGAGAACGGCGAGTATTTCAAAGTAGCCTTCTCACTCTCCGGCACAGGTATTGAGCAGCTCGAGATGCATGCTCCTCAGGTGCTTGAGAAGTTGCAGGAGCTCAACCAGACCGGTTGCGTAGAGTTCTTGGCAGAACCTTACTCTCACGGTCTGTCTTCATTGGCCAACGAGGAGACCTTTGCCCTTGATGTCAAGAAGCAGTGCGCCAAGATTGAGGAGTACTTTGGCCAGAAGCCTACAGTAGCCCGTAACTCATCGCTCATCTACTCAGACGACATCGGCGGCCAGATTGCTGCCATAACCTGAAGCTGTTGCTGCGCGATGTCGAGCTGTCTGACGATATCTCGCTGCGCTTCAACAATAGCGACTGGGCAGGCTATCCCCTGTTTGCTGATTCTTATATCGATCGCATTGCCCGCCTGCCAGAAGAGGAGCAGATCATCAATATTTTCATGGAACTGTCAGCCCTGGGTATCGCCCAGCCGCTGTCCAGCAACATCCTTGAATTCCTGAAGGCCCTGCCCGCTTGCGCCAAGGAGAAAGGCATCACCTTCTCTACGCCTACGGAAATCTGCATGAAGGTGAAGAGTGTGGGCAATCTGGACGTGCCCGATACCTTGTCGTGGGTGGACGAAGAGCGCGACTGCTCATGCTGGCTGGGTAACGCCATGCAGCGCGAGGCTTTCAACAAGCTCTACTCTGTTGCTGACCGTCTGCGTATAGCTGACGATCCCCGCATCAATCAGGACTGGGACTACCTGCAGGCTTCCAACAATTTCCGCTTCATGACCACCAAGCCCTCTAACGTAGGTCTGGACCGTGGCATCTACAGCGGCCCGTTCGATGCCTTCACCAACTACATGAACATCCTGGGTGACTTCATCAACAGAGTCAATGCCCTCTATCCTCAGGAGATTGAGAACGACGAGCTGAACGCCCTGCTCACCACCATCCGTAACCAGGGTGACGAGATTGAGATGAAGGACGCCGAGATTACCCGTCTGAAGGCCCGCCTCGAGAAGTACGAGCCTGCTGCTGACGAGAAGCCCGCCGCCAAGAAGGCTCCTAAAAAGGCCGCCGCCAAGAAGGCTCCTGCTAAGAAGGCTGCCTCCAAGAAGGCTGCCGCTGAGGCTGCACAGCCTGCAGTTGAGGAAGAGAAGAACTAAACACTCCCCCCTCTCATACATGATAACCCGCCCTTGTCGCCGAATAGGGGCGGGTTATTGAAAATTAAGTGGCATAGCCCAACCTTGCCATCTGGCAATACAAATACCTAAGATGAGATGAAGATATTGTGGGCTCAGGACTTTGCGCCTTATCATAAGAAATATGTGGCACCATACGTCGACATGGCGTTGATGGCATTTTCCTTTATGGCCAATCTTGGTGCGTTGTGCGTCATTGTTGGTGGCGTGCTGGAATTCGGGTTTGAACTGACAAACAAGCTGATAAGAGAACTGGATCTGGTGTATTTCTGGGCATGGAGCATGTTCCTTATTGAGCGTGTAGGCCGTATTATCCTGACCAAACCTGGGAAGAGGAAGTCGGCGTTTAGCTTCCTGGGCTGGATCATCAACGGCTTGCTGATGCTGACGCTGATACCCATCATCGTCGAGTTCTTCAAAATAGACCACAACATAGGCCTGATCAGTATACTGGGCAACAGGGAAGCTCATTTGCTGATACTCTTTCTGATTGCCTTCATTGAGATTTCCAATACCGTCATCACCTCCATGGGCAGAAAGACGAATCCTGCTCTGGCGATGGCTGTCAGCTTCATGTTCATCATTCTGGCCGGCTCGGGTTTGTTGCTGATGCCACGCTGCATCCAACCCGGCGTACATCTCTCCTGGATTGACTCGCTGTTCACGGCTACCAGTGCAGTCTGCGTGACGGGACTCACTACTATTGACGTGCCCAGCACATTTACCAGTTTCGGACAGATGGTCATCATCATGCTCATCCAGGTGGGCGGACTGGGCATCATGACCATCACCAGCTTCTTCGCACTCTTCTTTATGAGCAATACGAGCATCTACAGCCAGATGCTGGTGCGCGACATGGTGAGCTCGAAATCACTCGCTTCGCTATGGTCCACCTTGCTCAACATCTTCGGATTTACTGCAGCCCTGGAACTCGCAGGGGCAGTCTGCATATTCCTGAACATCCACGGCACGATAGGCCTGGACCTTCGGCACGAATTGTTCTTCAGCGTGTTTCATTCTGTATCGGCATTCTGCAACGCAGGCTTCTCCAACTATCCTGACGGCATGAGTGCGCCCGAGCTCATGGTGGGTGGTCACTGCTGGCTGTACGTCATACTCTCACTGCTCATCATTCTCGGCGGCATAGGCTATCCCGTGTTGGTCAATATGAAGGCTGTCGTTACGAAACGTGCGAGGTTGATTTGGCGATGGCTCAGAGGACGACGCTACGCCAGCCTGAGCATCCCCAATCTGTACGACCTCAACACCAAGATAGTGCTGAAGACCACCGCCGTCCTCATCGTGTCAGGCACCGTGCTCATAGCTTTCTTTGAGTGGGACAATACCTTTGCCGGCATGCAGACCCACGAGAAGCTGACTCAGGCGTTCTTCAATGCCGTCAGTCCACGTACGGCAGGTTTCATCAGCGTCAACCTCAACAGCATGTGCCTGCAGTCCATCTTCATCTATACACTGCTCATGTGGATAGGCGGTGCATCGCAGTCGACGGCAGGCGGTGTCAAGGTCAACGCCTTTGCCGTAGCCATCCTCAACATCAGGTCCATCCTCCGTGGCTCCGACCGCGTCGAGTTTGCCGGCAGGGAAGTGTCTACCGACTCCATCCGTCGTGCCAATGCCGCCGTCTTCGTGAGCGTCGTGGTGCTGAGCTTCTTCGTCTTCCTCGTCACACTTACTGACCCCGACCTGCCCCTCAAGGCCATCGTCTTCGAGTGTGTGTCAGCTTTCGCCACCGTGGGCTCGTCGTTGGGCATCACCTCGCAACTGCAGGATGCCAGCAAGGTGCTGCTGGTAGTGCTCATGTTCATAGGTCGTGTGGGCGTGGTTACGTTGGCACAGGGACTGCTGAAGCAGTATAAGAATCAGAACTATTACAAATTACCTCAAGACAATATCACCATATCATGAAGTGTATCATTATCGGATTAGGAACCTACGGCAGAGTGCTGGCAGACGAGATGTCAGCCCTGGGCCATGAGGTCATTGCCGCTGACAGCGACGCCAGCCGTGTAGAGAGAGTAAAGGACATCTGTGATGCCGCGTTTCAAATTGATGCCTGCGACGAGCTCGCCCTGGGCGTGCTGCCACTCAAGAAGGTCGATGTCGTCATCGTGGCGATAGGCAGTAATCTCGGAGCCTCAGTCCGTGTGGTGGCGCTGTTGAAGAAACTGGGCGTAAAGAATATCTATGCACGTGCCAACGACTATGTGCACAAGAGCATCCTGCAGGCATTCGACATCGAGAAGATCTTGATTCCAGAGGAACGTGCCGCACGCTCGCTGGTGCGCCAGATGGATCTCGGCGTGACAACCGAACTCTATCGCGTGGATACCGAGTATTGCGTCTATAAGTTCGATGTTCCGGAGAAGTTCGTCGGACAGCGTGCCAACGACCTACATCTCTACGAGAACTATCATCTGAAAATCATCGCTGTCAAGAAGAAGGAAAGGGTGCAGAATTTCGTCGGCATTGAGTACGATGCCTTCGTGGTAGCCAACGTCTCGGAAGGGGAGGACAAACCCTTGGAGGCAGGCGACGTGCTGGTGTGCTACGGCAAGGAGTCAGACTTCCGTAAACTGTGCCGTGTCTTAAACTGACGGGCTGCCTTCAGCCCGGAGGGTATGTAAGCAAGTCAAACTGTCTGGTTACACACAAAAAAGCTTCCCCACTGAAGGGAAGCTTCTTTTGTGTCGTGTCGTCAGAATCGCTCTATTTGAATTTCAATCCCATGTTGTAGAGGATGAAGCCATAGATGTCTGCCTGTTCTTCCAGAATTTTTGCCAGGGGTTTGCCTCCTCCGTGGCCTGCCTTGGTGTCAATGCGGATGAGCACGGGGTTGGCTCCTTGGTGACACTCTTGTAGTGTGGCAGCAAACTTGAACGAGTGGGCAGGCACTACGCGATCGTCGTGGTCGGCAGTGGTGACGAGGGTGGCAGGGTAAGAGGTGCCGGGCTTGAGGTTGTGGAGTGGGGAATAGGCACGCAGGTACTCGAACATCTCCTTCGAGTCCTCGCTGGTGCCATAGTCTGAGGCCCAGTTCCAGCCGATGGTGAACTTATGATAGCGCAGCATGTCCATGACGCCCACCTGTGGGATGGCTACCCGATAGAGGTCTGGACGCTGCGTCATACAGGCACCGACGAGCAGTCCGCCGTTGGAACCACCCACAATAGCCAGCAGGTCCTTGGTGGTATAGCCTTCGCTGATGAGGTGTTCTGCTGCTCCGATGAAGTCGTCGAAGACGTTCTGCTTCTGCATCTTGGTGCCTGCCTGATGCCATGCTTCACCATACTCGCTGCCACCACGAAGGGTCACCTGTGCGTAGATGCCACCCTGTTCGAGGAATGGGATGCGATTGCTGGAGAAACTGGGACCCAGTGCGATGTTGAAACCTCCGTAGCCATAGAGGTAGACGGGGTTCTTGCCATTGCGCTTCAGTCCCTTCTTATAGGTCAGGAACATGGGGATGCGCGTGCCGTCCTTGCTCTGGAAGAACACCTGCTCGGTAGTGTAGTCGTTCATGCGGAATGCCACCTTGGGTGCATTGTAGAGTGTGCTTTGGCCGGCATCCATGTCGTACTGGTAGATGGTGCCCGGCTGGGTGAACGATGTGAAGGTGTAGAAACACTCCTTCTCCTTCTTCTCGCCTGAGAAACCAACGCTTCCCACGGACGGCAGCTTCACTTCGTGGCGCAACTGTCCCTGCATGGTGTAGACGTAGGCATGGTTGGAGGCATCCTGATTGTAGGTGACGACAAACTGGTGGTTGATGCAGCTGACATCCTCCATCATGTATGACTGCTCGCCAATCACTTCGCGCCAGTCATTGATGCCAGGGTTGTGAATGTTGGCTACCATGAGGCGTCCCTTGGGAGCCTTATAGTTCGTGTAGAGGAATATCTGGTCGCCCTCGGTCTCTATGGGCATGTATTGCAGTTCCATGTCTGACGTCATCTGGATGAACTGGCAGTCCTTCTTGCGTAGGTCGCGCACAAAGAGGTTGTTGCCTGCTCCTGCTCCGCTCTCAAAGAGAAACATGACCGTCTCGTCATCGTTGACGGTGACTCCGTAGAAACGTTTGGGGTAGGCCGGGTTCTGATAGAAGAGCACATCCTCGGACTGGGGTGTGCCCATCCGGTGATAGTATATCTTGTGACCGGCATTGACGTTCGAGAACTCCTTGCCCTTCACGGGGGCATCGTAGGCCGAATAGTAGAATCCGTCGCCCTGCCAGGCTGCTCCCGAGAACTTGGCCCACTCAATGTGGTCGTTGGTCAGCTGGCCCGTCTTCAGGTCGATGACGTAGAACTCCTGCCAGTCAGAGCCAGAGCGCGAGATGGCATAGGCAGCCCAGCGGCCATTGTGCGAGAAGTAGATGCCCTTCAGTGCCACCGTTCCGTCCTGACTCAGCGTGTTGGGGTCGAGGAATACGCGTGGTTCTCCGCCCAGCCGGTCTGTCACGTAGCACACGCTCTGGTTCTGCAGACCATTGTTCTTGAAGAAGTACCACTTATCGTTGTGCTTGCGGGGTGCAGACACTTTCTCGTAGTTGGCGACCTCGGTCAGTCGCTTCAGCAATTTCCCACCCAGGCTGCCGTCTGCGCGCTGGTGTCATTCTCCAGCCAGCGATAGGGGTCAGCCACCTTCACGCCAAAATATTCGTCTACTGTGCCGTCTTTCTCCGCCTTCGGATATGACAGCTGTTGGGCCGTAGCCACCGTAGTAGCAATCGTTGCCATTGTCATGATCAATATCTTTTTCATCTTCTTGGAGTTTATGTGTCAGAACTTATACTTGAATGATTTTGCAAAATTACAAAAAGTAAAGGGTAGAACAAAGAAAAGTGCTTCTTTTTTTGCCAGCCTCGTTTAAAAAAAACGTACTTTTCCCAAAATACAGTTCGCAATGACACGTTGTTTACCAAAATGCCGCCTGACCTGTTCCAAGTGATAGGTCTGAAACAGTATCTTAAAGCAATGCCTTCCGTCATTCACGCGGATAGGGTCTACGAGTCATGCGGATGCTTCCTATACCCCTATAGGGACTATCCGCATGACTCATAGATGACGTTTCCGTGAGTGAAACAGTACCTTTTTCTTTATTTTTATTAAATTATCCACTTTTTTTCTTTTTGGCATATCAATTACAAATATATTTTGTAAAATTGGATAAAATCGCAAACCTTTTGTAAATAAAGGCAGTTTGAGGGATTGAGGAAAAATCGGGTTACGAATAAGAGACCATTCTCATTTCCGCATTCTGCTTTGATTTGCTTGTCAATGTAATCGTGCTGTGCACGCTTTGCCAGTCAAAGAACTCCCGACACTGAGTCACCAGCCTGTTTCAATGACTCATTGTCGGGGACAAAGGTACATAAAAAAATACGAGATAACAAAACTTTTGTGGGAATTTTCGCCTTTTGTTCTTTTGTCTCGTGATTTTGTACTATCTTTGCACACATATTCAATAATTATACTGCATATGGCAAAGATCATAGTTCAGAATACGGAGATAACGGTCTTGTCTCACAATGACAAGGACTATATATCACTTACAGATATGGCTAATGGCAAACAAAGTGAAAGCCGTGCTGCTGACATCATCAAGAACTGGATACGTACTCGATACACGATAGAGTTTCTTGGAACTTGGGAGATGATTCATAATCGGTTTACCAAGTTTCGTCATGAGCGTGAGCGAGTGGATTGAGAAGACAAATGCCATTGGCATCATTGTGAAGAAAGGTCGTTATGGCGGCACATACGCTTTCAAGGATATTGCTTTTGAGTTTGGAACAGCTATTAGTGTGACTTTCAAACTCTACTTGATTGACGAGTTCCAAAGGCTGAAAGAGGAAGAACAGAAACAATTGGGGTGGACTGCCAAAAGGGAACTTTCCAAAATTAACTACCGTATTCATACGGATGCCATCAAGAGCCATCTGATACCAGAAGAGGTCACCCCAACACAAGCAAGCATCATCTATGCCGAGGAAGCCGATGTACTGAATGTGGCTATGTTTGGAATGACAGCAAAACAATGGCGAGAGGCCAATCCGGACTTGAAAGGCAATATCCGTGACTATGCCACCATCAACGAACTGATATGCCTGTCGAATATGGAGAACACAAATGCAGGTCTTGGAGGGGAATAGTAATAGGAATCTTCTTAAGTAACCCTTTCTCAAATAGGAGATTCACAATTGCATGATAGTTCATCTATCGTGCATGGCTTCTGATTGCTCATTGCTGTCTATATAAAAAGGTGACCCGCCAGCAGATCTACGGGATGCCGACGGGTTCTGTTATTGTTTGATTCGGACTGCCTTATCCGAGAATCTTCTTCATTTCGGGCGCAAATATAATGTTTTTTCTTGAAATATGCAAGATTTCGATTATTTTTTTTGCAGAAATAATACCAAGTATACCAATTTTTTTGTATTTTTGCAGCAAGTTTCGCAAGAGACTCAAGACATATTGAAACAACGAAGCGTTATGCTCGACTTGCTGATAGAAACGTGAGAAACTTCTAAGATGTGCAAGGGCGCGTATAGCGTGGACTGATTGCAACCTCTCACATCAAGGTAATTCTCACGACCTCTATCAGAAGAAGTGGCATCAGCTCCACGCTTCTAACATTAAAAAGGCTCTCGTGGCGGCTGGAGGGAAAATAGTATGTATAATGAATACTTTAGAAAGTAAATGCAAAAAACTACTCATAATACTTGAAAATGGGGATGTTGAGGCATACAAACGTTTACGAACATCTATTGTTGCCGATATTAGTGACAACGATTTTATGGTCGGTGAATATGAAGATGATCTGGCAGTTGGCAAGGCGCTTGTTATAATTCTTGATGATATATCTCATGGCGGTATATTATACAAACGGATTGTTCTAATAGCGATGCGCTCTCTTCTCAAAATAATAATCAACGACAAAATTGATTCGAAACCTCAAACAGCAATAGCCTCTGCCCTTCTCTTGGTTTTGTTTTCAGAGAATCAAGACTTTATTGGTGGAGAGTATATTGTTTCAAAAGTAAGGGCAACCGAAGCTGCCGCGCATCAGTATATCGGTATGTCATGCGTTTTTTTCTGGAAATACAAGCTAAATGCAACTAAGCCTTCTTTGTTATACAGAACTCAGCAAAGGCTTCAAAAAGCGATTACAGATTCTACTATTGATATTCCAGACGCATCTACAAGAAAGAAAGTTGTCGACTTTGAGTACGATAACTTCAATTCTATGGTTCATGATTTACCTCTTGATGTTGAATTAAAATATCCTGGAGTACCATTCTTTGACCCTGAAATAATTATGCCTAAAATACAATCTTTGTTTAATAACGGATTGCTTTATTTCAAGAAGCCAGACTCTTCTCCTATAACAAGTGAAACAATTAGCAATGCTAATAACATAAACAAGCAAGTATTTCATTCTGATTCAAAGAAAACCGAATCAACGACAGGTTGCTTAGGGATGCTTCTTCTTATGATTACACTTTTCATTGTGGCGTGTTCAATATAATCCAGAGCAAATAATGTAACATTTACGGTGAGAATAGAATTGCTATAAAAATATCATATAATTAAAAAGGGAAATCATGGAACGACTAATTCTTTTAGTAATAGCTATCGGCCTGGCATACGGGGTTGGTTGCATGGGGCGTTCGCGCAAAATTGGCTTCTGGCTTGCGTTTATCATCTCACTTCTCAATGTAATTGTCGGATTGATTGTTGTCTTGTGTTCTAAGAAGATTGACAACGTAGAATCAAATAGTTAAAGGAAGGAATCTTATGAAAACATTTGGATGGATTTGCGTCGTATTAGGAGCATTGAGTTTTATAGGAGCCGCATCTGCAGGTCACAGTGTATTTGGGCCAGTGTTTTGGTTGGCTTTGGGAATTGCATTGATTTACTTTGGAAATCAAAAAGAGGAAGAAAAGAAAAAAAACGTAGCAGCATCAACCTCAAAACCCAATTCCTCTTCTATTATTGAAACCAAGCCAGTTCAAACTGCAGAACCTGTAAGGCAAAAGACATATTGGGAGAATTTCAAGGAAAGTAATCCTACTAAGGCGAAAGAAATAGAAACTCTTTGGGGACTCGATTTCTCTACACTTAGTGATAGGGATGCAAGAGAAAAGAAAGAAACGCTTGAACGATTGAGTAAGGGCATGAATTGTTCTATATCTCAAATTAAGGAAAACTATTTGAAAGAAATCGAAAAATATCCTGCTCGTCTCATTCCTCAAATGATTGAATCTACTAGCAAGGAACGGTCTAAGGAAATGGAAACATTCCACATTGGAGAGGGCAACACTGCATCAGCCTTGATGGTTAAATGGTTAAAGGAACGACACAAGGAATTGGGGGCACCAGATGCGAATATTTCTGCGTCGGCATCTTATAAGGAAATGGAGATTGCAAAGTCATACTTCCCCTATACAAAGATTGAGGATTTGCAAGAGCGAATCAAATCATTAAGGGAAATGTCTGAACTATTCAAATGCCCAATAGAAGGTCTTGAAAAGCTCTATAAAGATGATGTGATGAGTAAATATGATGGTACGTATGAGAATTTCCATTATCTGCCTGAAGCGTATAAATATATGGCCAATCAAGCCTATGAAGTTGCACCGCGAGTGGCGCTAAAACCAGAGAACACTTCATATGGTATAATGTGCGATTGGCTTTCTGACATCATGAAAGCAGAAAGACATAAGTTCCTTGATAGTGGGCAAGCCAGATGTCCATACTGTCATAGCACCAATGTAAAGTTGCTGATGTTTGATGATGAATTTGAGTGCAATTCATGTAATAAACGATTTGGCGGTTTATAAAAATAATAATTATGGGACTATTTAGTAGAACAAGGAAACCGATTCCTCCATACGACACTTTGGAGGCAGAACAAAGGTATGCGCTGTACTTCTTGTTGGAATACCTTACAACAAGAGGAACCATCCCTTTGCACGAAATGTCATTCGCTTTACAATATCTGGAGAAAGCAGCTATTTATTTTGGTATGACAAAACGACAAATAGAAGAATTCAAACCATTTTACAATACCTATGAGAAGATTGTGCCGTACATTAAGCAAATCAAGAACAGGCAGATTTTGGAGTATATGATTAGCAACTGCTCCAACATCTTCATCCTGATGGATAGAAGCGATGAGCACAAGCGCATAGGTGAACAAGCATATAAACTATACGAGGAACTAGGGTTCCCTTATGACGAAGTGAGATACATTGTAAACAAGTATATGTATAGAACGGATATATAATGAAACGATATCATTCCAATTGATAATACAAACAAAATATTAATAGTAAAAATATGAAAAGATTAATTGTAATTCTTTTAACAATGTCATCTATCATGGCATTTGCCCAGCAGTTGGATGGTTACAACTGCATTTATTTAAACTCTCATACAAATAACCAGTGGGGGCTTGATGACAGAATAAAGGCTTCTTTTGAAAAAAAAGGGTTTAAAGTCGTAACTTCTCGTACAGATATTCCTAATGCCCCAAATGAAAGACTGGCAACATTGGAGTTGACATACTCTTTTGAAATTAAATATGGCGGAACACCTTTCAATTTCAAATTAAAGAATATGATAGGTGAGCAAGTTTTTGAGGCTGAAGGAGTGGGTAACACAATGTCGGCCAAGGCAGATGCTAATCGTGCATGCAAAAGAGCATTAGGAAAGATGGAAAAAATGCCCTATAAGTTTGACCCCTCAAAAACCCCAAAACTGCCGACACCTAATACAGAGAAATCTTCTTGGACTGAAAGTCAAATACGCGAATATCTTTCTACATCAAGAATAGAAGATGTCGAGGGTATTTATAAAAACATTGGTGGTTCATATTTCCAGATAGCCATTTTAGCTGATCAAGGAAAGTATCTTGCAATCGTTATGGAAACGGATCAACCAAATTGGTTTGTTGGTAGCGTAAAAGCTATCATAGAAAAACTCAAAAGCAATTATTATAATACCTGCTATTTTGAAGATAACTATTCGAAAACAGAAACCATTTCTGAGTTAGACAAAAATGGTGTATTAAAGATTGGGAATCAATCATATATGAAATTGTTCCCTGTTCCTAAAGAATAGTGGTTATTTCACAAAATAAGAAAGGAAAATGACTATCTCCTCTTGACTATTACAACAGGATTAGTTAGATGTGGGCGTTCTTACAAGTAAAGAACGCCCACTCATTTTTAGAGGTGTTATTCAAAAAGAATATTCCAATATGGAACAACTTTATTGTGAATACCATCGGCAGTAACCTTGCGAACTAAACCGCCATCACCTTTGGCAACATTATTATCCCAATGCAATGGCTGCAAGTTATCCAAATCATCACTACCACCCTTAGCTTTAGGAATAATGTGGTCTATTTCCCAACCATATTCACTATTCCTATCACCATAAGCTTCAAATACAATCCAAGCACCACACTCATCTTTACACACCTGATTAGGGTCTTGGTTAATTACGGGAATTGCCTTTTCCCAGACTTTTTGAATTACTTTATTTGAAAAATACATAAAAATTATCAATGGAGGGATAGATATTTATATTGTTAGCTCACTCATGCCTATCCCTCCATTAAGACAGTCAAGAGCATTTGTTGTTCCAATTTGGTTTTCAATACGTATTACGTCTTTATTTCCTCTATTTCCAATAACACCAAAAACTTTATTATCATCATCTATATGTGCAGATACACACTTACTATAGATGGAGTATTCATGGGGCAAAGATAGTTTTTTTCTTGAAATAAACAAAATATTTGGATTTTTTTTTTGTTTGATTAGTTAATCAAAGCTTTCGTGACAGAAATAGTGAAGAAGGAGCAAGAAATCACGTGTCATGCCCCCTTACCCTTGTTACAACTTATGAAACTTTTGTTGCCCTTGCCTTATATTAAACTGCTCCCTAAACCATTTCGCAATAGGCATCTGATTGATATGCAGGAACAGATTGCGCTTCTCGTCTCTTATCACTTGTGCCGAAACATTATTGGCAAGGGCATTTCGTCTATGCTCATTAGAGTGAAGCCAACCGCTATAGTTAATGGTGTGACCATGCATCAGCTTATCCGTCTGTTCTTCACTGAAGCCATATTGCAGACATTCACGCTCCATATTGAGGAATCGCTTGAAACTCGGAAACCACTGGTATGCTTTTTCGAGGATTCGTTTTAGACTCAGGACTTCCTGTTGTTGCTGCTCGTTGACCCTGTTCATTTCCCTTGTGTGGTTGTCCTTCATCTTCTGCATATCAGCGTGTAGCCTCTCTATCTGCCCATTCAATTCCTCCACCTCATTTCGTAGTTCCTTGTTTTCTTTCTCCAGTCGATTCACTTTGTTGCCACCAAGAAGAGAATTGATTCCATTGAGTGCAGTGGTGGCGGTCTTGGCGGCTGAGTTTTTCAGTTCCTCCGCCTTTGCTTTCAGCCGAGTCTGCTCACACTCGGCAACGACCATGCAAGCATGTCTTTGCTCTCGCTTAATCGCAGACTTGATACGTACAAGTTTCTCCTTGGCTTGGATTGCTTCGTCGATTACCTTCTTCGCATCTTTCGCTTCGGCAATGGTACGTTGGATGCCATAGGGACGGGTGACTGACATCCGATGTAGGAAGTCGGGATGCTATCTCCGAAAGTAATTCAAATTACTCCGAATAGAAATTTAAATACTCCAAAAGTAACGAAAAAATACTTTCGGAAAAATAGAAATTGCGATTTTACCCTCCCTTCCTCCCTTGACCCCTCTCAAATGCCGATGTACAGGGCGTTTGAGGCACGGGAGGGAGAACGATTTCCCCTCCCGTTACCCTCCCGTTTTTTAGTTTGCGCCCTCCCATCTTTTGAGATTCGCTCAATAGCGGGGCGTAAGACACCAATGGGAGGATGAGGGACCCTGGACGGGAGGGAGACGGGAGGGAGAACTGAAAAGGGTCCCGTGGCTCAAGCCCTTTGTACATCGGCGTTTGAGAGGGGTGACGGGAGGAAGGGAGGGTAAAATCGAAAAAACTATTTTTTTTCTGCATAGAGCAAGGAGCGCCGATTAAGAAAGGTTCGCTTATTGTCAAATAAGGAACGCTTATGATGAAATAACCCAATGTTATTGTGGCATAACATCATGTTATTGCAGCATAACATCATGTTATTGATGGATAACCATAGGTTAGTGAAATAACCTTGGGCTTACTGGTGGCTGAGAGTCCGTAGGCTTCGGACTGAGAGTCCGTAAGTATCGGACTGGCAGTCCGTCGGGACGGACTAAAACAAATGGCGGGAAATGAAAATAAATGGTATTTTATTTTGATTTTCTCTTAATTTATATTAATTTTGCACGCCAGAAACTTTAATTCCGATGAATAACATCAAGCGAATCGTACTCACAGGCGGTCCCTGTGCGGGCAAGACTACGGCACTGGTACGTATTGTAGAACACTTTTCAAGCCTGGGCTTCAAGGTGTTTACCGTCCCTGAAGTCCCCACCATGTACAGCCAGGGTGGCTGGAGTTACCTAACCCCCAATCGCAAGCTCTACTACGAGGGCGAACTGGCCATCCTTGAGACGCAGTTGGCGTTGGAGGACTCGTTTATGCGACTGGCAGAAACCTGTACGAAGCCTGCTTTTGTCGTATGCGATCGTGGTACGATGGACATCTCGGCTTATATAGCCCCAGAGATGTGGGACGACATCACCAGCAAGTGTGGCACCAATACCAACCAGCTGCGCGAGCGCTATGATGCCGTGCTCCACCTGGTCAGTGCTGCCGATGGTGCCGAGCAGTATTACACGGTGGCAAACAATGCGAATCGCTATGAGCAGGCTAACGAGGAAGGACTGCAATTGGCTCGCGACCTGGACAAGAAGGTCAACCGGGCGTGGACGGGACACCCCCACTTGCGCGTCATCAACAACCACGATGTCTTCGATGCCAAGCTGCGCCGGGTCATCCAGGAGATTTCCAACGTTCTCGGACTGCCGCAGCCTGTTACGGAGGAGCGCATGTACATCATCGAACTGACTGGCGAGCTGCCTGAGTGTATAGAGAGCGAGATTACCCAGACCTACCTGGTGGGCGAGCCCGACTGTGAGATTCGCCTGCGTCGTCGCGACTGGGGTGGCGAGGTGGTCAATGTCCATAAGACCAAGAAGCGGGTGTCGCCCGGCGAAGTGCTGGAAACGGAGCGCCAGGTGTCCAATGCGCTGTATGAGAGCTTGCTCCAGCAGGCCGACCCTTATCGCTCGGTTATCCGCAAGACCCGCCGCTCTTTCATCTGGAAGGGCCAGTATTTCGAAATCGACTTCTTCCATGCTCCCGTCGACCATCTCATGATACTGCAGACCAAGGGCGTTGCAGAGCAGGAGGATGTCAACTTTCCGCCCTTCATCAAGGTGGTCAAGGACATCACGGGAAACAAAGAGTACTATAATTACAATATAGCATTGAGAAGGTAACTGTATATATCAAAATTAAACAAACAGAAATGAAACAAAAGTTTTTCTTATTGGTTGGTGCGCTGATGCTTACCATGGCGGCTCACGCCCAGTGGAGACTGGGAGTCACTGTGGGAGCTGCAAGCAACCACTATCGTATGGACCGTCAGTACATGACGGACTATTACTTGAAGGACCGCTGGGGCCTGACGATGGGCATCACCGGTCAGTATGACATCAACGAATGGTTAGGCGTACGAGCCGACCTGAACTGGACGCAGAAGAACCATCGCATCGGGCGCGACCGTGTGTCGATGCGCTATGACTACACCAACAACTACTTGCAGCTGCCTGTCATGGCATCGTTCAGCTTCGGTGGCAAGAAGGTGCGCGGCTTCTGCAATGCGGGTGTCTATGGCGGCTACTGGCTGTCGAGCAACTATGACGGCTATGACTATAACAATTTCAGCTCTGCCAATTACAAGGTCAAGGGGCACGTCGACTTCAACTCCGACCGCGACCAACGCTGGGACTTCGGACTGGTGGGCGGCCTGGGCGTGGAGTATCGCTTTGCCCCCCACTGGGGAGCACAGGTGGAGGCTCGCTACTACTACAGCACCATCAGTGTGCAGAAGCAGTACATGCGCGTGGATGACTACCGTTACAACTCGACTTTGGCCTTTCAGGCTGGCGTGAGTTACTTCTTTTAAGAATTGATAATTGACAATTGATCATGAAGAAAACAATGAAGAACAAGATATGTTTACTGGGAGCACTGCTCTTGTTGCTGACTTTCGGCTCGTGCCAGAAAGACAGCGATACATTGATTCGTTACGACTATAACGACGTATTGGCCTTCGCGGCAGCCGACACCAGTTTCGCTGCCAAGTATGAAGTGTTCTGGAACGGTATGAACCAGAACTATGCCCTCTGGGACTACGAGATGGAGCACGGACTGGACTGGGATGCCGAGTACGAAAAATTTCATCCTCTGTTTGAGGCACTCGACACGCAGAAAGTAGTGTCGGACGAAGAAGTGCAGAAACTGATGGAACAGATGGTGGCTCCGCTGCACGATGGTCATATGGTTGTTTCCTTTTTGAATCATCGTACGAGCCAATTTGTCAGCGTCGATCCACAAAGTCTCCGTAATGCATCACGCGCAGACTACATAAGTGATAATGATCTTCCAGCGTTCACGGAGCGTTGGGCAGCACTGGCGGCAGTGAATAAAAGTGATGTGCTGGAGTCGTACTTTGGTTCTACGCACTTGAAGACGGCTTTTTCCCATGTGCTCAAAGGAGGCAGTACCCGCCAGTGGATATCAGCGGAGATTGAAAGGCTGGGGAAAAAGACCACACCTACCGAGAAAGAGGTAGAAAAGCTGGCAGGACTCAAGCAACTGATGAGCGCCCTGGATGCTATTTTTCTAACTTATGGTGGCGTACAGCTCGTCAATGCCTACAACCAGCTGGTGTTGAGCTTCAGCTATCTGGAGGTGCCCGGATTGGAGGAAATCAGTCCTGAATTTGCCGAAAGTGGCTTAAGGGTGTCCTACGCGCTCCTAAAAGGAAATATCGTCTATCTGTATCTGAGTGCCTTTTCCCTGTCAAACTATCTCCTCCCCTCATACTACAACAGAATGAACCTGAAAGGTAGCAATGAGGTGATGGGTAAGAGCATTGAGACAGCATGGCTGATGTGGTTCTCCAAGATTCAGGAACTGCACAAGGCAGGTACCTTGGGTGGTGTCATTATCGACCTTCGCGGCAATGGCGGCGGCATGCTTAACGACTATCAGTTCGTCATGGGAGCCCTGCTGCCCTCAGGAGGCTTTACGACCAATCTGTTGCGCTATAAGCGAGGCACCGCACGTCTGGACTATTCGCCCCTGATGCCTCAGGTGATGCCTACCTTACCTAGTGAGCATGCTGTTGTTACCGAGCCTATCGTTGTGCTGGGTGACTGCAACTCTGTCAGCATGGCGGAGGTTACTGCTCGCAGCTGTAAGCTGATTCCTAATGCCTGCTTCATCGGTAAGAGCACTTGGGGTGCTCTGTGCGGCCTGAACGAAAATCCCTACTTTTCAGTCAACTATTCTGGTCACATCGGTGTGAGAAGACAGACGAGCGTCTATGTCTATACCCCCATGATGGCTTCTTTCTCTATGGATGGTAAGCAGCTCGAAGGAGTCGGCATTGAGCCCGACATAGAGGTTGACTTGGATACCAAGCTCTTTAATGCCAACACCAGCGACACCCAGCTGGAGCGAGCTCTTCAGTACATCCGCACTGGTAATTAACAGACAATTCTTTGACCCAAAGAAGGTACAAAGCGTTTATAAACGATTAGATAATTGAGAATTGAAAGATGAAAACAAGACGTTATAATAATATGGTATGGGCGCTGCTGGTCGCTGTGCTACTGGGCACCATGACGACCAGCTGTGAGCGCGACAACGAGGTGGAGGCCCTCAACAATCCCTATGAGGCAAATCAGAGCGAGTCTGAACCAACATCTCCCGAAGAAGAGGACCAGTTCGTCAAGGCACTGAGTGCCATCCCCGGCATCAGCGATGTGCGCATGGATCAGGTAATTTTAGACACCCGGAAGGGCTACTACTTCAAGGTAGAACAGCTTGTCGACAACAGCGATGTCTCTAAGGGCACCTTCAAGCAGCTCTGTCTCCTGGAGATTACTGATCTCGAAGCTCCTGTAGTGCTCTATACCAACGGCTATAACCTCGACACCTATATCGGCAATGTAGAAACTGAGGATGTCGCCAAATATCTGAATGCAAACACGCTGCATGTTGAGCACCGCTACTTCGGACAGTCATTGCCCGAGGATGCCAACGACCTCAATTTCACGTACTTCAATGCACAGCAGGCCGCTGCCGACTTGCACCGTGTGGTGACACTCTTGAAGCAGCATATCTTCACCAAGGGCAACAAGTGGATGAGCACCGGTGCCAGCAAGTGTGGCATCAATACAACTCTTTACGCCTACTACAGCGACCTGTACGGATGGGACGACATTGACCTCTATGTGCCCTTCTGCGCTCCCTTCCTGGTGGGTACACCCCAGTCGCCTGCCGACAAGTCCGTGGGCACCTACCTCAAAGATATGTGTGGCAGTCACTATCCCGCCAACAGCCCGCAGGCTAAAGCCTACCAGTATCTGCGTGCCTATCCTTCAGCCATCGCTAACAACAAGGCTCTGCGCGATGCCTGTCTGCGTCAATTTAACCAGACGGATAGCTATAGCTATCTGCGACTGCTGAAAGACTATCCCAACGACATCGAGAGGGCTGCCACTGCTGGTGTCATATTTGAATTCTACGCGTATTTGGCTGAAAAGTTTTCACTCCTCGACTTCAGCAACTGGTGTTCCCTGGTACCTGACCCCACGGCTATCAGTACTACCAAGCCGGAGGACGACTTTCGTCTGTATGAAGTGCTCGAGTTTATATTTATGGACAAGAAACGATTGGCCGTGAAATTGGCAACCCAAACAGAAGAAGACGATGACGAAACAGATCTTGCCCAAACTCGTAGTGGCCTTACCGAGGACGAAATCAGGAAATTGCGTAGCATCGATCCGACCTCACCTTACGATATCCAGGCAGTCCGCGAACTTGGCAGTATGTTCTTTGATTTCTCGCTGCTGCCTGCTAATAGCTTTGTCACTAGCGACTATTGTGAGCAGGTTGCCATGAATAGCTTGGCCCCTGTAGCCAACTATGAACTCTATAAGGGTCAATGGGATGGCGGCCAGCTGATGACGAGTGTCCGCAACTGGGTCAATACCACCAAGAAGCACATACTCTTCGTCTACGGCACAAACGACCCATGGACGGGTGGCGCCATAGACAGCGGCAATCCTTGGCCGGGTGAGGTTCTGGCAGTCAATCCTGCCAATGCCAACGTCAGCAAAGTACTGTCGTTGTACACCAACCACGACAACAGTTTCCTGGATGCTAAGAGCTATTCTGCGGCAGCCTCCAATGCCATCAAGCAGGTGGTGGATAAATACATGAAGGGCAAGTAAATAATGCCGTTTCGCTGAATAAATCTAACCGTTCACTGAATTTTTTCGGTGGGCGGTTAAACTTTTCATACCTTTGCATCGTCATAAGAACGACATCAGTCAAGAAACATAAATACAAATCATTTAAAATGCAACAAGGTATGAAAAAGATTGTTTTAAGCATGGTAGCCCTCCTGTCAATGACAGTAGCAGTGGCACAGGACGCAAAGAGTGACAAGAAAGCCCCCAAGGAGCCCACAGCCGAAGAGATGACCAACCGGATGGCTCAGGACCTGAAGCTCACCGACGAGCAGAAGACCAAGGTGCTGGCACTGAACAAGGAGTATCAGGATGTGCTCAAGGCACCACGTGGACCTCGTGGTCCCCGTCCTGAAGGCAAGCAGGGCAAGCGTCCTCAGACTGACGGAAAGACAGAGGCTACCGAACAGCAGGGTGGCAAGCAGAGGGGACAGCGCCCCGAACTGACAGAGGAGCAGAAGGCTAAGTTCAAGGCTCATCACGCCAAGCGAGAGGAGTATGACAAGAAGCTGAAGCAGATTCTGACCGACGATCAGTACAAGAGCTGGAAGAAGCGTCATGGACGTCATGGCCGTCATGGTGGCCCTCGCGGCGGACAGCGTCAGCAGACTGCCAACGACTAATAGGCAGTGGGGCAGGCAGGCGACGGGATAGTCGCAGGACCCTTAGTAGTGAAAAAGGATGGACTCCTCGTGGAATCCATCCTTTTTCCTTGTGAGTAGGGACGATCGGGCTCGAACCGATGACCTCTGCAATGTGACTGCAGCGCTCTAAACCAACTGGGCTACGCCCCTGTCTTACTCAAATCGGCTGCAAAATTACACATTATTTTCCAAATAACCTAATGTTTTGCCAATTTTTTCCATCCTATTTGGCGGTTTCTCTGTTTTTGATTATCTTTGTCGCCATGAAGCAGAAGATCATAGTTGCCATCGATTCGTTCAAAGGGTGCCTGACCTCCAGGGAGGCTAACGAGGCTGCTGCAGCGGCCATCAAGGGCAGGATAGAGGCGGGGCTAGCGAGTTTTGCGTCCGAGACAGAGGTGATACAGATGCCTGTCAGCGACGGTGGGGAGGGCTGGACAGAGGCTTTCCGTGCCGCTGTGGGGGGCGAGACGGTAGAACTGGTGGTGCGCGATCCATTGTGGCGGCCCGTCGTGGCGCACTATCTGGTGAAGGACGATACGGCTGTGATAGAGATGGCTGAGGCCAGTGGACTGACGCTTTTGAAGCCCGAGGAACGTAACCCGATGGTGGCTACGAGCTACGGAACGGGACAGCTCATTGCGGATGCTGTGCGGAGGGGCTGCCGTCATGTCTGTGTAGGCCTGGGCGGCAGTGCCACCAGCGATTGCGGCATCGGCATGCTCCGGGCCCTGATAGACAATTTTGCCCCTCATGGCAACTGGGACGACGTCAACGCTCTCGACCAGGTGCGCTTTACCATTGCCACCGATGTAGCCAATCCGCTCTGTGGCCCCAATGGGGCTGCCTATGTATTCGCTCCGCAAAAGGGGGCCGCGTCTGACATGGTTGTCCGTCTTGATGCTCGTGCCAGACGCTTTGCTGAATGCTCTGCCCGCCATTTCGGACATGACCGCCAGAATATGCCCGGGGCTGGAGCTGCAGGTGGCCTGGGCTATGCATTCCTGCAATATATGAATGCCACCTGCCGACCCGGCATCGACATCCTCTTGGATGCAGTACACTTCGACGACTTACTGAGCGATGCCTTGCTGGTCATCACGGGCGAAGGTGCTGCCGACCGTCAGACGCTGATGGGCAAGTTGCCGTATGGCATCCTCCAGCGTGCCCGACATCATGCTGTTCCTGTCTGTCTCATGGCTGGTCGCAT
>CACWWZ010000071.1 GCA_902764705.1 uncultured Prevotellaceae bacterium | reverse complement strand
ACCGTACCAGGTGTTGATGATGCACTGCTCACGAGAAGTAGTGTTGAAGGCAACACAAGTCTCTGAGTTCAGACCCAGCTCCTTGTAGTTCTCAACCTTAGCCTTAGAAGCGTTGTAGATCACGAAGTTAGGCTCGAAGCTCTCCAGCTCCTCAGCGGTGGGCTGGATGAACATGTTCTTTACGAAGTGTGCCTGCCAAGCCACTTCAACGATGAAACGAACGCGCAGACGGGTAGCCTCGTTGGCACCGCAGAAAGCGTCCATCACATACAGGTTCTTGTTGCAGAGCTCCTTGATGGCGATGTCCTTTACCTTTGCCCAAACCTCCTCAGACATGGGGTGGTTGTCGTTCTTATATTCCTCAGAAGTCCACCATACCTTGTCCTGGCTCTGTGCATCCTTCACGATGTACTTATCCTTAGGTGAACGGCCGGTGTAGATACCAGTCATTACGTTAACAGCGTTGAGCTCGGTGTTTACGCCCTTGTCGAAACCCTCGAGACCAGCCTTTGTCTCCTCCTCAAAGAGGTACTCATACGATGGATTGTGAGCTATCACGGTAGAACCGGTGATGCCATACTGTGTCAAATCTAACTTTGCCATATTAATAAACCTATTTTTAAGTGAAAATTATCCCTATTATTTCAAATCGCCTGCAAAGTTACTAATTAATTAAGAATTAAGAATTATGAATTAAGAATTATTTGCTTTCAAATCGTTCTTTTTAGGTTAAAGAAGTTAAAAATACGGAAGCGTCCTGTGTTTTTGCCACACCGACTTGTCAAAACTCCGAAATAATTCGTACTTTGACTACGTCGAAAATACTCTCGCTCGAAAAAGTCCAAAAAAGTTTTGGCTTTTTGCTCACTTATTCGTACCTTTGTCCCCCGAAGAAAACCTAACAATTATGGAAGTAATAGATTTTAGCAAAAGCAACTCCATCATCAACCAGTATATGTCAGAGTTGCGCGACAAGACATTTCAGAAGAACCGTTTGTTGTTCCGTCACAACATCACTCGTATTGGCGAGATGATGGCCTACGAATTGTCGAAGACCCTTGAGTACAAGCCCAAGACAGTGACTACTCCGTTGGGAAGTCTTACGATTCCCCTGCCTAAGGATGACATGGTCATTGCTACTGTTTTGCGTGCCGGACTGCCTTTCCACGAGGGGTTCCTCAATGTGTTCGACAAGGCTGATAACGGTTTCGTTTCTGCCTTCCGTATGTATATTAACCGAGAACATACAGAAGTCGGTATACATACGGAGTATATTGCCACGCAGAGCGTCAAGAACAAGACGCTGCTCATTGTAGACCCCATGTTGGCTACAGGTGGAAGTCTTGCAGCAGCTATTGAGTCTTTGCTGCAGGCCGGTAAGCCCAAGAAAATTCACCTCTGCTGCGTGATTGCTGCCCCAGAGGGTATTGAGGTGGTGAAACAGGCCCTGCCCGAGGGCTCTACCATCTGGTGTGCCGCCATTGACCAAGGTATGAACGAACAGAAATACATCGTGCCGGGCTTTGGCGACTGTGGAGACCTCTGCTATGGCGAGAAGTTGCAGAGCTTCCGTAAGATTGCCGACAAGTAATGTGGACGCGTTCTTTTCTAACCATGTTCGTGTTGGCTGTCTTAAGCTCGTGCATCTCTGATGATTCCGACAAAGACTCGCAGGGCGTCAATTTGGTGGTTGGCGATTCCTTGCCGACCTTTCAGGTGACGATGAACGATGGCTCCACGATTCGTACTTCCGACTTGCTGGGAGGCGTTTCTGTGGTGGTACTGTTCAGTGTTGATTGTGGTGACTGTAGGATGGAACTCCCTGAGGTTCAGCGTTTGTGGAACCAGCAACTCGGTGTTCCCATCGTGCTCATAGCGCGAGAGAATACGGAAGAGGTCATTCGGTCTTTCTGGCAACAGGCACAGCTCACCATGTCCTATTCTCCGCAATCCGACCGTAAGGTGTATTCGCTGTTTGCTTCTTCGCGTATTCCACGTATCTATATCAGTGACGCTCAAGGTGTTATTCGTTTTTCTCACGCAGACGATGCCATGCCAACCGCAGAACAGCTGGCTGACGAGATAAAGGCAATAAACAATAAATAATATAATGATTAAGCAATAGAGATGTCAAGCAAAAATATCTTCAAACAACTTGCCACTCTCTTTTTGGGAGTGATAACCCTAGCAGTGGTGGCATGTATATTACTGGCTTATGAGCCCCACTTCCTCTGGAAAGTGCAGGAGAAGAACCTTTTCCTCTGCTCAACGTTATTCCTGAAAGAACAGCTGGTGGTTCCTGGTGGAATGCTTACATGGCTGGGAACATTCTTTACACAGTTCTTATATTACCCTTGGCTGGGCGTGCTGATGCTCTGTTGTTGGTGGCTGTTGTTGATGTTTATCATTAAGCGGACATTTTGTATTGCTGACCGTTGGGCCGTCCTTGTGCTCATTCCCGTCGCCCTTTTATTGCTGACGAATATGGATCAGGGCTACTGGATTTATATGCTGAAACTGCGTGGACATTTCTTTGTATCGACCATTGGTACAACGGCCGTTGCCGCCCTGTTGTGGGGCTTCCGATGTGTTCCGGATAAGAGCGTTTTGCGAGCCATATACATCTTTATTACTTGTGCTTTGGGCTATCCGCTGATGGGCATCTATGGTCTGGTAGCAGCCTTTCTAATGGGTATTTGGTCGTGGAGATTGTCTGCCTTACGGGTGAAGGCTTCCATCAATAGCGTCGTGGCAATCCTGAGTGTCATTGCCGTGCCGTTGATATGCTACCGTTATATATATTATCAGGTTAACCTGGCAAATATCTATTGGGCAGAACTGCCACTCTTCTTTATCACGGAGGAATATCACACCTATTATATCCCATATTATCTGTTGGCTCTTTTCTTCGTGGTGCTGGTTGTGACCTGCAAAGCTGATACGGGGGCCAAGACGGTGGCAATGCCAAACACAGCCCCAAAGTCGAAGACGGTTTTGGGATGGTTGACCCAAGGGGTGATAGCAATCCTGTTGGTAGCCGGTGTTTATCATTTCTGGATGAAGGACGAGAATTTCCACCATGAACTGGCTATGCAGCATCATATCTCCAACCTTGACTGGGAGGGAGTGCTGGACGAGGCTGCATCCCAGAAGGACGAGCCTACGAGGGCTATCGTGATGATGCGAAACCTCGCCTTGTCGCGACTTGGCAAACAAGGTGACCTCATGTTCCTCTATAAGAATGGCTCAAAGGCTTACGACGCCCCCTTTGGAATGCGCCTGATGCTGGTTGTCGGAACGCTCATCTACTATCAGTATGGTATGCTGAACTATTGTAATCGCCTGTGTATGGAGATGGGTGTGGAATTCGGCTTCCGTACTGAGGATTATCAGTTGTTGGCAAACTGTGCTGTGCTTGAAAACGACCAGCCTCTGGCCCGTAAATATATTGCTATTTTGAAGCAGACCGTATTCTATAAAGACTGGGCTGAACATGCTAAGGCTCTGTTAGACCATCAAGACCTCATCGCAAAGGACTCCGAACTCGAGCCCATTACCCACATGCTTCACTACGATAATGTGCTTACTGGCGACCAGGGCTACACAGAGAAATTCCTGATGAGACAATTGGCCAGAAGTAACTATACCGATGATCCGGTTTTCCAGGAACAGACTTTGTTAGCTACTCTTTGGACTAAGGACGTCAATAGGTTCTGGCACCATTTCAATAACTACATAAAGCTGCATCCCCAAGGACCCGTGCCACGCTATTATCAGGAGGCGGCCTACCTTTATGGGAAATTGGAGGACCGGCAAGACCTGGATAAAATGCCCTTCGATGCTGGCGTTAAGGACTCGTTTGAGCGTTTTGCCAAAATGATGTCGGACTATAACGGCCAGGAGGTGTCGGTGGCCCGCGAGGACCTTTATCCTTTCTTCGGGGACACCTATTATTATGACTACTATACGATGAGTAATTTACCGGAGTATTAAAAAAGAAGTTAGCGAAGTTCAATGTTCATAGTTCAAAGTTCAATGTTCAAAGTTAAAAAAATATATATAGGCTTTTGTTTGGTAATGATGGGATGTTCGGGCCCTTCCATACCAGAGGTGTTTATCGAGACAGACCGTTTGCCTAAGATATATCCCGACTATATTGATGTCACCGTACCCATTAATATCTCGCCGCTCACCTTCCAGCTCGATGAGACTGCCGATGAGATGATAGCCCGCTTGGCCGTCGGTAACGAGGAGTTTGTCTTTGCAGACAAGGCACAGCCCGAGATAGACGACTGGCGCACGCTGACAGAGAAGGCTAAGGGAGGTGCTATCACCGTTGATGTCTATGCCCGCAAGTCAGACCAATGGACACACTATAAGCCTTTTAGCATTTTCGTGTCGCCCGATAGCATCGACAGCTATTTGAGTTACCGTCTTATCTTTCCGTCTTTCATCAGTTACGAGGCTTTGACCATCAGTCAGCGTTGTCTGGAAAACTATGACGAGAGCGTTATATATGATAATGTACTCTGTACTTTTGAGAAAGACGGCCAGTGCATCAACTGCCATCATTACCAGCAGTATAATCCGAGGCGCATGCAGTTCCATGCCCGTCAGAACAATGGAGGCACCGTTATTGCCTATGACGGCAAGATCAGAAAGATAAACATGAAAAATGATTCGATTCTTTCGGCCGGAGTCTATCCAGCCTGGCACCCTTGGCTGAATCTGATAGTCTATTCTACCAATAAGACTGCTCAGGACTTTCATACTGTCGATCATAACAAGATTGAGGTTTTCGATTCGGAGAGCGACCTTATTGCCTATGATGTCGACAAGGGAGAGGTGACTAACCTTGAGAATGATACCACTGAATTGGAGGTCTTCCCCGCCTGGGCGCCCGATGGAAAGACGCTTTATTATTGTAGTGCTCACTATGTGAAACAGGATTCAACCCTGTCGAAAGTCGCTGAAATCGTGAAACGCTCGAAAGAGCTGAAATACAATATTTATAAGAAAAGCTTCGATCCGGAGACGATGGCCTTTGGTCCTCGGGAACTCGTTTTCGCTGCCGATAGTATCGATAAGAGTGCCACGCTGCCTCGTATCTCACCCGACGGGCGCTATCTGATGTTTGCCCTTGCTGAATTTGGCGTGTTCCATATCTGGCACCACGATGCAGATCTTTGGACGCTGGACCTCCAGACTGGCGAGGTGCGTTCTGTAGAGGAAATCAATTCGCCCGATACGGAGAGTTATCACTCTTGGTCGAGCAATGGCCGATGGGTGGTATTCAGTAGCAGACGTGACGACGGCACCTATACCCGGCCCTTCTTTGCCCATATCGACAAGGACGGACATTGGGCTAAGCCTTTTGAATTGCCACAGGCCGATCCTGATTACCACCGTCAGTTCATGAAATCCTATAATATTCCGGAATTTATGACGGGCCCCGTCACCATCAAACCACAAGAGTTTGCTGATGTGCTGAAAGGTACGGGCAAGCCCGTTCGCTATGTTCCGGCATTAAGCAAATAAAGAAATGTGACCTGTCGTCTGACAGGTCACAACTCGTTTTATTTGAAGAATTGCTTCGAGTCTGCTTACTCGCGGACTTCCCAGATATCGTTGGTCTCGAGCAGCTCCTCGAAGTTGTGATACTTCTTCTGGGCACTAACCTCGGCTAGCTGGGCGTGAACGGCATCGTTGTAGGTGGGAGCCTCGACGTCGCGAATGACACCAAGAGCGATGGGGAAACCGTCGCCATTACCCATCAGGGCGAGCTTCAGCTGAAGGGTGTTGTCCTCGCAGTGGGCATCGTGAACAAGTACGTCGTCGATAGTGTAGCCATCCTTGCCAATCTCGACAACCTTCAGTCCGAAGCCCTGCTGAACCAGTCCGAATTCGTTGTTCTCACCGAATACGAGCTTCTCGCCATGCTTCACATAGATGGCATTCTTCTTACGGCCTTCCTTATTATAGACGGCCTCGTGACAACCATCGTTGAAGATGACGCAGTTCTGCAGTACCTCCGTGACGCTGGCACCTTTGTGCTCGTAAGCGGCCTTCAGAACCTCAACAGTACCCTGGGCGTCTGTAGCCACACAACGGGCGAAGAAATGTCCGCGGGCACCGAAACAGAGTTCTGCAGGACGGAACGGATCCTCCACCGTACCGTAAGGGCTCGACTTAGAAACAAAGCCACGTGGTGATGTGGGAGAGTACTGACCCTTCGTCAGACCGTAGATGCGGTTGTTCAGGAGAATCATGTTCAGGTCGATGTTACGACGGTTGGCATGGATAAAGTGGTTACCACCGATAGCCAGTCCGTCGCCGTCGCCTGATACCTGCCATACGGTCAGGTTGGGGTTAGCCACCTTCGCACCAGTAGCGATGGCGGCAGCACGGCCGTGGATGGTGTTCATGCCATAGGTAGCCATGTAGTGGGGCAGACGGCTGGAGCAGCCGATACCAGAGATGACTGCGATGTTCTCAGGGGCTACGCCAATCTCGGCCATAGCCTTATGCAGTGAAGCCAGGAAGAAGTGGTCGCCACAACCAGGGCACCAACGGGGCTGGCCTTTCTTGAAATCTTGTGCTGTATAACTCATAACGGTTTATTTCTTTAAAATGTCCTCGAATGCGTTAACTAACTCTTCTACTACGAAGGGCTGGCCCTTCACCTGGTTGAACTGGAACGGTACGAAGTTATCGACCTTCATGCGCAGATAACCAGCGAGCTGACCCATGTTCTGTTCGGCCACCACCACCTTCTTATATTTAGAGAGTACAGCTGTGGTGTTCTTAGGCAGCGGGTTCAGATACTTGAACTGAGCCTGAGCCACCTTGTAACCCTTCGCACGGAGTTCGTCCATAGCAGAGTGCAGATGGCCGTAGGTAGAACCGAATCCTACGATGAGCAGGTCGGCATCATTCACGTCGCCGTCCACTTCGAGGTCGGGCACCTGGATGTTGTCAATCTTCTGCTGGCGCAGACGCGTCATCAAGTCATGGTTCTCGGGGTTCGTCGAGATGGCACCGGTAGCGTTGTCCTTCTCCAGTCCACCAAGGATGTGGGTAAAGCCCTCGCGACCAGGCACAGCCCAGTAGCGGGTACCGTTCTCGGCACGCATATAGGGAGTCCACTTACCCTTCAGCTCCTCAGGAACGTAGGGAGGATTGATGGCATCGAGCTTAGCCATCTCTGGCAGTCTGAAGGCACCGGAACCGTTGGCGATATAAGCATCGGTGAGCAGTACGACAGGCGTCATGTGCTCAAGGGCTATCTTTGAAGCCTGATAAGCTGCATCAAAGCAGTCGGCAGGACTGGTTGCAGCCATTACAGGCATGGGGCTCTCACCGTTACGTCCGAACAGAGCCTGCAACAGGTCGGTCTGTTCTGACTTGGTGGGCAGACCGGTAGCAGGACCACCACGCTGTACGTCGAGCACGACGAGAGGCAGCTCCATGATGACGGCGAGGTTCATGGCTTCCGACTTCAGGCAAACGCCAGGACCAGAGGTTGAGGTAACACCCAGTGCACCGGCAAACGAAGCACCAAGGGCTGATGCACAACCAGAAATCTCGTCCTCGCACTGAACGGTAATCACACCGCATGACTTGTGCTTCGACAGCTCGTGCAGCACGTCGGTTGCAGGGGTGATAGGATAAGAACCGAGATACAGTCTCAGACCGGCCTTCTCGGCAGCAGCGATGAAACCGTATGCTGTAGCCTTGTTACCCGTGATGTCCATATAGCGTCCGGGGACTTTTTCTTTTGTCTCCACGCGGTAGACGTTGATGGCGCTGGAGTGTGTATTGTGACCATAGTCCCAACCGGCCTGAATCACCTTGATGTTAGCCTCGGCAATGGCGGGCTTCTTGGCGAACTTCTCCTTTAGGAAGTTACCCACCAGGTTCAGGTCGCGGTCGAAGAGCCAGCAGACCAGTCCGAGGGCGAACATATTACGGCACTTCATCATCGCCTTGTTGTCCATACCACTGTCTGCCAGACAGTCCTTCACCATCGTGGTCAGTGGACACTGGATGACGCGGTCGGGGTCGATGCCCATCTCGCCGAGGTAGTCCTCAGTCTGGAACTGAGCCTTCTCCAGGTCCTTGGGACCAAATGAGTCGGTGTCGATGATGATCGTTGCACCCGCCTTGGCATAACGATACTGTGTCTTCAGCGCAGCAGCATTCATAGCCACCAGCACGTCGCATTTGTCGCCAGGGGTGTACACCTTACCGGCGCCTATGTGTACCTGGAAACCACTGACACCCGTCAGCGAACCTTGCGGGGCGCGGATGTCTGCGGGGTAGTCGGGGAATGTTGAAATACCATTACCTACGGTAGCTGATACCGTAGAAAAGATGTTTCCGGCTAACTGCATGCCGTCGCCGGAGTCACCTGAGAAGCGGACAACAACCTGGTCCAACTCCTTCACTTCTAATTTTTCAGCCATAATAATATATTGGTTTATTACAATCTTTCGATTAAAACGCCCGCAAAATTATTCATTTTATGCGAATTATCCAAAAAAAATACGAAAAAAGTGCATATTTGCCCGTAAAGACTTGTAAATATGCACTATATTCTAATATTTATTCATTATGTGGCCAAACTTAGGGCTGTAGGTCGGCATACTCCTGTGCTACGTTCTTGTAGCCGGGACATTTCTTTCCAGGATTGAGGTCGCGGTGACCGACTATAAATGCACGGGGGTAACGCTGGTGTAGATCCTCAAGCAGTCGTCGCAGGGCAGCCTTCTGTTCAGCCGTTCGCGTGTCGGCGGGTTGACCTCGGATGTCGAGCCCGCCCTCGTAGCAGACGCCTATCGAGTGGGCATTGTGGTTCACGCAGTGGGCGCCAATTTGACCTTCCGGACGGCCTGGCTCTATCTCTCCGTTACGACGGACGACGTAGTGGTAGCCGATGCACTTAAAT
>CACWWZ010000070.1 GCA_902764705.1 uncultured Prevotellaceae bacterium | reverse complement strand
CTTTACTATGCCATTGGCGGGTATATTTCCGTCCAAAGCAGAGCAGCAAGATGGGGTAGCAATGCTATTGGCACTATCTCAGAATTGCTGCAACAGGAGTTGCCTGGGCTAAGAGGTTTTTCTGAGACCGGCATCAAACGTATGCGCATCTTTTATGAGGCATGGTGTGGCATGTTCAAGAATCGTCCATTGTCAGCGGACGATTTACAAAACAGCATCATTCCTGTAGGCGACAAAGGACATATTGAAATTCGTCCATTGACAACGGACGAATTACCGCCAAGGTATACTTCCTGAACCGGAGGAGTTGAGAAAACTAATGTGAGTGTAGCCAATGGATGCGATACATCACAGATATTGGGTAATAGGACGTAGCCTAATACGCACTTTTCTGGCAGGTGCCACAAAAGATGCCGCAATCTGCTTGGTGAGCGAGGAGCAAGCTCAGAAGAAAAAGTTGAGTCTGAATTTGGTTCTTTCAAAAAGAATGATTACCTTTGAGACGATGTCTCGAAGTTACTCACGTTCGAAAATCCTCAAAAAAATTTGGTATTTTGCTCACTTATTCGTAACTTTGCACTAGATGGTGAGCCATAGTACGGCTGGTGGCTCATCGTCGGGTGTTCTTTGATGCAGTTTATAGCAGATTGCAACGCCACACTTCTACCTTTAGGTGGAAGAATGTGGAATTGAGTACGGTCGCCAATTCGTAACCCAGTTTTTCCTCAATCCTCCAGACTGCCTTTATACAAAGAAATTCTGCGATTTCTTACAAAGTTACGGAAAATCGAGAGCAAAACAAAGAAACTCGTTTCTTTTTTTGCCGAGATGGAGTAACTTCACCATGAGAGATGGCAAAGTTACGAAAAAAATGCGTAACTTTGCAGGCAAAAAGGAAATAGTAGAATGAAAAAGCTATATATAGAAACTTATGGCTGCCAGATGAATGTGGCCGACTCCGAAGTCGTTGCCTCGGTGATGCAGATGGCGGGCTATGAGCCGACGGAGTCGTTGGACGCGGCTGATGCCGTATTCCTGAATACCTGTTCTGTACGTGACAATGCAGAACAGAAAATCTATCATCGGTTAGACGCTCTGGATGCAGTTAGGCGTAAACGCCCACTGATTATCGGTGTGTTGGGATGTATGGCTGAGCGAGTGAAAGACGACCTGTTGGAAAATCATCACTGCGACTTGGTAGCAGGTCCTGATGCTTATCTCTCATTGCCAGACCTGATAGCGCAGGCAGAGACGGGACACAAAGCCATCAACATTGAATTGAGCACCAGTGAGACCTATAAAGACATTGTGCCCCAGCGGCTACATGGAGCAAAGATTGGCGGGTTTGTCAGCATCATGCGAGGTTGCAATAATTTCTGCCATTATTGCATAGTCCCCTATACCCGTGGCCGAGAGCGCAGTAGAGATGTGGAAAGCATTTTGCGCGAAGTGCGTGACCTGCGGGACCGAGGCTTTAAGGAAGTGACCTTGCTGGGGCAGAATGTGAACAGTTATCAGGGGGAGAATGGAAACTCCTTCCCACAACTACTTAGGCGAGTTGCCGAGGAGGCCCCTCAGATGCGTGTTCGCTTTACCACCAGCCATCCTAAGGACATGAGTGACGAAACATTGCGGGTGATAGCTGAGATGCCTAACGTTTGTAAGCATATCCACCTGCCCGTGCAGAGTGGTTCGGACCGTATACTGAAACTGATGAACCGTAAGTACACCCGTGAGTGGTATATGGGACGTGTGGAGGCTATTCGCCGTATCATTCCTGACTGTGGTCTGTCCACCGACATCTTTGTAGGCTATCACTCAGAGACGGAAGAAGACCACCAGCTCAGCCTAGGCCTGATGCGTGAGGTGGGTTACGACTCGGCTTTTATGTTCAAATACTCAGAACGTCCAGGCACTTATGCCTCAAAGCATCTGCCTGACGATGTACCTGAAGAAGAGAAAATACGCCGACTGAATGAACTCATCGCCTTGCAGACAGAAATCTCTGCCCAGCAGAACAAAAAGGACGAGGGCAAGGAGTTCGATGTGCTATTGGAGAACTTCTCGAAGCGCAGTCGCGCACAACTAATGGGACGTACGGAGCAGAACAAGGCTGTGGTCATTGACAAAGGAGACCACCATATTGGAGAAACTGTTCGTGTGAAGATTACCAGTTCAACAAGTGCCACTTTATTAGGAGAGACTATATGAAAGATTTTATGCAAGTGTTGAGGCGTTTTGTGACGCCATATAAGAAGTATGTAGCTCTTTCGATAGTATTTAATATCTTGTCGGCTCTGCTCAATATTTTCTCTTTTGCAGCATTGATACCTATCTTGCAGATTTTGTTCAAAACAGGTGATCAAGTAATAGTTACCTCTTTGATGGAGTGGAGCGAGGGTAGTTTCAAGGATGTCCTTATCAATAATATCTATTATTACATCAATTATTTTATTTCTGATGTAGGGTCAACCACGACACTCCTATTTATAGGGATTTTCTTGATTCTTGCAACACTGCTGAAAACATTTGCTTATTTCCTTGCGTCTTCCAGTGTGGTCCCTATCCGGACAGGCGTCGTTCGCGACATGCGCAATCAGTTGTATAGTAAGATAGTCAGCCTCCCTTTGGGCTTTTTTACTGAAGAACGAAAAGGCGATATCATTGCACGTATGACGGGTGATGTTCAGGAGGTTGAGACCAGTATTATGTCGTCACTTGACTTGATGTTCAAGAATCCGATATTGATCATCTCTTATTTTACCACCCTGATCATTATCTCATGGCAACTCACCCTTTTCTCGGTGATTATTATTCCTCTTATTGGATGGTTCATGGGCTGGATAGGCCGTAAATTAAAGGCACAGAGTATGAAGGCGCAGTCTTTATGGAGTGACACTATGAGTGTGGTTGACGAGACATTAAGCGGACTGCGTATCATCAAGGCATTCTGTGCCGAAGACAAGATGCGTGATAAGTTTAATAATATTAACTCTACCTATCGTAATGATATCATGCGAGTGAATATTCGTCAGAATATCGGACATCCTCTGTCAGAGTTTCTAGGCACTTGTATGATTGTCATCGTCCTGTGGTTTGGTGGTGTGCTGGTGCTGAACAATCATAGTCTGTCAGGTCCTACCTTCATCTATTATATGGTGATACTCTATAGTATTATTAACCCGCTGAAGGAAGTGTCCAAGGTTGGTTATAATATTCCCAAGGGACTGGCATCCATGGAACGTATTGACAAGATTCTGTTGGCAGAGAACACGATAAAGGAACCGAAACAACCCAAACACCTGGATTCTTTCAAGCATCAGATAGAGTTCCGTGATGTGTCCTTCCGTTATGGAGAGACTTGGATACTCCGACATATCAATCTGGTTATTCCTAAGGGAAAGACCATTGCTATTGTAGGACAGTCGGGTTCTGGTAAGTCGACAATGGTTGATTTGATTCCTCGCTATTATGATGTGCAGGAAGGAGAGGTTCTCATTGATGGTATTAACGTCAAGGACTTGGGTATTCAAGATTTGCGGCAGTTGATAGGTAATGTAAACCAAGAGGCCATTCTTTTCAACGATACCTTCCGCAACAACATTTCTTTTGGTGTCGAGAGTGCCACTGACGAGCAGATAGCCGAGGCTGCCAGAATAGCCAATGCCTATGATTTCATAATGCAGAGCGAGCACCAGTTTGAAACCAACATCGGAGATCGAGGCGGTCGCCTCTCTGGTGGTCAGCGTCAGCGTGTCAGCATAGCCCGAGCTATCCTGAAGAATCCTCCGATTTTGATTCTTGACGAGGCAACTTCTGCTCTCGATACAGAGAGTGAGCGTCTTGTCCAAGACGCTTTGGAGCGACTGATGAAGACCCGCACCACTGTTGCCATTGCCCACCGTCTCTCTACCATCAAGAATGCTGATGAGATCTGTGTGTTGCATGAAGGACAGATAGTCGAGCGTGGCACTCATGATGAACTGCTCAATATTGATGGCTACTATAAGAAGTTAAACGATATGCAGAGCTTATAGTGGCTTGTTTCACCAGGTAGCCTCAAAAGACCTCGATAAGCGATGAAACAGGTATTGAACAGAATATATTCCCCCCTCTTGGCAGTTCTCTGGAACTTGCTATTGGTTTACTTTGTTTACCAAATAGCCCGATTGGAGTATTATGTTGAAAACAGGGACTATCTCTCCTATACATGGGATATTTTCCAAGGAGGATTGCTCTTTGACACATCTGCCATTCTCTATACCAATGCGCTCTATGTTGTAATGATGCTTTTCCCTTTGCATTGGAAAGAGAACAAAATATATCATAAGGTGTGCCAATGGTTGTTTGTCGTTGTAAACAGCATTACTTTTGCCATAAATCTGGCAGACTCTGTTTATTTCCGTTATACCATGCGTCGCACAACGACTACCGTCTTTGAGGAATTCTCCAATGAAGGCAATTTGGGCAGTATCATAGGTACGGAATTCTTAAACCATTGGTATCTAGTATTGCTTTTTGCATTAGTTGTATTCCTCCTTTGGCGCTGTTATGTGGAACCCTCTATCAATAGCCATTCGTTGAAGTGGTGGCGCTATGATGTGGCTTGCTTGCTGTCGTTATTGCTTTTTGCACCCTTCTGTGTAGCGGGAATGCGAGGGGGCTTTACAACAGCCGTTCGTCCTATCACCATCTCGAATGCTAATCAGTATGCCAGTCGCCCTGTTGATGCGGCTTTGGCATTAAATACGCCTTTTGCCCTGATTCGCTCCATCGGCAAGAATGTTTTTGTGGTGCCCCACTATTTTAGCGACGAAAAAGCGTTAGCGTCTATGTATACTCCCATCCATACTCCTAACGACAGTGCGGCGGTAGTGAAGAAGAATGTGGTGGTGCTGATTGTGGAAAGTTTCGGACGCGAGTATATAGGTGCTTTGAATAAAGACTTAGAGGGTGGGAAGTACAAAGGCTATACACCTTATGTAGATGCCCTTATCGGCAAGAGCACGACTTTCCAGTATAGTTTCTGCAATGGTCGAAAGAGCATAGACGGAATGCCCAGCGTTTTGTCGAGCATTCCTATGTTCGTCGAGCCGTTTATCCTCACTCCGTCATCCATGAACGATTATACAGGTTTGGCAGGCATCTTGGGACAAGAAGGGTATGAAACAGCCTTCTTCCATGGAGCCCAGAATGGCTCAATGGGTTTTCAGGCTTTTGCCCAAAAGACAGGTTTTAAGCATTATTTTGGTCGAACGGAATATGAGGCAGCCAAAGGTACCGACGATTTTGACGGAACGTGGGCCATTTGGGATGAACCTTTCTTACAGTATTATGCTGAGGAGATGGGTAAGATGAAGCAACCCTTCATGACGGCAGTCTTTACTGCATCCAGTCACCATCCTTTCGTTATCCCAGAGCAATACAAACAGCAATTTCCAGAAGGGAAACTTGAAATACAGAAGTGTATCCGCTATACTGATATGGCAATAGGTAAGTTCTTCGAAACCGCTAGCAAACAACCCTGGTTCGAGAACACCATTTTCGTACTGACCAGCGACCATACCAATATGAGTGATCATGATTACTACCAAACCGATTTGGGAGGCTTTTGTTCACCTATTATTATATATGAGCCCAGTCATCCTGAAGGACAGGTGATAGACAAGATAGCACAGCACATTGACATCCTGCCTACCGTTTTAGGTATGCTTGGCTATCAGAAACCTTACTTCGGTTTTGGCATAGATTTGCTGAATACCCCTTCAGAAGATACTTGGGCTGTCAATTATCTGAGTGGTATCTACCAATATGTGAGAAATGGTTATGTGCTCCAGTTCGACGGCCAGAAGACGAAGGGAATCTATAGCCTTTCTGATTCGCTGATGCAGCAAAACCTCATACATCAGCCGTCAGTCGTCAGCCATCAGTCGCAGATGGAGCGCGAACTGAAAGCTATCATCCAACAATATATGGAGCGGATGACACAAAATCGTTTGATGCCTTGAAAAGTGGTTGGCTCATTCCTCCCCTTTCGCTATCACCTTGCCGTCAACGACTTCGAAACGCCGGTTGAATTCCTCACGAGTACGTGACCAGCGTTTGTGGCTCCACAGCCAGAACTTTGGCTCTCGATGGATGCTTGCTTCCAGCATTTGGTAGTAGATGTCTGTTAGCTTGAATTCTGGCATTTGTTGGGGTTCTCGGGTAATGAGCTTGAACTCTGCCTCATAATATCCGCGACGCAGACGTCGTACATCCAAATAGAAAACAGCATGGTTCATCCTCCTGGCAATGCGCTCTGTACCTGTCAGCACAGGAGTGTCGTGATGCAGGAAGTCTACCCAGTGGTGGATGTTATTCCAGAAAGGTTTTTGATCGCTGATGTAGCCAATCACTATGGGCTGGTTCTGATTTTTGTATTCCAATACTTTCCGTAGGGTGTCCTGCATGGCAATACACTCAGCGCCCATCCGTTGACGAAGACGGAGGAAAATAAGGTCTGCCACCTGATTCTCCAATGGATGGTAAATCTGCCCGCAATGGGCTTTAGGAGTCACCCAAAGGGGTAGGGATGTTATCCATTCCCAGTTGCAGTAGTGGCCTAGATAGACAGCACACGACTGTCCGCTTTCCACGATTTCGTTGATTACCTCAGTGCCTTTGAAGACCAGCCGTTTCTTGAGGCTTTTCTTGCTGATAGTCATCAGTTTTACACTTTCTGCCAGATAGTCGCCTAAGAAGTGGTAATACCCTCGTTCTATTTGTAATAATTCATCTTTTGATTTCTCGGGGAAGGCACTGGCCAAATTACTCTTGACCACCGCTTTCCGATATCCGAATATTTTATAGCCGATGAGATAGAGCAGGTCACTTAGCAGATAGTGTATCCATAAGGGAAACAATGATAGCAGATACCAAACGGTAAGCAATATATAGTATGCTGCTATTTTCAGTGTTCTGTATCGTTCTTTATTATATCCCATTGGCTCGTTGGTGCTTTTTGCTCATTCCGAAGAAACGGCGAATTTTCTCCCAAGGTGTCAAATGCCACGAATGGGCACACATGTGGATGGCATAGCTGTTCTTCGTTACTTCGTGTTTGTTGCCTGCAAAAGTTTCTGAAGGGTAGATGTGTATCCTGCCAGGCAGCTGTTGGTCAATATCCTTATATACAAAGCCCTTGCCTTCAGCGACACGGGCATAGATGTAGGGCGATAGGACGTCGGTACGCAACGAACCATCTTCTTTCACGAAGTGCTTGTCTTGGTACCAGTCGAGAACTTCCTTGACAAAAGGACTTCCTGCTTCGGCACCCATGACGGCAGCTTGTATTTGGATGCCCTCGATGAACACATCTGCCGTTCGATGGCCGTCAGCGTCTATGTATCGTCTCGAACCGCATTTTTCTATCTGGATGGGGTGATACTCCATGCTAGAAAAGAAAGAGTTGTCGAGGAAATCATCAAATCTCTTTAGCAATATGACATCTGAATCCAAATAGATGCCCCCCTCTGTATAAAGTGCATACATTCGGATATAGTCAGCAGCAAATGCCCATTTGCGGGCTTCGTAGGCCTCCTTGACGTAAGGCACCGAGTCGACATCGAAGTTCTTGGTGCTCCACCGGATGATTTCATAATCAGGATGTGTCTTCTGCCACGTTTCCATGCATTTCCTGATTTTCGCAGGAAACGGGTCGTTGCTCAGCCAACAGTAATGAATCTTCTTTGGGATCATCTTGATAGAATGAGTATTATGGTAAGCAGATTAAACTCTTAGCGAAACCAATAAAGCAAAAGCTTGTAGTTTTTCTGGAACATCCAACTGAGTGCCCTCAAACGCTTTTTGTTTTTTGATAAAGATGAACTGAAGGCCCCAGTAGCAGTACCTTGCGTGGCCAGCGTGGGATGACACCAAAGATAGTTGATGACTTTCTCCTCAATAAGCTGGTAATGATACAAATCTATGGCACGGTCGCATTTCTTTGCTTCCAGATGATTAAGAATAGCCTGGGCAGCTTGTCTGTTGATGAAATAGGCTCCAGACAGGCGGTCTCTATGGCCAGGGTAGAGCATACGTCCTTTCTGACGTTGACTACGGGGAACAAACCAAAGAGGACTGTCCTCATAGGAGATGATAATCTTTTGGTCTTGATATATTTTATGGTATTCCTCAATACTCTGTTCAAACTTACTCTTGAAGTTCTTATGCAATAGGATATCATCCTCTAACACCAAAGCTCCTTCAAGACCCTCTGAAATGATACGCTCGTAGGCAAGAAAGTGGGATATGGTACAAAGTGACCGGGGGACTTTGCGCACCATCTCCTCTTGTCCGTTTCGTAGATATTTCCCCAAATATGATGCCACCTGAGCCTCATCATTGCCTTCATTGACAATTTCATAGTCCAAACCGATATGGCGTAGCATTCGGTCTACGTGCTCTCCGCGTTCTTTCAGACGGTCTGGATGTATAACTAATGTCTTCATAGGCGCAAAGGTACAAAAATTAATCGTAACTCTTTGATTTTTCTCACATATTTTGTACCTTTGTGCGCAAAACGTGCAAAAAGTCATGGACAAAAGAAAGGTTTATTACTTACTACATAACGGGAAGAATAGCAACATCAAGTATTACCTTAGGAGTTACCTGCGGGAATATACGCCGAAAATTTTTTCCCGAATGCAGCTGGAACATCTGCTTGGCCAGATTGAGAAACGTCCTGACAGAGACTACATATACCAACGGGCCGATTATTATTGTAGATTAACAGCTGACAGCCCTATCGATAGAACCCAGTGGCAGTCTGAGGCTGTCAGGTTGAAGAATCAGCCTATGACGGGCCAGTCTTCATACTATCACGACGCCATGGAGATTGCAAGGTTTTTTAATGGTAATCTTAATTGTACCAGGAGACACCATCCATATCCCTACTCTACCTTCCATCGTCAAGAGTCGTCCGTTGGTAGAAGGTAATGTCAATTCTGTAGTTCTTAAACTCGACAAAAACCGCCACTTCCTTTTTGTCAATGACCATATGTCGTGGCGCGAGAAACGCAATGTTGCCATCTTTCGAGGTGACTTGGGCTTGTACAAGCCAAACCGCGACCGGTTTATGAGTCGTTGGGTGGGGCATCCCATGATAGATGCAGCCTCGACCAATTGTTCTGAGGAGCATCCTGAGTGGCAAGGGCAGAAACTTACTATCGGTGAGCATTTAGACTATAAGTTCATCATGTCCCTCGAAGGCAATGATGTGGCATCAAACCTAAAGTGGGTTATGTCGTCAAACTCTATTGCTGTTACACCAAAACTGAGGCGTGAGACATGGTTTATGGAGGGTACACTGATTCCTGATTATCAT
>CACWWZ010000069.1 GCA_902764705.1 uncultured Prevotellaceae bacterium | reverse complement strand
GACATGAAAGACATGTAGCAACAGTCAAAGAAGACCTCAATTGTTAAAATGTTCTATTTTTCTTACCTTTTGTTTGGAGATTAAAACAGAATCTGTCCCCATGATCCTTCTGTCCCCATGATCCTTCCATACTTCTCTTAAATGGAGATTTTTACAGGCAAAGTACTTTGCCAAATCAGTCTCCCTATACACCCAATTTCAGAGGGAATATTTACGATAAATCATTTACTTTCTAATTTTTGATATGAAATTTGTATTTGTTTTACTTCTCTTATTGTTTACTATTTCTTGTAACAGGAATCCGAATGAATGTAAATCGGAACCTGACTGCGTTTACATGGAGCTGAACAGCAAAGACATAGAGTCTGCCATTATTGAGTATCGACAGAAACTAAAAAAGTCACACGAGAGGTCTCTAAATAAAGGAGATTCTATATATGTTGGAGTTTATATGAAGGATATAAACGATAGTATTAAACGATATGTACTTTACCCTATTATCGATTATGATTTTCTTGAATTTACCCCCCCCCCTTTTTATTTGTTATGTTTCAGGAGAAACAGTTTTCTTTAATTCTGAGGCAGGAAGTCCATCGTACAAGGGGAATGAAAAAATATTTAAGGTTTCTGACAAAAAATATTGGATGATTATTAAAAGATATTTTCCCAATAGGTACCGGGAATATCAAAAAAAAGGTTACTTTTCAAATAGATGTTACGACCATTCAAAAAATTGTTATTTAACTTTTATAAATGATAGTCTTGTTGACAAAACGTATCAAACAGGTATAACAAGTGGCCCCGTCCGTATCAAATACAAAGGAAAAGAGGAACTATATTGAAGGAACATCATATAGTTCATGGATCTCTTACATATCACCGGATCACGGGGTCGGTTCTACTGATCACTTTTTGAAGTTTCTGTATTACACATTGTTCTTAACTCCCCATGATCCAACATCCAAATTTTCAACGTAAAAATGATCAGTAGAACCGACCCCCATGATCCGTTGATTTGCAGCACTAAGGTAAGTGAAAAATCTGACATGGCCAAATCCTGAGCAACTTTTTGTTGCTCAGGTACTTATAAAGAAAGTTAAATTAAAGTGCTGCGGAATTTAGGGACATTACTCTTGGCAAGAGCATAGAGCAGATTCTTTATCTTGTTCTTCTTCTGCTCAGCCGATAACACGTCCGATAGTTTGTTCATCAATAGTTCGTCAATTTCCCTCCTGCTGGCTGCGCCAAACTTCTCAATATATTGCACTATCAGCCTGCGGAAATACTCGTCGTCGAAACTCTTGTTTTTGACATACGTCGATTTCAGTCCCACGTTGCCAGTATTCTTGGTGAGAGCCTTCGAGAGGAACAGATTGTTCTTACGTCCCTCAATGTATTTCTTTTTTATACAGCTCATTGTTATTCTGCATATTTCAGAACCTCAGGTTGCAAGGATTCTATAATAACTCTAATTCTCTATCTGGCCTCTATTATTTATTGTCTAATAATACATCTCAACATACTTATACGCCTTCTCAAAGACATCATTATCTTTGATTTTGTATTTCAGCCAAAGGATAGTACGCAGCATTTTGCGTACTTCGTTCTGACCAGAAACAGTCTTGAAGGCATTGTTGAAGCGGCGTACAATATCAACTACTTGTGTGTCGATGTCGTTTACAACATTCTCAACAACAATAGGCGTTTGTGGTGTCTTAATACTTTCAAACAACTCTGTTAATGCTGCTCTGGCTTGCTGGCGTTTGTCCTGAGGCTGTTCCAACTTCTGCTCTGTTTCCATCACCTCTTTTGCAAGAGCAAGCAGATCTTTTAAGAACTGAATGCTGTCTATCTGTTGCTGGCGCATCCGTTCCTGTAGTTCTCTCAGTTTTTCTGTGAGAAGTTTGAATTCCTTAGACCCGTTATGTTTAGGATTACCCAATCGCAGTTTCAACATCTTCTGAATCTCGATGACAGCCCGATTCCTCTTGCCTTCATCCTTCATACATTCATCCAGAATCCTACTGTCAACTACCAAGTCCTCAATGCTTTCACCTATATCAATAGATGTCACATTCTCATGAATCAGTTCGATGGTCTTTGGGCCAAGTATCGTCCAAATTAGATTTCCAGTGCTATTCACAGGACGAATGCTTTCATACACTTGGCTCAGCCAAATGTAATCCATCTTATATGGAAGAATATCATTATCTGGAGCTACAACTTCCCATGCTTTATGCAGACGCTGATAGTGAGAACCAAAATTCATTTTCACTTTTTCGTCTCTCAGTTTTTCCTGTGCTTCTTCTAATCCTTGGAATGGCGAAATATGGGAGGTTATAAAGTTATGTTAAATTCATAAATACTCTTAAATCGTGAGACAGAATTAATCTCTTTTATCAGATTTTTTGTAACTTTGGCCTCATAATTAGGCTTATTTATGGGAATTAAGTATGGTATTTTAATGATTGTAGCATTGCTGAGCCCGTATTCAGGGCCCTGCCAGACTGTTCATGACAGCCAGACTGTCATTGAGAGTTTCCTTACCCCAAATGCCCACGCAAAGCCAATGGCACGGATATGGTTTCCGGATGCCTCGGCTGGTGAGGATAATAACGATTATATTGAGAAACAGATTTCCGAACTTGCGGCAAAGGGATTTGGCGGTGTGGAAGTGGCGATGATTATGACCAACGGTGTGCGTTATGAAAACGAGGACACACCTAAATATGGATGGGGCACGGATAACTGGATTAAGTTGATGAAGAAGGTGCTGAAAGCAGCAGCCAATGTTCCTGGCGGTTTTCAGGTTGATGCAACGATAACGTCTCATTGGCCTCCGGTGCTCAACACTATTGACCCGAATGATGAAGCTGCGAGCAAAGAGTTGTCATTCAGTGTAACGCCCATAACGGCAGGCGATATGGAGAGAGGCACCATCAAGCTGGAACTCCCTTTGCAAAAGATAACGGCACCTCCTTCCACTTTCGGCCCAACTGCATACGACCATTTCTTGTTTACTGACAAGTTTGTGTCTGCTGTCCTCGTTAGAATTGCTGACATCGAAGAGCAATCCAGTGGTAACCGTTATGTTTTTGATTTCAGAAGTCTGACTCCAATCACTGACCGTGTGGCAGCTATTCCCGGAGCGGGATATGCGGCAGGAGTTCCCGACCATGCGGCTGCAACGGCACATGGATGGGACTATGGCAAGATATGCCGTTTCTTCGGTCCTGAATCCGATGGGCCATGGACACGCAGCAATGGCAAGCAGGATGAAAACATGAACCGTAAACGCATGGCCGACTGGCAGGAAGAATATCAAGCTTCACTCAACGGCATGGATATCAACGTGAGGGTAGGCGCTGGTCAACCGCAGGTTGGCGATTGGGTGGTGCTTTCCACCTTCTGTCGCGGAACTGGTCAAAGTGTTGTCGGTGCCTCAACTATGCGTAACGGCATTTTCGCCCTCAACTACTTCAATGCCGAGGGAACAAAAGCCCTGACGGATTACTGGGAGCAGATGTTTGAGAGAGATCCTGAGCTGCTGATGCTGATGATGGCTAATTCAGGCAATTATTTCGAAGATTCCATCGAACTGACCAGTGCTTCTTCTTACTGGGCTTCCTCCTTCCTTGACAATATGCCTGACGGGTATGCCTACAGGGATATTCTCCCTACAGTGGCGGCAAGCAAATATATCAGCAGCGGCTTTATGGGTGTGACGGTTACCAACTATTTCTCCTTCACAGGGGACGATGGACTTGCTGACCGCATTTATGAGGATTACAATGACCAGCTGGCAGAACTGTATGTAAAACATCGCGTTGAAGGTGTCAGCGATTGGGCAAAAAAGACTATGGGATGGGGCTTCCGTGCCCAGACTTTCCATCTGCCTGGTCTTGAGATTGGCAGGGCTGCCATGGTGACTGATGTTCCCGAATGTGACAATAATGCCAAGGGGGACGGCATCCGTTATCAGGCAGGTACCGTGAATGTCGTAGGTCGAGAATTCCTGTCAATGGAGGCAATGACCGGTCCGGCAATAGGATATGCTAATATGGGAGATCTGCTGACGGAGCTGGGGCAGAACTATTCGGATGGTATCACCCGTGCCGTTCTGCACGGATCACCTTATACGAAAACTTTTAATGGCTATTGTTCTGAATGGCCTGGATGGCTGCCCTTTGCTGCGGGAAGCTATGGCTCATCATTCACCTATAGGGAAGCCTATTGGCCGGATTTCGCAACAGAGACAGGCTTTATGAGCCGCATCCAGGCTCTCATGCAAAAAGGTGTAGCAAAGATCGACCTAGCCGTGCTGATTGACAAGGAAAGTAGTTTTGACTTCGAGAGCAAAAACCGGTTCCAAAGACTGCTCGACAGCGGATATTCCTATAATTTACTCAGCGAGTCTGTGTTGGACCATCCCAATGCAGTGGTATCAGGCAACGTGCTTGCTCCAGAGGGTCCGGCTTACAAGGCACTCATCGTCGATCACGTAAGTATAATCTCCCTCGCCGCAATGGAACGTCTTGTGGAGTATGCCAATGCCGGGCTGAACATCATCTTGTTTAGAAGTGACATCAAACGTGTATATGGCAGCGACAGAGCTGCAGATAACCAAGTGTTAGAGATGTACGCGCGATTGACCGGTCTTAAGAACGTGAGGGTGGCGGCCACAGAGGAAGAAATCCTGAATGCCTTGACCGATTTGGGGGTTAGCAGCCATGCAAAGTATACTATCCCACAGCTTGAGGCTACCCTATATAAAGATGTCGCGGATGGCACCAACTACTATTATTTATACAACAACGCTTTCCCTGACAATTCTGCTATGATGAGCAATCACCAGGGCGACCGTTACAAGGGCGAAGACAAGGTATTACGCAACATGAAAGTAACGCTTGAGGGCGATGGCGTGCCTTACCAACTCGATCCATATACCGGCGAAGTGGCACAGATAACGGAGTATAAAGCGGGCGCAGGAGAGGTGACCTTTACCATCGACCGAATGTCGGGCGGCAGTGCCATAATTTATGCCGTTACCCCTAATGAAGGTACTTTCAACGAAGTGGCAAGGAAAAAGATTTCCCCTGTGGAGGAGAAAAGGCCCATTGACCTGAGCGGTGAAAAGTGGCAGCTCATCATTCATAGCTATGGTCCCGCCCCTGACTCCATGGATCCCAGCGATAGCAAAGTAACTGACATTGTTTTTGACATGCAAGCACTGGGCAAATGGTGTGACATACAGGTTACAAACGAGCAGCTTGATATGCTTGGGGTGAGCGACATGAAATTTGTTTCCGGTACGGGCGAATACACGATATCGTTCTCGCTGCCCGATGACTTTGGCGACAATGACGGTGCGTTCATAGAATATAGCTACGGTAGAGATCAAATCGGCGCCCTGATTGTAAATGGTACAGAAATGCCTGCAAATAATGCCAGTGACCGGATTGATGCAGGAACGCTTTTTACTGTGGGCCAGAATACGCTTACGATACGGCTTAATTCCACGCTATACGGAAGAACATATTTCGAGCACAGTGGCTATTTGGACAGAGGCGCCGTTTTTGGCATGGGAGAGGGGGTGCTCGATACGCCTGTTCCCGGAACTTACTATAACGGACTCTTAGGTGTCAGCATTGTCCCATATATAGCAAAGGCAAAGGATGCCCCCGATGCTATCAGGGACGTGCCGGCCACCGACAGTCAGCCCGACTCATCGTCTGCCCCCATCTACAACTTGCAAGGCCTGCGCCTTGCCACTCCGCAGAAAGGTGTGAACATCGTAGGGAGGAAAAAAATCTTTGTCAAGTAGAAAATCTTAAGCAAACTAAGCTTTCTCCTCGCTGAATCATGGAATCACGGGGTCGGTTCTCCTTCGGCCATCGGCGGTTTAGTGTCGTATTCGAAATGGGACAGCGACATCCAGAAGAAGAGTGGTAGCCATGAGAAGGTGGGCGAGCGCAATCGTAACTACTGGTCTGTTATGCCTGCCGTCAAGTGGTACTGGGTCAACAAGAATGCCTTCGGTCTTTACTCTAAGGGTGCGGTAGGAGCCGCCTTTCTGAGCAGCACGGAGAAGGATTTCGCCACCGGCAAGTCGAATGATGACAACGGCACCTACTTCATGTTCCAGCTTTCATTCATCGGCGTTGAGTTTGGTAAGCAGTTCCGCGGCTTTACCGAAGCCGGTATTGGCGAACAAGGCTTTCTATTGGCAGGTATCCGCTATAAGTTCTGATCGATGAAACAGAGTAAACAATATATACATGCCGCCATCGTCATCTGCACGTTGACGATGGTGCCCTGCTTTTCGGACGCGAAAAAGAGTGCGGCGGTCAGCACGACTGACGATGCCAGCCAGTTCGTAGCTCTTACCGACGTGGTGCCCGATGCCATCCTCGAGATCCGTTACTTCGGCACGTACAACTTCGTGGGAATACGCATTGACGGCTATGAGGAGCCTACGGCATTGCTTACAAAGCAGGCTGCTGATAGTCTGAAAGCCGTAAGTGATGATGTAATTAAGCAGGGCTATCGACTGAAGATTTACGATGGCTACCGCCCCCAGAAGGCTGTCGATCACTTCGTGCGCTGGGCTGCCAATGTGAACGACACGCTGATGAAGCCCTATTTCTATCCTGACCTCGACAAGCACGTGCTCTTTCCTCAAGGTTACATCGCTGAGAAGAGCGGACATACACGTGGCTCAACCGTTGACTTGACGCTCTTCGACATGGCGACAGAGAAGGAGGTGGATATGGGCGGCACCTTCGACTGGTTCGGTCCCGAGAGTCACCCCGACTTCTGCGGCAATCCTGAGACGGCTGAGTACACTGGCGACAACAGCAAGAGCCCTGCCAATCCGAAACGCAGCATCACCCCCGAGCAGTTCAAGAACCGCATGATTCTTCGTCAGGCCATGCTACGTCACGGCTTCAAGTCCGTTGACACCGAGTGGTGGCACTTTACGCTGAGGGACGAGCCCTTCCCCAATACCTATTTCACTTTCCCCGTCAAGCAACTGAGTAAGTGAAACAGACGATCAATTTTTTTGTTACATAAAATTGCTAAAAGTGTCACTTTTTAGCATAAACTATTGGTAATAAATAGGTTATACAGGTGATACTTTTTTTGAAAGCATCACTTTTTAAGGCGATTTGATAAGATTTTCGGTAAAAGTCTTGCAAATCGCCTCAAAATTTTGTATCTTTGCAGTCAAAGACTGTGAGACTCGGCGGCGACTCGGCAATTAAAGCACGCTTTATTGCTCTCGGCTTGCACGAGCTTTGTGGTCAGAAATAAAATATGACTATGAAAATAACTATTATCAACGGAGAAAGAAGTGAGAAGAGGTATTCGCGTGTAGAACTCGACGAGTTTGTCGCGCAGTTGAAGGACGGTACTTATCGCGATGAGCATAGCTGTCGCGACTCGCGCAAGGAGGTATGCTTCGCGGCAGAATGGATCAAAAGCAGCGGCGAGCTGAAAGCCAGGGTGACGAATCCGCTGGTGCTCCTGTCGTTGGAGAACCTTCGCGACCTGCAGACCGTTCGTGAGTATAAGGAACTGGCCGCCCGCCAGCTCTATACCCTACTCTGCTTCATCGGCGACGACGGCCACTCGCTGCATATCGTCTGCCCGTTTACGGTGAATTCCACGGAAGAAACCACAGACGACGGAACAGTGGCGCTGGTCAATGCCTTCCGTAAGCTGCACTACATCTACTCTTCACAGTTGGGTACGCGGATGGCCGACCATGAGCCGACGCTGGCCACCAGTTGCAAGACCAGCTACGACCCACAGCCGTACTACAACCCCGAGGCACTTGCCATCACGGTGTCTGCCCAGCCTGAGGATACGCCGGAGTACAAAAGTATGCAGGAAGACATCAGCGACTACAACTACCCGGAGGAGATTCCCGGCATGAGCGTACGCGACAGCCGGATGCGCCGTTTCCACGACTGTCTGGATGCCGCCACCGTGGCTCACATGGACGAAAAGGACGAACATCTTTTCGCTGTAGCCGTGCTCGAACAGCTGGCCGACGGCTGTCGTCAGATGGGACTGCCCCAGGCCTGGTGTACCCGCGTGACATCCTATTACCCCCGCATTTCCGACCTTGTCAGCCGCGACACCATCGAGAGTGTCTTCAAATCTGCCTACCTGAAAGAGACACTGAAGACCATTCCCCTGAAGTTCACGCGTCCCTCGGCTTTGCTCACCTACAAGACCGAAGCCTATATGAAGGAGCACTACACGCTGCGCCTGAACGTAATGACGGGTGTTCCCGAATATCGCATGAATGCTGTGGGCTATGGTTTCCAGCCCCTGAACCAGGCCGCCCGGAACACCATGGCCATCAAGGCTTTGAAGGCTGGCGTCGACTCGTGGGACAAGGACCTGAGCCGATACATTGACTCAAATCTCATTCCCCGTTACTATCCGATGGAAGATTTCATCGACCACCTGCCGCGCTGGAACGGCAAGACCGACTATGTCGGCGAGCTGGCGCGACGGGTCAAGACCGACAACCCTTATTGGGAAGAGGACTTCCACAAATGGATGCTCTCGATGGTGGCGCAGTGGCTCGGCAAGGACCGCCAGCACGGAAATGCCATAGTGCCTCTGCTCATCGGACCTCAGGGCTCAGGAAAAACCACCTTCTGCAGCCGACTCCTGCCAGGCTATCTGCATACCTATTTCAATGACCGCATCTCGATGAAAAACGACAATGACATCTTTATCGCTATGTCGTCGTATGCGCTCATCAACATCGACGAGTTCGATGCGATGAAGAAATCGCAGCAGCCGTTACTAAAATACTTGGTTTCAAAACACGACGTGAAGTTTCGTCCGCCCTACGGCAAGGCAATGGAGGAACGTCAGCGCTTCGCCTCGTTCATCGCTACGACGAATAATCTCCGCCCATTGGTCGATCGCACAGGCTCGCGCCGTTTCATCTGTGTCTATGCCGATGAAATCGACAATTCTGGCATGATCAACTACAATCAGCTCTATGCCCAGCTCTACCAGGAGCTGAACGAAGGTCGACACTACTGGTTCGAAGACGACGACAACCAGCGCATCATGGAGCAGAACAAAGACTTCCAGCAG
>CACWWZ010000068.1 GCA_902764705.1 uncultured Prevotellaceae bacterium | reverse complement strand
TTGAATGATGAACTTTTTTCGCTCTTTCGTGTAGCAAATCGTACCTTTGCAGCGACTAAAGGACAAATGTCGAACAAAAACATCGAGACAATGAACCAGGTATGACAGGTGTCTCAACCCTTATCCATCTTCCATCAGACTTCAGATGCCACTCACCCTATGGCATCTATTGTCTTATCTTTATAATCTACTCTCAGTTTATATAAGCTACTCTTTTCGTTCACTCCCACAAAGAGTATCTTGTCAGCAATATTGCAGATGTACTTGTTACGGGCATGAGCAGTTACTTTTGATTGACGAGTTGCGTTTGAAACGGAGATAATCAATAGCCTCCCCTCCTCCATTGCTTCTTTCAATTCTTCTGGAATAACCTTATACATACATCTTGCCAAGACAAGGATAACAGGACATTTGGCTTTTAGCAGAAAGTGCAGCACATCCTGTTCCATTTTACTGCTGAAGCCGCTAACCACACACCCTTCATGCTTCGCTGTTGCCCAGTCGTAGCATTCAAGCACCATATCCGGCGGTATGGTGCTTGATGCTAAGAATGCCGTCTTGTGCTGCTTCAGCAGTTCCTTGTTGCCAAGATATTCCATGTCCATATACACATTTCTTTATGCAAAGATATACATTATTTACATATTGTCCAAATCTCTGAATAATTATTTCCACAATAGTTGCATATTTCATAAACTCTTTTTACCTTTGCACTATGGAACAAGTATTAGAATTCATACCAGATGATATATACGGCGAAAGGCTACTTATCAGTACTCGTGCTGATAAGCGAGAATTGTCTAGCAATATCAGAGCTGCGCGTGCTATTCTACATTCTTTTCCTGATGTTTATATTATTATCAACACACATACCATTGAATTAGGCCACAAAAATCCAGAATATACGATTAACAGTCGTTTGGGTGACCGCAAGGGTATTATGTCAGAAAAGGGAATTACCGCAGGGTTTAAGTCCGCTAAAAAACAAGGGTGCAAGATTGTTGTCATTGACCTTGACGAACATATCTGTCAAGTACGCCCCTTTGAGTTATCAAGATATATCTCTCGTAGAAAGACAGATTCAGACACGCCGAGAGATTGAGACCATCATAAACGAATTAAAGCCGTAGGTTCTCGACCAACGGCTTTATAAATCGACGGTTGCGGAGCTTGATGCTATCGCGCCTATATGCAACTCTCATCTGGGTGCAAAGATAGGAACTTTTTCTGAAACTTCCAAATTTTGGAGCATTTATTTTAATCTTCTCTCATAAATAACTCTTGTTTATTTCCATATTTATTTGTAACTTTGCAACGCAGTCCCGGTAGTTCCTCTCCCAGATATTAGATGCTGGTGATGAATCCGGTTTTTTTTATATCCATATTTGGTTGCTGCAAAAGTACGAATTTCTTTTTACTTTACACTCTTTTTCCTACATTTTTATTATCCTTCGTTTAACTCATCGCCCATTCGATACTTGATGTCGTAATTGATGATGAAGTCGAGTTCCTCTTCCGTAAAGCCGTAATGCTTAGCAAGGACCTTGTCTATTTCGTCGATGATGGGCTTGGAGAGCTTCATATAGAATTCATCGTATTCCACCCGTCCCGTTGATTTATAGTTATACACTCGCCTCCTTGATTTCTTCAAAACATCCTTTGTTAACTTAATATTCTGTTCAGCTAAAGCAGATGCTTCTTTCTCGCTAAGATTTAGTCTGAAACTAAATATCTCAGGGCTATTCAAATTATAACATGAAGAATGAGTTATCCACCATAAGAAGAAAAGCGTACTATTAATCACTGCACAACCACATTCTTTTTCTATCTCAGAATTAAAGAACAATTTTTTAAGATGTCTTGACACAATCTCACCATCACGCTCACTACAAAAATAAGGAACAAAAGTATGTGCTCTCATCCAATTAATAGGTGCATCGTTATACAAGCATAATTCTTGGCCTGTGTTAACAAACAACTGTTTCCTGTCATTTAATATTTTTCGTGCTATACTCAAATATAATGGGGTGGAAATTTTGGGAATAATGTTCTGATATCTGTAAGATCCTATTTTGTTATATCTTATTTCTGCTGTGAATAATTGTTTTCTCTCGTCCGCAAGCCATCGAGTATATTTTGATGAGTAACAGCCATTTCCATTATTAGTAGCAAAGAAAATAGCCAAGCGAAACTTTACTCCCTCAAATAACATTTGAGGGTGCGCATCTGCACTAAGATTTAAGTGTGTATGATAACCAAAGTTATTATAAAAATGTGTCACCAAAGGAGACATACGTTCAGTACTATGTCCACTAAGAGGTACTATCATGCTAATGTAGCCATATTCTCTCATTATTCCCTTACATCGTTCTAATACATACGCATAAAGATTTCCACAGTCAATAGTCTTATATCCATTTAGCTTATAGATATCAGAAACAGCTACACCCTGCACCTTCTTATTATACTCAACATACGGCGGATTCCCAATAATTACATCGAAGCCTTTATTGCCATTGATGATGTCGTAGTATTCAGCGAGCCAATGGAAAGGCTGGTGAGATTTGATCCAGTCTTCATATTTCAAAGAACCTCCAGAGATGGTTGAGGCATAGAGTTTCTTGTTCAGCAACTCATCAAGTTTCTTGAGGCGGTTCTTCAATTCCTGCTTGGCATTCTTATAGGTTTCAAGGTCTGAACTCTGCTCTAACTGCACCGTCTTGAAGGTTTCGTAGGCATGGGCAACAATGTCCATTTCGGTATGAACCTTATCCTTGAACTCCATGTTGGCAAACATATCACCATACTGCAAGTCGTTCTCCAAATCCTCGGCAGTCGCGTAGCCTACCAGCGTATTGCCACAACGGATATTGAAGTCGATATCGGGCAAGGGATCAAGACCTAAGTTTGGATCACGAGGAACTACATCGACTACTGCCACCATCTTCAGGAACAGACGGAGTTTGGCTATTTCCGTAGCTTCCACCATGATATCTACGCCATAGAGATTGCGCAGGATGATGTTCTTATAGATGAAATAGCGGATGTTGGAGCGATACTTTCCGTTGATTTCCTCCAGTTCTTCCTTGAACAGATTGGAGTTACTGTCGTTCCAATCCTGCATCCTGTCTATACAAACCTCATAAAGCGGTTCGAGGATGTTGAGAGCTGCAAAAAGAAATGCACCAGAGCCACAAGTAGGGTCAAGAATGGTGACCTTGCGCAACTGGGCATAGAAGTGCTTTACCAGCAGGTGGTCATCAGTTTGCGAAAGCAGGTCTTGCACAAACTGGCGAATGTCGAGGTTGTAGGTGATGAAGTCGTTAATCTCCGAGATCTCGCCATTCTCTATCTTTGCCTTGATGTTGGCGTAGCGTTGCAGGCGCTCTATGGTTTCACGCCATATCTCTGTAGGTAGTGCAAAGGCTTCAGGTGTCTTTTCGTTCCAATGGCTGCGACGTTCTAAGAGATTGGGCTTCGTGGTGTCGATACCAACAGCTATCTTTTCAGGGATCTCCAACCCCTTACCCTTCTTGACTGCATCATAAATATAGGTGTCGCCACTCTCACGAAGGAACTGCCACACTGCCCCATTGGTTTTGAAAGGCTTCTCGTCCATCTTCTTAGTTGCATCCATCAGGAACGGCAGAATGGTGTTACGACCAATATACTCCGTAATGTCTTCCTTGGTGTAGTAAGCTCCCATCTGAGCTCTATCGTTGATGTACTGCTCGAAGATATAACCCAAGACATCAGGATTGATGTCCTTTCCGCTTGCAGTCAAGCGGTCGTCCAAGTGCCAATGCCACTGGTCGAAGAAAGCAAACAAGCTCTCAAAAGCCTCATCGGCAATGTCGAGCGTAGGATACTGCTCTTCCAGTTCGTGAATGCTGAACATGCCACCATTCAGATAAGGTATGCGTCCATATTTCTGCACAAAGTCCTGCTGATGGCGTGGAGAATTCAGACCATCGTGGAACAGGCTGACCAGGAAACCACGATAGAAGGAATCGTAGAAATGGCCCTCGCCTTTCTCGCTCTTCACCCAAGCCAATTTGTCGCGCAGGTAGTTGGGATTCAGATTGAGGAAACCTTTCTTCTGAATGAAGTAGCAGAACATCAGTCGATTAAGCATGACAGAGGTGTACCATTGCTTGTTGCGATTCTTCTTGAGGTCCGTTATCTCGTCGTCGATACCTGTAATGTACTTGGCGAAGTTGGTATGCTCTTTGCGGAAGCCCGTATAGAAGTCCTTGGTTATCTTCTCTGAGTTGACGATGAAACCAGCCTGCACCTTTTCCTTTACATCCATGATGGTGGTTCGCTCATCGAAATCGAAACAGAGGTCTTCCATCTTCTCAAAGAGGAAGTCGGCCTTATTGGCTGATTCATACTCTACCAGTACCAAGTCGCGCTTCTCTACTTTCTTCACAGGCACCACCCAAAGGTGATGCTCCGAATGAGACAGATGGTAGATGCAGATATAGTCGTTGGCAGTCCGACGCAGACGGGTATCAATTTTCTTGCACATCGAGGAAGAAGGTATTGTGATATCAAAGGTCGTCTGTCCCTTGGGATTGTTCCATCCCATTTCACGGATAAATAACTCCTTGAAGTTACTCTCGCTGATATACTGAATGAATGTTCGCTTGTTCATAGTTTATTGGTATTTGAGTCCCATCGAGCAAATGATGGTAGGGTCTTTCTGTTTGTTACGGTCTTCGTCAATACGGCAGAGCGTTCCGTTCTTGTGCATCTCTAAGATGGATTCCACAATGTCGTCATTGGTACTGTTTCGAAGCATACGACCTAAGATGAACTTCGTACCTTCCAACAACTGGTAGTTATAGATGTCGTCGATGGCATACTTCAGTTGCTGTTTCTTGTCTGCATCAAAGAAAAGTGTGGGCGGTTGCTGATAGTAGTGCTCCAAGAGGTCGATGATGCGGAAACGGGTACTGAAACGATTTCCCAAAATGCCACTTACGCTGGTGGTTTCCTGCTTCATGCCATCAATGGCCTTCTTCACCAGGTCAAAATGGCTTTCCAAGGGCTCTTGTGCTGGTTCGTTAGCACTACAGGCCATAGCTGCAAGTATCTTCTTCTGCGACTGGCTCACCATCTCTCCTTTTGAGTTGTACCACGTCAGCACATCATAGTCATTATGTGTCTTGGCGTAAGTGATGACCCCATCTTCGATAGCACTATCAGTCTTCTTGGTGGAATAGATAATGTTGCTGAGTGCAGGAATAATCTGTTTCAACTTAGGATTGGCATCGGTGGCATTCTTCCATATCTGATAGGCTTGAGATGCCAAATCCACATCGTTGTCGTCTTCGTCATCCAGACTGCCGCTTTTCTCATTATACATATCCTTCAAGTTTTGCTCATTTCCCTCGAAGAAAACCTCGTCACTGCCCACGATATTGGCATTCTCATTGATACGGGCATTCAGACGGGTACGCAGACGAATGATGTTTTCAACACCTTCTGCAGGGAAGAAGGAATAGCAGAAGATTTTTTCTGACTCCTGTCCGATACGATCTACACGACCAGCTCTTTGTATCAATCGGATAATAGCCCAAGGCAAGTCGTAATTCACAATGACATGAGCATCCTGCAGGTTCTGACCTTCAGAGAGAACATCGGTGGCTATTAGCACTCTTGACTCGTCTGAAGAAGAAACATCTGCTTTGTTGCTTAAAGGCGAGAAACGCTCCACGATAGCGGTAGGATTCTTGCTGCCACCTGTTGCTCTGTCAATATGGGTAAAGCCACGTTTGCGCAACTGGCAATAGATATAATTGGCAGTATCAGAATACTGAGTAAACACCAGTACCTTATCGCTTTTGTGCGTCTTGTTAAGCAGAGTTTCCAGTTCATTCAGTTTCTGGTCTGTCTGAGCATCCCATTTGCCACAAAGAAGAATCATCTTAATAATCTGTTCGCAGTCCTGCTTCAGGTGCTGTTTGAGAGTTCGCTTGAAGTATGTAGATTCTATCCAGGCAACATTATTCTTCTGGGACAACAGTTCATAATACCTACGGGCTTTCTCCATATAGACTTTCATGTCTGTAGGTATATCTATCAGGTTGTCGCCCGCCTGGCGATCCTCGTCTTCATGATCGTTGCCAAAGATGTCGTTGATGTCTTCGTCCTCAATCCATTCCTCTGGCAGATTGTTCTCATCGCCTATAGGCAAAGGAAGCTTGTTCTCAATGGCATAGATAAAAACGGCGTTACGCAATATGTGGCGATAAAGCGTCAGGAGGAACGAGAAACCACTAGAGTCGATACGTTTAAAGAAGGTACTTTTGCAGAACCCCATCATGCGTTGACCTGCGCGACTGAGATTCTCCAACAGATGCTTGTCTGTCGTTGAGGCGTTGGCTGTCTTGCCTGTATCCTCATATTGTGACAATCCGTAACGAGGCAAGCGAAGTTCCTCCATCATCGAAATCATTTCCTCGGAATAGAGACGACTATATTGATCGCCTGGCATTGTGTCAAACTTGATAGCCTTGGGCTTGCGCTCTGGGAAGAAATTCTTCCTGCCATCACGAAATTCCAAATATTTCCGACCTGTAGTCTCATCCGTCTTAGCGTAGTTCTCTTTGATGAAGGTACGTGTGCGACGAACCAAGAACAGTTTCATCAACTCCTGCCAGTCGTCAAGACTGGTACTTTTCTCAAAGGCCTTGATGCTACGGATGAACACTTCGCTATGTTTTTGCAGGAAAGCACGGTCGCCTCCTAATTCGCGTATATATTCCTCAGGACGGATACCCAAGTCGTCATCCTCGCTGATGAATAATTTCAGCTGACTGCTCAGGTCAGAGAAATCCTTGTTGTATGGTGTAGCCGTCAGAAGAAGTACCTTGCAATCTTGTCTTTCTATGAGTGCCTTGATATTCTGGTAACGCTTGCCTTGTTCGTTACGAAGGTTGTGGCTTTCGTCCACGATAATCAGCCGATAGTAGCGGGCATTGTCAACGTCGATAGGCTTGGCTATGGACATAATATCCGCTTTCAAGTCATAACGCTTGCGATACTTGTCCCACATGTCCTGCAAGTTGGCAGGGCAGATGATAAGCGTACTGCTGGCGTAGGTCATCTCATAGATTTTGGCAATAGCACAGGCGGTTATCGTCTTACCAAGTCCTACGACATCACCTATCATGGCTCCACCTCGTTTTTCGTTATTCAGATGGCGAGCAGCTATTTTTACTGCTGTTTGCTGAAAATCGAACAGTTCATGTTGAAACTCCGGAGGTAATGTGAATTCCTTCACACCACTACGGGCATCAGCAGAGAGGTGATATGCAGTCTTCAAATAAATATAATATGGGGGTATAACTTCTGCACCAGCCCAACTGTTGTCAATAGCATCTATCAACTCTTTGGTAATGTCAATACAGAAACGGTCGTTCCATCTATTATCAAACCATTCTTCTAATGCTTCCAAATCACGATTATTCTCTATATCGGCATCAAGCTCTCCGTTTTTGGTCAGCCCAGAATACGTCAGGTTACTACTACCAAGGATAGCAGAAATCTTGTTGCGACTGGAATCGGGACTATAGGCTAAATAGAGTTTTGCATGGAGCGGATGGGCTACATAGAGCTTTACACAGACTTTGTTTTCTTTCAGCTGGGCAGATAGTCTTCTCAGCGTCCATTCATCACGCTTTGTCGGCATTCCAAGTAGCAACTGTTTCTTGAAATCACGGGCTATCTCAAGTTTACACTGCTGAACGTAGGCTGCATCAGGTATGACCTGATCAGAATAGAGTTGACGAACCAGGTCTTCGTCAGGTTGATGCATACCAATGAGCAGCCTGCAGTATCGATACTCTTGCTTGTCATTTTCAAAAATATAATCACCTGGAATCTGGTCAATTTGATTTACCACCAAGTCCCATCCGCGCAGGTTAAAGTAGCCTACGCAGAAATCCACACGTTTGATACCAACATCCGTAATAAGGTCTTGTAGACCATTCACGAATTTTGACTCTATGTTGTCATAGATTCTTGCCATATCTGCACTAATAGTCTTAGGAGCGAAAGGACTATCTCGGAGAAAATGGGTTCTCAACTAAGAACCTCAGGACACAATAAAAGCGTGAACCGCCCTTATCGATGTCCCAAGGTCCTAGCAAAACCCATTATACCAGATAAGTCGTCCACGCTATCGCGTAGACGTTAGCTTATTGATTGGTATAATGTCGTATGAAGTTGCTAGGTTCAGGGACATCACCGAATATAGCACTAACGCTATGTTTATTCCACAAAAATCGCACTGCCACCCTGCACTCAGGGATTCATGCCGAAGCATGGGCTGTCTACAGCTATTGGGCGTACTTGTTGCAAAAGTACAAAATATTTCCGAGAACACAAAACTTTCGGAAAATATTTCGCATCTGCCTACACCAAAAGCTGTCGGATGATGGCGAAATGATTGGCAAGGAATACTCGCATTGAGATTGTTATATTGAAAAACGTTGTTTTTGATTCAACGCTTTTCAGGGCAAGACATGAACTCGACTACGGATTATGAAAGGTTAAGGTAAGAACATCGTGGGTATTATGGTCCACACGGCAGCGATTGTCGGTGCGCAGGCCTATAAGCCAGACTATCACCCCGCTGGCATCGACTACGACGAGCTGGCGACGCTTCTCGAAGAGCGTCATCTTGAGGTCAGTCATCAGGTCGCTCAGCAGTTTACGTCCCTGCATTCCAAAAGGCTGCATGCTGTCGCCAGGCTCCACGCGGCGAACGGTCAGGGGGAAGGCCACCTTGTCAGCGTCAAGCGTGACGCAATGGGGCTCCTTAGAGGGCTGAAAACCACTGCTGACAACCGTTTCCTTCAGCACGATACGGGCTCCGTCCTCCATCACATACGTCCCTTCCTCGGGAATGCGGAGCGTTTTCAGCGGTTTCAACGAGGGTTCCACTATCAGCCTGTCGCGGTCCCTCAAGAGGTCGTAGCCCATGGAAGACGAGAACACCCTACCCGTCTCTGCCGTCAGGATCTGCTGTGCCTGGGTGCCGTTAAAACCGTAGTTTTTGAGCCATTCGAATACTAGATACTCACTTGAGCCATATTTAGTCAACAAGTTGAGTTCAAGTATATTATGATGGGCTAAGTCTACGTTAATCGCATCGAGCACCTTCTGGGCCTCAGTCAGATGGCAGGCCGTCTGCTGAATGTTGTCAGAAACAGCAGGATTGAGCGTTTTCAGCAGGGGCAAGAGTTGCAGGCGTACCTTGTTGCGCTGCACGTCAGCTTCCAGATTGGTGCTGTCTGTCACATAGGGCTGGTGCAGTTGGAGCAGATACTGCTCAATGTCCTCGCGCGACACGCAGAGCAAGGGACGCAGGATGTAGCCGTTACGCGGCTGGATGCCCGTCAGGCCGCGAAGCCCAGTGCCACGAATGAGGTTCAAAAGCACCGTTTCCACCGAGTCGTCGCGATGGTGAGCCACACAGATGCCGTCAGCATCCATGTCCCGACGAAGCTGCTCGAACCAGTGGTAGCGCAACTCGCGCGCAGCCATCTCTATGCTCACCTTGTGCAGCTGGGCGTACTCATGGGTGTCGAAATGGGCCTTGTGGAGCGGTATCTGCCGTTCAGCACAAACAGACTCGCAAAAAGCCTCGTCCCGATCAGACTCGCCTCCGCGCAGATGGAAGTTACAATGGGCTGCATGGACTCGGAATCCATGTTCGTGCAACAACAAGAGCAAGGCGACACTATCTGCACCTCCGCTTAATGCAACAAGGTATAAGCCGTTGTCTTCAAGCAGTTTATGATGGTCTATATATTTACGAACCTTACTCCACATAGAGTACCAAGCCCTTCAGGTATTCGCCCTCCGGGTGATAGATGTTGATGGGATGGTCTGCAGGCTGGTGCAGCTGATGGAGTATGCGCACCTTGCGTTTAGCCAAGGCCGCTGCCGTAAATACGGCGTTGCGGAAGTGGTCCTTTGTCACCACCTGCGAGCAGGAGAAGGTGAAGAGAATGCCGCCCTTCTCGATTTTCTCAAAGGCCTTCTGGTTCAGGCGGGTGTAGCCCTTCAGCGCATTGTGCAGCGCTCCGCGATGCTTGGCAAAGGCCGGTGGGTCGAGGATGATCAGGTTGTAGTTGCCGCCTGCACGCTCCAGGAATTTAAAGGCATCTTCGCAAAAAGCCTTGTGGCGAGAGTCGCCGGGGAAGTTCAGCTCAACGTTCTGACGCGTCAGGTCTATAGCTTTCTCCGAACTGTCCACACTGTGTACCAGTTCTGCCCCGCCCCTCATGGCATAGAAGGAGAAGCCGCCGGTATAGCAGAACATGTTCAGCACGCGCTTGCCACGTGCAAAACGTTCGAGCAGCGAACGGTTCTCCCGCTGGTCGACAAAGAAGCCCGTCTTCTGTCCTTTCAGCCAGTCTACACGGAACTTCAGACCGTTTTCGGTAGCGATATTATCATTGCTACCTCCCAACAGGAATCCGTTCATGTCGTCGGCAGCCATAAAGGGAAGCGTGGTTTCGCTCTTATAGTAAATGTGGGCAACACGTCCTTGCATGACTACTGCAAGCGATTTTACTATCTGCTTACGTCTCAGGTGCATACCAATGCTATGGGCTTGCATGACAGCGGTATCTCCATAGACATCGACAATCAGTCCCGGAAGATTGTCGCCCTCGCCGTGAACCAGCCGGTAGGTGTTGTTCTGAGGATTGTCTGCCACCCCAATGGCCAGTCTCATCTGAAGGGCCGACTGGAGGCGTGATGTCCAGAACTCGTCGTCGATGACAATATCCCTGAAAGACAATACACGAACGGCGATGGAGCCTTGCTGGTAGTGGCCAACAGCTATAAAATCGCCTGATACAGTCACTACCCGTACTGTTTCGCCCTCTTCTATTCCATCGTCCATAGACTGGATGGCACCTGAGAACACCCACGGATGAAATCGCCGGAGGCTCTCGTCCTTACCCTTGCGGAGTCGTATTTGCTTGTACATCTTCTGTGATTTTTATCAGTTCATAGTCGCCCGTCTGCTCCAGGCGCATCAGTTCTTCATAGAGCAGAATGCAGGTCCAGGCATCGGTAGCCGCATAGGCCTTCTGCTTGTCGTTCAGAATGTCTGCCTCCCAGTTTGTCAGCTGTTCGCGCTTGGAAATGCGCTGTCCGAAGAAGTTGGCATAAAGCTTCTGGAGGCTCATGTCCTCGACGCCGATTTCGCGCACATGGTCTTGCAAGTCAATGAAATAGCCGCTCTGGAAATCGTCCAGCTTGTGAAGCGAGTTGAGGTCGTCGCGAAGCGAAAGGCCTATCTTGGGGACCTTCGTGTCTTCCAATAGTCGTCTGACGGATGGCGACATGCCCAACAGGTTCAGCCGGAAGAGGAAGCACACCTCGTGGCTCGACACCTGCAGGAGTGACACCGGATGCATAAGCCCCTTCTTGAACGACGGACGCGTCTCGGTATCGACCCCCAATATCTTTTGCGACATCAGATAGTTGACCGCTTTTTCCGCCTCGCGCTCCGTACACACGACGACGATGCGCCCTCCGAAGAGTACACGTGGAAGCGAGGCAATCTTAGTCTTGTCAAACTTGTTATAAATGGTTTTCTTCATTTGGCCTGCAAAGTTAATACAAAAAAACAAAAAATCAGCGGATTATTGATGAAATCTAAGTTTTTCTTTGTAATTTTGCACTTTGAAATAAAAAACAAAGAGAGAAAAATGGCAAAGAAGAAATCCAGCAAGGCTTCGCAGGAAAAGGCAGCATCGTCACTGAAAGAAGCCTTAGGCATAGACAAGATATTCCACAACGAGCGTATCAATTTTGTACTAGGCTTCTGCTTGTTGTTTATAGCCGGCTATCTGATATGGGCGTTTTCATCGTTCTTCGTCACCGGCGAAGCAGACCAGAGCATCATTGAAGCACCGCGTGAGGGAGAACTGCTGAATCAGAATGGTGAGTTCCAGAACGCCTGTGGTTCCATGGGGTCATACGCATCGTGGTTCTTCATCAAACGCTGCTTCGGACTGTCGGCATTCTTCATTCCCATATTCCTGATTTTAGTATCAGTGAACATGATGCGAGCCTACAAGGTCAACCTGCTCAAGTGGTTCATGTGCCTGGCTATCCTCATGGTATGGGCATCCATCACAATGGCCAAGTTCCTGGCCCCCTTTTTCGACAATGCATGCTTCAACCCCGGTGGCGACCACGGCCTGGCAGTCTGCCAGCAGATAGAGGGACTCATAGGCACGCCAGGACTGACGGCTGTGCTGGCATTGACGGCTATCGCCTTCCTAGTCTATCTTAGCATGGAGACCGTCATCATACTGCGTAAGATATTCAATCCGCTGCACTACCTGAAGAAGATTCCGATGGAGATTCATATCGGCAAGGGCGACAGCGAGGACAATGCTTCAGACGCAGCAGGCATTCAGACATTGGAAGACCCGACCGTCTTTGACGACCCCCAGACGGAAACAGTAGAGTTTAAGATGGATGACGACGTCCGTGACGACCACAAGGAAGAGACACCTGTTGCCACGCCTCTGACCACGCCATCTGCCGACGATATTCCCCTGTCTGTTGACGACGGAGTGGAGATGACGGTAGACACGGGCGAGAAAGAAGAAAAAGCCGAAGGCAAGGAACTTGTCGGAGAATATGGTGACATCTCAACGCCTTACGACCCCAAGCGCGACTTGGAGAACTACCACTACCCGACCCTCGACCTGCTGAAGAAATACGAGACGGACGGCAAGCCCTTTATAGATATGGATGAGCAGAACGCCAACAAGAACCGCATCGTAGACGTGCTGCGCAACTTCGGTGTCGAGATTTCCAGCATCAAGGCCACCGTCGGTCCTACCATTACGCTCTATGAGATTACACCTGCTCCAGGTGTGCGCATCTCCAAGATCCGCAATCTGGAAGACGATATAGCCCTGAGTCTGTCAGCCCTTGGCATTCGTATCATTGCTCCTATTCCCGGCAAGGGTACCATCGGTATTGAGGTGCCGAATGCCAAGCCTGCCATAGTCTCGATGGAATCCATCCTAAACTCCAAGAAGTTCCAGGAGACGACGATGGACCTGCCCTGTGCGCTGGGTAAGACCATTACCAACGAAGTGTTCATGTTCGACCTGGCCAAGGCTCCCCACCTGCTCGTAGCCGGTGCTACGGGACAAGGTAAGTCTGTGGGTCTGAACGCCATACTGACCTCACTCCTCTACAAGAAGCATCCGGCAGAACTGAAGATAGTGCTGGTAGACCCGAAGAAGGTTGAGTTCAGCATCTATGCCACTATTGAGAAGCACTTTCTGGCCAAGATACCAGACGAGGAGTCTGATCCCATCATCACAGACGTTACCAAGGTGGTGCGCACGCTGAACTCGCTGTGCAAGGAGATGGACACACGCTACGACCTGCTGAAGATGGCCCAGGCGCGCAATATTAAGGAGTATAACAAGAAGTTCATTGACCGCCAGCTGAATCCTGAGCACGGACATAAGTACATGCCATATATCGTCGTCGTCATCGATGAGTTCGGTGACCTGATTATGACGGCAGGCAAGGAGGTAGAGCTGCCTATTGCACGTATTGCACAGCTGGCCCGTGCCGTAGGCATCCACATGATCATCGCTACCCAGCGTCCTACGACGAACATCATTACGGGTACCATCAAGGCCAACTTCCCAAGCCGTAT
>CACWWZ010000067.1 GCA_902764705.1 uncultured Prevotellaceae bacterium | reverse complement strand
AACATGCTCCGCCATAGGCGAAGACGGGGTGATGGGGTAGATAGCAGCTACCTCCGAGAACATATAGCTCACGTGAGCCGCAGCCTCGTTACCATCACAAGTGATAAATTTCTTTTCTTTAGCCATTTGTTTAGAATAGATATTAAATGATAAAACTATTATTTGTTGAATCTGTTACTAAGATGTTTAAAAGAGTAGGAGAGTGACCTCACTAATAGAGGAATCCCAGTAGCCATAGCGGTATCTGATTGTCGCGTCCCACCTCGGTATTATACCGGGCGTAAATGACATCGGGCGCGTACCTTATTTTATTATAGGCATCTGCATCGCAGATACGGAACTTCATTTTCCCGTCAACCATGTAGTAGTTGTCGTGTCCATCCTGATTGACCTTGTGGTCTTTCCACAGCGAATTGACGAAGAAGGTCTCCATGGCAGTCTGGCGGTCAACATGGATCGGATAGATTGCATAAAGCAGGTTGCTGTTGTGGAGCATCACCTTCGACGGTTTCTTCGGGAAATCTTCGCCCATGGGATAAATCATGTTCAGCAGACGGGCATCGGTCAGATACTTGATATAGTTCATGACCGTCGCACGACTAGTCTCGATATTTTCTGCTAACTTGCTGACATTTGGCGCTTTAGGACCGCCTTCAGCCAACTGGTAGAACAGCTTCTTGATTTTCGTCAGATACTTCAACTCAATTTGCTTAATGAGCAGAATGTCGACCTCCGTCATCATGTTCATCGTCTTCAGCAGGTTCTCGCTATAGTTGCGGTGCTCCTGGAAGAAGGGATAGAAACCGTGGTGAATGTAATCCTGAAAGTAGCGGTTGGGCGATATTTTGGGCAGGATCTGCTTGACAATACGCTCGTGGTGATTAATAATCTCTTCTAGAGTGTATGCCTGGAAGTTGTTGCCAGTCAACAAGTTAACAAATTCGCGAAACGAGAATCCACGCAGGTTGTAGGACTTTACGATACCGTTAAGTTCTGGATTCTCATCCTTTAGTCGCATCACGCTGCTGCCCGTGAAAACAATCTTTAAATGGGGATACAGGTCGTAGCACTTACGGAGTTCCTGAGACCAGTCAGGCTGTTTAAATACCTGGTCAATCAACAGTACACGACCACCGTGACGACAAAATTCACCAGCAAAATCAGCAATGCCACGGCCCTGAAAATAAAAGTTGTTCATGTTGATGTAAAGGCATTTCTTGTCCTGCGTATCGAAATGTTCCTTTGCATATTGGAGTAAGAATGTCGTTTTTCCGATGCCACGGGTGCCTTTGATGCCAATCATGCGGTCGCTCCAATCAATTTCGTCCATCAGAGAACGACGAACTGGCGCATTCACATGTTCCACCAAGTACCGATGTGTTCTAAAGAAAGCTTCCATTCTCCCAGTTTGTTTTAAAACAGCTGCAAAGGTACTAAGAATTTCGCAAATTGCAAAGCAGAGATAGCAAAATCTTTAAAAATTACGATAATTTAGTATTATTATTAGAAAATAATAGGCATTATGATAAATAGAAATTATGAGATTTAGAAATATTCTGTTTATATACAACTTTTATATCCTGAGAATTTTGATAATTAGAATGAAAACGTTATCTTTGCAGATGAAAAAAGATGAAAACAAGACAGTCAGTAAAAGTAATCACTAAAACAACCCTACAATATGATTAAGGATTTTAATTTCTACACTCCGACTCGTGTAGTATTCGGCAAAAGTTCAGAAGAAAAAATTGCTGAACTCGTAATGGCTTATCAGCCTCAAAAAGTTTTGATTCATTATGGTGGCGGTTCTGCTGAGCGTTCTGGACTGCTGGATGTCGTTAGAAACCAGCTTCGTCAAGCAGGCCTGGATTTTGTAGAATTAGGCGGTGTTGTGCCAAATCCGTTGCTTTCCAAGGTTCAGGAAGGTATTGCGCTTTGTAAAAAAGAAAACGTGGATTTCATACTGGCTGTGGGCGGTGGCAGCGTGATTGACTCTGCAAAGGCTATCGGTTACGGCGTCAAATACGACGGTGATGTATGGGATTTCTGGGCAGGAAAATCTGCTCCGAAGGAATGTATGCCCATCGGTGTCGTACTTACCATTCCTGCTGCCGGCAGCGAGATGTCGTCGAGTTGTGTGATTACCAAGGACGAAGGACTTATCAAGCGAGGCATCAACAGCGATCTCTGCCGCTGTAAGTTCGTCGTGATGAATCCAGAGCGCACCTATACTCTGCCACCTTATCAGACAGCTGCCGGTGCTACGGATATCATGATGCACACCATGGAACGATACTTCTCTAAATATGAGGATATGACCTTGACAGACGCCATTGCCGAGGCCTTGTTGAGAACCGTCAAGGATGCAGCGTTGGTGGTGATGGAACATCCTGAAGACTACCGAAACCGTGCTCAGATTATGTGGGCAGGATCGCTAGCACATAACGACCTGACGGAATGCGGTATGGAGAAAGATTTTGCTACTCACCGTCTGGAGCACGAATTGAGTGCGCTGTTTGGAGTGACACATGGTGCAGGACTTGCTGCCATCTGGCCTTCTTGGGCCCGCTACGTGAAGGACAAGCACCTAAGCCGTTTCGTGCAGTTTGCCGTCAACGTAATGGGCATAGAGAACGATTTTGCACATCCCGATGAAACCGCAGAAAAAGGCATTTGTGCCATAGAGGATTTTTACCGAAAAATCGGTATGCCTACCAATATCCACCAACTATTGGGACGTGAGATAAATTCCGATGAAATCGAAGAAATGGTGAACAAGTGCTCGCGTGGCGATACAATTACCTTAGGAGCTATGGAAGTGATTGATACCCAGGGCATGCGAACCATTTATGAGATGGCGAAGTAGGGGGCTCTCCACTACTCGTCTTTTTAGGCGGTTTCTCCCCTATTCGTCTTTCAGCGTGGGCAACGACAAGTGGTAGCGCACAGCCAGAAAACGTATCAGGCAAGTGATGAGGAAAGAAACAATAACAGTTACTTCAATAGAAATTCCTAAATTATCTAATCCCCAATAAGTTACACCTCCAGCGACAGCTGCCATTGCATAGATTTCACGTTGAAAGATGACGGGCTCGTTGTTGAGCAGCACATCACGAATGACACCGCCAGCGGAACCCGTGATGCATCCCATGATGATGGCCACCCAGTAAGGCTGTCCGAATGCCAGCGATTTCTGGATGCCGGCAATGGTGAACAACGCCAATCCCAGCGTGTCGAATACAAACCACGTATTGCGCAGGCCCTCCATGTGTTTGGCAAAGACAATGACAAACAACAAGGCCATAGCTGTACATATCATATATATAGGACTGGTCATCCAGAATGGTGTGGTTTCCAGCATGACGTCACGAATTGTTCCACCTCCAATGGCTACTGCAATGCCGCAGACATATCCGCCAAACCAGTCGAAATGCTTGGCGGCAGCATGACGAATACCTGATATGGCGAAGGCAAAGGTTCCTAAAAACTCTATAATCCGTGTAATGATGTCGTTGTATTCCATTATTCCTCGAATCGTTTTCCCCAATAATTGACCATTCGCTCATAAAGCTTTTGTTCGGCAGGAGAATGTTGTCCGAACCAGAGACGCTCGTTCTGAAGGGCGTCAGGCATATACTGTTGGGGAGTAAAATGTCCGGCAAAATCGTGAGGATACTGATATCCATCGCTATATCCTAGGTCTTTCATCAGCGACGTCGGTGCATTACGCAGGTGCAATGGTACGGGCTGATTACCCGTCTGACGGACAAGTGCCAGGGCTTTGTCGATGGCCAGGTATGCTGAATTGCTCTTTGGCGATGTGGCCAGATAGACGGCACATTCTGCCAAGGGGATTCTACCCTCAGGCCAACCGATCTTCATGACAACGTCAAAGGTGGCATTGGCCAACAGCAACGCGTTGGGATTGGCCAGTCCGATATCCTCTGCGGCAGAAATCACCAGACGGCGGGCAATAAACTGCGGGTCTTCCCCACCCTCTATCATGCGGGCCATCCAGTAGAGAGCAGCATCGGGATCGGAGCCGCGTATGGACTTGATGAAAGCAGAAATGATGTCATAGTGCATCTCGCCGTCCTTATCGTAGGCCAACGGGTTCTGTTGCAGGCAAGATTCTACCATTTCATCGGTAATTACAATGCTAGTTTCACTAGTATTGGTAGCCGTGCAAGTTGTACTAGAACTCTCAATCACCAACTCCAAGATATTAAGCAACTTACGGGCATCTCCTCCGCTATATCTTAGGAGCGCTCCAGTCTCTTGTAACTCAATGTTCCGTTCCTTTAAAAAGACATCTTTCGTCAAGGCACGATGCAGCAGTTCGAGCAGGTCGTCCTTATCAAGCGACTTCAATACATACAGCTGACAACGGGAGAGTAATGGACGGATTACTTCGAAGGAAGGGTTTTCCGTTGTGGCACCAATCAGAGTGACGATACCGCGCTCGACGGCTCCCAACAAAGAGTCCTGCTGCGACTTGGAAAAACGGTGTATCTCGTCAATGAACAAAATTGGTGAAGCCTCGTTGAAAAAACGCCCTTTCTGGGCACGTTCTATTACGTCGCGAACATCTTTCACACCACTAGTTACCGCCGACAGCGTAAAGAAAGGCACTTCCAACTGGTGGGCAATGATCTGGGCCAGGGTGGTCTTCCCCACTCCAGGAGGACCCCAAAGGATAAACGATGAGATATGTCCTGCGTCAATCATCTTGCGCAGCACGGCACCTACGCCCACCAGATGTCGCTGACCGACATAGTCGTCAAGGGTCCTTGGTCTGAGTCTTTCTGCTAACGGTTCTGCCATATTTTTAGTGCAAAAGTAGTGCATTTTGAGAAAATAACAAAAAATATTGCCGAAAAACTTGTATAAAGAGAATAAAGTATGTACATTTGCAAACAAATAGGATTCATTAAACACGAAAAGACCCAAATGAAAGAGACAAAAACAGAAAAAAACGAGAAAAACGAGAAAGCTGAGAAAGGCGTCAGTCTGAAGACTTTGACTAAGAGTAGTGTCTGGGATCTCCAGGAGAATGACATCTTCCGTCTTTTAGAAACTGTAGAGAAAGAAGCAGAGTTGAAAGAGAACCTACGCCATTATCTTGACATCATTCGTAGTGCTTTCATGATAGAAGAACTGAAAGATGACGATAAACTCGTTAAGCAGAAGTTTACAAAACTGGATTATAAGGTTGGAAGTATCAAAACTGGTGATGATACAAAGATGATTCTAGCCATTAAGAAACGTCCTATCATGCGTGTCACCGACCTGACTTATGAAAATATCCGCCACATTTCAGCAGCTAAACTTATGGAAGTGCTCGACCGTAATTTCGGAGGAGGTTGGGACTCGCTGTCACAGTCAATCCAGGACATTATCGAAAGCGGTTTCGACATCTCGACCACTACGCTTCCCAAGGATCGCTTGCATAAGAAAGGCGGCATGTATGAGAAGAAGGTTGCTGATGGCTATGAGGTGCTCGAAGTTGCCAAAGGTTCATGGGTTGAGGCGATCTTTGCCAAGCTAAAGCCGGAGAGCTATAAGCCGCGCATGCAGTTTGACACCCGACTAGGAGATGATGAAGAGTACGACGAGGATGCAGATCTGCCAGAGGACGACTACAACAAGCCTGACGAGGATGATGTAGAATTGGACGAACCTAATGACGACGAGATTAACGAGGACAACTATCGCACGACCTTCGCCATTGAGCAAGATCCTGACGAGGATGCTGAAAGCCTCTCGGACTACATTGCTGACGAGTAAACAAGACTCCATTCACATTATAACTAATTTCCTAACAAACTTATGAACATTCCGAGTGTATTTTGGCTTGTACCCATTGCTTCTATCGTGGCTTTGGGTATGGCTTGGTTTTTCTTCACCCAGATGATGAAGGAAGACGAGGGAACGCCCCGTATGAAGGAGATTGCCCTCTATGTGAGAAAAGGTGCTATGGCCTATCTGTGGCAGCAGTACAAGGTCGTTGGCATTGTCTTTGTGGTGCTTTGCACCCTGTTTGCCTTTATGGCCTATGGACTGAACGTGCAGAACCCTTGGGTTCCGTTTGCATTCCTCACGGGCGGTTTCTTTTCGGGCTTGGCAGGTTTCTTCGGAATGAAGACAGCCACCTATGCTTCAGCCCGTACCGCTAATGCTGCTCGTCAGAGTCTGAACAGCGGTCTGAAAGTAGCTTTTCGTTCAGGTGCTGTCATGGGTCTGACTGTTGTCGGTCTCGGACTGCTCGACATCGCCATTTGGTTTGTTGCTCTCAACAGATTTACTGACGACTCGCTCATTACCATCACCACAACCATGCTGACGTTCGGTATGGGCGCTTCTACGCAGGCGCTGTTTGCCCGTGTGGGTGGCGGTATCTACACTAAGGCTGCCGACGTAGGTGCCGACATCGTGGGTAAGGTTGAAGCAGACATTCCCGAGGACGACCCGCGCAACCCTGCTACCATTGCCGATAACGTTGGTGACAATGTGGGCGACGTTGCTGGTATGGGTGCAGATTTGTACGAGAGCTATTGCGGTTCTGTGCTTTCTACTGCTGCTTTGGGCGCCGCAGCTTTTAGCGTGGCAGGTCTCGAGGTTCAGCTGCGTGCCGTCATTGCACCTATGCTGATTGCCGCTGTGGGTGTGTTCCTGTCGCTGTTTGGCATTTTCTTGGTTCGTACCAAGGAGGGCGCTACTATGAAGGACCTCTTGCGCTCACTGGCATTAGGCACGAATGTCAGTGCTATCCTTATTGCCATTGCAACCTTCGCTATCCTGTATTTCCTCGGCATTGAAAACTGGCTGGGTCTCTCCTTCTCTGTGATTTCTGGTCTTGCTGCTGGTGTCATCATCGGACAGGCTACCGAGTATTACACTTCTCATAGCTACAAGCCGACTCAGAAGATTTCTGAGGCTGGTCTTACGGGTTCTGCCACCGTTATTATTAAAGGTATAGGAACTGGTATGATTTCAACCTGCATCCCAGTCATCACTATTGGTGTGGCCATTATCCTCAGCTATTGCTTCGCTAACGGCTTCGACCTCAGTATGTCCAGCACCAGTCTGTCGCATGGACTCTATGGCATCGGTATTGCTGCCGTAGGTATGCTTTCTACGCTGGGCATCACGTTGGCTACTGACGCCTATGGACCTATTGCCGACAATGCTGGCGGTAACGCTGAAATGAGTGAACTTGGCGAAGAGGTTCGTCATCGTACCGACGCACTTGATGCGCTGGGCAACACCACAGCTGCAACAGGTAAGGGCTTTGCCATCGGTTCTGCAGCTCTCACAGCTTTGGCTTTGCTGGCTTCTTATATTGAGGAAATCAAGATTGCCATGGAGCGTGCTCAGATTACCATGACAGACTTGGCAGGTAATACTATTAACGCTGCAGAAGCCACCATCCCCGATTTCATGAATTACTTCCAGGTGAACCTCATGAACCCCAAGGTGCTCGTCGGTGCATTCATCGGCGCTATGGCCGCATTCTTGTTCTGCGGACTAACTATGGAGGCTGTGGGACGTGCAGCCCAGAAGATGGTGGAAGAGGTGCGTCGTCAGTTCAAAGAAATACCTGGTATCCTCGAAGGGACAGGCACTCCCGACTATGGTTCCTGCGTTGAGATTTCTACCCGTGCCGCTCAACACGAGATGATATTCCCGTCATTGTTGGCCATTGCCATTCCCATCGTTGTGGGTTGTGTTCTCGGTGTAGCTGGTGTTCTTGGCCTACTTGTTGGCGGACTCGCTGGAGGCTTTACGCTGGCTGTCTTTATGGCTAACGCCGGTGGCGCCTGGGACAATGCCAAGAAGATGGTCGAGGAAGGTAACTTTGGCGGTAAGGGTTCGTTTGCCCACAAGGCTACCATCGTTGGTGATACCGTTGGTGACCCATTTAAGGACACCTCTGGTCCGTCGCTGAACATTCTCATCAAACTGATGTCGATGGTTAGCATCGTAATGGCCGGATTGACCATCCTATTCATCTAAAGAATCGAAGATAAGATGTAAGAGAACTGCTCTTTAAACGATAAAAGTGGCTCGGGAACACCATTCCGAGCCTTTTTCCTACTTTTTTTGAAAAAAGTCGTGAAAAAGTTTGGTAGGTTCAAAGAAATTTCGTACCTTTGCACCCGCAAAACGAAAAACGTTGCACCCGTAGCTCAGTTGGTAGAGCACCTGACTCTTAATCAGGGTGTCCAGGGTTCGAGCCCCTGCGGGTGTACAAAGAAAAGGAGTTGGATGAAAATCCAGCTCCTTATTCTTTCCGCCTGCATCATAGTCATCGCAAGAAAAAGAGAATCCCTGCCGGTTTGACAGGGATTTTCTTTCTTATTGAATAATCTTGAATCTTACTCTGAACGAGTGCTCGTGTTCGTCCCAATTAGTACCGAGCATCTCGAAACGGCCTATTTGTGCCGTAGATCGCACATGCTTGCCTATGCAGGGGCAGACATCGTAGTCGCCGATGCGTACCAGCCGGATGGTGTCGGAAGCGTCGTCGGGCAGGCGTTCCAGACTGATGTCTTCGGGCAGCTCGTCGCGCGAAACGTATTCGAACGTGACGGGCAGATCCTCGCCAATCAGACGGTTCATCTCCGTTTCTATCAGCTTCTCTTCCTGTCGTGAAGGCTTGCGGTCCAGATAAAAACTCATCTTGCTTTTCTTCCGTTCGATGTGAGCATTATGCGAGCGCCCACATCCAAACAACCTGATCATTGTCTGGTTCAGCAAGTGTTCCGCCGTATGCGCTGGCGGGAACGACACCTCACGCTCTTCGAGTAGATCCAAGTCGCTTTGTCGCATCAATCAATTACATTGAAGGAAGCTCAAGCCACTTCACGTAGCAGAAGTCCTGACGATGAGGCAGGTTCTTGTTCTTCGGATACATGCGGATGGCGCTCTTGTACTGACCGAACTGGTTGGGTGACAACGTAGCCTCGAAGGTATAGTTGTTGCCTTCGTGACCTGTCACATTCAGCGGTTCAACACTGAATACCTTCTCGTTGCCGTCCTTATCCAGACAAACGTTAACCTTCTCCAGTCCAACAGCATCGTCAAGTCCCTGCTCGTTAATCACATACTTGATATTGTACTTCTGACCAGCTTCGCAACCTGTTGCGGGGAAGTCCCATTCGCAGCTGACAACATTGATGGCATCCCAACGCTCAGCAACGGTTTCCTTCCACTGTGCGATGTCCTTAGCCAGACGATTGTCATTCTTCGAGAGCTCCTTGAAACGCTTAGCCTGCTTCTCGTAGAACTTGCTGTAGTAGTCGTCCAACTGACGCTTCATCGTGTAGTGAGGAGCAATCTGAGCAATCGAGTTCTTGACCACCTCGATCCAGCCCTTTGAGATGCCCTTCTTGTCCTTATCGTAGTACAGAGGAATAATC
>CACWWZ010000066.1 GCA_902764705.1 uncultured Prevotellaceae bacterium | reverse complement strand
AACCGTCAGCCCAGCCTCAATGGCCATACGGATATGGCTGACCACCTGCTCGTAGGCATCCACGCCCGTCACCGCCACATACGACTCGCTGTCGCAGCCGTAAAGGGAGATGTCCAATCTATGAGGTGGGTAGTCCTGAAATCGCTTGATAGCCTCTTCGTTGAGCAACAGGCCATTGGTCTTAACATATGTGATGATGCCATGGTTGATAAGATACATATAGATATCCCAAAAGGCGGGGTGCGTCATCGCCTCGCCGCCCGTCAACAGCGCCCGCATCATGCCCTCGTCGATGGCCTGCTGGATGAGCGATATCCATTGCTCGCCCGACAGCATCTGGTGCCGCACCGACGGGTCTTGCAGATGCACATAGCACATCTTGCAGTCGAGGTTGCACAGCGGCGTCAACTCGAAACTGCCGCTATACGGAACATCCGCCTCGCGGGTCCGCTCCTGTATCATCGCCAGGAATTCTCTATAGGGTAATTTGTCCATACTCCTTTAATTGTTTACTATCCGAACGCGAGCCGAGCGCAAACAATATGGGCATAAAGAAAGCGCAGGCCCCGTCCATATATCCTGCCAGGCCTGCGACAGCCCCAATATACTTATGGATTGGAAGTCTGCGCTGTGAAGCGCAGCTCCAATAGTATATTGGTTTGCTCTTTAAATCCCTTTCGAGGTCGCAGTTCGGCAGGATAATTGAGCAATAAAGATTCGTGACTCATACGAATCACGATGGCAAAGGTACGAATTTTCTATGAATAAATGCACAGAAATTTAGTTTTTTTGCTGTTTTACCTATTTAATAATATATAAAAAGCAAATTTGTGGACGAAAATTGTTGTTTTTTGCCGAAATTATCGTATCTTTGCCAGCGCAAAGAAGCAAATGAGAATAGATAATAAGTTTGTCGAACTCGCCAGCGAATCGCCTTTGATAGTCTCAGACCGCGCGGTTTATTTGGCTAAAAATAGTTAATTATGATGCAACTAATTGAAAATCAGTATAGAAATCTCGCTAACCAAGTTTTCAACGAGGATGAGTATTAAAAAATAAGAAGTGGCGCTTGCGTCACTTCTTTCTTTTTGTGTCGACACTTGCGACACAATTTTCTTAATCGAACCAACGCCAAAAATACTATAACGTTAAATATCAGATAGTTATAAGAAACTTACAAAATTGACTTTTCCGCCAAAATTCGGTTGAATCACGCCAATTTAAGTAAAAAACGCCAAAAATGCGCCAAAAATGTTTGGTTTGTTTATGATGATTTTGTAACTTTGCAGCCAGTTACAAATATATCGAATTATGGCAAAAATAGAATTAAGACTTTCTTCAAAGGTTCAACAAGAAACAGGAAGACAAGAGATACTTATCAGATTCTTCAATGGTAGTGTCTTCAACTTGAGGACAAAAAGTGAAATCTATGTCAATGCTGATTTCTTTGAATATTACGTTGACAGAAAGAAAACGCATGAGTTGCTGCACAATGACATTCCAGACAGGATTAACACCGCAACGCTACAGGAAGCAGAGAAGTTTGGATGGGCTTTGCGTGAAAGTGGTGAGTTGGTCGTTAATGGGAGAAGAAATGAAACTCCAGAAGTGGTATATCACAAGGAGCAGTTAAAGCGGATTAGTAGCCTGAAAAAGCATATCATTGAAAAATATGAGGCAGCAGATAAGGATTCTGTGAAGGGTGACTGGCTTTCTGATATTGTTGACAGGTACAATCATCCTGAGAAGTATCAGGTGAAGGTTGAGAAAAAGGAGTTCTATGAACTTGTAGAGCAGTACATAACAAAAAGACAGCTTGCGGAATCTCATGCACGAGCTTTCCGTGTCATCACTCGTGCCATTGCCAGATATGAAGGATATATTAGGGCAACTGATGACACCCGCAAGAACTTTGTCTTTGATATTGATACGGTCACCCGCAATGACATTGAAGATTTTGCAGATTATCTCAAAAACGAGAAGGAACTGTCGGATGCTAACCCGGAATTATTCAAGAAACTGTTTGAAGATTATCCCTTGGCAGTCGGCTCTGGGCAGCATGTATTGGAAGGACGTGGCGATAATACCGTGAAAAACATGCTGTCACGATTGAAGTCTTTGTTCCGTTTTTATTATGAACGAGGAGATACTAATAACAGACCTTTTGATGGATTGAAGATTGGTGCCGCGATTTTTGGTACACCTTATTATATTACTATAGAGGAGCGAAACCAGATTGCAGATGCAGATCTTGATAAAGCCTGGAAGAACTATGATGAAGAAAAGAAGAAAGCATCAAAGATGCCTCTTAAGACCTTAAAGGTTTTACGCGACATTTTCGTATTTCAGTGTTTTATAGGTTGTAGAGTCGGTGATTTGGAAAAGCTGACTCCACAGCACATTCATAACGGTGTTCTAGTTTACACACCTCATAAGACCAAGGACGAAACGGAAGAACCGATTCAGGCTCGTGTTCCGTTGCATTCAAAGGCATTAGAACTGATAAAGAAATACAAAGGCCAAGACAGACGGGGTAGGTTATTCCCTCTTATTTCTCCGCAAAAGTACAACGAAGCGTTAAAGGTCATCTTCACATTGGCTGGCGTTACGCGTAATGTGGAGATTAGGAATCCGAAGACAGGAGAAAGCGAGATAAGGCCAATCAATGAACTTGCGGCAAGCCACCTTGCCCGTCGCACTTTCATTGGCAATGCCTATTTCAAAGTTGCCGACCCCAACTTGATTGGTAAGATGTCTGGTCATGTTGATGGTTCCAAGGCGTTCAAACGTTATCGCAAGATTGAAGACGAGACGTTGAAAAACGTGATAGACTTGATAGGATAACTCTATCCAACCGTTAATATATATAATAAGGTATAGCAATTTGAAGAAAAAGTAGTAACTTTGCACGCAAATGATGACGATAGAAGAGATAAGGACAGGGAAAGAAGGTCAGACGTTTGACCTGAAGAGCATCCTGATAGACCCTAAGGCGTTGGCAATACCCATCGTTGCGATGGCCAATGCCGATGGTGGCTTGTTGGCAATCGGCATATCTGACAAGACCAGAAGGATTGAGGGCATCAATCAATATACGGAGAAACTGAACGAACTGTTGCGCGTCCCCTTCGATTTCTGTATTCCATCCATTCCTGTCAAGTGCAGCTACATGGATTGCATAGACCAGCATGGGAATGAGAACCAAATACTGCTGATGGACATCCCTGCCAGCATGTTCCTGCATACCAATCAGGCTGATGAAGCCTATATCCGTGTTGGCGACAAGAGCCGTAAACTAACATTCGAGGAGCGTTTGCAGCTGATGTACGACAAAGGCGAGCGTTCTTATGAGGACACAGCTGTCTATGGTGCCACGGTTGATGACATTGACATGGATGCCGTTGCTGACTATGCCAAGTTGCTGGGATATGGAAAGTCGCCAATGGAGTACTTGCGCGAGAACAACAACTTTGTGACGACCAACAACAAAGGTGAGGAGGATGTCAGTGTCGCCTGTATCCTGCTCTTTGGCAAGAACCCTCAGAAGTTTTTCCCTCGTGGCCGTACCCGTTTTATCAGATACGAAGGTATTGACGAGAAGGTGGGTGCAGAGATGAACGTCATCAAAGATGTCACCTTTGAGGGAACCATCCTGAATCAAGTCAAGAAGACGATTGAGTATCTGGAGACACAGGTACGTGAGCATACGTTCCTCGGACAGCATGGCCAGTTCATTACTCGTCGCGACTATCCTGAGTTCGTGATACAAGAGATGACCGTAAATGCTTGTTGCCATAGAGCATACAACATCAAAGGAACTGAGATTCAAATCAAGATGTTCGATGACCGCCTTGTTTTTGAATCGCCTGGCAAATTGCCAGGACTGGTAAAGCCTGCAAATATCCGTACCACCCACTTCTCTCGTAATCCGAAGATAGCTGCATTCCTCAAAGCCTATCACTATGTGAAGGAGTTTGGCGAGGGCCTTGATCGTATTTGTCGTGAGCAGGAAGCCAATGGTGCTAAGGCACCATCCTTCCGAACCGACGAGTTCATCCTGAAGATTACTGTGCCGAAAGTCACAGAAAACGTGAACGTAAATGCGGCCAAGGTGAATGTAAACGGGGAAAAGGTGAATGAAAAGTTACCAGATAATTCTCATGGGTTAATAGAAAAGTTACCAGAAAACGTCACAGAAAACGTCACAGGAAGCGTCATAGATACGTCACAGAAAACGTCACAGAAAACGTCACAGAAAATCATTGACTTGGTAAGAGAAGATCCTTACATCTCAACCTCTAAGATGGCTGAAATAATAGGTATTGACCGGAGAAATATCGCAAGAAATATCAAGAAACTCCAAGACCAAGGTGTCATACGTCGTGTTGGTCCAGATAAAGGAGGCTTTTGGGAGATTATTGAGTAATGAGCATGGAAGGAAACGTAATCCTCAATACAGCATCCAGACTACACGCTGTTAATGAACTTCTGAAAAAGTACGTTAGCGGACAGACTCTTAGTTTTGAAGAGAAGCGTGAGTTGTGGCTTTTTTATAGAGACCACAAAGACACGAATGCCATCATTGACTATGTTCTTGGCGAGGGTGGAAGTAATCCTGACCTGCTACTTCATGATACGAAGCAACTGTTAGCAAAAGCAGAAGCGTTTATAGAAGTATATAAAGCTTCAGGATCTCTCATTTCTTCGTTTGAAACGAAGTCTGATTGTGACCGGTACCTAAAGCCATTCAAGGATGCATGGGAGTCAGAGAAAGAAAAAGCCCACGACCTATGGATGGAGTATCAGGAGATTAGTCACCGCATAGACTTCATGCCATATTCTGATCCAGAGTTTAAGCCATTAGATGAGAAATGCGATAGGTTGAAGGAAGAATATGACAAAGTACACGCTCATGTAAATGAGTTGTATGAAATCCATCGGAAGGAAATACTTGCTCTGTCAGGTTTGTATTATTTCGACATAGCGTTTTTGAATGTCCTTGTTCATCGATTGTCAGAGATTGCTAAGTGTATTATTGCAGACATCTGTAATCCTGAGGAAGGAGGTGAGGCATGAGCAATAACTCCTTTTCAAGAACTCGTCGGCAACGTGACTTTGTAAGTTTGCAATTATGCCTATATCTTTATCCGCTCTGTAATGGCCGTCAATTCGAATACATGGAACCGTCCGACTTTGTCAGTTTCCTAAATCTGAGACGGGGAGCTGATGGCGTGGTTCGTGACAGGGAAAAGCTCCGGGTAATATATCTTATCCATGAAGTTGCGGACAACCTCAGTGAACCATGGCGAGCAGAAGAATGGAAAGGGGAAATACTCAGTGCCTGTGGCATCGATATGGCATACTATAACTCACATTATTTGGATGTAAAACACTCGGAAGTGATGGCTAATAAAAGGTTCGCAAATGAACTGAAAAAGGCGATATCACGAGCCAACGCCTTGTAAAAACCACACAGGATTACAGACCAACCACAAAAGTTGGTTGAAGGAAATAATAGAAATAGACTCAAAGTGCTTATAATCAGCACTTTGGGTTTTTGCGTTTTTTAAGCAAACACCACAAATAATACACTTGTAACAACGCGGAAAAAGCGGGACCTTTGCAGCCGGAAATTTAATTTATTTCAAGATGATAAAAACTAATTTTTTGCAAAGTGAGACTAACAAGGTTGGCTGCTTTGAATCGAGTGAAGAAAATGAGATGTTTGCAAAGGGTCTCGTGTCAGCAATTTCAAAGGGGAATGATCGTATCTCCTTTACGTTAACAGAGAAAGGTGCAATAGCCTTCGCTCGCGAACTCTCTGAGTGTATTCTTGCTGAGAATGCCGCACAGGCTTCAGGCAAGGGTGGTGATGACGGCACATTATTGCCAAAACAGGAGGTTATGGAAACTCTTGGAGTCAGTTCTACTACTCTGTGGCAATGGGATAAGAGTAGATACCTGGTACCTGTCAAGATTGGCCGAAAGGTCTTCTATCGTAAAGGGGACATAGACAAACTCTATGACTACAAGCATTAAGAGTAACGCCCGCGCCTTTGTGTGCAGGCTTAACTATCCTAATAAATACATATAGAATAATGATAGATAAAAAATACATTGACCTGATACTCGACACGGTTGACTTGGCAGAAGTGGTCTCTGACTATGGCATCAAGCTGCATGTCAGTGGCCACACCGCCAAGGGCTTGTGTCCGTTCCACAATGAGGACACAGCGTCCTTTTGTGTCAATACCGCCAAGAACCTCTGGCATTGTTTTGGATGCGGAAAGGGTGGTAACGTGATTAACTTCGTCATGGAGATGGATAATCTCTCTTTCCCTGAAGCCATTAAAAAGCTGTTGAAAGAGAAAAAGAACATCGATCTGAAAGTGAATGAGCTTCGACTCACCCCGGAAGAGGAGGCAAAATACAAGAAACGTGAGGCGATGCACATCATCAACGACAAACTATGTGCTTTCTACGTCAGTCAGTTAGATAATGGTACTGCCGACGCGAATGCTGCTAAAGCCTATATGCTCAGTCGGTGGAATGCCGACTTCTGCGAGGAACAGCAGATTGGCTATGCCCCCAATGACTGGACATCCGTGGTGAAGTTCGCCGAAAAGGTAGGACTGAGTTTAGACCTGATGCAGCAGATGGGTATCTTGCGACTAAGTGAGAAGACTCATTCTTTGTACTGTGTTTATAAGAACCGCCTCATGATTCCCATCAGAGACCGCTATTCCAATATCGAGGGCTTCACGGCCAGAGCATTGGACGATAAGTCTGAATGCAAGTATCTCAACTCAGCCGACAGCGAACTCTACCACAAGTCTGAGTCCGTCTTCGGCATTGATGCTGCCGTCCAAAAGGCAAGAAAGGAGTGTAAACTGTATCTTGTAGAGGGAGCACCTGATGTGATGAAGCTACAGTCTCTCGACATTCTCAACACCATTGCCTCCCTGGGCGGTTCTTGGAACGACAAGCAGTTCCAGAAGTTAAAGGACTTACGCCTTCAGAACTGTACGCTCTGCTTCATCCCCGACTCTGATGTCCCCAAGAATAATGAGAGATTAGGAGCTGGATTTGCCAATGTTCTCCGCAATGGTGCCCTCGCTATGCGTCTGGGCTTTACTGTCAGCGTCAAGGAGATTCCCAACGACCTCACTGTAGAACAGCCAAAGAAGATTGACCCCGATGAGTTCTTCACTGACAAGTCCGACCTAGCCAAGTTGGAAGAACGCGAGTTCCTGTTATGGTCATTTGAGAAGAAGTTCACCCCCAACGGCACGACGGAGGAGAAGCAGAAAGCCATTGAAGAAACTTGCGAATTGCTTCTTTGTATTAAGGACGAAGCCATTCAGGAGCGATACATCACGGCTCTTGCAAGGATTGACGGCAACAAGACCATCTGGCGCCAGGCTCTCAACACAGCCATGAAGAAACGGCAGAAGCAACTCTCCGAGAAGAATAACGAGGGTGACATTGACATGCTCCGCTCTTTCGGCTTCACCGTCCAGCACGGCTGTTATTTCGGTTACAACCAGAAAGGCGAGGAAAAACAGTGGTCTAACTTCACCTTGAAGCCTCTGTTCCATGTCAAAGACGACATTCACCCCGTCCGTTTGTTCGAGATATGCAACTCTGACGGACAGAAGGAAATCATCGAACTGAACATGGAGGAGTTTACTTCTTCCAAGAAGCTGCGTCAGAAACTTGTTGGCATCGGTAACTTCATCTGGTTGGCAGACGATTCTTCGCAAATTCAACTGATGTGCTATCTGGCCAAGGTGTCAGAGACCGCAGTGGAAATCAAGCAACTCGGCTGGCAGCAGCAGGGCTTCTACTGTTTCTGCAATGGTGCCTTGGAGGATGGTGTCTGGCATCCTGTAGATGACAAGGGCATTGTCAGGCTGAAGAAACGCAACTACTATCTTCCCGCCATGTCCCAGATATATAAGGATTCTACGGAACTGTATTCCAACGAGCGCAAGTTCCGTCACCAGCCCTATTCCAATATCTCTCTGCACGACTATTTATCCAAGATTATCGATGTGTTCGGCGACAATGCGGTTATCGGCCTCTGTTTCTATATCGCTACGCTCTTCAAGGATGTCTATAAGCAGAAGACCACTTCTTTCCCTATCCTCAACATCTTCGGCCCGAAGGGTTCTGGTAAAACTGAACTGGCCGAGACGATGATGGCATTCTTCGTCGTGGGCAACGACCCTCAGAATATTGAGACTGCCACCGTTCCTGCACTGGCCGATGCTGTTGCCAGCGTCAGCAACGCTCTCGTCCATATCGACGAATACAAGAACGGCATCGACACCAAGAAGATTGAGTGGCTGAAAGACCTCTGGGCATGTATCGGGCGCAGCCGCATGAACATGGACAAGGACAAGAAACGCGAACAGGCCAGGGTGGACTCTGGCATCATCCTCACAGGTCAGGAGATGCCTACTGCCGATATTGCCCTGTTTACGCGACTCATCTTCCTGGCCTACGACCGAGACCACCACAACCAGCAGGAGCGCGAACGCTTTGCCGAGCTGATGCAGTTGCGAATGTATGGTGCCACGCACATCACCATTCAACTCTTGAGTCTGCGCGACAAGTTCACAGAGCGTTTCGAACTTGCCTGGGAGAAGGCTAAGAGCGACGTTGCCCTCCATCCTAAGTGGACTCCTAATCTGAAGGACCGTATCGAGAACAACTGGCTCGTTCCCCTGTCGGCATACCTGGCCCTCCAAGGGGAAATCGACTGCCCGTTCACCTACGACCGTTTGCTCGACCTCTGCATGGACGGACTGATTCGGCAGAACAAGCTTTGCAACCGTTCCGACGAGGTGTCCAACTTCTGGAGCCTCATTAGCTGTGCGCAGCAAAAGGGCGAACTCATCAACGAGAAGGACTATCTCATCAAGTCGAAGAACCGCCTGAAGACCAACAAGATGAAGGATGGCTATGAGTTTGGCGAGCCTCGTCAGATACTGATGCTCAGAAAGAACACAGCGCTCAACGCCTATCAGAAGATTGGCCGTGAGATGAATATCAGCACCCTGCCCAACGAGTCTATAGAGTACTATCTCCAGATTTCTCCTGAGTTTCTGGGCGTGGCCACCTCTGCCGAGCGGTTCAAGCGCATCAACTCCAACGGCCAGCCCGTTCAGAACTACGTATTGGAGGGTGGAAAGCCCAAGTGCAAGATCATCACCGAGCAGGATCGCCCGCTCTGCTTCTGCTATACCGAAGTCTGCGAGCGTTATGGCATCAACCTGAGCACATTCCTCAGTGATTCACTCGACGATGCCCCCACTGAGGTACAACTGTCGCACTTGTCGCAACCTGCGCATCGCTGATTTACAGACACATAGCGACCGTCCTGCCTGTAGCACCACCATCGCATCGTGTCGCACCATCAGCCCCAACGCCCCGTTCTGTCGCAGTCTTGTAGCAGTAATTAAGGGTAAGTATGATTGATACAATATCAATCTCTCCCTGTTAATCACTGGTTCAGGCGGCAGCGACAAGTGCGACAAGGTGCGACATTTTTTTTCGTCAATGTAATTCTTAAGGTGATAGCAATCCTCCCTTATTTTGCATCTTTATCGAAGAAAACGAACCGTATTTCAATTTTAATCCTTATCTTTGTAACCTATTTAAAAGGGATAAAACGACATGAATAGATAGACTAACTGACATAAGAAAGCGTTGACGACAAAGGTTTGGTTGAATAAGAAAACCATCATAACCATCCTGCTCGTTCTTGTCATAATATCGGGGAATAGCAACTCTAGCCATTGCTTTACCCAAACCAAACAATACACGCTTAGTGATTGATGTATCTACAATCAAATAAAAATAAAACAAGTTTCGTACAACCTTTTGGCCTGTTCAAACGTTTATATAGTAGAAAGTAGCAACAAAAAACGTCCGATGAATCGAGAAACATTCACTCAACATATCCGCCAAGAACTCTCCAGCTTGCGCCGTTTCCTATTGGCGGCCTGTAGCGGCAATGGTAATGAGGCAGACGATGTGGCACAAGAGGTTTTGATGAAAGCTTACGTGGCTTCACGCCGCTTCGAGGACGAAGAGGGATTCTCGGCTTGGCTCTATAGGATTGCTTGTAACACCCTGATAGATCATCAACGAAAACAGATGGCACGTGGTGAGACTATTGGCATCGACAAAGCGCATGATGTGGCTGGCGTCTCCCGTTCCGATGACAGCTTTGAGTATCAGGAACTATATCAAGCCATCGACGGCCTGACGATGAGTGAACGCACGGCTGTACTGCTATTCTATGTGGAAGACCGCCCCATCAAGGAAATCGCCACTATTATGAACGTGGCAGAAGGAACGGTGAAAGGCTACCTCTCACGTGGCCGCGAGCATCTAAGAACGAAATTAAGCAAATAAGACAGATATGAAAGAAAAGGAATTACGAGACATATTCCACGCCTATCGTCCTGAGATTGACGATAATGATGCGTTCATGGACAGGCTGACAGCGTTGATGGATGCCGAGGATGCTCAGCAGAAGCAAGTGCGCATCATTCCACTCTATCGCCGAGTGCTTCCCTGGATTGCTGGCATAGCGGCAGCAATCGTCGTAGCGGTGTTAATCATTAAGGAGCCTGTTGCGTCGTCACCTGCAACATCCAGTTACGAACCCCGTCAGCCTGAATACTATCACAATGCCCCAACGCGTCCAGACTTTGCTTCCTACGAAGACATTGTCAACGAGATAGAGCATAGCGGTCGGCAGTTGGAGAATGCCATCGCCCAGTTATAATCGAAAAGAAAAGACGTCTTGCTATTCATAACAATCATCCCCAAAAAACAGTAACAATGAAAAAAGCATTATTCCTTTTAGTAGCGAGCGCCCTGTTAGGCTCTTGCGCCTCAGAGAAGACAGGTTCGTCAGACCCCATCGAGAATCTGGTTTCCTATTTAGACAGTAAAGACTTCGACCAAACCCATAAGCGGACAAGATATGAGGGCGGCTCCATCCTGAAAACGAACACGGAGTATTATTGTATCGTTGCAACACCAGAGGCACTCAAGTCAAAGGATTATCAGGACTTGCCCAAAGAGCGACTACAGGAACAAATGGAAAACATTGAGATTCAGGATTCCTGCCTCCGTGCCTTCCGCTGGGGATGCACCTTCGCCCGCCATTGCTATCACAAGGAGAGTCATGTGCTGGACAAAGACACCGTGGTCTATGCCTTGGCCCTCGACGGTATGGACGGAGAACGCATTGAGCTGCAAGGCGTGGGTAGCTACGAAGACTATTTCGTAGGCTTCAAAGCCGCCCGTGCTGCAACCTTGAAGGTGAAAGGCACCAAGCAATATTCCGAATGGCAGATGCAATACATCACCCGTGAGGAGAAAGGACGGGAAGCACCCTTCAACATGCGCCCGCTCACCGACTTCATCAAAAATTTGGTCGAGAATGTCGATAGCGTGAAGGTGTATGAGACCTCCTACGAAGTGACCCATGAGGACTTCGGCGGGAATCCCTCGCTGGTCGGAGAAGCTGCGCCTGATGAGGAACACACGTGGAGCGGCAAGACAACGGGCCATCTCTACGTGGTGCCGGAATCTGCTGCCAAGGACGTCGAAGAAGGATTGCGGTTCTGCGTCACCAACGACTATCTGGGCATGAATCCCAATCAGAAGTTCTTTATCCAGATAGATGAGAAAGGACTTGTTATCGGCAGGAATGAACCCCTTACCTTCAGCATCAACGAAACCGTCAAGCATCAGTCGTTATACGCCGAGCGGTCTGTTGACGGTCACTTCTACATCCTTGTCCTCGATGAGACCACGGGTGCCTACTGTCTCCCCCGCTGCTGGAAGCACATCATCCAAATCAAGGACCACAAGGAGATTCTCATTCCTGGTGGGCACCAGCCCAACAAGGACGGATGGATAGATTGACAATTATAGTTCCCCGCTTGCCCCTCAGGGCGGTGGGGAGGGGTTTAAAATAAAACGAACAATGAACAAGCAAACCATCATCACCATCCTCCTCGCCCTCGCTGCAATGGCGGGGCAGGGGCAAGTGAGGTGTCACGTCATTGGCACGGTGGCCGAAGGGACAACGTCCGTAGAACTGAGGATATACCGCGACGGTGAAGACCCGAAGGACAGTACGTTACGACCCGTGTTAAAGAACGGACGCTTTGAGTGCGACGTGGAGGACGCACAGATAGAGCGATGGCACATCGTGGACTTCGGCGAGGTGATGGAGAAGGGCATGACCCTCCGTTCAGGAGAATTCTTCGTGGAGGACGGCGCGACCATTACCATCCGGCTTGACGGCGACAAGTTCGACATTCAATCCTCAGGTAAGGAATATCAGGCGTGGCATGCTATGGAGCAAGCCGCCAAAGTAAAATTCACGTCTGCCTATGAGCAACTGGACGAGAACGACAAGCAGAAGATGGCGGAACTGGAATACGAATACCACCAATGGACGCTCCACTATTACAAAGCCCACCCGATGCTCGGTTTCCTGTTCGAACTCGACGGGCGGCTCAAAGGTTTCCACTTCAACGACACTGGCCTCGCTGCTATGCTCGACATCTACCACCACCAATACACCGCACTCTATCCTGACCACCCTGTGCATCAGCGCATTGCCGGGCAGGAGGCTGTGGGCTATCAGATTTGCGGGCGAAAGTACAACGACTACGATGTGCGCACGATGGACGGGCAGCAAGTCCGCGCCTCTGAATACTACAAGGACAAGTTGACGCTCGTCATCTGCTGGGCCTCGTGGTGCTCGCCCTGTATCCGCGACGCCTGCGACATCATCCCCCTATATGAACAGTATAGTAATCGTGGCCTGAACGTGTTCAGCCTCGCCCACGAATTCAAGTCCACCGATGCTATGCGCAAGGCCGTCAAGCGTCACACCTTCCCCTGGCCCTGTCTCGTTGACCTCGATGACGAGTTCGGTGTGTTCCGTAAGCACGGCACTCAAAACAGTGCCCTATTCCTCATCGACCGCGACGGCACCATCATTGCCGTGCCTAACAGCGTAGAAGAACTGAAAGCGAAACTCGAAGAGATATTCCCCGATAACAAATAAGACGATGGTGAGTTCCAATCGTCCGAAATAAATATGAATAAGCAAACCATCATCACCATCGAGAACAGCGATGTGGTAGGCGGCATCAGTAAAGGACAATAAACCTTTGTCGAAGAATTTGCACGATTTAAGAAGATAAAATAAAAACGAAACGAATATGAACAAGAAAGACCAACTTCTACTTTGGTTGTTGTCATTAGCCGTTTGGGGATTTCTCATACCGATAAGGGCTTATGGCTTTTATTGGGCTACAATCGCCCATAGTATTGCTTTTGCAATCTTGACATGGTGGTCGCTGAGGAAATATGCACCAAGGGCTGGTTTCTGGTGTCCGCTAAAACCTATGTTAGCTCCGTGGTTGTTCGAGCTGGCATTACGCAGTTTCCTAAGTGATTCCATATTATCAATACCCACTACCATCATGCCAGTATGGGCAGTCATTACGATAGCACTATTCTATCGCTACCGCAAAACATGGTTCTTACTTGTTTCTGGCGCACTATTGCTGTTTGGATTAACGGAGGGGCAGAAGCAATGGTATGAATGGATTAGATTTGGAGACAAACCTGTCCTAACGGTCAATTTGGCCGACTGCGAGGTATCAGACAGCACACACACATTCAGACTGTCAGAGGTTAAATCAGATTATCTTGTTCTTGATGTGTGGTATAGCGCTTGTGGAGTATGCATTAACCAGATGCCAGATGTTCAAGCATTACACGATGAATACAAAGGCAGCAATATAGAAGTCGTTTCTTTGTTTGCTTGTCTTCTCAAAGGAGAGACTGTAAGTGACGGCTATCGCATCGTGAACGAAAGGGGGTGCGACATTCCTGTTTATACCATATACAAGGATAGTCCAATTTTGAAGCGGTGTGAAATAGACAAATATCCACGTGTCCTTATACTTGACAAGAACCGTACCGTCATTTTTAATGGCAGTCTTGAGTTCGCCAAACGCAAACTAAAAAAACTCTGAATAATATAATAATCAAGACGAAATAAATAATGAACAAGAAAGCCATCATCACTATCCTCCTCGCCCTCATTGCAATGGCGGGGCAGGCACAAGTACACTACCGATTGGAAGGAAACATCGGTAATAGTGACATCTCTGACAGAATGGAGGTCAGAGACAATTTTAATAACGTGCTCATTGATTCTATCCATGTCGTAAATGGCAAGATAGAACCAATTGAGGGGACTATCCCGGATTACGCTATTTGCTATCTTTGGGGTGATTCGAGACCTCCTATCTATCCTATATTCTTAGGCGGTGGAACTACACGCATTGAGAACGTTTCCTCTATTCATCCACTGCTTAGTGGTACGCCTCTTTGCGAAGACTACACAAAATTCCAGAGTGCAGTACAACAGGCAAACGGAGAGTTGATGATGCGCAAGTTACGAAGCGGGCAGACTAAATTTACTGTCAAATTAGATGCCGAGGCATCCCAGCAAATAGCGGATGTGGCGAAAGACATCATCACCCGCCACGACTCTGACGTGTTAGGCTATTATCTGCTGCGTGAAGGTGCCATCAATTATATACAGCCAGCGGAATGGCTTTCGTTGGCAGAAAGGATGGTTCCTTGGCTAAAGAAGAATTCCAAACTGTTTGACGATTATTCCAAGAACTACAAGCCCCTGCAGGAAGCGGCAGCCACGACAAGCGTAGGATGTAAGTTCGTGGACGTAGAAGCAGACGTTGACGGTAAGACGTTCAAACTGTCCGATTATGTAGGTCGTGGCAATTACGTTGTCATGAACTTTTGGGGCACGACCTGCCCACCGTGCATTACAGAGCTCCCCGTCTTGAAACAAATTCACCAGCAATACGCAAGTCGCGGTCTGACCGTGCTTGGCATTCCTGTCAATGAAGACGCTGAGAAGTCACGCCAAGCCATTGACAAATATCAGTTGTCCTACCCGCAACTGCTCAACACCCAAGACAAAGCTGCAAAGGCATACGGTTTCGTTACCATCCCTGAAACTATCCTCTTTGCCCCCGACGGCACCATTCTCGCCCGTGGTCTAAGTATGGACGAACTGAAAGCGAAACTCGAAGAGATTTTCCCAGACAACAAATAAATTGAAATAAACGTGAACAAGCAAACCATCATCACCATCCTGCTTGCCCTCGTCGCAATGGTGGGGCAGGCAAAGACATTCAAGACCATCAAGACCCCCGTGGCAATGGCCTGCGTGAATGTGGCGAACGGTGAGCTGAAAGCTCGCGAAGTGATTATGAGAGATACAGCGACCACCATGCATTTCACGATGGAGTACCAGAAAGAACAGTACTTTCGCTTCGCCAAAGAGAGTTATCTCATGGACGAGGACGGCAATCGTTACCCATTGCGCTCGGCAGAGGGAATAGCCCTCGACGCATGGGTGCAGTCGCCAGAAAGCGGCGTAACCGACTTCACGATGCATTTCGAGCCATTGCCGAAGAAGGTACAGGTATTCGACTTCATCGAGGGCGACGGAAACAGAGCATTCAAACTGTTGGGCATCCACGACAAGAAAACCAAACTGAAAGTGCCGACTATGGAAGAACTGTCTGCTGCTAACCCGAAAAGGCCGCATCGAGGGCTACGACGCCGAGCAGTTCGGTTTCACGTCGTTGGAATGCTTTTTCCAGAATGTTTTTGAGAAAGACGATGCAACGCTGGTGCTCGACATCGCGCCCGACGGATCATTCTATAAAAAGTTCCAGGCCAGCTACCCCATCTGTCAGCGGTTCTACACATTGGAGTCGAAGGTGGACTTCGGTGAAATACCATTCTTCGCCCGCCCCGGTGAGACCATCGACATCACCGTGCGCAAGGATGATAATGGCAGGTACGTCTGTGTCTATAACAACGGCAGCAGCCGCGATGCTGCCCGCTGGCTCCGCACACGTGACGAGATTACCGACGTCCTTTTCCCCTTGATGCTCTTCGAAGGCTCTTTTGACGAAGGAAATGTCCTCGCCGACGATATGTGGCAGAACGTGATGTGCCGTTTGCAGACCGTGAGTCGCCGCGAGCACTACACGCCTATGGAAATGCAACTGGCTCTGGCCTACGTTCAGACGCGTTTCGCGTATTATTACATGAC
>CACWWZ010000065.1 GCA_902764705.1 uncultured Prevotellaceae bacterium | reverse complement strand
TTTTTCGTAACTTTGCCACATGATTTTGAAATATGACGTTATAGTAATCGGTGGAGGCCATGCAGGATGCGAGGCAGCAACAGCTTCCGCCAATATGGGAGCAAAGACGTTGCTGGTCACGATGGACATGAACAAGATAGCCCAGATGTCGTGCAACCCTGCTGTAGGAGGAATAGCCAAAGGACAAATTGTTCGCGAGATTGATGCCTTGGGAGGTCAGATGGGTTTGGTCACAGATGCCACAGCCATTCAATTCCGTATGCTGAACCGCTCGAAGGGACCAGCAGTATGGAGTCCTCGCGCCCAGTGTGACAGAGGAAAATTCATTTGGAAGTGGCGCTCTGTACTTGATGCAACACCCAACCTTGACGTTTGGCAAGATCAGGCTGACGAGCTGCTGGTGGAATCTATTTCTATCAACTCACAGCAAGCCAAACGCGTGGTTGGCGTCAAGACCATCTGGGGTGCAGAACTGAGGGCTAAGGCTGTCATCATTACAGCTGGCACCTTTCTGAACGGACTGATGCACATAGGCCGTCGGATGGTACCAGGAGGGCGTATAGCAGAACCTGCTGTTCCTCACTTCACAGAAAGCATCACACAACATGGCATCCGTTCAGCACGCATGAAGACAGGTACTCCCGTTCGCATAGACAAACGTAGCGTACACTTTGAGGATATGGAACGACAGGACGGCGAAAACGGTTATTACAAGTTTTCCTATATGGGCGAGCAACGCCCTCTGCAACAACTGCCCTGCTGGGTATGCTATACGAACGAACAGGTGCACGAAACCCTGCGTAGCGGACTGGCAGACTCGCCACTCTACAATGGTCAGATACAATCGATAGGACCACGCTATTGCCCATCGATTGAAACCAAACTCATGACCTTTCCAGACCGTCCACAGCATCTTCTCTTTCTGGAGCCAGAAGGAGAGGATACCAACGAGATGTACCTCAACGGCTTTTCATCCTCGCTTCCAATGGACGTACAGATTGAAGCGCTGAAAAAGATTCCTGCTCTCAGAGACATCAAGGTTTATCGTCCTGGATATGCCATCGAATACGACTTCTTCGATCCTACTCAGTTGAAACATTCGTTGGAGTCCAAGATTATCGAAGGATTGTTTATGGCAGGACAAGTCAATGGCACTACAGGCTATGAGGAAGCTGGCGGACAGGGAACACTTGCCGGTATCAACGCTGCCTTGATGGCTGGTTCAGTTAGTCGTGGCAACGACACAGCAAACGAGACCTTTGAACTGAAACGAGACGAGGCATACATTGGAGTTCTCGTTGACGACCTCGTTACCAAGGGTGTGGACGAACCATACCGCATGTTTACCTCAAGGGCGGAATATCGGATATTGTTACGCCAAGATGATGCAGACGCCCGATTGACAGAGAAAGCCTACGAACTGGGTATCGCCAAAAGAGACCGTTATGACTGGTGGATGGAAAAGAAGCAGCATATCGAAGAAATCGAAAATTTCTGCAAGACATATCCCATCAAACCCAAACTCGTTAATGGAGCTTTGGAGTCGATTGGCTCTACCCCACTCGTCTATGGTTGCAAACTGGAAGACTTGGTGGCTCGCCCAGAATTAAACTTCGAGACTTTATACTCCATTGTACCGGAATTGCATGAACGCGTAGAAAACCTGCCCAACAGAAAAGAAGAAATAGCAGAAGCCGCCGAAATACATATCAAGTACAAAGGCTACATTGAACGCGAACGGCAAGTAGCAGAAAAGATGCACAGACTGGAAAACATCAAGATAAAAGGCAAATTTGACTATTCCAACCTAAACGCTATTTCCACGGAAGCGCGCCAAAAGTTAGAAAAGATTCAGCCAGTAACATTGGCACAAGCCAGTCGCATACCAGGAGTTTCACCCAGCGATATCAATGCTATGCTTGTCTTGTTAGGAAGATAATGTTTCACGTGAAACAATTGCAAACATAAAAAGATGATAAGTAGAACTATTAACAGATAAAACCAAAGATTATGAACAACCAAACACTGATTGAGAATCTGCGTTGTATTCCGGATTTCCCCAAAAAAGGTATTAACTTTCGTGATGTGACAACCTTGTACAAAAATGCAGAGTGCATGAAGATTATGTTGGACGAAATGTACGAACTGTATAAGGACAAAGGTATCACCAAGATTGTTGGAATTGAAAGTCGCGGATTTATCATGGCATCCGCATTAGCAGGAAAATTAGGATGCGGTGTAGTCCTGGCGAGAAAACCCGGAAAACTTCCTGGAACTGTCATCAAGGAACAATTTAGCAAGGAGTATGGAGTAGACACCATCGAAATGCACCTGGACTCCATAGAACCAGACGATGTAGTTCTAATACATGACGACCTACTCGCAACGGGTGGAACAGCAAAGGCAACCTACAAATTGGTCGAGCACTTTAATCCCAAGAAAGTGTACATGAACTTCATCATCGAAATCAAAGACGAAGGGTTACATGGACGAGATCTGTTTGAGGGAATTGAGTTAACTACATTGTTAAGTATTTAGATGTTTCACGTGAAACAATTGGCATGACAAAGGAAGAGAATGAAGCACGATTAGCCAAGTTAAAAAGCATTGTAAGCGCAATGCCTGAAAAGCCTGGCAGCTATCAGTATTACGATGCTGAGGGAACTATCATATACGTAGGTAAAGCGAAGAACTTGAAGAGTCGTGTTTCATCTTACTTCCACGCAGAAGTGGATAGGTTTAAGACCAAAGTGCTGGTCAGCAAAATCTGGGATATCAGCTATACCGTCGTGAACACAGAGGAAGACGCCCTCTTACTGGAAAACTCACTCATCAAGAAGTATAATCCACGATACAATGTGCTGCTGAAAGACGGTAAAACCTACCCTAGCATTTGTGTAACGAAAGAATATCTGCCTAGGATTTTTCAAACCCGTACCATCAACAAAAAATGGGGAACCTACTACGGTCCCTACTCGCATGTCGGTACCATGCACGCCGTGATTGACCTGATCAAGAAACTATACCATCCGCGACCCTGCAAGCAACCCATGACTGAAGAGGGAGTCAAAGGAGGGAAATATCGTGTTTGTCTGGAATATCATATCAAGAATTGTTCAGGGCCTTGCGTCAACAAACAATCGTGGGACGACTATCAGAAAAGCATCCAGCAAGCAAGGGAAATTCTGAAAGGAAACACGCGTCAAGTACAACGGGAACTAAAGGAAGAAATGCTGAAACTGGCAGAGGAACTTCGTTTTGAAGAGGCAGAAGAAGTCAAGCGCAGATATATCCTACTGGAGCAATTTGTCAGTCATAGCGAGGTTGTCAGCCATACTATTGACAATGTAGATGTACTATCCATAACCAATGACGAAAAGGTGGCTTTCATCAACTATATTCACGTATCGAATGGACAGATTAACCAATCATTTACCTTCGAATACAAGAAGAAACTAGACGAGACTGACGAGGAGCTCCTGCAGTTAGCCATCGTCGAGATGAGAGAGCGTTTCCAAAGCCATGCTAAAGAAATCATACTGCCACAAGAAGTAGATATTGACCTGGAAGGGGTGACCATAACGATACCTCAAAGGGGCGACAAAAAGACCTTGTTAGACCTATCGCTGATGAATGGTAAACAGTATAAGTTTGACCGGTTAAAACAGGCAGAAAAACTGAATCCAGAGCAAAAGCTGGTACGCCTGATGAAGGAACTGCAAGACCTGCTTCACTTACCAAAAATGCCTTACCAGATAGAGTGTTTTGACAACTCCAATATATCGGGTTCTGATGCTGTGGCTGCCTGTGTCGTTTTCAAGAAAATGAAACCTTCCAAGCAAGATTATCGCAAGTATAACATCAAAACTGTGGTAGGACCCGACGACTATGCATCCATGAAAGAAGTGGTATATCGCAGATATAAGCGCTTGATAGAAGAACAGCAACCCCTACCCGACCTCATTGTTGCAGATGGTGGCAAAGGGCAGATGGAAGTGATCCGTCAGGCAGTGCAAGACGAATTGGGACTTGATATTCCCATAGCAGGCTTAGCCAAGGACGACAAGCACAGAACCAACGAGTTGCTATTTGGCTTCCCAGCACGTGTGATTGGCATGAAAGATACTTCAGAACTGTTCCGTGTATTGACGCATTTGCAGGATGAAGTACACAGATTTGCCATCACTTTCCATCGAGAGAAGCGTTCTAAGCACGCTTTGCACTCCGAGCTTGACAACATCAAGGGCATCGGGCCCAAAACGCGTGACGAGCTTCTAAACAGCCTTAAATCAGTCAAACGAATCAGGGAGGCAGAACTGACAACACTTGAAAACCTGATAGGGCACGCAAAAGCGCAAATAGTTTACAAATATTTTCATCAAGAAGAGTGAAAAATAGCTCTTAAACCAGAGAAAATTGATTCCCTAGGCTGGGAATAATTTTTTCCTAGTTAGGCAGAAAAAAATAGAGAGACAGTAAAAGATTTGGTAAATTGAAAAAATGTTCGTAACTTTGCAGATATGAGAGCAGTAATACAACGAGTAACACATGCCAGTGTCACCATCAACGGACAAGTAAAATCGGCTATCCAGCAAGGCTTTTTAATCCTGTTGGGAGTATGCGATGAAGACACAATGGAAGATGTAGAATGGTTAACAAAGAAGATAGCAGCCCTGCGCGTTTTTGACGACGAGAATCACGTCATGAACCGCTCCATCATAGACATTGAAGGAGAGGCATTGGTTGTCAGTCAGTTCACGCTATATGCGAGCTACAAAAAAGGAAACAGACCTTCGTGGTTCCGTGCTGGTTCACATGAGCACTCTATCCCACTCTACGAGACATTCTGCGTCCAACTTTCGGAGGCTATAGGCAAGCCTGTAGGCACGGGAGAATTTGGTGCTGACATGAAAGTAGAACTGCTCAACGACGGACCAGTAACCATCTGTATGGACACTAAAAACAAGGAATAGAATGAAAAAGTATCTCAGAGAAATAGAAGTATCAGGGCTGATTCTTGTTATCATTGGCATCGTCATTTCTTGGATTCTGGGCAGCAATTACGGTATGTGGCCTTGCTTGATGGGTCTTTTGTTATGGCTGATTACCTTTCTATACAAGGCTTTTCATTGGAATGAATATGCACGCGAAAACAGGCAGAACATCATGATTCTGCTTATCGCAATTTGTATTCTACTGTTGCAAATGTTTATGAGGCTATGACGATACGTGAAGCACAAGAGACTGTAGACCAATGGATTAAGACCTACGGCGTAAGGTACTTCTCAGAACTCACCAATATGGCAGTACTGACGGAGGAAGTAGGTGAACTGGCACGGGTGATAAGCCGTCGATATGGCGATCAATCATGGAAAGCCAGCGACCCAAGACGCGAAGACAATGGAAAAGCGGCTATGGGTGAGGAAATGGCTGACGTGCTATGGGTGTTGCTTTGTCTAGCTAACCAGACAGACATTGATCTGACAGAGGAGCTGAAAAAGAGTATTGAAAAGAAAACAAAACGCGATAAAGAACGACACATCAATAACAATAAACTAAAATAAAAAACGCTTATGAAAGAACAACAAAACAACAAAATTGAGCAGGCACTGAGTCTCTACAACTACGACATGACTGACGAGCAGGTACGCGAAGCAGTCAAGAAAATAATCGCTGAGAAGGTACCCCAAAACGACACCCTGGAAGTGAAGAAATTCCTGATGGGTAGCGTAGAGCTGACCACTCTTAAAACCACAGACTCTGAAGAGAGTGTGATGGCTTTTACAGAACGTGTCAATGCCTTTGACGAACAATACCCTGAACTTCCTCATGTTGCCACCATCTGTGTGTATCCCTGTTTTGCTAAGACTGTCAGCGAGACTCTGGAGGTTGATGGCGTTGAAATAGCTTGTGTATCAGGCAGTTTCCCGTCTTCACAGGCACTCATTGAGGTAAAGGTTGCTGAGACGGCACTTGCCGTTAAGGATGGTGCTACAGAGATAGATATCGTGATGTCTGTAGGCAAATTCCTCAGCGGTGATTATGAGACAGTAGCTGACGAGATATCTGAATTGAAGGCCGTATGTGGAGAAAAGAAAATGAAAGTCATTCTGGAGACTGGTTGTCTGAAGACTGCTCAGAACATCAAGAAAGCCTCTATCCTATCAATGTATGCCGGTGCTGACTACATTAAGACCTCTACGGGTAAGCTAGAACCAGCAGCAACACCTGAAGCTGCCTATGTCATGTGTCAGGCTATCAAGGAGTACTACGAAAAGACAGGCATTCAGATAGGTTTCAAGCCTGCTGGTGGACTAAATAGCGTGATGGATGCAGTCATCATGTACACCATCGTTAAAGAAGTGCTGGGTGAACAATGGCTCACAAACCAGTGGTTCCGTATGGGTACTTCACGACTGGCTAACCTGCTGTTAAGCGAGGTTGTTGGACAGGAAACAAAGTTCTTCTAAGAGTTAATAGTTACGTTGAACAACATAGTCTACATAGGCTGTCAGGGCATCCTTGACAGCCTTTTCTTTTACCTGACTGTCAATGTACTGCTTACAAAGCTGACTGAAGTACTGCATCCGTTGTTCTGCGTATTCTATACCACCTTGTTGCTTGGTGAATTCTACCAAAACAGCAATCTCATCAGCATTAATCGTACCAGCCTTGACTTTCTTAGCTAACGTATGCATAGCTTCAAAGTCAGTATTATTCAAGGCATAGATCACAGGCAAGGTCAGCTTACCTTCAGCCATATCGTTGCCAGTAGGCTTACCTATCTCCTTAGAATCGTAATAATCAAAGATATCATCACGAATCTGGAACATAATACCGAGGTTCTGACCAAACTGTTTGGCTTCGAGCATTTGAGACTCGTCAGCACCACCAGAGAGCGCACCAATAGCCGCACAAGCCTCAAAAAGAGCAGCAGTTTTCTGCTTGATAACCTGATAGTAGACATCTTCACTAATCTCCTGGTTCTGGATATTCGACAACTGAAGAATCTCGCCGGCAGCAAGTGTTCTACCCAACTGAGCCAGGAATTCTATGATTCGCTGGTTACCAGTATACGACACATGCAACAAGGAAGTAGACAGAATATAGTCACCAACCAGCACAGCCACCTTATTATTATAAGAAGCATTCACAGAAGCCTGTCCACGACGCTCAGAACTTTCATCTACCACATCGTCATGCACCAACGAAGCTGTGTGTAACAATTCCAGACCAACAGCAGAATGTTGTGTCACATCACTTATCTGACCATAATTCTTAGCCAATAACAAGGTAAGCATAGGGCGCATGCGCTTGCCACCACGTTGGCGAATATGGTTCAGAGCAGAACTCAACATACCATCACTATGATTCAGCGCACTGTCAAAAAGTGCGATGAAATCATCCAAATCCTTTGAAATGGGTTGTTTGATAATGCTTAAATAATCCATGTGACACACAATTTTCCCACAAAATTACATAAAATAATTGGATAGTGAAAAATTTTTTAGTAATTTTACGCGAAAATTGAATATTGTTATGGATAAATTATTCCTTTTAGACGCTTACGCACTCATTTACAGGTCGTACTACGCTTTTATCAAGAACCCTCGCATCAACTCCAAGGGTCTCAATACGTCAGCCATTATGGGCTTTGTCAATACATTGCAAGAAGTGCTCACCAAGGAGCAGCCAACCCATCTGGGAGTAGCCTTCGATCCTCATGGACCAACCTTCCGTAGTGAAGCCTATCCAGCCTACAAGGCCCAACGCGAAGCAACACCAGAAGATATACGCCAGTCAGTACCTATTATCAAAGAACTGTTGAAGGCTTGGAATATTCCCATTCTGCAAGTCGATGGTTTCGAAGCTGACGATGTCATAGGTACCTTAGCCACCAAAGCAGGCCAGCAAGGCATCACCACCTATATGCTCACTCCTGATAAGGACTACGGACAACTGGTAAGCGACCATGTCTTCATCTTCCGTCCTCGACATGGAGGAGGATATGAAACGATGGGTCCTGCTGAAGTAAAAGCAAAGTATGCCATTCCATCGACCAGTGCTGTCATAGACTTGCTGGCTCTGATGGGCGATTCTGCCGATAACTTCCCGGGCTGTCCTGGTGTTGGAGAAAAGACAGCTGTCAAACTGATTAATGAGTTTGGAACTGTCGAGGATATGATAAGCCGTGTCAACGAAATAAAAGGTGCTCTGAAAACAAAAGTAGAAACACACATCGATGATATCAAGATGTCCAAGTTTCTGGCAACCATCAAAACAGATGTTCCCATCGAACTGAACATGGATGAGTTGAAGGTGACTCAACCCAACGAAGAACAATTAGGCAAACTCCTCGAAGAATTAGAGTTCAAGAGCCTGGCCAACAAGATTCTTAAAAAATCTGAAACAAAGCCAAAACCCGTTAATGGACAACTCGATCTTTTTGCAGAATTCACTGTCGAGGGGTCGAACGAGCCAGAATTTTCGAGTTTTGAAACGCTTAAATCTGTACCTCATAATTACAAACTAATTGAAAATGAGGAAGATTTGAAAAAATTATATGATTATTTTAGGACAAAAGAATTTCTTGTTCTAGACACAGAGACCACTTCTACCTCTACTATTGATGCCGAATTGGTGGGTTTGAGCTTCTCAGTGAAGGAACATGAGGCATTTTATGTACCCATTCCTGCCAATCGTAAAGAAGCGTTGCAAATTGTTAATATCTTTAAACCGCTCTACGAAGACCCCAAAATTCTCAAGGTGGGTCAGAATTTGAAATACGACCTCGAGGTGTTACGAAATTATGATGTCCGTCTGGATGGTCCGATGTGGGACACCATGATAGCCCACTATCTCATCCAACCCGAGTTACGTCATAACATGGACTATATGGCTGAAGTGTATCTGCACTATCAGACCATCCACATTGACGAACTCATAGGACCCAAAGGAAAGAATCAACGTTCCATGCGTGACCTCTCTCCTACCCTTGTCTATGAATATGCCTGCGAGGATGCCGACATCACCCTTCAACTGAAGAACAAGCTGGAGCCTGAATTGAAGCGTCTGGAGTGTGAAGACCTCTTTTATAACATTGAGATGCCTCTCATGCCTGTCCTGGCAGAAATGGAGATGAATGGTGTCTGTCTGGATACGGAGTCATTGGCAGAAACCAGCAAGCAGTTTACCACTCGCATGAACGAAATAGAGCAACGCATCTACGAACTGGCAGGTGAACCATTCAATATCGCATCACCCAAACAGGTTGGTGAGGTCCTGTTCGACAAACTGAAGATAGTCGAGAAAGCCAAGAAGACCAAGACTGGTCAATATGTCACTTCCGAGGAAGTGTTGCAACAACTCAAGAACAAACACGAAATCGTAGCAGACATCCTGGAACATCGTGGACTGAAAAAGCTGATCGGTACCTATATCGATGCCCTTCCCAAGCTGATCAATCCACGTACAGGTCATATCCATACCTCTTTCAACCAGACCATTACAGCCACAGGACGATTATCTTCTTCCGATCCTAATCTGCAGAATATTCCAATCCGTGGTGAGGATGGTAAGGAGATTCGTAAGGCATTTATCCCAGAGCCTGGTTGTCTGTTCTTCTCTGCTGATTATAGTCAGATTGAACTTCGCGTGATGGCACACCTCTCGCAAGACCCACAGATGATTGAGGTGTTCCGTGAGGGCAAGGATCTTCATGCAGCTACAGCTGCCAACATCTACAAGAAGTCTATTGATGAGGTCACACGCGATGAACGAACCAAGTCGAAGCGTGCTAACTTCGGCATCATCTATGGTATTACTGTCTTTGGTTTGGCAGAGCGGCTGGACATCCCTCGCGACGAGGCTAAGATGCTGATAGACGGATATTTCCAGACATTCCCACAGGTTCATGACTACATGGAGAAATCCAAGGAGGTGGCTCGTCAACAAGGTTATGTCACAACACTATTCGGACGACGTCGCTATCTGCCAGATATCAATTCTGCCAATGCTACCGTTCGTGGCTTTGCAGAGCGTAATGCCATCAATGCCCCCATTCAGGGCACTGCTGCAGACATCATCAAGGTACACGACGAACTCAACTTCAGCGTCTATCCGGAAGAGAAGGAAAAGGTGGAGCACATCGTCCTGGAAGAGATGCAGAATGCCTTCCACATGGCTGTTCCACTCGTGGCTGATTCCGGCTTCGGTGAGAACTGGCTCGAGGCCCATTGAAAGTCGTCATTGAAAAAAGTTTTAGTTTTGTAGAGTTATTAATCAAATATACAAAAATATGAAGAAAAATTTACTTACATTGGTAATTGCCTCTATGATGCTCTATCCGATGGGAGCAGCAGCACAAGAGGCAAAGGAAATGAAGTACCCACAGGCAGAATGGAGCAAGGCAGGCGATATCTTGATGCATACACCAGGACATGAACTTTTCAACGGTGTGATTCACCCTAAGGCAGGACTTTTTGATAACTATTTCGACGTGGATAAGGCTGCCAATGAACACAAGGGTTATATCACAATGCTGGAAAAGAACGGCATTCGAGTGCATAAAGTTACTGATATTCTGAAGGAGGTGGGCATCGACACGCTGCGAACCCTTGCAGCCAATGTACTAGTATACGACGTGAGCGCCATTCCCGATGAGAACCAGACAGCATCCGAAAACTACAGAAAGGAAGTGCTCTCGAAGATGAGTCGTCAGGACTTGATTCGTTGCATCATGCTCCAACCTACAGTGAAACTGTCAAAGACTGACAACAATACAGGTTATGAGGCACAGTACATTCAGAACCCGCTGATGAACATGTATTTCACACGCGACCAGAGTATCACAACACCTCGTGGTCACATTATCTGTAATATGAACAGCAGTCAACGCGCTCCCGAGACGAAAATCATCAAAACTTGCTACGAACATCTGGGTCTGAAACCTATTTTACAAATCAGTGGTGAAGGACGTTTGGAGGGTGGTGACTACATCCCTGCAGGCACCATATCGTTTATAGGTTGCGGTATGCGCACCAACGAATTGGCTATCAAGCAGATGTTGGATGCCAATGCTTTCGGACACGATACTGTGGTGGTGGTGAAAGACCATAAATTCTGGCAGATGCAGATGCACCTGGATACACACTTCAATATCATCGACAAGGACCTCTGTACAATGGTAAGCAGCAGATTGTATGCGGAGCCGGGCACAAAAGAGTACAACACTTGCGACATCTGGGCACGTAAACCTGGCACGCTGCCTTATACGAAAATAAAGGAGGACCAGCCCTTTGTGAAGTATATCCAGGAACGCGGCTTCACCATCATTCCCATTGATAATAACGACGAGATGCACTATGCCAACAACTTCCTGACAATTGCCCCACGTCATATTATGGCTGTAGCTGGACAGTCGGAAACCTTACAGCAGCGTTTCCGTGATGCTGGGGTAACAGTAGAATGGGTGCCTCTGGAGAATCTGATAGACGGTTTCGGGGCTGCTCATTGCATGACTCAAGTGCTACAGCGTGAAGTTTGTGAGAGCTATACCCCGACAAGCGTTCCCAACCTGATTACAAGCAAAACGGACAATCAGCCGACTTATAATCTAAACGGCATGCAAGTGACTAATCCCTCGAAAGGAGTCTATGTCAAAAACGGACGTAAAGTCATTATTAAATAGAACCAATATGCAAAGAACCCGATGCGCTCACGTAGAGATACATCGGGTTCTTTGTATAGGATATAGGCTTGGATTATTTCACCACTACAAGCATTATCGTTATCAATTAGAGTCCAAGCTAATCACGGCGTGAAACATGTACCAGTCCCAGGGTTTCTGGTTATTGTGCCTTAAAGCCCTGTAAGATCAAACTTATATACTTTTTCTTCAGCTTGAACCTGTTCAAAAAAAGGTATCATGTAGATAGGAAAGTAGATAACCCTCCCCTTTGCCTGCACATTCTCTTGACAAAACACATAAGCCATGGGCACGGCATATTCTTCATTCTCCATCACATTGGAAAGTGCATTGTGCCGTTCATAGTCTTTACCTGACTTAACTTCTATCGGCAGCATGTTACCAGCATACTCTACCACAAAGTCCAACTCTCCTTGTTTCTTGCTGTTGAAATAGTATAGTGAATGTTGCTGTGCCTCAGAAAAGCCATGAGCATAAAGTTCTTGGGCGACAAGATTTTCAAAGACTGAGCCAAAGTTGATGTTTGGATTCGGACTGAGCAATCTGGCCTGAATATTTCCTCCATACATGGCAGCAAGCAATCCTACATCATTTAAGAAAAGTTTGAACAGGTTTCGCTGTTTGTTCAACAGCAGAGGGACTCGTGGCTCCTCGACATTGTATGCAGGGATAGCCACACCTGCATCCCTGAGCCATAAAAAACTGTTCTCGTATTTGCTGAACCGTGCCTTTTCGTTCAACTCTTTGAGAATAAAGCGTTTATTTTTTGCATTAAGCTCGGATGGTATAAGGTCATAGATTTCTTCTATCTGCAACTTGTGGTTATGGTCATATTGGGTGATGTCTCTCTTATAGGTACGAATGATTCCGCGTTGTTCTTCATACACTCGGCGGAGATTGTTAGTGTCAAGGTACTTTTGAACAGCCGCTGGCATACCTCCGACAACAAGATATAGGCGAATGGCCTCCAACATTCTCTTGTGAATAAATTCATCAACAGGTCTCTTCTCCTCAAAACACGTTCGCAAATGGCTAATGACATCTGTGCCAATACCAATAGCCTCAAAGAATTCCAGAAGGTCAAGGGGATACATTTCTATCTCATCCATGTAGCCCACGGGGACACTACGCAGGTCATCCAACTCAACACCAAGCAAAGAGCCACTCATCACATACTTGTAACTGCCCTCATCTACAAGGAACTTAATGGCTGTTACTATCTCCTTGCACTCCTGCACTTCATCGAAGAAAATCAATGTTTTTCCCGGGACCAATGGCTTTTTAGTAAAGGCTGACAGTCGCAACAGCAAATCTTTTGCCCCTTTCTGTCCGCTGAACAATTCAATGGCATCGGGCTGTTCTACGAAATTGATTTCAACAACATTATCAAAACACTCCTTACCGACCTTCCTAATGGAAAAGGTCTTGCCAACTTGTCTGGCTCCTGTTACCAACAGAGAACGTCTGTCGTTGAGTATAAAATTGCGTATTAGCTCGTCAGCTTTGCGTTTTACCATATCTACTTGTATTTGTGGGGGCAAAGATACAATATTTTACTTAAATACAAGCATAAACAGTAAATAAAATACACTTTTCCAATGTAAATATTTCCATTTTCTTACACTTTTCCAAGTCAAAAATGGTGCAAAAATAACATTTTTCCAAGATTTGAAAAGCACGTTTTCGATGATTTATAGTATTTTCCTAACTACGTCAATTTTTGTCAATTAAAATTTTGGTCTTACTAAGGACAATATTAACAAGCGTGGCTATAACAAGTTCCTTGAAATCAGCAAGGACGTGTATGTCAAGACTTTATTCCTAACCCAATAGTGTTGGATTATTTCACCACTACAAGCATTATCGTTATCAATTAGAGTCCAAGCTAATCACGGCGTGAAACATGTACCTGTCACAGTGTTTCTATCTGGAAGATGCGTAACTTAGGAAGATTGCCCTCGCACGTTGCAAGGGCAATCTCTTTGTGATTTTTCAGGAACTGAATTGCTTTGTCGAACATTTCGCTTACCATTTCAGTTCTTCCTGCAGGATTGTGCCATCGGTCATAGGACTGTCAGCCTCAGTGAAGGCATTGGCTTTGTACTGGATGCAGAGCATGGTCAGGTTCTCGCTGCCTGTGTTCTTC
>CACWWZ010000064.1 GCA_902764705.1 uncultured Prevotellaceae bacterium | reverse complement strand
ATCTTGCCTTCTGCCGTCTGGAAGAAATCTGTCTGGCAAAACAGCCTGTAGGCCTCGGCGGCTTCGTCCTTGCGCCCCATACCCTCTTCTTATAGTCGGCTATTTCCAGATAGTTGTAGCTGATGTTAATCACGCCCACGATAGCATCGCGGTAGTTGATCGCATCAGGATGATTATTGATGTTTTTCAGATGGGCGCGATAAGCCTCTTCCAGACGATTGTCGGTCTTGTCATCACTCAATCCCAGACGGCTCTGACTACAGCCGATATAGATGAGCATGTTGGTGTATTCGCTGGTCGTGTCGCGTCCCAGGCTTTTTAGCCTTTCTGTAGCGGGTATGGCCACTTTCAGGGCGTCTTCGAATTCAGTCCATGTACTCAAAAGGCCCGTCAGGCGGTTGGCAATGCCGGCATACACCCGCACGTCCTCGTCGTCAGTAGAGTTCTCTACAGCGGCGATACCCGTCTTCCAGTACAGTTCGGCCATGCGTTTCTGCATCATACGGTCATAGGCGTAGCCCAGCCAGTAGCAGGCTTTACCTTCGGAAAAACATCCCTGCGGCTTGAAACTGTCCACCAGTTCTATGATACGTGGGTAGTCCTTGTCGAGATAGGCCGCATAGACCATGTCTTCTGCTTCCCTGCGCTGCCTTTCCTGTTGCGCTGCCTTTCCTGTTCTTTGGTATTTCCTCCGCATCCAGACAGGAAAATGACGGCAGCGAGCGTCACCACCAGCGTCAAATAGCGAAGTCTGATTGTATTCATATATCCATTTTTGGAGATTGTCCGTGTGCAAAGATACAAAATAATTCATAATTCATAATGCATAATTCATAATATTTATGTTTCTTTTGTTCTTTTGTCTAAAAAAATAAGTATCTTTGCACCCCTGACTTCGCAGCGTACTACTACCGCCCTTGCAAGAGCAGACTGCAAGGGCGGCGTTTGTATAGGGTTAGCTGATAACTACCAATTTATTGTTTGGCAAGTCGTACCTGATATCTTAACGACTTTTCGCAGAATTAATATAGGAAACCGAAGGCCCAGAGGGGAATTTTCCTCATGGAGGCAGACTCAATGTCGTCGGCTGCCACAAAAGAGTGCTCCTGTCCCTCCAACTGGCTAAATCCTTTATCGGCTCCACCAACCTCTATCACGGTATTGCCGTCGATACGGAAGTCACCTTTCTTGTAGCCTGCATATTCCACGGTGTGGCCTGCCGAGGCCAACTGGTTGGCAAAGAATGCCTCGCGAACGGTGCCAATCTCTGGACGTTGGAGGCAAAGTGCATAGAGCAGGTTGGAGTTGTCTAGATAGATCTTATCGGGTTTCTGAAGGTCTGTAACACGCTGTAAGTCTGTAAACAGACGGCGAATCAAACGGGCTTCCTCCAGATAGGTCAGGTATTTCAGTACCGTCGTACGCATGATGCCCGTGGCCTTCGACAACTTGGCAATATCCACTTCGTATGGTGTCATCTGCGAGAGTACTTGCAATAGGGCTTTCACTTTACGTGTGTTGCCTACCTCAACACTGCGATACTTGGTCAGTTCAACATCGACGATGTAGTTGACAACATTCTCCAACTTGTCGTAATATTCTTGCTTTCCTTCAAAATAGAAAGGATAGTAGCCGTATTGCAAATAACGGCTGAAATGCTCTAATGGATGACATTGTGCGCATACCCCTGCACAGAACTTGCTGGCATTTTCAAGCAACTGGTCGAATGTTATGGATTCAAAATCCAAGCCTACGTCGAGACGCAGGAACTCACGAAACGACAATCCTGGCATGTCATAGACCACAATGCGGCGCGAGAGGTCTGCCTGACCGTCGTTTATCTGTATTAGCGACGACCCGCTGAGCACGATATGTAAATTGCCATAGAGATCGTAGATGTCCTTGATTTCCTGACTCCAACCAGGGTATTTATGTACCTCGTCGATGAACAGCCACTGACCGCCAATCTTTACGAACTTATCAGCCACCTCAACCAGTGAATGCGTGGCGAAATAGTTAGCATCGGCAGAACAATAGAGCACATGGCGGTCGCCGGCCTCGAAATGACTCTTGATGTACTGCTTCATCAGCGTCGACTTTCCAACTCCCTTAGGACCACGAATGACAATCAGTCGCGAGTTCCAGTTAATGCGATGCATGATATTGCGAACATACTCCATCGAAGCAATGGAGAGGTAAGCATCGTGGCGTTCAAACAGTCTTTCCATATCTTTGTTATTTGTTATTAATCGTTTTCATTAAAGAACAATTTTTATCTCGTTGTGTCTTATAGAGAAAGCACTTTTTGCCATATGATGTTTTTTGTAAAATACACCTTTCAATAAATATTTTCGCCACAAAATTACATTTTTCAAACGAAAACGCCAAAAAATTCTTTAAAAAACTTGCTTTCGCCATCAAAATTCGATGGTCAGAAGATGGCAGGGGACTAGTACCTGACATACTGATGGCTGAAGTAAGAGGGAAGATGGAAGAGGGATGATGGAAGATGGAAAAAAGAAGATGGAAGAAGGCTGAGGGCTGATGTCTGAAAGAGGGAAGATGTATGAGGGCTATCAGAAAAGTCGGGAAGGTTCTTCGACTAAAGATCGAAGTGTGGCTTCTTTGACCTGAAGGTACAAAGTGTGGCGTTGCATTCGCAATCTCAGTGATCCACTTTCGGAAATTAGAGAGCCGCGCTTTTTAAATTGTCCAGTTCATGATAGCGGGCATTCGAACTTACGTTTACAAACCCCTCGAGGTTGCACGTGCAGAGCCCTCGAGGTAACACGTGCAGGGTCCTCGAGGTAACACGTGCAGACTCCCGAGTCTGCAAAAACGGTTGGAAAAAGAAAAATTGGAAGAAACAACTCGGGCGTTCCTTCCAATTATCGATTCTTGCTTTTTCGATGACTTATCGTCGCAATGCAATCTACTCATGCATTAGTGCCTGCATGAATTCGTTGAGCTTCAGTAGACCGTAGCCACCGTTGACACAAGACACTTCGTCGTATTGCTGAACGTCGTCGGGCTGGATGCCTCGATGCCAAATGAGGAACGGCACGGGCTGTCCGACGTGGATACGCATCTCTACAGGCGTCAGATGGTCGGGGAGAACAGCGATGCAGACATCCTCCTGCCAATCCTTTACCTTATTATATATAGGAGTGATGAGACGTTGGTCGAGATATTCGATGGTCTTGAGTTTCAGTTCAAGATCGCCGTCATGACCAGCTTCGTCGCTGGCCTCGACATGAACAAATACAAAATCATCTTTTTCCAGTGCCTCGATGGCTGCTTGCGCCTTGCCTTCGTAGTTGGTGTCGGCCAACCCAGTAGCACCGGGCACCTTGATAATACGCAGTCCGGCATACTTTCCGATACCCTGTATCAAGTCTACAGCCGATATGACGGCACCGCTCTTGACCTGCGGATACTGTTGCATGAGTGTTTCCATCGAGGGACGGTAACCGCCACTCCAAGGCCAGATGCTGTTGGCCTGGCGCTCACCCTTGGCTGCTTTAGCCTGATTGAAGGGATGCCGGGCCAGCAGGTCCTGCGATTTCAGAATCATCTCGTTGATGAGGTCGGCGGTCTGCTGGGGAGAGAGACGCGAGGTGTCAGCGGCAAAACCGCTGACCACACAGTCGGCTGCGGGCTTTACCAGCAGCCCGCGCCACTCCTCATTGGGATGATCGTGGGGTGGGGCACAGACGATGTGTTTGTTGCCGCCCTTGATAACGAGCAGATGACGATACTGAATACCTGTGATGAACTTCACGCGCTCGCAGCCCTCACGTTCATTGATAGGCTTAGCGAGGTTTTCATTGAGATAATCGATAAGTACGCGCGCATCATCTGTTTCCAGATTACCTCCGTTGTGCGTGATAATTTTACCATCAGCAAGGGTGATGATATTACAACGGATGGCAAAGTCGTCATCCTTCATGTCGTAGCCTATCGATGCAGCCTCCAGCGGGCCGCGGCCTTCGTAGACCTTATTCAGGTCGTAGCCAAGGATAGCGGTATTCGCCACCTCAGAACCCGGAGGGAAACCTTCGGGTACAGTAATCAGTCGTCCACAACGTCCTTCGCGGGCCAGCTGGTCCATCATGGGCTTATGGGCATATTGTAGCAAGGTCTTCCCACCCAATCTTTCCACAGGCAGGTCGGCCATTCCGTCGCCCAAAATAATAATATGTTTCATTGTGAATTTTAAAAAGCCCCTCCTCTTTGGGAGGGGTTGGGGTAGGCTTTAAATGTTAGCGATAGACATGATGTTTGCGAAGACACCAGCGGCAGTTACAGCTGCACCGGCACCATAGCCCTGAATGAGCATGGGATACTCCTTATAACGCTCGGTAGTGAGCAATACGATGTTGTTCGAACCCTCGAGGCCATAGAAGGGATGTCCGTAAGGAACCTCCTTCAGCGCCACGCTGGTCTTGAACGACGTCGGATTATTCTCGTCAGCTTCCATCGTTGCCACAAAGCGCCAACGCTTGTTCTCAGCTTCGAGTACTTTACGACGGGCCTCAAAGTCGGCATCCAGTTCAGGCAACTTAGCCCAGAAGTCCTCGATGGAACCTTCGAAATAGCTGTCGGGCACGAAGAGATGCTTCTCCACATCGTCCTGTTCTACCTTGTAACCAGCCTCGCGGGTCAGGATGACCAGTTTGCGAATCACATCCGTACCGCTCAGATCGATACGTGGGTCTGGCTCAGAATAGCGCTGCTCCTTCGCACGCTTTACCGTCTCAGAGAACGGCACATCGGCAGCAATCTCGTTGAAGATGAAGTTCAGCGTACCAGAGAGGATAGCCTCGATCTTCAGGATCTTATCGCCCGAGTTGCACAGGTCGTTGATGGTACCGATAATCGGCAAGCCAGCACCGACGTTAGTCTCATAGCGGAACCACACACCGCGGTCGCGTGCAGTCTGACGAAGTTTCAGATAGCTGTCGTAGTCGCCAGAGGCGGCAATCTTGTTGGCAGCAACCACTGATATGTTATGCTCCAGGAATGTCTGATAAAGCATGGCAATCTGACGGCTGGCGGTACAGTCTACAAACACGCTGTTGAAGATATTCATCTTCACAATCTCGTCGCGCATGTGCTCTGTGTTGGCAGGGAAGCCCGCACGCAGAATCTTCTCGTAGTTATCGAGGTCGATGCCATCGCGATCCAACACGAAGTTGTCGACATCGGAAATACCGACGACGTTCAGCTTCAGACGACGCGACTGCATCAGGAACTGCTGCTGGGTACGAATCTGTTCGAGCAGCATGCCACCCACGGTACCGATACCACAGATGAAGATGTTGAGCACCTTGTATTCAGACAGGAAGAACGAGTCGTGAAGCACGTTGAGCGATTTGCGCAGGAAACGGCCATCTACTACGAACGAGATATTCGTCTCTGAGGCACCCTGGGCACAGGCAATCACCGAGATGCCCGAGCGTCCCAGCGTACCAAACAGCTTACCGGCAATACCCGGGGTCTGCTTCATGTTCTCACCCACGATAGCGATGGTAGCCAGGCCACTCTCCACCTGCATGGGGAACATGGCACCCGTCTCAATTTCCTTGGCGAACTCGGCATTCAACACCTCTGCGGCAGCCGCAGCATCCTCGTCGCGCACACCAATAGAGGTAGAATTCTCAGAAGAAGCCTGCGAAACCATAAATACAGAAATGCCCTCGTTGGCAAGGGTGGTGAAGATACGGCGGTTCACACCAATCACACCCACCATCGAGAGACCTGTCACCGTAATCAGCGAGGTGCCCTTGATGCTCGAGATACCCTTGATGGGCTTCTGGTCGTTCTCAATCTTGGCCTTAATGAGTGTTCCCGGGTGTTCGGGATTGAAAGTATTCTTGACCTTGATAGGTATATTCTTCACGCAGACGGGATAAATCGTGGGGGGATAGATGACTTTCGCACCGAAGTTACACAGCTCCATCGCCTCAACATAAGAAAGTTCGTTGATGGTGTAGGCCGTCTTGATCACCTTCGGATCGGCAGTCATGAAACCATCCACGTCTGTCCATATTTCAAGTACTTCGGCATTCAGCACAGCGGCAATGATAGATGCCGTATAGTCACTTCCGCCACGTCCCAGATTGGTAGTCTCGTGGGAGTCGCGGTCGCGGGCGATAAATCCGGGAACGACATAAATATGCTTGTCGTCAATGTCCTTGAAGGCTTCCTTCACCAATTGGGTGGTCAGGTCGGCGTCAATCACATGCTTGCCTTCCTTGTCCCAGGTGCGGATAAAGTCACGCGAGTTCATGCGGACACCGTTCTTCAGCATGGCTGCCACGATGTGCGACGAAAGTCGCTCACCATAGGAAACGATGGTGTCGGCCGTCTTTTCACTCAAGTCGTGAATCAGGTACACACCGTAGAAGATACTCTTCAACTGGTCGAAGAGCTGATCTACATTATTAAATAAGTCTATGCGCTTTTTGTCATCCGTAATGATGGCCTCAATCATCTGGTGGTGGCGGGTAACCATCGCGTCGAATTCCTCACGATAGTGCTCATCGCCCTGCTTGGCCATCTTTGATGTGGCAATCAGGAGGTCGGTGATGCCGTTAAGTGCACTTACTACTACTACGACAGGTTGCGTCCGAGCCTCTGTCTCCACAATTTTCTTCAAGCTAAGAATGCTTTTTACGGAACCTACGGACGTTCCGCCGAATTTCATTACTTTCATATTTCTATGCAATTTATCTTACCGAACGGTACCCCTCAACGAGTGGGGCTTACTCCATTGGCGCTGCAAAGGTAGCGAAAAATGTAAAAAATAGAAAATTTTAAAATGTAAAAATTGTAAAATGTTACCTTTTGACCCGTAAAAATAAAGAAATGTAGGAATTTGGTGCGCCAATATTCCTACATCCTTTCATTGAATTAATAGTTATTTGTTTAATTTTTACATTATTACATTTTTACATTATACACTACGTGTACAAGAATCGTTTGATACTTCGTTTGGGAGTCTTTTCAAATTCGTCCTTGCGGATTTCGATTTCTGTGATTTTCTCATAGGCAGGCAACAATTCGTTCAATTGGTTACGATTCTGCTCCATGATGTTGCGGATGTCTTCCTCGTTGAAACGCATGTTCTTGGCTTCGTCGTAATCTGGATAAACCAATCCCACCAGTTTGGTGTCGCGCTGAACGACCACACTTTCCACCACCATTGGCAACGAGTTGAGCTTGTCCTCAATCTCTTCGGGATAGATGTTTTGTCCGCTGGGACCTAACAGCATATTCTTCGAACGGCCATTGATATAGACATTACCTTCGTAATCCATGGTGCCCAGGTCGCCAGTATGATACCAACCCTCCTTGTCGAGTGTCTCCTGGGTAGCCTCTTCGTTCTTGTAGTAACCCAGCATGACGTTAGGGCCTTTGGCAAGAATTTCGCCGGGAATGGTAGAGGGACTCGTAGAGTTGATTTTAACCTGCATGTGGTAGGCAGCCTGTCCGCACGATCCTTGGGCGAAGGTTTTCCAGTCGCTGTAGCAGATGATGGGAGCGCACTCGGTAGCACCATAGCCAACTGTATAGGGGAACTCGATGCGTCTCAGGAACGACTCGACCTCCTGATTAAATGCAGCACCGCCGATAATGACTTCATAGAGCTCGCCGCCGAAGGCTTTAACAACCTCCTGGCAAATCATCTGACGTACTTTCTTCGAGATGACGGGCATCGAGAGCAGCAGGCGCATGCGGTTGTTCTGAATCTTGGGGAATACCTTCTTGCGGATAATCTTCTCAATCACCAGCGGTACGGCAATGATAATCTTTGGTTTGATATCGGCAAAGGCCTGTGCGATGATGGCTGGCGAGGGGATGCGGTTCAGATAATAGGTGTGGCAGCCATGCAGGAATTCGAATACGAACTCAAATGCCATTCCATACATGTGAGCCATAGGCAGGATGCTGATGACACGGTCGCCGAGATGGATGGTCTTTCCAAGCACATGCTCTGCAAAGTCGTAGTTCGACCACATGGCACGATAGGGAATCATGACACCCTTCGAGAAACCCGTTGTTCCTGACGTATAGTTGATGAGTGCCATTTCGTCACCACTTTCCTCTATGTAGTAATTGACGTGCTCCTTGCGGAAATACTTGGGGAATTTCTTGCCATACAACTCGTTCAGGTGCTCACGGGCATAGGTCAGCTTGTCGGTTCTTGATACCATGAGTGAATAGTCGGGATTGTTGATGATACCTTCCAGACCTGGCATCTGCATGGGGTCAATCTGGGTAGCCACATGGTCGCCGACGAAAAGCAGCTTGGCATCCGAATGGTTAACAATGTTATGAATCTGTTCAGCCATGAATTCATGGAGAATGGGGACTGCCACCGCGCCATAGGTCAGCGTGGCCAGGAATGCCACCGCCCATTGGCTGCTATTTCGACCGCATAGTGCTATCTTGTCCCCCTTCACCACACCGCAGTTCTCAAACAGGATGTGTAGTTTCTCAATCTTGCGGGCCACATCGTGGAATTGCAAGGTTGCTCCCTTGTAGTCTGTCAGTGCGTCGAGATCCCAGTTCTCGATGATGCTTTTCTGTATCAGCTTGTTAAAACTCGGGTAGTTTTCCATAATACCTTATTTATATAGATAACGTTTAATACTCTTTTTAGGTGTCTTCTGGAACTCGCGTTCCTGTAGTTCAAAGGCTTGTATTTTGCTGTAAACAGGCAATTGTGCATTCAGGTCCTGGCGGTTCTGTTCCATGACGTTCTCCAGGTCTTCCTGTGTGAATCCCATCGCCTTTGCCTCGTCCATGTCGGGATAGACCAAGGCTATCAGTTTATCGCCACGCTGCACGATGATGCTCTCGCTGACCATTGCCATCGAGTTCAGCTTGTCTTCGATTTCTTCGGGGTAAACATTCTGTCCGTTGGCACCCAGCAGCATGTTCTTCAGACGGCCGCGAATGAAAATGTGTCCATCCTTCGACATCGTGGCCAGGTCGCCGGTGTGGTACCATCCCTCATCGTCTAGCGCCTTTCGGGTAGCCTCTTCGTTCTTGTAATAGCCCAGCATGACGTTGGTGCCGCGGGTAACGATTTCTCCTTCGATATGCTCAGGGTCTGACGAGACGATCTTCACCTCCATGCAGGGCAGGGGCTGTCCGCAAGAGCCGGGCTCAAAGTCGTGGTAGTCGCTATAGGAAATCAGCGGGGCACACTCGGTTGTACCATAGCCCACGGTAATGGGGAAGTCGATACTCTTTAAGAATTGTTCTATTTCCTGGTTCAGCGGTGCACCGCCCACAATGATTTCATAGGCTCGTCCGCCAAAGGCCGCATAGACCTCCTGGCAGATACGCTCTTTCACCTTCTTTTGCACCACGGGCATCTGCAGCAGTAGCTTCACGACGTTGCTCTGGATTTTCGGGAATACGCGCTTGCGGATAATCTTCTCGATGATGAGCGGCACGGCCACCACCACGTCAGGACAGACAGCCTTGAAAGCCTCCGCAATGACGGCAGGCGAGGGGAGACGTGTCAGGAAATGAAGGTGATAGCCCGAACAAAACGGGAACAGGAATTCAATAGCCATGCCGTACATGTGGGCCATGGGCAGGATGCTCAGCGTGTTGCTGAACTTCGGCATGTGTGGGGCCAGTTTCTTCTGGCAGAAATCAACGTTACCCCACAAGGAGCGGTAAGGCAGCATGACACCCTTCGAGAATCCCGTCGTTCCCGACGTGTAGTTGATCATGCAGAGCTCTTCAGGGGCGCCCATATACCAATGTACATCCTTTTGGCGATAAGCGTTCGGAAACTTGCTTCCAAATAACTCGTTCAGCCGTTCGCGGGCATCGGTCAGCTTTTCGTTGTGGGAAACATACAGCGAGAAGTCGGGCAGGTTGAAGATGCCCTCCAGTCCCGGCATCTCCTTCTCGTCAATGATGTTGACCACATAGTCGCCTACGAATAGCAAACGGCTCTCCGAGTGGTTGACGATATTGTGGATTTGTTCGCCATTGAATTCATGTAATATAGGCACTACAACGGCTCCATAGGTCAGCGTGGCCAGGAAAGCCACTGCCCAGTGGGCGGAGTTGCGACCACACACAGCAATACGGTCACCCTTCTCGATGCCCGCAGCCTCCATCATGATATGTAACTTCTCTATTTTTCGGGCTACGTCGTGATACTGTAACGTAGCCCCTTTATAGTCCGTCAGCGCGTCAAGTAGCCAATTGTCCTTAATCGATTGCTCGATGTAAGAATTAAAACTTGGTATATCGTTCATTGCACAGTTTTCAAATTTTTGTGCAAAGGTAATACCTTTTCTGCACATTCGCAAAAAAAATGTGCAATTTTTTATTCTCATGGTTAAAAATAATTAATTCCGCACCGCTTTCTCAACTAATTTGCATCAAATCATTGCATGAAATGTGAAAATAATCCCGAAATTATTTTGTACTTTGAGTAAATTGTAGTAATTTTGCAGCCGATTTCGATAAAACTGGTTAATGAAGAACGACAACATGAAGAATCAGTACCGTATCAATGAGCAGATACGTGTACGCGAAGTGCGAATCGTTGGCGACGGTGAAAGTACCGTTGTTTCAACGCGCGAAGCATTGGATATGGCCCACGATCAGGGTGTTGATCTCGTAGAGATTTCACCCAATGCCAACCCTCCTGTTTGTCGACTCATCGACTATTCGAAGTTCCTCTATCAGCAGAAGAAGCGCCAGAAGGAGATGAAGGCCAAGCAGGTGAAGGTGGAGGTGAAGGAAATTCGCTTCGGACCCCAGACCGACGAGCATGACTACCAGTTCAAGCTGAAGCACGCCAAGGAATTCCTTGAAGAAGGTAATAAGGTTCGCGCCTATGTATTCTTCCGTGGTCGCTCCATTCTGTTCAAGGAACAAGGCGAGGTGCTGCTGCTCCGTTTCGCCAACGACCTCGAGGAATATGGCAAGGTCGAGGGAATGCCCTCGCTCGAAGGCAAGAAGATGTTCCTCTATCTGGCTCCCAAGAAAGCCGGTGTGGCTAAGAAGAGCCAGCAGGCTCGCGACCGTGAGGCCTCCGAGACCGAAGCCAAGGAGTCTGCAGCCAAGCAGGTGGCCGGCGAGAAACCCCAGAACGGCGGACTCTTTGCCAACGCCAAGATCAGTGCCGATGCGCTGAAGAAGCTCACCGAGGAATCTGAGGACTAATCATAAGTTGAAAGTCCAAAGGTCAAAGTTCAAAGAAAAAACAAGGCGTCGCGCCCGGTATATGCGTAGTCGCCGATTATTAATAACAATTTAAATTTTAAAAACAATGCCAAAAGTAAAGACAAACTCCGGAGCGAAGAAAAGATTCGCGTTCACCGGTACAGGTAAGGTCAAGAGACACCATGCCTATCACAGTCACATTCTGACGAAGAAGACTAAGAAACAGAAGCGTAATCTGCAGGGCTCTACCCTCGTAGATGTTACAAACATGAAGCAGGTTCGCGACCTGTTGTGTCTCCGTTAATTCACCTATTGTCAAACATTAAAAGTATTAGAAAACTATGCCAAGATCAGTTAATCACGTTGCATCACGTGCAAAACGTAAAAGAATTCTGAAACTCACTCGCGGTTACTTTGGTGCCCGCAAGAATGTTTGGACAGTAGCCAAGAACACT
>CACWWZ010000063.1 GCA_902764705.1 uncultured Prevotellaceae bacterium | reverse complement strand
ACTGCCATGAAGAATGGAAATTCTAAATTCAAAGCGATTCTTGCTGTCGTACGACAGTGAGATGACTGCTCATGTATACAGGGGTGCTGAGTAGTTACGTCAATTATTGATAAAGTTAAAGTTTCTTAAGAAGTAAATTTCATATCGATTTTTCTTTATCAAAATTTGGAAAAGTGAAAAACATTTCGTAACTTTGCCAATAATTGATAAACTATTTTAATTAAGGCCTATGAAAATATTAAAAGAAATAATCAGACATAAGCTCTTTCCTGGCGAATGTTTCGAGGAAGAGCGGAAAGCATTGACCGTCCTCCCGAAAGATGAATTTGATGAAGAATATATAGTCCGGATGGAGGACAAATATCTGCCCGAGCTCAACAAAAACGGCTTGCTGATAAGGCATATTTCCGCATTAAAAGAGGGAGTTCTGGAATTTGAAATTGTAAACACCGTATCCAAATATCTTAATTTGGATAAAGAAAAATTATCGATTTTCTTTGGTGAGGAAGAAAATGAGGAAAGGAGTGAATGGATGAGAAAAGTAGAAGACTACTTTGATTCACTCTTTCCCTATTCCCCCCCTCCATTCGGACCCCATTCGAAAATGAAACATGATATAGAGGATTTCGATGGCCTCCGATGGTATGAAGTTTTTTCTTTGAAGATTACAACCAGCGGACCACTGTCAGATGAAATGAGAGACTTCATTGGCAGGAAATTTGAACGCATTATTGGTAGAGAGGGTGTTCAGTGCAAAGAAACCAACGAAAACGTAAATTCTTACAGTTATACTTGGGCATTGAGGCTCTTGACGGAAGCTTTCTAACCGGAAACGTGTGGAGATCATCTTGAATACAGAAAGATATGGCAAAGGCACATGAAGAACTGAAGAAGCTGCTGGCGGAGAAGCCGGGCAAGGCATTCGCCCTGGGTGTCACCAGGATGGCCTACGAATGGGCCGACCGCATTCCGGACGATGCCATCAATTATCGCATATTTGAGGAGTTGACGGTCAGATATGAGACCGGAGAGAAGACCAGGCGCGGTCTTGATCGGCAGGACCACTACCGATTTGACGCCGTGCTTTTCATCCAGCCTGGCTTCCGGGCACTCAACCAGAACCAGTGTTTCACCGTCGGCATCGAGCTAAAAAACAGCAAGGCCGACTTGGTGGCCGACAAGAAGATGGGCAAGTACATCGGATGGACGGACTTCTTCTTCATCGGTGTTCCGGCAGAACTCACCGAGGACGCGATCAGAAAGGCCGAGGAAGTCTCCCTGCAGGCGTTCGGCGAGGATCCTGCCCTTGGAAAGGAATCATCCCTCAGCAAGTCCATGGTCGGCGTGTTCGACGTCGAGAACGGCTTTGTATACAAGATGCCGGCCCGCAAGCAGAGTGTCCCAGTGGAGAACCGCCTGAAGATCCAGGAACAGGTCATCTACAACGTCCTCTTCAACGAAATGAAAGCAATCCACGCCAGGCTCGAGGATATCGACGTTGTTGAGCTGCCTCCATCAGCAGCATCAGCAGCACCCACGACAACGGGAGAAATGCCGTCTGAGGCCACGGGAAGCCCCAAATCTGGCATAGAATTGGCTTCTGACAGCCCGAAGCCCATCCGGGCGGCCAATTCCACCCCAAAAGAAAAAGAAGGCCGCACGGGGGCAGGAAATAATGTTCTCGGAAACGCTGCTACCGTGAGCACCTCCATCCTCGACGAGCAGTTCGTGGCCGCCAGGAACGAAAAGCGTGCAGAGAACCGGGCCAGGCGTGAGGAACTGGCCAGGAACCTGGTAGAGCGAAACAGGCAGCTCACCGACAGGACCAAAGAGCAGCTTGCCGGACTTTCCGACCGCGACCAGCTCGTGTTCTGGTGCGTTCGGGACGCCACCGCCCATGGCGGCATCAATGGCGTCGACATACCAGGTGCCATCGGCCAAAGTCCGGCTGCCGTCAACCGCTCCATCAAGAAGCTGAAGGACCGCGGCCTTGTCGCCCTCGACGGCGTGCCGAAATACGGCAAGTTCAAGGCCATCGGCGACGCGCTGAAATCTTCGCGCTGCATCACTTGCCGGCTCAACGAGGAATGCCAGGGCACCGCCCTACTCTGCGGAGCCTACCAGGCGGCCGACTACTCGGCCGACATTTTGCCCGACTAACGGCTTGTGTTCTACTGACATATATTATCAATAAAATTTTTTTTTCCACTTTTGTGAATTATCTTTCGACAGTTGCGCATTCGCTCCGCTCATGCGGCCTCGGGGGGCGTATATTATCAATACATTTTTTTCCCCACTTTTGTGGACTATCTTTCGACAAAACATGAGAAAAGACGAGTATATCAGCATAGCGGAGTTCGCCAGGAGAGCTGGCGTAACGACTCAGGCGGTTTACAAGCAGTTGAACAACCAAGTTGACAACCAGTTGACAACTTACGTGAAAATCGTGAATGGCAAGAAACGACTACATATCAATGCCTTAGAAATATTCGCATCAAAAAGTTTAAACCAAGTTGACAACCAAGTTGACAACTTTTCTCAACCAGTTGACAACCAAGTTGACAACCAAAACAGTCAAATTATAGGCATTTTGAGGGAGCAGATTGAGAGGAAGGATGCCCAGATTGAGCAGCTGCAGGAAGACCTTCGGACATCGAGGGAGGAATACCATCGGCTGGCCACCGAAATGGCCAAGATTGCCGACCAGGGGCAGCAGCTGCAGCTGAGGATGATGTTGCCTGATGGGCAACCGCCCACTCAGCAGCCGGAAGCGCCAGAAAATCCTGCAGTATCTGCAGCAGCACCCATCGATGATTTGACGGGAAACCACCCATCATCCATCAACTGGTGGATGGTAGTGGCCATCGTGGCCATTGTAGCCCTGATAGCCGGAGTGCTTTATTACCTTTGGGGTATTGGTTATATATAATCTATATAACTATAATATTAAAGGGATCTCATTATTGAGACCCCTTTTTTCATCTATTCCCTTTTGCTCTGTTATGTGTTTTACAGAGCATCTGACAGTTGCTGATATCGGTGGAGCCACCCTTTGACCAGGCTGTAACGTGGTCGGCATCCATCTCGTTCAATTTATAGATCCGGCTTCTCGACGAATCATGCCCGATGGCACAGTAAGGGCAGTTGCTAATGCCCTTTGTCTTGGCATCCTCTGTCTGCCTGTTATACACCAGGCGTATAGTCTTAGCGTCAAACACCCGAATGTTGATTAGCCTGGTGTCCTTCTCTCCACCCAGAACATACTCAAAGATGCCCTTATGGTCGTTCACCTGGGGGTCGTCCATCAGGAGCAGCACACGCTCATCCACCTCGGCGGGGTCGTAGGGCTGCTTGTGGTACTTCTCATAGAGTGTACCCCAATCAAGGCCCTTCATTTCCGGGTAGATGGTGGGGAACACGCTGCCGACCCACCCAAGAACCGCGTCGAAATACGCCTTCAGCTCCTTGATGTTGTCATCGTATCGATGCTGGCTCATATAGCCGCCGATATCGCCCTTGCTGACCCATGAAAGGGCAGTCTCCAGATAGTCCTGGCGATTGGCTGAGCCGCTGATGAAATGGCTCCACATCTGAATATGACTGTTGTTGGAGTTTGAAAACTCTTCCTTTGCCAACGACACAAACGGACCACTATACACGGCGTTCAACAGTTCCTGGGTCTTCAGAGGAACCCCGGCAATGTTGATGGTGCGGAACCACTCTTTTATTTCAGTCTCGGTACCCTCGCAGATATATATGAGCAAGGGAGTGTTCAGCACCTTCTCTCGCTGATCAGCGGCAATGCTGCCGATACTTTGGGGGATGCCGTTAGCGTCGATGATGCTCAGCTTGCCCTCGACGAACCTCCCCAGAGAGGTGATGCGCTGCTGCCCATCGAGAACCTCATAACGGTCATTCCCGACTTTATTGAAGTAAAGAAGTCCGATGGGATAACCCTTCAGGACTGATTCAATCACGGCCACGTCCTTCTTACCATCGCAGTAGATGTAGTTGCGTTGATACTCCGGCTGAATGGTCAGTTTGCCAGACATACCATAAAGTCCCTTGCCTTCCAGTTCACTATAATGGAAGCCCTTGCATACTTCCTCGACTGTCAAATCAGTCCTTAACTCGGTTTTCATAGGCTATTTTTTGCGGATTAATATTCTCGCGTATGGCTTTTCAGGCCTGCCATTCTCTATGTAATAAAGCTGGCCGTCACGCAGACTCGGATTGAGTTTTTTCAACTCCCTGGGATAAGGCTTCAGACCAAGTTCGCGGCCAGACTCCCCCTCCGCACAGCCAATAATCTCAAACTGCTCCGGGCAGTATTTGTCGAGGAATGTTCTTGGAACCCCCATAACACCATCATAATCCGATGGTATGGCATCCACGTAAGGAACCTCGATGGCATCGTAGTTCTCGTAGTGGATATAGTCTTTCCGGCCTTTAATCTCCTTATGGCGGCTGAATCGCAGGTTTTCGGCCAATGTCATTAATGACAGCGGCTGATGACGGCGACCATGCTCAATATTGGTGTACCAACATACACCAGGCACTCTATTCACCTTAACGCCATTTATTTCTCTCTCAAATTTATAGGTTGGGGCATATACAAAATCTTCAGGAACCCGAAAATACATACCAGTATTGAAATTTGTTGCCCCAAGCCACATCTTATTAGCCTTGATTGATGGAAACACGCACATATAACCAATGGCATTTATATTCCCGATAATCAAAAATTGCTTACCGGCAGACACAATCCACGCCAGGAACTCGCGGAACAGCGAGAATGGCGGGTTGGTGACGATGATATCTGCTTCGTCACGCAGCTTGCACACTTCCTTACTTCTGAAGTCGCCGTCACCCTCCATGTACTGCCACTCGATGTCCTTGTAATCTATTCGGCCATCACCGCTCTTGTCACGCTCCAAGACGAAAATCTTGCCTTGAGTTTGCGTCTTTTTGATATCGAATTGTGGGTCTTCCTGCTCAAAGAGGGATGGCTGGTAGCCATACTTGTACTTCTTTGAGTCAGGTGCAAAGCTCGTCGATATGAGCTTTTTCAGACCCAACACCTCAAACTTCTGGGCAAAGAACTTGGTGAAGTTCGACCATTCGGGATCGTCACATGGCAGCAGCACCGTCTTTCCCCTGAATACGTCAGGGTCATATTCCAGATAGGCGTTGACCTCTATCTCGATGTCGTGGTATTGGGTATAGAACTCGTCATTCTTCGCTGCCTTGGCAGCTGCTTGTGTCTGATTTCCCATATTCTCAAAATTTCGACAAAGATATGAAAAATAATGGTGGCAAACAAGAGGGAAAGGAATTAACCTCTCCCTCTTCCACGCCCTTTAGAAATATTTTTTTGAGGTTTCATTTCCTCAGCCGAATAATACTTGGCGAGGAGTTTCTCGCCGGGCAGCTCGCGACATTTAAAGGCTTTCCAGTCCTCTTCTGCAATCTGTCGAACTGGTATTCGATGGCCACCTATAACAGCGTTCATGTAATACCGACCTTGATAAGTCCAGACCTTGACCCCATCATCACCGCCACTATTGGTTTTTGGTGAAGGTGCAGCCGTCTGCTGCTGCTTCGCCGGCTCTGGCGGCAAGTCAAGAACCTTTCCATTCGTATCTATGATGACGCACTCATGGCCTTTACTCTGAAGGTCAGCGACTATATACCTTATAGAATTAGCTGTCGTTGAGAAATATTCTAAACCGGCCAATGGATACCCCTCCTCGATTCTCTTAGCCTGTCTATTCTCCCGGGTCCAGGCGGCAAGGTGGGCATCGGAACTGTAGGTTTGGTAGAATTTTCCATGCGGTCCATCACGGAGGACGAAAACAATCCGAGACTGATCTGGCCTGTCCTTCTTGTGTTCAAGCTGCCAGGCATCAAAAGCCACCTCGCCCTCCGTCTTCCGCTTCCTTGTATCCGATGGAGCGGCAACAGGCGTTGACTGAGGCTTTTCGGCCTGAGTTTTTTGGGTCGGAATTTGTGCTTTTTTCACCACAGGCTGCAGCATCATCCGTTGTTCATCGTCAGACATCAATAGCCCCCAAGCATTCAGCATATAATAGGGTATATCATGCTTGACAAATTCGGCCACAACCCCACGTAATTTCTCCAGCGAAAGGGAAATGAATTTTATCATTTTCCTCGAGCTGTGTTCGAATTCACCCAAAGGAACGTCGGTGTGCTGCGCGGTGAGCGCAGCCTGCCGCCCGAATGTTCGGTAGACCTTTTTCCCGCCTTCCTCACCTTCTATGAAGATGGCCAGGCCAGGCCTGACATCACCATAGTAGTTATTCCAAGCACGGTGGGCCTTTTCGATAGGGCGTTTCGTCATTGCCTCTTTTTCCTGGGCAGAAAGCCTCGGCTTCCGCGTTTTCTCCGTCTTCTGCCTGGCTGCCTTCTCCGCTTCAGCCTTTGCCAGTTCCTCGGCCTTCTTCTTGGCAGCTGCTTCTTCTTGTGCCGCCTTTTCCCTGGCCTTTCGCCGCTCTTCGGCCTCCATCTGCATCTGAAGTCCATGCATCATCAAGGCATTGACCTGAGTTTCCAAATCAGTAATCGACATTTTCGCCATATCTACCCGGGTAGATATGGTGTCAGCGACAGGGCGGTTATAGCCATATTTTTCCTCAATGGCCAGCTCGATTTGCTTTCTAAAGGCGTTTCGGTCGAAACCACCTTGGCAGCTGCCCTTGTTCTCCGATCTTTGGTTGCGGGTAGGCGAAAGTGATCTGGTCATCCCCTGGTTCCGGCGAGACATGACCACATGGGCATGCCACCCTGGGCCTTCCTTCAGGTGGCCATAACGGTCCAGCCGCCGGGAATGGACGGCGGCCGCCCATACTATATCCCCAGCCTTGAATCGGATGGCGTTTCCTGCTTTGTCCTTATACCCAATAAAGTTGGCTGCATAGGTAGGAATAAATGTATCTCGGATATACTGCCGGATTGCAGCCTCTTTATCGGCATCAGTATCTAAGCCTCTGAAGATGGCGGCCAGCTCTTCCTCCGAGAAATTAACATCTGCATAATAGAATTTCGCTTCATCTTTCTTCAGGCCCTTCCTGTTGAAGTCGATCTTTTGGACGGCATCGTCGAGGGGCACCATGTCAGAAAAGGCATCGAAGAGGCACGACTGTGCATCGAAAATTTGCCGAATGCCGACACGGCTCCGCTCCTCCTGTTCGTGGAGTAAGTAAGCCATCAGGTCTGCGCAGCTGCCCTTGTTGGCTGTTTTGCCTTTGCCTCCTCCGGCGAAATTCACAATTGCCATTTAACCCTCCTCTTCACTTTCTGTATTAATAAGTCTGGAAAGCTGATCAAAGATTTTGGCGGCGAGGAGAGTGGTCTTTTTTGCCTCCTCTACCGCCCTCCAGTTTATCTCCTGATTCTTCGCGTCAATTTTTTTTAATTCAGCGACAGCCGCCCAATTACCGTCATTTGTTCTTTTAAGTTGCTTTTCTAATAGATCAATCCGAGTAGTAACAGTGTGTTTTCCACCCTTGATTTCGGAAGGCTGAATCAGGCCATAATCATAGCAATTATCAATGAGCAAGGCCACCATCTCGCCAAGCGACTTGCCGTAGCGGTCAGCGATGACCGTCAACGTCTCATGAGCGACAGCCGATATGACCACGTGTTTCGAGGTTGGTTCTGGTCTGACTGAAGAGGATTTTTTTGCCATTTTTCTATACTTTGATTACGGTCGCGAATATAATAAAAATCCGCCAAAACACCAAAAAAATTTAAATGAAATTTATTGGTTATCAACATTTTAACAATTAAAATTGCCATTATTTTAGTTTAAAATTTACTTGTAAATTTAGGCAATTTTCGTAAACCGCTGAAAATCAGCGGTTAAGCCTCGCAGAGCAAGAGAGAACACAACTCTGTTGGGGTTTCCTCTTGCTCCCCATTCCATGGGGAGACGTGTGTTAGCCCCGGAGCCTCTGACGGGTGATGTGCCAGGATTCAGCCTTCAGCTGTCTGGGGCACCTGGCGCAGAAAAGCCGGATGGAGGTGAAGGGTGGCCGTCTCACCGATGCCCGAAGGGACGCACCGGAGGGGCGGGGATGGCATCTGGCCGCCTGACGAGTTCGCGGTGGCCATCAGTATGTGGCGTCAGCCATAATGCGAGCGAAGCCAGGCGAAGGAAAAGTGCTGGCAGTTGGCCAGTCAGAGCAGCAGGGAAAATAAAAATGACAAATATTTTCATAAAATCAAATTAAAAAGTAAAAAATCTTTACACGCGGGGAAAGTCGATCCTTTTCATTTGGTTTTTTATTTTATTTTATTTTTCCCTTTTGCTCAGCCCCCAAAAGGGATTTCTCGACCAACGCACCCACTCTCTATTATATTTTTTAATAGAGAGTTTACAATACTCTCTTTTACTTATTATATAATAAGGTGGAAAATAGGACAAAATCTTGATACGGTCGATTTAAAATAGGACAAAATCTTGATACGGTCTAAAAAAGTGGACTTTTTTTTTGTTTGTCCTAATTTTATTACTACCTTTGCAAAAACTCTAAATAAACACACCCAAAATGGCGACAGATATTGAAAAATGGAAGCCCGAATGGCGCGAGGACAAGGTGATGGTTTCTTTTTTGTCCGTGACCCAATCATACAATATAGATAAGTATGAATGGAAAATTTTGGGTTGGGTGATGCTCAAGGCCCAGTCCATCCTCGACACGAAGTATAGGTTTCCGGAAGACCTGAGGAGCCTTGGCGATTGGATACGGAATGTTCGGTATGCTTCATTCACAACTATAGATCTTTTTGGATGCAAAGAGACTGAACATCAAATATCCATCCCCGCTTCTTATCTGATGAGATACGACGAGGAAAGCAAAAGGTATGTCGGCTACGATGAAGTCAAGCGGGCATTGCGCAATCTTGCCAAACAAAAAGAGTTTGAAAACAAAAGGGCTTTATATGCAAAATCGGGTTTTCATGAAGTCTGGGGTCTGAAACAAATCATTTCCAAAGTCAGTATAAACAATATCAGTGGAAGCAACTGGATAAGGTTTTGCATTTCTGATGATGTATGGAAATTGTTGTTGGATTTCTCTAAGGGTGTCAGGACATTTGAAATGACGACATATATGCAGTTGAACAATCCTTCTTCCTACATATTCTATATGCTGCTCAGCTGCTATCACCACATGGAAGAGATTGTCCGCCCTGTCGAGGTCATTAGGTCCTATTTTGACAAGGAGAACAAATACAAGGACTTCAAGGATTTCAGGAGAAGGATTATAGAACCTGCACAGAAAGAGCTCCAGGAGGTTGCTCCATTCTATTTTGAACCAACATATTGGGTGAACTACTATCCGCAGACAGGCGAGGTCGACACGCCAGCCGGTCCAGGACGTGGGAAAGGGGTAAGATACATTAAATTTAAAATCATATACCAGCCAGAGAAGAATAAAAAAATAGATCAGCGAATTTTGGAATTTCAGAAGCGCATTAAACCAGATGCAGCCAATTTGGAAGACCTGATTGAATCAGAAATCAAAATGCTTGGGTTATTTGGTTTTACAAAGGAGAACCCATTAAGGGGAAAAAGTCTGTTCTACCTCGTTCGCTTGAAATGGTACATGAATTATGGAAACATAGACAGCAACTGGAGAAATAACCAGGGACGTTTTTTTCTAACCTGGCTGCAGGAAGTGCATAACACATGCCTGACCAACCAAATACCCCCTGAAGACATGAAAAAATACCTCGTTGGCGCTGTCAAAAAAGCGCTTGTTAAGTATGAGCCAGTTGATTGAAAAACGAGGTGACACAGCCAATTTAAATCTTTAATAACAACAATGGATAAATCAACGGCCACCAACATCAGGAAAGAGCTCATTAGCAAGCTGAAGGAAAAGCACTGCTTTTGGAGCTATGACGTGGACTCTATCACTGATGTTCCTGACGGTATGTTGGTGGAGTTGGTCATGATATATCTCGACTTGGATGAAATCAACCTCCTTTTTCAGCTGTTCCCTAAAAAGGAGGTCAAAAGAATGTGGCTGGAGAACGTTGTCGCCCAAGGGGAACGGTATCATGTCCTCAACAGGGCTTTCGCCTGGTATTATTTTGGCATTAAACGTCCGGACCGTTACGTTAAGGCAATGGAAACCAGACAATTTAAAAAACGCATTAATCAATGAATACTGACCTTTTACAAAAATGGGCAGAGGTGTTGGATTACGCCCTGCAGCATGCCACTGGGCAAGGTTCCCGGACCGGCTTCAGGTGGCTGGAGGATGCTTTCAATGAGTATTTCCAGGCGCATGAGGAAGCCGTCGAGAATGGCACCTGTGCCTCGTTCGGTGGCCAAAGCTTCAGCCAACATAATAGGGACGTTCTGGCCGAGAAGATTTGCCTGGAGCTCGGCCACCATGTCGGCGGCCAGCACCTCATCGACGAGGATCAGGAGGACCGGCTAAAGGCCTCGTTGAAAGAAATCACAGAGACTTCCCAGCGCAGCCGGGGAATCCGGCGATGATACAAAAAAATATCAATATGGTGATCTAAGGCATGACGGCATAGGCGCTCCTTGACATCATATTGTAGACTGTCAGATGAAGGGTTGCCTGCGACCGCGCCGCCCCTCTCGCTGGCAGTCGACAATGCCAACGCCAGCGGAATTCTTTCGCTGTTTGGCCGGGCGGCCACCCCGACAGACTCTCTCGGTGTCGGCCGCCTTTTTGTTGTATTTTCTGTTTTCAAACTGCCTTTTTGTTGTTAGATGTTTTATTATGTCAATTAGTAACTACTCAGCACCCCCCAGTATGATGCGGGTACCTACCGCGTTAATTTTTCACAAACTTGATTTTCGTTTAATTCCAAACCAATGTTAATGCGTCT
>CACWWZ010000062.1 GCA_902764705.1 uncultured Prevotellaceae bacterium | reverse complement strand
TTGAAACGGGCGGGGCTTGTGTGGGAAATACGCTCGGAGCCTGTGGAGAGGAAGATTTTCCATGCAAGTATCGTCCGTTTCGTATAAAGCCCGTGCTACCTTTGCATCGGCAGAGGGATGAAGTGGACGGAAGGATATTATATTCCATCTGTTCGCTTCATCCTATCGAATGCCATATACAACCATGAATAATACAAAACTCATAAAAAAGTAGCATAACATTTGGTTGTATCCAAAGAAATGATTACCTTTGCACTCGATGATGAGTCATAAATGGTTGCTGGCTCAGCGTCGGGTGTTCTTTGATGCAGTTTATAGCAGAATGTGGAATTGAGTACGGTTGCCAATTCGTAACCCAGTTTTTCCTCAATCTCCCAGACTGCCTTTATACAAAGAAAAGCTGAGAATTCTTACAAAGTTACAAAAAAACTTTGAACTTTTTTGTTGCGGCAGCAAATTTTTCACTCTTCACTCTTCACTTTTCACTTTTTTTTGTAGCGGCAGCAAATTCTTCACTCTTCATTCTTCATTCTTCATTTTTCTTTGTAATTTTGCACGCAAAATTCAAATAAACGATGAAAAAACGTTGTATATTACTGATCACAACAGGGTTGTTGACAATGGGCGCATGGGCGCAAGAGGTGAAAAATCATAACCTGGAGGTGGCAAAGAATCTGGAGATTTTCAATGCCCTGTACAGGAATCTGGATATGATGTACGTTGATACGCTGGATGCCAATAAGGTGGTGACAGCAGGTATCGATGCCATGTTGAACACCCTCGATCCTTATACGGAGTACTACCCTGAGGAACGACAGACTGACCTGAAACAGATGCTCACGGGTAAGTATGCGGGCATTGGTGCACTCATTCGCTATCACCAGAAACTGAAGCGTTGTGTCATCGAGGAACCCTACGAGGGTATGCCGGCTGCTGAGGTGGGGCTGAAGAAGGGGGATATCATCCTGCAGATTGATGACTCGCTGATGACAGATAAGAGCACGTCGTTTGTGAGCAGCCATCTTCGTGGAGAACCGGGAACAACCTTCTTGTTGAAGATTGAACGCCCCACAACGGGTAAGAAGATGACGTTTAAGATTACGCGCCAGACCATCAAAATGCCCGAGATTACGTGGTATGGCATGTTGGCAAACCAGACGGGATACATTGCCCTGAACACTTTTACAGGTGAACCGGCCAAACAGATGCGACTGGCCTTTGTAGACTTGAAAAAACAGGGTGCTGAGAAACTGATTCTCGATTTGCGTGGCAATGGCGGCGGATCGCTGTCGGAGTGTGTTGATATCTTAAACATGTGGCTGCCCAAGGGACTGAAAATCGTGGAGACGAGAGGTAAACTGAAACGAGCCAACAACGAATACAAGACGCGCTTAGAACCCATCGATACGGTGATGCCGCTGGTGGTACTGGTGAATAAAGAGACGGCATCTGCCTCTGAGATTACCAGTGGAGCCTTGCAGGACCTGAAACGGGGCGTCATCATCGGAACCCGTACCTATGGCAAGGGACTAGTACAGATTCCTAACATCGATCTGCCTTATAATGCCAACCTGAAACTGACCACGTCGCGGTATTATCTGCCCAGCGGACGTGGCATCGAGATGAAGGATGGTCTGAAACCGGACGTAGAGGTGAAACCGGATACGATGGCGAATATCACGCTCTATCTGGACCGACTGGATTCTACTGAGGTGGTGCTTGACTATGTGACGGAATACATTGGGAAACACCAGACCATAGCGCCTGCAGTGGACTTCCGCTTGACGGATGATGAATATGCTGATTTCAAACAACGGGTCATCAAGGCTGGATTCACCTACGACCAGCTGAGCAAGAAACAGTTCGAGGAAATGGAGAAGGCCATGAAGTTTGAAGGCTACTACGAGGAAGCCAAGGTGGAACTGGAAGCCCTGAAGGCGAAGATTGACCACCATGACCTGTCCACTGACCTGGACCGCCATCGCGACGAGATTCAGCAGATGCTGGAACAGGACATCGTGTCTGCCTACTACTATCAAGGGGGGCAGCTGCAGGTGGGCCTGCGCAACGATAAGACTCTTCACGAAGCTCAGCGCATCCTGAATACTCCGGGAGAATACAAACGCATCCTGCAAAAAGACAAGATTTCGGAATAACGATATCCCGTCAGAACGAAATAACGTTATTCCGATTTCCTGACATTACGGAACCAAAATCTTCATCAGTTCCTTCATACCCTCTGAGGCACCCTTCTGAATCTGCTGGACACGACCACCCGCTGATACGGGATTGGGGTCAATCAGATAGACGGGAACATCAGGACGGGCATAATGGATGAGACCTGCGGCAGGATAGACCACCAGCGAGGTACCGATGATGATAAAAATGTCTGCCTGACTGACTGCTTGTGCAGCGGCTTCTATCATGGGTACTGCCTCACCGAAGAAGACAATAAACGGACGCAATAGGGAACCGTCTCCAGCCTTGGTACCTGGCTTTACCTCACAGTTGTCAGGGGTTAGGGTCTGCTGATAGCGGGGGTCGTCGGGGTTGTCGCTCGAACAGACCTTCATCAGCTCTCCATGCAGATGGATGACATCTGTAGAACCGGCCATCTCATGCAGGTTGTCCACATTCTGCGTGACTACCGTCACATCGTAGTGCTTCTCTAACTCAGCAACCAACTTGTGACCTTCGTTGGGCTTCACACCCCAGCACTTCTTGCGAAGCATGTTATAGAAATTGGTCACCAGTGTGGGATCAGCAAGCCACCCCTCATGGGTAGCCACCTTCTGAACAGGATAGTTCTCCCACAGTCCATCGGCATCGCGGAAAGTCTTCAATCCACTCTCCACAGACATACCAGCACCTGTCAAAACAACAATCTTTTTCATAAGCAAATGATTAAAAACTATTGCAAAGATAAGAAAAAGTTTGGAACTTTGCGTTAAGAATTGAGAAATTTTGTATGGCGGCAGCAAATTTTTCACTTTTCATTCTTCACTTTTCACTTTTTGTTGTACCTTTGCAGCCGATTTTTTGAAATTACACATTATTAATATAGAGAAAAGACATGGATAAAGTGAGTTATGCATTGGGGCTTGGCATTGGTCAGCAACTGGCACAGATGGGAGCCTCAGACTTGAATATCGATGATTTTGCAAAGGCCATCAAGGACGTGATTGCAGGTAATCCGTTGCAGGTGAAGCACCAGGAGGCACAGCACATCGTGCAGGAGTACTTCGCCAAGAAGGAAGAGGTGCTCAACAAACAGCGCCACGAGGCTGGCAAGGCTCACAAGGAGGCTGGCGAGAAATATCTGGCAGAGAATGCCAAGAAGGATGGTGTCATCACACTGCCCAGCGGATTGCAGTATCAGGTACTGAAGGAAGGTAACGGTAAGAAACCGACCGCCAAGGACTCTGTGAAGTGCCACTACGAGGGCTTCCTCATTGATGGAACGGTATTCGATAGCAGCATACAGCGTGGTGAACCCGCAGTGTTTGGCTTGCAGCAGGTCATCGCTGGGTGGACAGAAGGTCTCCAGCTGATGCAGGAAGGTGCTAAGTACCGCTTCTTCATCCCTTATCGCCTGGCATACGGCGAGGGTGGTGCAGGAGCATCGATTCCTCCTTTTGCAGCACTGGTGTTCGATGTAGAACTGATTCAAGTGATGTAACAAAAATGTCGTTAACGACATCCCGGTTATCCCGAAATAACGCAATAACAAAATAATTATTTATTTAAAAAACAACAATGAAAAAGTTTTCTTTCGCTGCTCTTGCAGCAATTTCTGCCGTCATGATGTTAGCATGCGGCAACGGAACTCCTAAGGCTAGCCTCAAGAGTGACATCGACACCGTTAGCTATGCTATCGGTATGGCTCAGACACAGGGTCTGAAGGATTACCTCGTAGGTCGTCTGGGCGTAGACACCGCTTACATGGACGCATTCATCAAGGGTCTGAACGAAGGCGCTAATGCCGGTGACGACAAGAAGCGTGCTGCTTACTTTGCTGGTATCCAGATCGGTCAGCAGATTTCTAACCAGATGGTGAAGGGTATCAACCACGAGCTGTTTGGTGAGGATTCTACCAAGACCATCTCTCTGAAGAACTTCATGGCTGGTTTCGTGGCCGGTACCATCGGCAAGGGCGGTCTGATGACTGTCGACTCTGCTGCTCAGATGGCTCAGGATATGATGCGTGCCATCAAGGCTAAGAATCTGGAGAAGGAGTTTGGCCCCAACAAGGAGGCTGGTGAGAAGTATCTGGCTGACAACGCCAAGAAAGAGGGCGTGAAGGTGCTGCCTAGTGGTGTACAGTATAAGGTCCTCAAGGAGGGTACTGGTGCCCTGCCTAAGGATACTTCACTGGTGAAGGTTCACTATGAGGGCAAGACCATTGATGGTAAGGTGTTCGACAGCTCTTACTCTCGCAATCAGCCGGCTGACTTCCGTGCAAACCAGGTCATCAAGGGTTGGACCGATGCACTGGTTCATATGCCCGCAGGATCTGTCTGGGAGGTTTATATTCCTCAGGAACTGGCTTATGGCGAGCGCCAGCAGGGTGCTGACATCAAGCCTTTCTCTATGCTGATCTTCAAGATTGAACTGCTCGAAGTTGACGGTAAAAAATAATCTTGGGAATGCAAGAGACCAGACAAAACAAGATTGCGCGTCTGCTTCAGAAGGAACTGAGTGTTATCTTTCAGGAGCAGACGCGCTCCTTACATGGGGTGATGGTTAGTGTAACGCGCGTCAAGGTAAGCCCTGACCTCAGCATCTGCACGGCATATCTCAGCATCTTCCCCTCGGAAAAGGCAGAGGAACTCATTCAGAACATTACGAAGAACGAGAAGCAGATACGTTATGAATTAGGAACGCGCGTGCGTTATCAGCTGCGCATCATTCCTGAACTGCGCTTCTTCATCGACGACTCCCTGGATTATATCGAACGTATAGACTCTCTATTGAAGAAGTAATCATATCTCTCACCTCTTACCTCTTAATTCTTACTTCTTACCTCCAAAATGTCTTTCCCCTTCTACATCGCCCGGCGCTATCTCTTCTCAAAGAAGTCAACACACGCCATTAATGTGATCAGTGCCATCTCTGTCATAGGGGTGGCAGTGGCTACGATGGCCCTCGTGGTGACGCTGAGTGTGTTCAACGGGTTCCACGACATGGTGGCGTCCTTCTTTACACAGATGGACCCGCAGCTGAAAGTCGTACCTGTGAAGGGAAAGACGGCACCGGCAGATGACCCTGTGCTGACAAAGATCCGCCAAATGGAGGCTATCGAGGTAGCTACAGAATGTCTGGAAGACCAGGCCTTGGCGGTCTATGGAGACCATCAGCTGATGGTAAAGGTGAAGGGTGTGGAGGATAACTTCGACAAGCTGACGCATATTCGTGAGATTCTGGAGGGTGACGGCACCTTTGAACTCCATGCTGCTGACATGAACTATGGCATCCCGGGACTGGGTGTAGCTTATCTTCTGGGCATGGGATATACCTATGAAAAACCGCTGAAGATCTATGCGCCCCAACGTGAAGGACAGCTCGATATGGCCAATCCGATGGAGGGCTTTGTCGAGGACGAGTTGTACTCGCCAGGTGTTGTCTTTGCCATCAAACAGGGCAAGTACGACAAAAACTATATCCTGACCTCCATCTATTTCACACGAAAACTGTTTGCACAGGACGGTATGTTGTCGTCGCTGGAGCTGCGCCTGAAGCCAGGCAGCGATTTCGACCGGGTGAAAAAGGAGATGCAGCAGTTGGCTGGCGACAAGTATCGCGTGCTCGACCGCTATGAACAGCAGGAGGACACGTTCCGCATCATGAAAATAGAAAAACTCATCGCCTATGTTTTCCTGACATTTATTCTGATGATAGCCTGTTTTAACATCATCGGATCCTTGTCCATGCTCATCATCGACAAGCGTGACGATGTGGTGACACTCCGTAATTTGGGTGCTTCCGACAGTCAGATTACGCGTATCTTCCTCTTCGAAGGACGAATGATTTCTGCCATCGGAGCAGTGATGGGTATTGCCATCGGACTGCTGCTCTGCTGGATGCAACAACAATATGGTATTGTCCGTCTGGGCTCGTCAGAGGGCTCCTTCGTGGTCGATGCCTATCCGGTCAGTGTCCATCCTACGGACATCATTCTCATATTCCTCACTGTCCTGATAGTGGGATTCCTAAGCGTATGGTATCCCGTGCGCTATTTCTCCAAACGACTCTTAAAATAATCTGTGAAACTAATCAAAAACAAGGAATTCGGGGGAGAACGCCCTCTTTTTGCCACCCATGACCTGCGGCTGGAGAATGTCACCATTACCGGCGGTGAGAGTGGCATCAAGCAGTGCCAGAACATGCAGGCCAGCGAGTGCCGCTTCTATGGCAAGTATCCCTGGTGGCATGTCGATGGTGCCCTCATCGAGGACTGCTACTTTGCCGTGGGCTCGCGCTCTGCCATCTGGTATACCAACGACCTGGTGATGCGCCGCTGTCGTATCGATGGCCCTAAATTCTTCCGCGAAATGCGTAATGTAGAACTCGAAGATGTCAATATTACGGATGCCGACGAGACCTTCTGGAAGGTGAACAGTTTGCGCCTGAAGAATGTTACACTGCATGGAGGAACCTATCCTTTCATGTTCAGCGAAAACATCTTTGTCGACGGACTGAATAGCGATGCTAAGTATGTGTTCCAGTACTGCAAGAATGTCGAGGTGCACAATGCCCGCATCCTGACGAAAGACTCGTTCTGGGAGTGCGAAAATGTCACGGTTTATGACTCAGATCTCGATGGCGAATATCTCGCCTGGCACTCGAAGAATGTCCGTCTGGTCAACTGCCACCTGACGGGTGAACAATTGCTGTGCTATACCGACAACCTCGTGTTGGAGAATTGTACCTTCGACAAGGCTTGCGACCGTGTCTTCGAGTACTCTACTGTTCATGCCGACATCCGTGGACATATCGAAAACATCAAGAACCCCACCAGCGGTCACATCATAGCCGACAGCATCGGTTCCATCACCATCGATGCAAACGTCCGCCAACCGAATGACTGTGTCATTGAGGTAAGAGGTGAGAAGTAAGAGGGAAGATGTCTGATGTAAGAGATTATCCGTTTCATCCGTGTAATCCGTGTTCGAAAATATATGAAATTCGATTTTGACAAAATAATAGACCGCCGCAATACGGGCTGCGTGAAATGGGATTCCCCCTGTCCGGTGTCCGGCGGTTTTGCCGCTGAGTCTTCCCCTGCGTCTTCTGTTCTCAGCGGTTTTGCCGCTGAGTCTTCCCCTGCGTCTTCTGTTCTCAGCGGTTTTGCCGCTGAGTCATCCCCTTCCTCCCTCCCTTTGGGAGGGACGGGGTGGGGTATCCTCCCCCTCTGGGTCGCTGACATGGACTTTGCGGTGGCTCCTGCCATTCAGGAGGCTGTCAAGCGCCGTGCTCAACACCCAATCTTTGGCTATACCCACGTCCAGACCGACTACTACGATGCCGTCATTTCGTGGTTCCATCGCCGCCACCAGTGGGACATCCAGCGAGACTGGATCCTCTACACCACTGGCGTCGTTCCTGCCATGTCTGTAGCCATCAAGGCCCTGACAATGCCTGGTGAACGGGTGCTCATCCTCTCGCCCGACTACAACTGCTTCTTCTCCAGCATCCGCAACAATGGCTGCGAAGTCGCTGAGTCCCGCCTGTTGCGGTTCTCCCGCAATAATGACCATAATTCGTCCAGTATGTCGCTTTATCAAAGCGACGAAAATGCTCCCTTCCCCCTCCCTTCGGGAGGGTTTGGGTGGGCTCAAAGGAGGGCTCCCTTTTCCATCGACTGGCCCTCCTTTGAGGCTATCTGTGCTGACGAGAAGACCACCGTCTTCCTGCTTTGCAACCCCCACAACCCCACGGGCCGTGTATGGACCCGTGACGAGTTGCACCGCATGGCTGACATCTGCCACCGGAACCATGTCCGCATCGTCTCCGATGAGATCCATTGCGAACTCATCATGCCCGGCCACACCTTCGTACCCATGGGCACCGTTGATCCCGAGGCCGTCATCCTCAACTCGCCCTCGAAGTCGTTTAACATCGCGGGCCTGCAGATGGCAAACATCATCTGCCAGGATGCCGCTACCCGACGCCGCTTAGACCGCGCTATCAACATCAACGAGGTGTGCGACGTCAATCCCTTTGCCCCTGAGGCCGTGAAGGCAGCCTATAACGACAGCGAGGACTGGCTCGATGCCCTCAACCTATATCTCTGGGACAACTACCGTGCCCTGTGCGATTTCGTCGCGCAGCACCTGCCCCAATGGCAGGTCATGCCCCTCGAAGGCACCTACCTCGTCTGGGTCGATGTCTCCGCCTCTCTCTCCGCTGCCACTGTTCCCAGCGATTTTGCCACTGGGCCTTCCGCCACCATTGTTCCCAGCGGTTTTGCCGCTGGGCCTTCCGCCACTGTGCGTTTCGATTCTGTCGAAACGTATTGCTCCTACCTCCTTGATCACGCCCAGGTTTGGCTAAACCCCGGCACGATGTATGGCCCAGTCTCTGGCGAGGGCTATGTGCGCATAAATATCGCCTGCCCCCGCGCTCTCCTCATGGAAGCCCTCCAGCGCATTTCTGCGCTATCAGCATGAAATAAATTTTGTTTAATTTTGAGGCCGTTAGGCCGACCCTTAAATGAATTATGAATAAGAAATCAGAAGTCAACGTTTGGTCAGTGACATGGGGTGTCCTCATGGCTGTCCTGTTTTCTGCAGCTGCTGCCTACCTGGGACTGAAGGTCGGTCAGGTCTTTGAAGCTGCTATTCCCATTGCGATCATCGCTGTCGGTGTTTCTGCCGCTGCCAAGCGCAGCAATGCCTTACGCGAAAACGTCATCATCCAGTCCATCGGTGCCTGTTCGGGTGCCGTGGTCGCTGGTGCTATCTTTACTCTGCCGGCTATCTACATCCTGCAGGCGAAATATCCGGAGATGTCTGCCGACTTCCTGAAGATCTTTATCGCGTCGCTGTTAGGCGGTGTTCTCGGCATTTTGTTTCTCATCCCATTCCGTCGCTACTTTGTAGAGGCCCCGCAGGAGCAATTCCCCTTCCCGGAAGCCACCGCCACTACGCAGGTCCTGAAAAGTGGCGCCTCCGAATCCCCCACTGATGAAGCCGTAGTGCCCGACGGTTCTCCGTCGGGTTCTCCCGCCACTGTTCCCAGCGATTCCGTCGCTGGGTCTCCGTCGGGTTCTTCTCAGCCTTCAGCCATCAGCCATCAGCCCTCCCAGGCCAAACCCCTGCTCATTGCCGGTCTCGTGGGCGGTCTCTATGACTTTATCGTGGCCACCTTCGGTTGGTGGAACGAAAATGTCACCTCGCGCATGATTCCCTATGGCGATGACCTCGCCGAGAAGGCCAAACTGGTATTCAAAAACAATACCGGTGCTGCCGTCCTGGGTTTGGGTTATATCATCGGTTTCCGCTATGCCCTCATCATCACGTTGGGCTCGCTATTTGTCTGGTGGCTCGTGGTACCCGGCATGGCACTGCTGTTTGGCGGTGAGGTACTCAACCAGTGGAACCCTGCCATCACCACGGCTGTGGGCGACATGTCCCCCGAACAGATCTTTACCTCTTATGGCAAATCGATAGGCATTGGTGCCATCGCCATGGCGGGCATCATCGGTATTATCAAGTCGTGGGGCGTCATCAAAAGCGCCGTAGGACTGGCAACCAAGGCGGGTGCTTCCGAAGCCACCACTGTTCCCGACGGTTCTCCGTCGGGTTCTCAGCCTTCAGCCATCAACCATCATCCATCCCCCGACCTCCCCTTCCGCTTTATTGCCATTGCCTCTATCGTTACCCTCACCCTCACCTTCCTATTCTTCTGGTTCGGGGTGATGGACGGTAACCTGCTCTTTGCTGCCGTGGCCATCATCCTGACAGCGGTCATTGCCTTCCTTTTTACCACTGTTGCTGCGAATGCCATTGCCATCGTGGGTTCGAACCCCGTGTCGGGCATGACGTTGATGACGCTCATCCTCGCATCGGTAGTCATGGTGGCAGTCGGTTTGAAGGGCACGGGAGGTATGGTTGCAGCACTCATCATGGGTGGTGTGGTATGTACCGCCCTCTCTATGGCGGGCTCGTTTATTACCGATCTGAAAATCGGTTACTGGTGCGGCACGGAGCCCCGCAAACAGCAGACGTGGAAGTTCCTGGGTACGCTGGTCAGTGCCGCTACCGTGGGTGGTGTCATGATGCTGCTCAACGAGACCTACGGCTTTGCTTCTGGTGCACTGGCTGCTCCGCAGGCCAATGCCATGGCGGCAGTTATCGACCCGCTGATGAATGGGGTAGGGGCCCCGTGGCCGCTCTATGCCCTGGGTGCCGTCATTGCCGTGGTGCTGACGCTGTGTAAGGTGCCTGCCCTGGCCTTTGCCCTGGGTATGTTCATCCCCATGGAGCTGAATGTCCCCCTGGTCATTGGCGGTGCCATCAGTTGGTATGTCACCACCCGTTCGAAGGACGAGACCGTCAACAAGTCCCGTGGCGAGAAGGGTAATCTCATCGCCTCTGGTTTCATTGCCGGTGGTGCCCTGATGGGTGTCATCAGTGCCCTGCTGCGCTTTGGTGGCATCTCGTTCGACTATAGTGCCTGGTGGGCAAACCCGCTCTCCGAATTCTGTTCCCTCGTGGCGTATGTCCTGCTCATCCTCTATTTCATCCGCGCCACACGAGTGAGATAGCGTTTACTTCTTTTCCACTTGTGGAATGGGGTGTAATGTCCTTTTCGAAAAGGACCAAAAGGATTTTTTCGATAATCCCCCGTCCCCTTTAGCTCTGCAGAAACCGCCAGCCCCGAGTTGTGTTTTTGTATCGCGGGACGGCGCGATATCTTATTTTATCAAGCCGTCGTCCCGGCTTACTAAAACATAAAGGAAATCAGGGTCTTCCATGATTTACTTTTTTAGCCCTTGCCAAAGATTGGCGAGGGTTGGGGAGTGGTTGAAGCCCTCTCTTACACGCCAAGAGAGGGTTGGGTGAGTTGTCGAAAAAAACTTATTACTCGTAAGGCGAGGGTTCTCTGACTTAAGTCAGAGTGTGGCGTTGCAATGGGGAGTGGTTGAAGCCCTCTCTTACACGCCAAGAGAGGGTTGGTGTTGTTGAAAGCCCATATAAACAAAAATCCCGAGATTAAGGGCTTTCAACTGTCAACAACGACACTGCCAGCACCTTCAGAATCTACAAAAGACAGAAAAAGGACACAAAATGAAAGTTTTTATCCCATTTTGCTTGTTGGTATGAATAATTTTTGTACCTTTGCAAAAGTAATGACGGTTACAGTAACAACAAATACTATTTTAAGATATGAAGTTCTACGATAGGGAAAACGAACGGCATGTGCTTGACGAGGTTTTGCAACAGAGCCGACACGAAGCACGAATGACGGTGCTGATGGGACGCAGACGTATTGGAAAGACAGAACTCTCACAGCGATGCGGTGACGACACCGTACTTTATTTCTTTGTGGGAAAGAAGGCTGAAACGCTACTGTGCCAGGACTATGTACGTGAGATACGCGAGAAGCTGGATGCACCAATTCTTGGCACACCAAGTACTTTTTCTGAGATATTTCGCTTCGTACTCCAGTTGTCAGAGAGTCGTCCGTTCACACTCGTTATCGACGAATTCCAGAACTTCCTAAAGATAAACCCTGCCATCTTCAGCGACATTCAGCGTGACTGGGACTTACACAAACGCACCAGTCACCTAAACCTAATCATCAGCGGCTCGGTATTCACGCTGATGACGAAGATCTTCGAAGACAAGGAAGAACCATTGTTCGGACGTGCCGACGAGAAGATGACCCTTGAGCCGTTTACTACCGATGTGCTGAAGCAGATTCTGGCAGACTTCAATCCGAAATATACGCCGGAGGACTTGTTGGCTTTGTATAGCATTACAGGCGGTGTACCCTGGTATGTCACGCTGCTGCTTGACAAGGACAAGACCACCAAAAACAAAATGCTGGCAGCACTGACTGAGGAAAACTCACCCTTTATCAATGAGGGAAGAAATATCCTCATCGAGGAGTTCGGCACAGATTATGTCACTTATTTCTCTATTCTGACTTGTATAGCCAGCGGTATGAAAACCCGGGCGGAGATAGAGAACGAGCTTCAGAATAACAACATTGGTTCCTATTTGGTGAAGCTGGAGGAATATTATAAGGTAATCACCAAGTCGCTGCCCATCTTTGCCAAGGAGAACAGTAAGAAGGTACGATATGTGCTGAACGACTGCTTCCTGATATTCTGGTTCCGCTTCTTCTACAAGTATCAGGCATTGGTTGAGAACAAGGCTCTGAAGGCACTTGGCGATATTATCAAGCGCGACTACAGCGGAGTGTCAGGCCTGATGATGGAGCGTTACTTCACGAAGAAATTCCAGGAAGAAGGCCGCTATATCGTCGGAAAATGGTGGGACAGGAAAGGCGATAACGAAATCGACCTCATAGTCGTTGACATCATCGAGAAAGAGGCGTGGATCTATGAATTAAAAAAACAAGGCTACCGCTACAAAGAAGATGCCTTCCGCGAAAAGGTTGACAAAGCTCTAGAACAGACACCCGAGCTTCGTAAGATGACGATTCATGTCGGGTCGTTGTCTCTTGAAGATATGTAAGGACAAAAGACATGAACTATCGAGTTTCATTGGAAGAAAACAAACAGTTAAACGAATTACATGGCCTACTATAAACAGAATTGGCTACAAATTGGCTACAATTTTGAAATGTGAGGAAAAGAAAAATCCTGTAAGTCATTGACCTACAGGACTCTTTCTAATGCGCTTCAGGATGGGCTTGGATTTAAGAAGATGAAATCTGTAGAAATCTCTGGAAATCATAAGAAACTGAAAAACAATAAGTTATAAACAATGTTAGAAACGTGTTTAAAAGTTAAAATTTCGCTAACTTTCAAAAAATGGGTGCAAATTGGGTGCAACTTTCGGAGATAATGTGTATCTTTGCACCCAGTTAAACGTATAAGTTATGGCACAATTTTTTCTTAGAACGAAAAGAGAAACGGGGGAGTCTCCCCTTTATACCAAAATAAGACGCAATGGAATGCAGATGTATATATGTACGGGCATACGTGTAGATATACAAGAGTGGAATAGGGCGCAAAAGAGCCTTGCGGCTATGCGACGTTATGAGAATACTGAAGAAGGAGCTAAAGTCCATGATCTGCAAATGAAGGCAACAAAGACCATTGACACGCTTTATGCCGAGAACAAAATAAATACAAAGGAAGACAAGGCCATTATTGAGCAGGCTTTATCTGCCATTGTCAATGGCACCGTAGAGGAAATCCAGCAAGTAGCAAAGGTTGCCACTGCAAGGTCAAGGACAACAGTATTGGGTTTCTTTGATTATTTCATTGCAGGTATTTCTGATGGTTCCATCCGTCATGGCGATAACTCAGACTACTCCTCTGGTACAGTTGTCGT
>CACWWZ010000061.1 GCA_902764705.1 uncultured Prevotellaceae bacterium | reverse complement strand
TTTCTTTGATTATTTCATTGCAGGTATTTCTGATGGTTCCATCCGTCATGGCGATAACTCAGACTACTCCTCTGGTACAGTTGTCGTGTGGAAAGCTTTCGGTGAGAACCTAAAGGAGTATTGTAAAAAGGACATCTCTTTTGAAGATATTGACAAGCCTTTTGCTGACAGATTCACGCTTTATCTTCAGAAACAAGGCTATATGCCGAATACCATCAACAAAAAGGTTTCTTGTTTTCGCAAACTCTGTAACCTCGCAGCTATGGAAGGGTACAACAAGAATGCTGTTTCCCTACGAGTTTGGAAAGACAGGACGATAAAAGAGATAGACAAGCGAGCAGAGATATACCTGACTGACGAGGAGATTGATGCCATGTACGACATGGGCGTTATAGTGACTATTGTAAGTTACGCGAAGAGAACTTCATCACCTATAATAAAAGTGGGCTGATCACATTGACCCAGAAGAAAACCGGGAAAAAGGTAGAAGTGCCTATTTTCGATGATCGCGTCTATGAACTCTGTGAAAAGTATCATTACGACTTCCCAGAAATAGATGTTCAGAAAATGAATTTGAAGATTAAGGCTGTAGGGTATGAGTTGTCAAAAACCGTTCCCTCTTTTCGTGAAAAGTATGTAACGGTATTGACGACTGTGGAGAAACGGTCGGAGAATACCTATGAAAAGCTGCTGGAAAAGAAGAACAAAGGCATCAAGTTTACGGAAAACGAACGTAAGTGGTTTCACAAACTGGATAAATGGGCCAAGATTAGAAATGGTTCCCCTCTTTTTGAAAGGAACAAGCATGGTGAAGTTGTGCGTTCCAAATACGAACTGATATGCTCACATACGGCACGAAGGAGCGGTACCACTAACCTATATAAATTAGGTGTGCTGTCGGACCTGGAACTCCGTAGTATAACCGGCCACGAGTCGCAGAAGAACTTTGAGGGTTACATCCGGATAGGCATCTCGGAGCAGGCCCAAAGAGTAGGCGATAAGATTAAGGCTGCTATGGAAGCGAAAAAACAGGTTGACAAGTAGAAAAACACTAAGCGGTTTCAACTGTCAACCAGTCAAATGATGAAAATATGCACGAAAAACAACTTTTTCCTCGCAAAAACATTAGAAAAAAGTTGGATTTCGTGCTAGTTTTAAAAAATAGTTGTACCTTTGCACCAAATTATAAAAGCCGGTAATTATGGAGAGTCGCAATATTATAGGTAGAGATCGTGAAATGGCAGAATTACAACGATGCTTGGACTCCGATCGTTCAGAACTTGTCATCGTTTATGGAAGACGACGTGTTGGTAAAACATTTTTGGTAGACCAATTCTTCAATGAAACGTATGACTTTACTTTTGTCGGTGGCCACAAGCTATCACAGCGCATCCAGCTCCGTAATTTTGCCAAGGTATTGAAGAAGGCAATGAAGGAGCGGGCTCTACGTAAGTTTGCCGACTGGTTTGATGCATTTGACACCCTAGAGGAATATCTTGAATCTTTACCATTAGCAAGGAAGAAAGTGGTGTTTATCGATGAAATGCCTTGGATAGACTCGCTTCGTTCCAACTTCACAGAAGCATTTGAAAACTTCTGGAATGGGTGGGCGGCACGCCGTAAAGACATTATGTTTATTGCCAGCGGCTCAGCTACATCATGGATGATTGACAATCTTGTGGAAAATCAGGGAGGCTTACATGCCCGCATAACCTGCCAGATATACCTTCGTCCATTTACTTTGAATGAGACTGAGCAGTATCTACAGGGACGTGGATGCTTGTGGGACAGATTCCAAATAGCGCAGTGCTATATGTTCTTTGGTGGAGTCCCATTCTACTTAAGTCTTTTGGACACTAAAGATAGTCTTACGCAAAATGTTGACAGGCTCTGTTTTGCACGTGGTGGAGCACTCAGACTGGAGTTTGATGAACTTTACAATGCCCTGTTTACCAATGCCGATAAGTACGTGGACATTGTACGATTGTTAGCAGAGCGACGTTGCGGAATGACAAGTAGTGAGATTGCGAAAACGACCTCAATAGATGGGAAGCGACTTGCAAAGATGCTTAACAATCTTGAGCGTTGCGACTTCATCATGAAGTTCAGATACTATGGGAAGAATAGCAACGATGTCATTTATAAACTGACAGACTTCTATACCCTATTCTATATAAAGTACATTGAGATATTTAAGGATTCATACGATGAACAGTGGTGGCAACATCACTCGATCTCACATAGTGTGGAGTCGTGGCAGGGTCTTACTTTTGAGTTATTGTGTCTGATGCATATCCGTCAAATACGTTTGGCTTTAAACATTGGTGGTGTTGCCACTGAGGTTTCCGCATGGTTCGACCAGGCAGACAAAAAGAAAGCTGTTCGAGGCTCTCAAATAGACCTCATTATTGAACGAGCCGACAGAATTATCCATCTTTGTGAAATGAAATTCAGTCAAAGTGAATATAGGATTACTGCCGATTATGAGGAGAAGCTTCGTACCAGAATGGCACTATTCAAAGAAAAGACTAAGAATAAGCAGACGTTAGTACATACCTTCGTTACAACATTTGGCGTGGCTAATGGGAAGCATTCAAGTCTTGTCCATAGCGAGGTTACTTTGGATGGGTTATTTATCGCATAAAATGGACCTGCATAATTATCAAGAATGGATAGCAGAACGCCAACGGCTTATTGAGCGTATTAAGGAGTTGGAAGCCGAGAATGCCGAGCTTAAGAAACGGCTTGGCGAAGATGTTGTGCATGTTGTGCATGAACCAACAGCCATGCATAAACTGTCAGCCCAAGAAAAGGTTGAGCTGTTTCGGAGTGTGTTCAAGGGACGTGAGGACGTGTTTGCCAGGAGGTGGTACAGCAAGGCGAGCGGAAAGGGTGGCTATCAGCCAGTATGCCAAAATGAATGGAGTCGTCAACTATGTGATAAGCGAAAGTTCAAGTGCGCCGAATGCCCGAATCGTCTGTTTGCTCCATTGGCAGACAATGATATATACAGACACTTGGAGGGAAAAGACGCAGATGGCAGGGATGTGATTGGACTCTATGTACTCAATGAGGACAATAAATGCAACTTATTGTGTACCGATTTCGATGACAAGAACTGCGAGCATGGTTATCAGGAAGACGTGGTAGCCTTTATTGATGTCTGCAAGAGTTGGGGTGTTCCTTGGTCTATAGAACGCTCGCGCTCAGGAAATGGTGCTCATGTGTGGATCTTCTTTGAGACTCCTGTCTTGGCAGTTAAGGCTCGCAGGTTGGGTAATGCTATCCTAACGGAGGCGATGAATAGAGATGGGCGTATATCGTTCAAGTCTTACGACCGATTCTTTCCCAATCAGGACACTTTGCCAGAAGGTGGGCTCGGGAATCTCGTTGCGTTACCTCTACAGGGTAATGCCCGGAAGAATGGCAATAGCGTTTTCGTAAATGAATACTTTGACCCTTTCCCGGATCAATGGGAATATCTGCTGAATGTAGGCAAGCTCCCGGCATCTGCCTTGGAAGAGATATTGAAACAAACAGCCAACATCATGCCACTTGGTGATTTGTCAAAGACCAGCGAGAGCAAGCCTTGGGAAGTGCCAACAACCGCTAAGATAGAGAAGTTCGACTTCCTCTCGGAAATTGTCATCACGCGGTCGAACATGCTTTACATCCCGTTGAGCCTGCTTTCCTCTAAGGTCCTCAACCACCTCAGACGTATGGCATCGTTCCGAAATCCTGAGTTCTATAGCAAACAGGCACTACGACTATCCACCTATCAGACACCCCGCATTATTTCCTGTGCAGGTCTGACAGATGAGTTTCTTGAACTTCCGCGAGGATGCGAAGATGTTGTCACAACACTGCTGAAAGAAAAGAATGTTGCCTATCGGTTTGAAGACAAGACGAATCATGGTAGGACTATATCCGTTCATTTCAATGGTGAACTACGCGAGAATCAGCAAGAAGCCGTCAACACCTTGGCTACGAATAACACGGGCGTACTCTCAGCTACGACAGCCTTTGGAAAGACGGTGGCTGCCATAGGTCTCATTGCAAAACATAGTGTTAATACACTGATACTTGTTCATACAAAGGCTTTGCTAGACCAATGGGTACAGAGACTCGAACAATTTCTTGTTATTGATGACGTGCCTGTAATTGAGAAAGGCAAACACAAGAAGAACCTTTCGCCTATTGGCACACTAACCTCAACAGGTAACAAACTTCATGGCATCATTGACATCGCCCTCATGCAGTCGTGTATTTCAGATGGCGAAGTAAGGCCCATTGTCAAAGACTATGGGCAGGTTATTGCCGATGAGTGTCACCACGTTTCTGCAGTCAACTTCGAGCAGATTCTGAAAACCGTCAACGCTCGATATGTTTATGGTCTGACAGCTACTCCTATCCGAAAAGACGGTCATCAGCCCATCATCTTTATGCAATGCGGACCAATTAGGTATAATGCCGATGCCAAGGCTCAGATGCGAGACCAGACATTCCAACGGTTGCTGGTTCCTCGCTTTACGCCATTCAGAACTGTAAGTGGTGAAGACCTTTCGTTTACCAAGGTGGCCCACCAACTGGCAGAAGATGAGTATCGCAACCTGTTCATTGTCAAAGATGTCATCGAGGCATTGAAAGAGGGGCGTTCGCCGATTATCTTAACAAGTAGGACAGTCCATGTTGAGATCCTTGCAGACCTTCTTAAACCACACTGTCCTAACGTTATCACCCTTGTTGGCTCAGAAAGCACCAAGGAGAAGCGTAAGAAGATGGAATATCTGCAATCCATACCCTCCTCAGAACCGCTTGTCATCGTTGCTACAGGCAAATATGTGGGTGAGGGCTTTGACTACGCACGGCTAGATACTTTATTTCTAGTCTTGCCTGTAGCATGGAAAGGCATTGTGGCCCAGTATGCAGGGCGTTTGCATCGCGATTATGAAGGAAAACAAGACGTACAAATCTATGATTACATCGACATCCGGGTTCCTGTCTGCGAATCTATGTACCGCAAACGTCTGAAGGGCTATGCCTCTATTGGCTATAGGATTCGGAACAACGAGATGTTTGATAATCTGTTCCCGACAACAGACCTAATTTATGATGGATTAAACTTTGTTTCACCATTTATTTCTGACCTTTCACAATGTAAGCGTTCTGTTGTCATTTCATGTCCGAAAGTCAGGATTGGCAGACAGACACAAATCGCAGAGCGACTTATTGATTTAGCCGCTAATGGTGTGGAGGTTGCACTTTTCACTAAGGAGGAAAATGACGACACCCTTCATTTGCAACATCAAGGTATTAGTGTTATCACCATCAACCACCTTTCACTACATACTGCCATTATCGACAAAAATAAGATATGGTACGGTAGCGTAAGTATTCTCGGCTATCATTCAGTTGAGGATAATCTCATCAGGTTCAGGAATCCAGAGATTGCCACGAATCTATTGGAATCTATAAAATAATAACGTTGCTCGATGATCTAAATCAATAGTTCATTGATTTGTGAGACTTCTGCAAAAACGGCAGTTTCCTTTTGAAAATCCATGAGACAACTCGCTTTTATGCAGAAATTTCACAAATAAGCGAGTTATCAAGGTGAGCCTGCAGAAGGTATCACTAAGGAGGATTATGAGAATAATACAGGTATGTATTATGATGAGACTAATCAAGGTTTAGTCCTTGGTAGGAAAAGTGGTAAAGATATCGCAACCTCGCCAGAAGATATGTCTCACGTGTTAAGGGGGAAAGATCTTATGAATGAGGCAACGGATAATGGGCATTCGGGTGAATACATGCAGAGTGTTGATTGTATCATGAGAGCCCTGATGGAATTTAAGCAGTGTAAAGCTGAGGTGTTATATCAGTCGAGTGTCAACGATGCCCTAGAAGCACTTATTTCATATTTTGAGTATTGCGAAGATAAGGGAGGTATAAGGATTCTGAGGAGCAAACGTAAGAATTATGAAGCGGTGTTGAGTGATCTGAGAAGTGAACATCTAGCAAAATGTCTGGAGTATCTTGGGAAGGCAGATGAGAAGGATGAGGGCTTTGATAAAGAGTTAGGAGAAAAAGAAATGGCTTCTTGGTTTAATAACACAGTAGATGAAAAAGAAAAGAGGATGTTTGTATAATGGCTGCTTGAAACATGCAACCGTCTAGGGATTTCCGCAAAATGACTGGCTACAAAGAATATGGCAAAAGATAGCGAAGGGCGATAGTATAATCGTATACCTGCCTATGATCGGGTACAGGATAGCAAAGTTATCAACGTATCAGCTTATGTGAGAAATAATCGTAGCGATTGTAAAGGCCAAAAGAAATGAATCTTGGATGTGCCATGGCGATGAGAATCGCTATGGCATCTTACGTGAATTGGTATGTTGACAGTTGAAATCCCATAAGCATTTTCAACTTGTCAACGTTAGAACTTGACAACGCTCTGCATAGATTATCTTTTGCAGAATTTTTTGTGAGAATTCTGCAAAGTTGTGGGTGCAGATGGGCGCATCGTTCAAAATTGGGTGCAAAATGGGTGCAATTTTGAAATGTATAAAAAAGAAAAATCCTGTAAGTCGTTGACCTACAGGACTCTTTCTAATGCGCTTCAGGATGGGCTTGAACCAACGACCCCCTGATTAACAGTCAGGTGCTCTAACCAACTGAGCTACTGAAGCAGTTAAATGCGCCTCATTTCTGATTTGCGGGTGCAAAGGTAATATGTTTTTTCGAATCTCGCAAACTTTTTGGCGAAAAATTTCATTTTAAGCGCAAAAATTCTTGTTTCCAGTCCCAAAACAGGAATAATATTTTGTATTTTGACCACGGATTTAACGGATTATTCTTCTTTTCGAAAAGAAGCAAAAGGATTTTTTCGATAATCCCCCGTCCCCTTTAGCTTTAAAGGGGCTCCACCTCACCCTGTATTCCCTCCCCTCAGGGAAGGGACAAAAATCGTGGCTGCAGAAACCGCCAGCCCCTGCAGAAACCGCCAGCCCCGAGTTGTGTTTTTGTATCGCGGGACGGCGCGATATCTTATTTTATCAAGCCGTCGTCCCGGCTTACTAAAACATAAAGGGAATCAGGGTCTTCCATGATTTACTTTTTTAGCCCTTGCCAAAGATTGGCGAGGGTTGGGGAGTGGTTGAAGCCCTCTCTTACACGCCAAGAGAGGGGTTGGGTGAGTTGTCGAAAAAAACTTATTACTCGTAAGGCGAGGGTTCTCTGACATTGGTCAGAGTGTGGCGTTGCAATGGGGAGTGGTTGAAGCCCTCTCTTACACGCCAAGAGAGGGTTGGGTGAGTTGTCGAAAAAAACTTATTACTCGTAAGGAGAGGGTTCTCTGACGTCAGAGTGTGGCGTTGCAATGGGGAGTGGTTGATAATTTTTTCGTAAAGAAGAAAGTTCTTTTTAGCATTTTTTTTATAAAAATGCATTTTTTTTCCCGACGAAGCATGTAATATGAAAAAAAAATTGTACCTTTGCAGTCGATTTCTGCACCTACCATTCCTTAATCGGAAGCATGTGGTGTGTGCGGAAGACAGGTGACCCTGCTGTCGAAAGGGAATTCCTTTCCGGGAATTACTCAGGACTTCGCAAGTGCAGGTAAGCCAATGGATGATATGTAACGTGCTTACTATCAGTTAATTATCTCCGGCAGGCGTATGCTGGCCGGACAAGGGCAAGAAGTGTATATGACAGAACAGAACGAAACAAAGAACGATACGATGCATGCTGCCGGCACCTGCTGGTATGTCATGGTCCACCAGAATCCCCGGTGGATCGAGACCATGCTGTTGAAAGACAGCCGTGGCGAATTACTCAAGGAAGGCACACAGCAGTTGCCGCCTTACGAGTTCTTTGTTCCCTTCCAGTTCCTGCGACCTTCCACCGACGATGATCTGCGCGACGACCTGCGAAGCTTTGTCTTTGTACAGGTGTCTGCCTCGCGCATTCACGACATCGTCAGTTCCGAGTGGAATGCCGGTGCACGTTCCCATCTGCACCACTATCGCGATACCAATGGCCATCCGGTCACCATCTCCGATAGCGAGATGCAGCAGTTGCGCATGACGCTGCAGAGCCGCCAGTTGAAGTTCTTCTTCGGGCAGCCTATTGGCGACATGGCGGTGGGCGATACGGTCATTCTGCAGTTCGACCCGTGGCGCGGCAAGATTGGCAAAGTCGAGAAGATTGCTTACAAGAAGAATCGTCTGGTCATGACGGTAGGTGTAAATATCATGAACCGGACGAAGAGTGTAAAGTTCGAGGATCTTCACGATGGCGATGTGCTGTTTGCCGACGAGGAACGCGGCCGCTTGCTCACTGGCAACCTCATCGAGAACTTCGAGAACGAGATGGTCAACATTCTCGGTCATAAGTACCGCGAGAAGGCTCCGCAGAAGGTCATCAAGGACCGTTCGCGCCTGCTGCGCCTCTTGAGCTATGCCAATATGCAGATGGCCGATGCTGACGACCGTCAGCGTTTCACGGCACTGATGCTCCTGTGCAGCTATTTGCTGTTCGAAAAGGAGGCCCGCGACCACTACAAGGCGCAGGTCGCAGAGTGGCTCGACGGTATCCGTGAGGCCCGCACGGCCACTGAGGCTTATCTGATGGTAGCGATGTTTGTGGTTACCCGCAAACCCAAGTTCCGCGATGCCGCGAAGGCCTATCGCAAAACGCACCCCGACTGCCCTGACATCATCAGGCGCTTCCTCTCGAAGGTCCGCGACATTCGGTAACTAAACAAAAAAAGTCAACACTTTATATACGTTTTCAAATTGTTTTACGTTAATATAGGTTAGATGAAGGCAAGTGGCCGTAATCAATTTTTCTATTAACTAAAACAAAAAGATTATGAAGAAATTATTATTTCTTGCAGGTTTAATCCTGCTGGCTGCTTCATGCAGCAAAGAGAGTGTTGAACAAGTAATTAACGAGCAGGCTGTGGCACCGGTGACGGTCGCCGTCAGTGGCTTCACCGTGGAGCAAGGCGACTTTCCCGGAACGCGTGCCACTCCCGTAGGCAGCTACAGCGATGTGAAAACCTTGACACTGGCGTTCTATAGGATTGGCAACGGTGATGAGGTGTATAAACATACGCAGTATCGAAACAACCTGTCAGAGGGTGAAACCTTTGGCCAGTTCTCGACAACGCTGCCCCTAGGCAATTATACCATGGTGGTGCTGGCCAGCGGCAACAGTAATGGGATCACGCTGACCAGCCCTACGACAGCCACTTACGGAGAAAACAACGTGAAGGATACGTTTGCAGCGACGCAGTCGGTGAACATCACCAGCGCCAATGCTGTGAATCTGAATGCCACGCTCAACCGTATAGTGACTGCCGTGGCGGTACAGTCTACCGACAATCGTCCTGCTGAGGTGACACACATGCGATTCACTTACTCTGCTGGTGGAAAGAGCTTTAGCCCGTCTACGGGACTTGCCACCGTCAATACCGGATTCGCTACGACGGCGGAATATTCTTCGGGCACGGTGGGGCATACGACATTTGTGGGCGGATACCTCTTCCTGGCGTCTGATACGCAGACCATGGACGTGACCATCGAGACGCTCGATGCTGCTGATGGAAACGTGCTGTTTAGCAAGACGATAACAGGTGTGACACTCCAGCGGAACCGCGTGACGACACTGACGGGAGCGATATACAGCAGTGCAAATATCACTGCCAGCTCTTTCCAGATTGACGGTGCTTGGCTGGATGGGAATAACGTTAACTTTTAAAGCAAGGAGGACGACCTATGCGTAGAATCATTCTTTCGCTCAGTGCCGTCGTCGCACTGCTCATCGTGTTCACCATATTCTCCTGCGAAAGGGCCATTACGCCCGACGATAACACTGCGGGCGATGCCGACGGCAACCTGCGGGTCAGCGTATTCGAGATCGAGAAGACCCCGTTTGCCAGTCTCACCCGCGCATCGGAACCCGCCTCTGCGGTGGTGACACGACTGAACTTCGCCATCTACGACCAGGCAGGCACACGTCTGAAACTGGTCAGTCAGCAGTCCGGTGCTGCCGATTTCGGACAGGCCTCCTTCCAGCTCCCTGAGGGTACCTACCAACTGGTGGTTGTGGGTCACAGCAGTGGGGGCAACCCCTCGATGACCACCCCCTATAAGATTCAGTTCACCAACTCGCAGGGCTTCACCGACACCTTCTTGTATTATGGCGAGGTGACTATCGGTGAAGAGGGTGTTGACCTGCAGGTGTCCCTCGACCGCATCGTGGCGCTCTGCCGCTTCGTCATCACCGACGACTTCCCCGCGGATGTCCGTAAGATGCGCTTCTACTACACCGGCGGCTCGGGAGCTTTCGATGCCTCCACGGGCTTGGGTTGTGTCAACAGCAAGCAGGACGTCAAGTTCGATGTGGTGGCGGGTCAGAACGAGTTCGACCTCTACACCTTCCTGCACGACATCGATGGCACCATCCACCTCACTGTGACGGCACTCGATGCCACAGGTAATGAGCTGTATAACGGCTCGTTCGATGTCCCCATGGAACAGAACCACATCACCTGGCTCTCTGGCGCCTTCTTTGGCGGCTCCGGTTCATCATCGACCACCACCATCACCGGTGTGACGGTCAATACCGACTGGGCCGGCGAGACCCACCTGACGTTCTAACCCCCTTCCCCCCATCCCCCCTCCCTTTGGGAGGGCTGGGGTGGGGTCATTCTGAGAACGTTAGGGCAAGTCGCTTAATTCCCGACGCAAGGCGTTCATTTCTTGGTTGACTCGGACAGGGGCATGACTGGCTGAAACGTCCAGTTCTGATACTCCGAGGATTTTGGCTTTTGGCCACTGCTTTCGCAGTTTGCAGAGTTGTTCGATAAGTACTGTGCGGTTTCCGCAGTTGATGTCAATGCAGTGTCCGATGTGAGGCACATCGCGATGAGCAACATCGCAGCCAGTGTTTTTACAAACTGTTTCATGGACGAGTATATAATTTACTTGTTTCATATGATATAAAATTTTAAAGGCCCTCCGCCCCTTGCGGAGCGGAAGGGCAGGTGAGAAGAATTAGTGGAGTCCCATGCAACTGGTAGTACCCAGTGCAGTAAGAATAGCGGTTAAGATGCTGATGAGCGTCTGTAGGATAAGCTTCCACAGGTTCTTCTTGGCATCGTCACCTGGAACCACCTCGGGCTCCACCTCAGGGTTACTCACTACGTCGGATACCGACTTTGAAACGGCCTTCTTGATGACCTTCTGAAAGAGTTTCTTAAAGAGCTTTTTCATTGTAAAAGAAATTTTAGAATAATTTTTAATAAGATTTTTTTAAGATTTTAAGGACGTTAGGACGCCCCGCGAGTTAGGTTTCAGGCCAAGGGCAAAGGTCTATAACCTTTAACCCTTAACCCTTAACCCTTAACCCTTAACCTTTAACCCTTAACCTTTAACCATGGTTAATCGCCTCCTGACTCGAAGCCACCACCGCTGTCGTTACCACCTCCGGTGTTATCACCACCGCCTCCGGTGTCCGTACCTCCGCCGCTAGTACCTCCGGTGTTGTCACTACCGCCCCCGGCGTTCGTACCTCCGCTACTCGTCGTCACCGTACCATCCGCATTGATGGTGGTTGTCACACCGTTCTCAGCGACGATGATGATGATGGTAGAGTCGCCAGTGCGGGCATTCAGCGTGATGGTGTCAGGCCATGCACCAGTGAGGTAAACCTCCTGATAGCCACTCTTCGAGGCCACCTTGATGCTCTTGGGGTTCGCAGCAGCATAGTCGCTGATAGCCTGCTCCACGTCATCGATGGTGACATCCTGACCAGCACAGTAGAGTTCTGCCAAGGTGTCGAGAGCCAGAGTGAGCGCCTTGCCATTGACGCTGTAATAGCGGTTCGTAGGCGTACCGTTGCCCTTGGGGGTGAACGTCTGTTTAATGGTGCGCAGGTGGAACTTCAGGTGCATCTGCACCATCTTGAAGATGGCCTGACGCTTCTTTGCGGCCGGAGTGTTAAACACACTCGCAGGCATGGTTGGAGTACTACGGGCGTAAGTCACGCCGTTACGAGTTACATACGTGATACCATCAATGGTACCGGTTGTTTTGCGGCCAGGGCCGACTTGTTTAATCTGTGCCATAATTTAAATAGATTTTATTCGATTAATAAATAATTTTTTTGAAATTGTGAGGACGTCAGGACGACCCTAAGAGATCTTCAAGGCGTTAGCCAAGCTGATGCGTCCGTAGCCGAGTCTACCGTCTCCGCGTCCAATCAGAATACCACGCCGGTTCTTCTCGCGACTCACGTAGCTCACGTGGATGAAAGAAGGGTAGAGGATCAACTGATCGAAGTCGATGCTTGGATTCAGGAGGATTTCCCGGAACGCCTTTATAAGCAGTTCCCTGCGAGAAAACCCTGAACCCTGAACCGTTAACCCTGAACCGACATAGAAGTCTGCGGCGCGTCCTTCGATGTGCTGGCTGCGCTTTGAGTGACTTTTCACTTTGTCGTTCAGCTCCTTGCAGCGGTACCCGCTGGTGATGATCACCGGTAGACCCAGCTCCTCGCGCAGCGGCTCCAGCGTGTAGAGACACAGTCGCTTCAGATTCTGTACAGCCATGCCTGATGGCGTGTTGTCAATGCCGTGCTTCTTAGCCGTCCGGCTCTCAGTCAACTCCAGCAGCGTGAAGTGCGGCGTCAGCAACTGGTTGTTTAATGAATTGTTTTGCATACGCATACATTTTTAAAATGAATAATACTGTTAACTAACTCTTGTGAACGGCCTCAAACTGCTTCCCGGGATGCGGTTTTCGTCCGTTTCCGATGCAAAGATATAGCGGCGCATAGGGGCTAATCAAGAAAGAAAGTTAACCACAAGTTTCTTACACTACCCGCACTGATAATCAGTGAATTACAGGCATAAAATGAACGATAAAATATGGCTGAAAAAGACGAAAAAGAGACTCCGAGGATAGTCCAGAACTTCCATATTGGGTCAGTTGGACAACTGAATCCCATGGCTACCTCCGTGGTCAACAATTACTACGGTGACAGCCAGAAAGATAAGGCAGAAAAGACCCCTGCCGACAAAGAGGTCATCCGTCCGCAGATCATTGAATATGTGGGCAAAACGCTGCTGCTTGTTTCCGACGATTGGCGGAGTAAGTACATGAACCTCTGGAACGATATTCTGAACATCCCCGAGGTGGATGCCGAGGTCTATGAGAAAGGAAAGCAGGTGGGAACAACCTTCAACCGTGCATTCGTGGCCAACATCATTCACTTCCTGGGCAACTATAAAGGCAAGAAGAAAGGAATGTTCAAGAAATGGGAGGCCAAGGATACTGCCATCCATCTGGAAGGCACTTGGGAGTGCTCTACCCGTACGCATCTGGGTATTGCTCCTTCTACCGCTATCCAGAACGCAATCCTTAAACTCATCAACTCGCCCCAGTATAAATGAGCAAGGAGATAGAACAGAACTATGATATAAATAAGGTTGGCCAACTAAACCCCGCCGCCCACACCGTCAACAACAGCTACTACTACGGAGATACCGATACCTCCCGTATGGCGGCTGACTTTGAGCGACTACGCGAGGAGATTCGCAAAGGCGTGACGCAGGACATCATCAATGAACTGAAGTTTTATATCACTGAGTTGCCCGGTACAAAATCAGTAGAAGAAAAGTTGGCAGACGGTCACTTTGACGAAGAACAGATCTTCGATGCCGTATGTCAGAAAGATATGTACGCCCGGCGTGCAGAGCAGTACCAGTACTATCCCTCTGCCCAGCAGATTATCTTCGATCTCTTTTCGAGCATCAAAAACGAGTTTAAGAGCAGTATATATCCTATGATAGCACGCGGGGTGCCCGTGGAGGAAATCATGCAGGCTGTGCGCAACAACATTGTGCTGGACATCAAGAGGAAGCTGGAACTAATGGGCTCCCGCGACGAGTATCTGCATTTCTCCGAAGACCACATCTACGGAATGATATACTACCTCACCGGTATGTGCCACATCAATTGGACTGTATATAAAAAATGATAACATATAACCCGGCTTTCGATCTTTACCATACCATCTTCCGCATGGCCCACATCGTGGACCGGCTGGAGGAGGGCGAATGCTTTGAGATTGACAAGGTGCGCATCTGGGACTTCTACCTGCTGTTCCCCTTCAAGCTCCTTGACCTGTCGCTGCACCGCAACGAGTCGGAAGTCCGCAAATCGCGCAAATTCCTCATTGACGATACCGTGAACCGGTACGAGTTCAAGGGCGACAACCGCAAGTTCTTTGAATGGATCAAGCCTTTTCAGGTGTCCGCGCTCAACTGCCTGGTGTCTTGTGGCATCCTGAAGAAAGAAGAGTATCTGAGTAACCGTGTCTGTGTAGAGAGCCGCGAGAAACTCAAGGATTTCCTCTCCCAGGCGGGCTCGCTCACCTCAGAGGAGAGCAACGCCCTCTCTTTTTTGGGCCTCTTTTCCCGGGCCATGCCGCTCACGGGCATAGACGGCCTCAAGGCAAGAACACAATTGTTGGAATCAAAGTATGATGCAGAATAACCTGTTCCTTCACCACCTCACCATCTATACCGACCAAGGGAAGGTAGCCTACGACCAGAAGTTCTACAAGGGCGTAAATATCATCCGTGGCCAGAACAGTAGTGGCAAGAGCACCATCATCCGCTTCATCTTCTTTGCCCTGGGCGGATGCTACAGCGACTTTGTACCCGAGGCCCTGCGTTGCAGCCACGTGGTGGCAGAAGTGGAGATGAATGGTCACATGGTTCTTTTGAAGCGCTATCTTGAACGTCAAAAGGACGGCCGCGTCAATGCCAAGTCACCCATGTATATCTACTTTGGCAGCATTGCAGACTATCAGGAAGACCAGCGATCCCGTGCGGTGAAATGGCAGAAGTTTGGTTTTGCTATGAGTCCAGAAACCCGTAGTTTCTCCAACGTCCTGTTCGAGGTGATGGGTTTGCCGGAAATCAAGGCGGACAGCAACATCACCATGTATCAGATTCTCCGCCTCATCTATCTGGACCAGGAGTCACCGCTCTCGTCGCTGTTCTTCTTCGATCTATGGGACCGTGAGATTACCCGCGAAACCGTTGCATCGCTCTTGATGGGCCTTTACGACGAAGACCACAGTCAGGCCAAGCTTGACCTCATAGCCATCAACAAGAAGATTGACGAGCTCACCCAGAACATCAAGTTTGCCCGCAAGAACCTGCCCAGCAGCACCAATATCTCCTCCCGAGACATCAAGGAGATGATTGAGGCCAAGAAACGCGAGATAGCGGAAACGGTTGCTAAGATCAAGGAACTCCGCGAAAGCGAGGCCGTGCGGCAGGTTCAGCAGAAAGAGTATGAACTCCTGCAGCAGAAGGTACAGGTCCTACGCGAGCGTTGTGTGGAACTGGACGGCAGCATAGCCCACCTGAAGGCAGACATTGACGATTCCACCTATTTCATCCAGTCGTTGGAGAAAAAGATGCAGGCCGTGGAGCGTTCCATTGCCACCCGCGAGTACTTTGACAATCTTCATCTGGAGTATTGCCCCGAGTGTCTTACCAAGATTGAAGATACCGGCGAGGACGGACACTGCCGCTTGTGCAAGGCCCCCGTTGACAACAGCCGTGGCAAGAGCCAGGCACAGCGCATCAAACTGGAGATATCCTTCCAGAAACGCGAGAGCCAGATGGTGCAGGAGCGAAACAAGGAACGGCTAAAGCAGAAAGAGGCCGACCGTGTTACCCTGCAGCGCGATTTGCAGTTGGCGCAGGAGCAGTATGACTATGCCGTGCGCAATGTCCGCAGCAGCCGTGACGAGGAGATTGATATACTCATTCAAGACAAAGGCTACAAAGAGGGCGAGGTGGTTCAGTTTCTCACCATGCTGGAACGTGCAGAAGAGTACGAGGCCTTGATAGCGCAGAAGAACCAACTCCTGTCAAAAGCGGAAGAGTTGATCCGGTATATTGAAGAGAAAGACAAGAAATATAAGAACCAGCGCATCATTATTGAGCGCGCTATCAAGGAGAACGGACTCTACCTGTTACGCAACGATCAGGACCGTCAGGCAGAGTTCAGAGACGCCAAAGACTTCCAGGTAGATTTTGGGCAGAACATTACCTATCTAACCGACAGGCATATCAAGCTGTCTGCTTCTTCTGCCTTCTATCTAAAGATGACCGCCCGCTTCGCCTTCTTCCTCAGTTCCTTGCAGGTAGATGCCATGATGTATCCCCGCTTCATCCTGTCCGACAACATGGAAGACAAGGGAATGGAAGACAGCCGTACGCATAATTTCCAGAATATACTAGTTAAGAGGCTGCAACAGATTGGCAATCCTGATTATCAGGTGATATTTGCCACCAGCATGATTGCTCCGGAGTTAGAACGACCGGAATATGTAAGAGGAGAGTATTATACTCGTGATAACAAGTCACTAAAAAATCTCTAGCCTGCTTCTATGCTGCTCCGTGAGTATGCTTAGAGTAAGGCTAGGAGCAAGCAAGGAGCTACTTAGGAGCAACCTAGAGTATATTTTAATATAAAAAAGTTCAATTAGTGTCCACTAGAATGGTTCCGAATATAACAGATTATATGAAATACGTAGAGAGGGCTAGCCTTCGGGTGATAAATGAAGGAGAGTATGTGGATGGGCAAGAGGTCTTTGTTTTCCATCGACCAGACCCTTCAAGAGCGTATTTTACAACATACGAACTCTAATGATGATCATTACTTTGATGATGACTATTACTTCTTTTTCAGTGATGCTGATTCCGATGATGAAGCCATAGAGCAAGAGTGTATAGATTATCATAGTTTCGGTGGAGACGATGAATATTTAGATAATGAGTATCCCCCCTCTCTTCCTGCTGGAAAACAATGCCCATGGTCGGATTGTGATCATGTGGGTTCAAAACAAGATTAAGTGTAATAGATATGGCAGTAATAATAAATAAAGACGAAAAGGCAAAAGCCGTTATTAAGTAGATGCTTTGAACCTATGCTGTACCCTCGTTCTTCCGTCATCCCCAAGCTCTACCCAAACCCAAACAGCACCTTTGAGCTTGGCTACCCCTTGGGAAGTCCTTGGGTAGAGCCTGACTAGTTAGAATGAATACAGGTAAATATAGAGAGTTAGAGACTCCAATTGTATAACTTATTAATATAAGAATTAATGAAAGTTGCAATTTCAACAATTAAGAAAGATAAGGTATTTCTTGTTTTCTGTTTAATAAAGAATAAATGATAATAAAAGAACACATAAATGTCAAGGATGACAGGTTGATCGACGGTCTGACACCAGTGGTGTGGATAATGGACCAAATGGAGAAATCTGTTGATCAGGAGGTGACGATTGATTTCTCTGATACACGCTTCATCTCCCCGGTGTTCGCCTTGTCATTTATTGTGTATCTAACTAGGTGCGGAAAGAAAATAGCTTTTACGAACGTTTCTGATTATTTAGAACGTATAGGATTGGGCATTGGTGGTATAAAACCAGATACAATGCGTCAGACAGAGTTCTTGGCAGAGTTAGAGAAATATACCTCTAAAACCTATATACCTATTATTGATTTTGCAGCAGGGCGCAATAGTGACGCTAAAGAAGTCGTATCCTCCATAGTAGAGAATATGATAATTCAGCAGTTGAATATTCAATCCAATGTTGCTAATGGTTTTAAGTATATGATTGACGAGACATTAGACAACATCACCGAGCATTCAGAGTCAGACAGGGGGTATATCTTCGCCCAGGCATATCCAACCAAAGGTTTTCTAGATGTTTGCATAGCTGATAGGGGAGTGAGCCTGCTGGGCAGTTACGAGAAACTTCCTGACAATGAGATATTATCAGATATGGAAGCCATCAAAGCTGCTAATAGAGGACTTTCCAGTAAAAATCTTCCTGACGCGGAAAATCGCGGTTTTGGTATCAGAACCTCTAAACAAATGTTGATTCATGGACTGGGTGGACAATACTTGATGATATCAGGTAGCAGCCTTTATCTAAAGAGTTGTAATTTGGACACCTTTTATTCGATGCCTCATGGATTGCGTTGGAACGGAACGATAGTAGCTTTACGCATACCATATCATTCCTCTTCGTTTAACTATATTAATTACATTGAATAACATGAAGAAAATAGATAT
>CACWWZ010000060.1 GCA_902764705.1 uncultured Prevotellaceae bacterium | reverse complement strand
CTTGTCACCTATGAAGTCATAGAAGTGTGTGACGTGCTTCTCAAATTGGTCAGCACCATCCACGTCATCGTAATAGGTATAGTCACCGATGATGATACGCGGATTCTTTACCACATTCTTGATAAAACAAAGTCGTGGCAGGTTAGGATTTGGAAATACCTCGTTGGGATTTGGTCTATTCATTGTCGTCATATTTATTCCTTTAGTTTCTTGGCTGGCCAGCCATAGTCCTGATACATGGTGACTGCGAGGCCGTTTTTCTTGGCATAAGTCGCCAACCCTTCTGCTCTCAGTCTTTCACGATTCTTCTCATCGCTGTTGATGGTCTTAAAGGCATCGAACTTGTCACCGAAGATCTTTTTAGCCGTAGGCAAGTATCTGGAGCCATCCTCCACTTGGTCGAAGGCTGTCACTTCAAAGCCCTTTTCTGTTTGTCGGATGTGCATCAGTCCAGGATGGCTGCCGCCAGAGATGCATTTCAGCGTGTCGCCCACCTGATTGTAGTTGAAGACCCAGAAATCGCCCCATACGAGGATGTCCTCTGTATTACGCTCGTCAACTCTCACGATGCTGTGGATAGGTACGCAGTGTTCGCCCTTTGCATAGCGGCTACCGATGGAGTCTGCCAGATAGCGGTCAATGGCAGGGAAATAGTATGTTTCCCGCTCATTGACAAGCACAACTCTTTTGTTCTCGTATTTCCTGTCGAGGATAATGATGGAAACGGGCTGGATACTGAATGACTGTTTCTCGCCTGTCTTCACATCGTAAGTATAGAGAAGCGAGTCGCCCTTTTCCTCCACCTTCACGGGATTGATTTCCGTTGCGAAGTCTGTTTCTGGCAGAACGATAGCCAATACAAACTGCTTAGTAAAATCGATGGCTGTAGGCTTGCCGTTCTCGCCCATAGTCGTGACCATGCCGAAGAGTTTGTTGAACTCTTCTTCTGTGGTAATTTTCGGGTATTCAGGAATCACCTGATCATTCTTAAAGAAGTAATTCTTGGCCACCTCAAAGGCTACCTCACTGTTTACTTCGTAGTCTTCAACTGCCGTCGCCGGTTTATTTGTGCATGCAACCATTGCCAGCAGCATTGTAAATGCTAATAAAATCTTCTTCATTGTATTTTTAATTTCATATTCTGGTTTCATATTTCCTTATTATTCTATCCAATAATCCATTTGCTGCCTGGCACGTACGAAACGATTTTCGTGGTGATGGCACAACATAAGAACGTCAGCAAAGCAATACAAGGGATGGCCAACCATACTGGGACGAGCGGTTTTGACTGATCACCAGCGACAAAGATGGGGGCAATATTGCTCAGGAAGAAAAGGTGCATCAGGTACATACCGAATGAGAGCTTCGACAGACTTGTAATCCATCGGGGTGCCTGCTGTTGCTTGATGCATGAGAAGAGATACAGAGAAAGAGTCGTTCATCGCGTGCTGATGCCCTTTCCAACCACGGCGAGACAACAGGCATGATGAGATAGAGTGAGATGAGCGGGTACATGAACCACAGATGTCCGGCCATTGACGGAAAGGTGAATGGCAGCATCGTAAAGTCCGTCCACGACTGCTCCCACGTCATCTGTCCCCAAAGTAAGGGTAGGAAGGTATAGAGGAGCATAAATACAATCATAGGTGTCAGCACGCGCTTGAATCGGCGTTTGTAGAAATCAACCATTCTGACTCCCGGCTTGAGAGGCACCAGCAGGAAGGCACTTGCCAACATAAACAGCGGCACACTGATCCTACCTAATGTTCCATCGTAGAATGCCACCCAAAAACGGTTCTGCTCATTAACGAGCATCGAAACATTACCAGCCAACCCAGAGGCGTCAGCAGCGTAGAAGTTCTCACTGGCATGTACCAGCATCACCAGAAAACAGGCAACCACACGGAGGTAGTCAACAAAAACGATTCTATTCTCTTTCATTGTATATCTTTGAATAGGTAGGCTCAGGAGAGGGTAGGAAGGCAAAATAGGCGACGATGCGCCCAGTATCTTCAATGACATAGCCACCATGCTTCTCCATATCGCTGAAGATGACAGACTCAGACGGGTAGCCGTCTCCCCATTGGTACATGTTGCCAGAAGACCGCATAATCTTCTTTGCAGCCTCGATTACCTGCATGACATCGGTAATGTCTATCGGCTTTGTCTCTCTGATAATCCTTTTCATATTACAAATCTAACGGCAAAGATAGTGATAATTACTGAATTATCATTATCATTGCAGTCATATTTAACAATAGTTGTTTTTCGTCACGACTCGACCATCAGGGTCAGGTACAATATCTTCGCCGTCATAATGGCGATCAGAGTTATCAGGGCCGCCATGCCCGCATCAGCGTTGGAGAATGGAAGATTCTCCACATCCAACTCTACGAATACAAATAAAGTAATTCTTTTTTCGTTCAGAGAAAAATAAATTCTGCTCGTAATATTTGTAACGAAAGGAATAGATATGCTATTGACGGGGTGGAAAGTCGTGTTTTGCCTTTATTTTAGACAGAATTGCGTTCGCCCGGCCTAAAAAGACGCTTTGCTTGCAAAGAATTATCAAAATCCGTTGTTTTTTCAAGCTTTTTTTGTATCTTTGCAGCCGAGAAAAAGTCAAACAAATCATTGAATCTATGGATACAAATACCAATCTCAAAAAATGGTTGTGGCCGGTGGTCATCGGCGCGCTGGTGGCGGTAGTGCTACTGGCGGTGGCACTAAGCTATGCGGTTCGGGCAGAGCGTAACGCGCGCTATGTCGGCATGATAAACGTAGTGGCGGAGAAACTGTCGAAGACCTTCAGGGGTGTGGAGATGAATGCGGAGAACGTATTCGACGAGGTGGCGAAGCACTTGGAGTCGCCACAGACTGTCATCGCGGCCCTCGGTAGTAAGACCAGCCTGAACCCTGACGTCATCGGCTACTTTGCGGCCTTCGTGCCCAACTACTTCCCCAAAGAGGGCCGGTGGTTCCAGCCTTACGTACATCAGGGCGACTCGACGGAGTTCGTGTTGACGCTCGTGGGCTCGGCACGCCACGACTATACCACATCGACGTGGTACGTGCAGGGCATGAAGGAGAAGGAGAGTTTCTGGTCGGAGCCGTATTATTACGAGGATGACCTAAACGTGACTAGCGGTTACTACATGACGTTTGCCACGCCAATTATCGATGCGCAGGGTCGCTTAGCATGTGTTTGTGGAGCCGACATGACTCAGGAGTGGATGATAGACCAGTTGCGACAGATAGAAGACGAGGTGAGGAACGACGAGCTGCTGAACAACTATCGGTTGCTTGGGAACGACGATTTCTTCATCGTCATATTGAACGATGATGGCACCTGTTTTGCCCACCCCGAAGGGGACATCGTCACCATAAGCGACGAGGCATTCGTCGCCAGCCTGAAGAATCACCATCGTGGCGTGGCTGAACTGGAGGTGAACGGCGTGCCGTCGCGCGTCTATTACACCCCGCTGAAGCGCACCCACTGGTCGGTGGCCATTGTTGTAGAGAAATGAAGAAAAACGTATTCATCATGCTGAGGAGACTATACGTGGCCGCGTTAACGGCTGTTATGGCAACGCTGGCCGTGGTGGCGCAGACATCGGGTGCCGGTGACGACCGCATCGCGCAGCTGGAGAAGGAGATGTACCGCTACTTCGGCTCGAGCGCGATCGACAGCTTCATGCTTATTACCGATCAGCTGATAGAGGCGTGCCGCGAGGCTGGACCCAGCCAAGAGCGACTGTTTTATAAGGCGTGGACGAACCAGGCCATCTACAGCTTCACCAAGGTGAATCGCACGCGTGGTCTGGAGCTGGCCCACCAGATTCACGACTATGCCTACCAGCACGATAGCAAGTTCGGACTCTACACGTCCACGTACGCTTTGGCCACCATGTCGTCGGGCCTGCGCCACTTCGCCCAGGCCGAGCACGAGTTCACTGAGGCCATCAACTACCAGCACCGTTTCTTCCCCGACGAGAGTGCCGCCGCTTCCTACCTTGGGTTGGCGAAAATCTACGTCAATCTGGATAATCCCGAGAAGGTGCTTGATTGCGCCCGCAATGCACTGTCCGAGCCCAACGTCATTATGCAGCACAGACTGACAGCGTGGAGTTATATCTGTATCGCGTACATCGGCGACCAGTACAGCCGCGATGACTTCAATCGTGCCTACGCTGAGCGCGAGAAATTGAAGCGCGACAACGGTCACGACGACAGCTTCGGCCCCGTCGTCAATTACTATTACGCCATGAAGAACGGTCGCTACGCCGAGGCCCTGGACATTGCCACCAACATCAAGGGCGGCAGCGACCGTCTGGAATTAATAGCCAAAGCCTACGCCAAACTCGGTGATTACCGGCAAGCCTACCTCTACCAGGTGCACTACAAGGAATATCGCGATTCAGCCAACACCGCTGAGGTGCAGAAGATGTCCTACGAGTATGCCGCACAGATTGACGTGACACGGGCGGAAAACGAGACCAAAGATCTGCGCCTCTCCAAGATGGACCTGCAGATACAGGCCGCCTTGGCCATCATCCTCATCACCATCGCCTTCTTCATCTTCTATTACTTCCGCCGCCGCAAGCAGATGCAGGAACTGCGTCAAGCCTACAACCAACTGGCTGACACGACCACCGCTAAAGAGCGCATCGACAGTGAACTGCGCATCGCACGCGACATCCAGATGTCGATGGTGCCCCGTACTTTCCCTGCTTTTCCCGACCGCCGCGATATAGACCTTCACGCTGCCATTGTGCCCGCCAAGGAAGTGGGCGGTGACCTCTACGACTTCTTCCTCCAGGACGACCGTCTCTGCTTCTGCGTGGGCGACGTCAGCGGCAAGGGCATCCCCGCTTCGCTCACCATGGCTGTTGCCGTCAATCTGTTCCGCACCGTCGCCAAGGAGGGATTCCCCCCAGAGGTCATTGCCTCCAAACTGAACGATACGATGTCCGTCAACAATGAGAACGCTGTCTTCGTCACCATGTTCATCGGCATCATTGACCTCAAGACCGGCCACCTCGACTATTGCAACTGTGGCCACAACTCGCCCGTCTACGGCGAGCGCCGCATGCACACCGCACAGACCGTATTCAGCTTTCTCGACGTCGAATCCAACGTCCCCATCGGACTCTGGCCCGACTTCACCTTCGTCGGAGGCCATCTCGACAACATCCGCGGCAGCTCGCTCTTCGTTTACACCGACGGCGTCAACGAGGCCGAGAACCGCATGCAGGAGCAGTTCGGCGAGAAGCGCATGCTCCGTGTACTCCGCGAGTCCACACAGCCCTTCGGCGAGCGTACCCCCAAGACACGCTCCCACTTCCTCATAGACGAAATGAAATACGCCCTTGACGCGTTCGTCGACGGCGCTGAGCAGAGCGATGACCTCACCATGCTCTGCGTCAGTATCAAATAGAGGTGATAGCTAAGAATTAGGCGTGGTTCTCGCAGGGAATCCAGAGCCAAAAGGTGGAGCCACGGCCTTCGCCAGCGCTGATGACGCCGATGTCGCCTCCACAACTTTCAGCAATCGACTTACAAATGGCCAGTCCCATGCCGGTGCCCTGCACGAACTCGTCGAGCTTAACGAAGCGGTCGAACACCTTCTTTTGTTTATCCTTAGGGATGCCAATGCCGGTGTCCTCGCAGTAGAGGTACATGCCGTGCTTCTCGTAGCGGTAGCCCAGTCGGACGTGGCCCTGTTCGGTAAATTTCACGGCATTGGTGACAAAGTTGGTAAGCACCTGCTGGATGCGCTCAAAGTCGAGCGTGGTGACGAAGGTGTCATATGGATTCTCCTTGATGAACTTCAGCTCCTTGCCTTGCACGCGCTGCTGGAGGGTCAGGCAGATGTCGTCAAAGGCAGTGGCAAAGTCGATGGTCCCGGGTTTGATGGTGAGCGTACCGCCGCTGATGGACGAGGCCTCGATGATGTCGTTGATGAGTCGCTGCAGCATGTCGCTGGAGTTTCGGATGATTCGGACGTACTCGCCACGCTCAGGATTGTCGCCCAGCGTGTCGAGGACGCTGGTAAATCCGGCGATGGCGTTCAGTGGCGTGCGCAACTCGTGGGTCATTGACGCCATAAAGCCACTCTTCAGCCTAACACTCTCGTCGGCCAACGTGGTGACAGCCTGCAACTGTCGGCGGGCCTCCTCGATCCTGGTGTTATCGACGATGATGCGCATCCTGCCGTCGTCGCCTTGCTCTAAGTGGCGGTCGCTATGTTCCAAGAGGAAGGCCAGAGTCTGCTTCTTACGCTCAATATCGGTCATGATGGTCTGCACCTCCTTGTCGTGCAGATGGCGGTCGTGGTCGCGGTTGCGGTCATCGGTGATGTCGAGCGCGGTAATGAAGTAGTTGCAGATCTCGCCATCGCTGTTGAACAGCGGCAGGATGTAGAACTCAATGTAGCGGTTGATGCCCATCTCGGGGTAGTCCATGTGCTGGCAGACAAGCATGTCGCTCCGGCTGTCGGGCGAGTAGATGTTGCGGAACAGCGGAACATCAAACATGCAGACGGTCTCCCAGAATCGCTTGTTCTCAGGGTTGTCGTCAGTCATGCCGCAGAGTTTCCGCATGTTGTCGTTGAGATCGATGAGCCAGCCGTTCTTGTCGTAGAACGACATGGCGATGAACGGGATGTTCGACAGTTGCTCGTATTTCTTGACGAGTTCACGCTCGGCCTTGTTCTCCTCAACGTCGTGAGTGACGTCGTGGATGGCGTTGACGACGTAGGCGGGATGTCCCTCGTTGTCGAGCTCCAGGATGGCGTGGCCGTGGAAGTTGAGCCAATGGGGGGCGTCGTCGGTGGCGCTGTTGAACAGTTTGTTCAGCACAAATTGGCGCTCACGGCCGTCGGTCAGGCGCTTCATCTTCTGGGTGAACTCCTGTTGCTGGCTAGGATGGATGTGGTTTGTGAATTCCTCTAATGTCAGACCTTCCTTGGGCAGTATCTGGCCGTAGTTGTTGGTCATCCGGTCGTTCTTGATGTCATAGACCATGATGTTGAAGTTGCCCATGTGCAGGGCCTTGTACATCATGCCGTTCAACTCCGTCGATTTGCGGGCGGCGCTCTGCACGTGGGCCTTTGCCAGTCGCGCGAGGAAGTAGCAGAGGGCCGATAGCAGCAGCACGGCGATGATGATGTAATAGACCATCGGCGACGAGTGGTCGTGTACACGCTCGGGATGGAACCAGTGGTCCTGAATGGCAGCAATCTCTCCTCTCTGCTTCAGACGCGAGTACTGGTCGTCTATCTGCTCGATCAATTGCCGGTCGCGGCCGATGATATGGATTTCAGAGATGGGGATGCCCACGTCGTTGAGCACGATGCCCTCGAGGTTGAGTTCCTTGATTTTCCACTTCAACGGCTCCTCGCCCCACACGTAGTATTTGTAGTCGCCGTTGAGCACGCCCAAAAGTGCCACCTTAGGCGTCTGGAACTCCATGCGGCTGTTGCGCATCGTGTCGCCGTCCATGAAGTAGAAGGCGGAGTAGTCGCCGGGCTTGAAGACGGCACCATCGCGCTCCAACTGATTGAGAGACACCATGCCGACGGAATCGGAGCGCGTGGCCACGCGGATGCGATTGTAGTTGACGATATTCTCCGAGAGGACGTAGGGCTCGCGACGGTAGCGGCGGGCATTGGCCAGGATGATGTCGGCATCGCCGCGCTCGAAGGTCTTCAGGGCGATGCTCCAGTCTTTCATCACGAAGCGGCAAGGCAGGTTCAGTTCCTTCATCACAGCCTGTATCACATCGATATTGCTGCCCGAGGGCTGTCCCTTGTCGTTCAGGAACTCGTAGGGTGCCTTGTCCCAGTCGCAGACAATGACGACGGGCCGCTGCTTGGTATATGTGTCGGAGAGCTGCTGTGCCATTGACTTGATGGCAGTGGCGCTGAGCAGCAACATGATAATATATGTATATAGGCGTTTCATGGGCTAAGCGGTTTTCTTGCGTTTAATGACTGAGGCGTGACACGGAATCATGATGTAGATGGTGGTGCCCGACCCCTCTTCCGAACTAATCTCGAAGGTGCCTCCCATCTGGCTGACCAACTCCTTGGTGATGGCCAAACCCAGACCTTTGGTGTTGTGGGCACCGCCCAGTTCCTCCTCCTGGATGCGGGTAAGCTCGGCCTCAGGGATACCCTCGCCCGTGTCGTCGACTGAGATAATCAGTCGACGGCCGATGTAGTCGTAACGGGCCCTGACAGTGCCCCGCTTCGTATGCTGCGCGGCGTTGCACGTCACCTGTTCGATGACGTGGCCAAGGTTCTTGGCATCGATGTCAACGGTCAGTTGCTCGTAAGGATTCTCCACGATGTAGTTGGTGTCGGCATTCATGAATTTCATCCATCCCGTAGCGCACTGTGACTCAAACAACTCAGCGAAGTTCTGCGGCTGCCGGTTGATTTCGACCATCTGTGCCTCTAATCGCGACAGGAAAAGGATATTGTCAACGATGTGCAACAAGTAGTCGGCATTCTGCTGGATGACCTTACACAGTTCCGGCTCGTTGGCCGAAAAACTGTCGTCGTTGATTTGCGCCACGTGTTCAACTACGGCACTCATCGGAGTGCGAATCTCCTGCACCATGTTTTTTACGAAACTGTTCTTTGTATTCTCCACCTCCTGCACCTTTGCAGTTTGCAGATTCATTTGACGCTCAATCCAGTCCATCTCGCTGATGTCGCGCAGCATACCGCAGTACTCCTTCACCTTGCCGTCGTTGTTGTGGCAGGGCTCTAAGCGGAAATACAGAATCAAGGGCCTACCGCCCGTAGAGCGAAGGGTGGTCCTGATGTTATACTCTATCACCTTGTCTTCATAGTCGTCCATGTCGCTCAACAGGCGCATGGCCTGTCGCTGTGACTGCTCGTCGACCAGCGTCATACAACGCGTCTGAGTCAACGCATGCTGGATGGTGTCGGTACCCCGGTAGATAGTCAGTGTGTGGGAGTCGGGCGAGTAGGTGACTTGGCGGATGTCGGTATCGCCGATGGTGGCGTTGAGAATCTCGATATATTGTCGTTGCTCGTCGCGCAACGCGTCAATCTTCTTCTGGCTTTCCTGCTCCAGGTCTTTGCTGTTGACCGACGTGGTGATGTCGCGGCAGAAGGCGAAGACGCCCAGCATCTCGCCGGCATCGTCGTGGATGGTCATCAGGCGGAACTCGGTTATCTTGTCGTGGCCGACGGTCTGGGTGGCCTGGTATCCGTCCACGTCTTCCAGATCCTGTATGTCAATGTTGAACATCGAATGGATGTCAACTTCCTTTTCAATGGTTTCTTCGGCATTGCATCCGAAGATGTCGCAGGCCTTGGGGTTGATGTTGACGAGACGGCCGTCCTTGTTGAAGAGGATGATGCCCAAAATCGGGGTGTAGAAGATGGACCAGTAGCGTAGCGTGCGCTCTGCGTCGAGCCGCTTCTGCTGTTGTTCCTCCGTCACGTCCTTCTTGGTGCCGATGATGACGGCGGGGTTGCCCTTCTTGTCGCGGCTCAATACAGACAGCACGATGTGGTAGTCGCGGTCGTTGGTGTCGCCGCCTTCCGTGTCCTTGGCACGCAGGTTCAACTCTATCTCTCTCTCTTCCTCATCGGTCTTTCTGGTCTCAGCGAGTTTTTCCAAGGCCGACTTCAGACTGACGAAATCCTCGTGACTGTATCGCTGCGAGAATTCCTCCATCGAGTACGTGTAGGCCACCTGTCCGTTGTCGTTGTGCCAGAAGAACCGGTTCGTCTTGATATCATAGGTCCAGATGTGTACCTGACTGGTCTGCAAAATCAGCGCCAGACGATTGTTGCGCTTGACGTTCTCGAGTTTTATCTTCCGGTTTTGGATATGGTAACTGATGCCATAGACGGCCATGAAGACGAGTAGCAGCAGGCCGCCGCCCAGCAGATACCACAGTCCTTTCGACTCTTCCATATCCTGCCGCTCGGGATAGAACCACTTATCCTGCAAGGGTTGTATCTTGTCGTTGGTATAGAGTCTGGTATAGGCCTCGTCGAGTTTGTCGAGCAGTTGTTGGTTGTTCGACATGAACTTGTACTGTCCGTGCTGCATGTTGACGGGAGTCAGTTCCAGGTTGTCGATGTGATAGCGCTGCATGAGCCATTTCAGCGAAAGGGTATTCCACACAATCTGTCCCTCGCCCTTGGCGCTGACCTCCTGAATGGCTTCGCTCATGTCCCCGACGGGAATGGCATTCTCGCCCCACCCGTATTCCAGCATTAAGTGATAGGCTAGCGAGCTGTCGCAGACTATCACCTGGTGGTTGCTCAGGTCGCGGAAGCGCTTGATGACCACCTCCTTATTCTTCGGCGTCACCACGCTTTGGGTGAAGAGCGTGACGGCATTTTTCGAGAATTTTCCAAACTCGTCGTGGAATCCTACGGCCAGTCCCAGCATCAGGTCCGATTTTCCTTCCTTCAGGTCGCGGAAGGCTTCCAACGACGGTTTCAGCCTGATCACGTAGGGAATGTCCAGCTCCTTCATGATGAGCCGAATCAAGTCGACGTTGAAGCCGTCGGGGTCGCCATTGTCGTTCAGAAACGAGTAGGGCCACAGGTCCCATACGTCCTCATAGATCAGCGGATGGTCCACAGAGAACTCCCGTGTGGCATCCGATTGGGCAAATGCTACAGCCAACGAGAGATGTACAGAGAGCAGTAGCATCATTACTCTCCTGTACCAGGATATTTTATTGCATGTGGGTCTATGCATATCGTACATCTGTTTGAAAAACACCTAAATCACTGCAAACGGTGCAAGCCTGCCGAGGCGCCGCCCGTTCTCGCACGCTTTCGCGTGCAAAGATACAAAAAATCCAGCAAACTCCGTCTATTAATGACATTAAAAATGTGGTAAAATTTGGTTTCGCCCCATTTTTGCCTCAAAACACTTGTTGTAAAGGTACGACGAATACTCGACGAAGTGGTAGATAAAGAAGTACATCTATAAGAGGTAGGAAGTCAGGTAAATAAACTAGGTTTATTCGCGATGCGTCCGCCAGAACTGTTGTTGGTTTAAGGTTCCTGTGTGCGACGCATCGCTTTTTCATTTAAAGATGCGGCAGTTTGATGATTATTTATTAATTTTGCACCCAAATTTATAATATAACATACAATGAAAGTAATCAGTACAACAAAGGCACCTGCTGCCATTGGTCCTTACAGTCAGGCCATCCGAGTAGGTAATCTCGTCTACACATCAGGTCAGATTCCCATTGATCCTGCCACAGGAACATTTGTCGAAGGTGGTATCAAAGAACAGACTCGTCAGTCGCTGACTAATGTCAAAGCCATCTTGGAAGAGGCTGGCGTCAACATGAGCCACGTGGTAAAGACCACTGTGTTTATGGCCGACATGAGCGACTTTGCTGACATGAATGCCGTCTATGCCGAGTTCTTCTCTAAGCCATATCCTGCCCGCTCTGCCGTGGCTGTCAAGACTCTGCCGAAGGGCGCGTTGGTAGAGATTGAGGTAGTGGCTGCTGTTGAATAGAATTCTTTCTAGGTTCGCAATCATGGGACAGGTCTGATCTATTGCTACTCTTTGAATAATCCCGTAACTGATGCCCGTTATTCGGGCCAGTTGCCTGAATCCAGCTCCCTGATCCATTTCGCATATAGCTGGTAGTGGTTATGCAGGGAGATGCCTCGGTTTTCTCCCTATGATGCCATATTGTGGCCATGTTCAAGGGTATGGTATGTATATGGCATGTGTATGGTATGTGTATGGCATCTCCCTGCCTGAAGCGACTCTAAAGCGATGCAAAAATATGCGTAATAGGTGGAAATTTTCTGTTTTTTTCTTGCATTGTGGTTGTTTTTGTTGTATCTTTGTACCAAATTATTACACGTAAAACATTTTGTTATGGCTATCATTAAAAAGA
>CACWWZ010000059.1 GCA_902764705.1 uncultured Prevotellaceae bacterium | reverse complement strand
TCTCATTGACAATGCAAAGTTACGAAAAAAAACGATGCAAACCAAATAATTTATGTAAAAGTTTTTGAATATTTTCAATAAGACACATGCACCTCCTGCAAACACGACGCAGTCACGCGGTCACACAGTCACATTTACTATTTTCGATATCATCAAAAAAAACTCATACTAATATTTATCTAATATATATTATATATATATAATATATATTAGATAATATACTTGTCTAAATAAGCAAACCATTCTTGTACGCCCATTCTGCACATTCAAAACACCAAATGTGACCGCGTGACAGCTTCACCCGCAAGGCTTTGCAGGACCATGTTGACAAGGAGGACAAAGCTGAGACCCTGATTCAGGGTGACTGCCAAAGACGACGAATGACCGTCATCAACGAGAGTGGTCTATACTTGCTGATTCTCTCGTCGAAGCTGGAGCAGGCCAGGGCCTTCAAGCGCTGGGTGCACTTCGCGGTAAGGCCGGAAGGGAATCGAAGACGACTTGGTTTTCTGAAAAAAGTGACCATTCACGGAAGTGTAAAAAAGTAAAAATGAAGAGTCTTGGGCGGAAAAACGCCCAGACTTTTCTTGTAGTAAAGCGGAATGTTACATACGCAATAGTTTGTGTTACATGACGGGGTGGGCGGTTGAAGAATATTTTGTAATTTTGCAGGCAAAACATAACTGTTATGAACATACGAACCCTCATCATGACTGGTGCGGCGGTGGTGATGACTGCCTGCCAGCCTGAATTGAATAAGGATATGGAACAGAAAATTGACGAGCTCTACCAGCGGATGTCGCAGGAGGAGCGCATCGCACAGTTGCGTAGCTGCTATATGGACGACCTGTTTGACGAACAGGGCCAGTTGGACACCGTGAAATGCAAGGAGCTGATACCGAACGGCATCGGACATTTCTCGCAGTATGCCAGCCAGAAGCCGATGGACCCGAACGTGTTGCGCGACCGTGTGGCCGCTGTGCAGGAGTGGCTGATGACGCATACGCCGAGCGGCATTCCCGCTTTGTTTCACGAGGAGGTGCTGTCGGGCATCAACACCCGTGGTGCGACGATATACCCGCAGCAGATCGGGCAGGCCTGTTCGTTCAATCCCGAGCTGGCTGAACTGAAAACCCGTCAGACCAGCACGACCATGAGGAAGATGGGTGGTGTGCTGTCGCTGTCGCCGATGGTCGACGTGTGCCGCACGCCGTCGTTCAACCGCTTGGAGGAGTCGTACGGCGAGGACGGGTACCTGTCGGCGCTGATGGGCGTGGCCTTTGTTCGCGGCCTGCAGCAAGGCGACCTGCGCAAGGGTGTGGGAGCCTGTTCGAAGCACTATCTGGGCTATGGCGGTGGCGGTGATGCCGACGAGAAGGAACTGATGGAGGAAATCCTGATGCCCCACGAGACGATGATCCGTCTGGCCGACAGCAAGGCCGTGATGCCGGGATATCACATGATGGGGAATGAAGAATTAAGAATGAAGAATGAAGAATTTGCTACCGCCACAGGGGGAGTGACTTGTGTGGCAGACAGCACGATTCTGATTGACATTCTGCGCGGCTATCTGGGATTCGACGGCATGGTGGTGAGCGACTATACGGCGATTGACCAGCTGCCGATTAGTGAAGAATTGAGTTCGCAACGCCACACTCTCAAAGAGAGAATGAAGAATGAAGAATTTGCTGCCGCCACAAAGAAGGCGGCGATGGCCATCAATGGCGGTTGCGACGTGGACTTCCCGCATGGTGCCAATTTCAAATATTTGCAGGCAGCCATCGACAGCGGACTGGTGGCCCCGGCGACCTTAGAGCGTGCCGTGAAGGACGTGCTGCGCTATAAGTTCCGTGCGGGCTTGTTCGACAAGAAGCCCTACCTGTACAGCAAAGATGAGATAGTGCTGGATACCCCCGAGGAGCGCCAGACGGCATACGAGATTGCCACACAGTCGATTGTGCTGCTGCAGAACGACAGCAATCTTCTGCCTCTGACCCCCACCACACCTCCCCGAGGGGAGGCTTCAGATCACTCCCCCTCGGGGGAGACGGAGAGGGGTTCTGGTCTCAAAATTCTCCTCACGGGTCCCAATGCCAACACGATGTGGGCCATGTGCGGCGACTATTCGTTCCCCGCAATGACCTATTTCTGGAAGATGAACGAGCAGGACTTGGACCATCCCCACGTCATTACCCTGTTGGAAGGCATGAAGGACCGTCTGCCCGAGGGCGACATGCTGCTGTATAGCCGTGGTTGCGACTGGACGGAGGAGATTGAGACGAAGTTTAATGTGGGTGGCGGTGACGAGCGTGCCTGGGAGTATCCTATCCTGCACCGCAAGGTGGATTCGGGCGAGAAGGCCGACAGTGTGGAAGCCTTGGCGCTGGCCGATTCTGCCGACGTCATCATTGCTGCCGTGGGCGAGAACGTGATGCTGTGTGGCGAGAACCGAGACCGTCAGGGCCTGCGTCTGCCCGGCAAGCAGGAAGAATATGTCGAGCGTCTGCTGGCCACCGGAAAACCCGTGGTGCTGGTGGTGTTCGGCGGTCGTGCACAGGTCATCTCGGGACTTGCCGAGCGTTGTGCTGCCGTCATTCAGGCCTGGTATCCCGGCGAGGAAGGCGGACATGCCGTTGCCGACATCCTGTTTGGCAACGTGTCGCCGTCGGCCAAGCTTGCCGTGAGCTATCCCAGCGAGGAAATCTACGAGCCCGTCTGTTACAACTATCCTGAATCGCCAGACAGTACATCGTCAAATAGTAAAATCGCCTGGCCCTTCGGCTATGGCCTGAGCTATACCACCTTCGAATACAAGCACATGGCGCTGGACGACGAGGCGAAGACTACCGATAAATATATTGACTTGTCGTTCGAGGTGAAGAACACGGGTAAGATGGTAGCCACGGAAATTGCACAGATCTACCTGTCGCCCGCTGAGAACTCACCTCTCGCCTCGCATCTCTCACCTATAAAATTGCAGGGCTTTGCCCGCGTGCCGCTGGAGCCCCGTCAGTCGAAGCGTGTGCGTGTAAAACTCTATCCCGAGCAGTTTGGTTTCTATAGCCGCGAGGGTGGGGAGCGCCGTTGGAATATCAAGCCCGGTGAATATGTGGTCAAAATTGGTGCCTCGTCGCAGGACATCCGTCTGGAGCAGCGCCTGACGCTGACCGGCGACGCCGTGAGCAAGCCTCTGCGCGACCACTACTTCTCCGACATTACTGTCGAAAGGTGACCCCACCCCGACCCTCCCAAGGGGAGGGAGGATAAAAAAGGTAAAAAGTAAAACATTATAAGCTATCATTACAACTATGAAAAAGATTTTGATTTTTGTGTGTGCTTTGTGCAGCCAGTTGTTGGCTCAGGCACAGCCCGCCGGAGGGTTCGGCGGTTTCCAGATGCCGGAAGTGAAGCTGGAGACCAGTCAGCAGTGGAAGGACGTGAACTATGCCGGCGACGACCAGGCATTCCACACTTGTGACATCTATCTGCCCAAGCAGGAAGCTGAGAGCTATCCCGTGGTAATCCACGTCTACGGCAGCGCGTGGTTCTCGAACAGCAGCAAGGGTGCCGCCGACCTTGGCACCATCGTGAAAGCGCTGTTGGAAGCCGGCTATGCTGTGGTTTGTCCGAACCACCGTTCGAGCATGGACGCCAAGTGGCCTGCCCAGATTCACGACATCCGTGCCGTGGTGCGTTTCGTGCGCGGTGAGGCCAAGAAATATAAGTTCGACACCAGTTTCATTGCCACCAGCGGTTTTTCCAGCGGTGGTCACCTGGCTTCCATCACCGCTACGACCAGTGGTACGAAGCAGACGAAGGTGGGCAGCTACGACATCGACCTGGAGGGTTCGGTGGGTAACTACCTAAACGAGAGCAGCACGGTGAATGCCGCCTGCGACTGGTCGGGTCCTGTAGACTTGACGGCTATGGACTGTGGCGAAGGTATGAAGATGGGCGAGAACTCGCCTGAAGACGTGCTGCTCGACTCGAAGCTGGCCAAGGAGCCGGACAAGTATCGCAGTCTGAGTGCTACCTACTATGTGAACAAGAACAATCCTCCCATCATCATTTTCCATGGCGAGAAGGACAATGTCGTTCCTTGCTGCCAGGGTAAGATGTTCTACGAGAAACTGGTGGATGCCGGTGTGAAGACTGAGGCAACCTTCGTGCCTGAGGGTGGTCACGGCATGGGCATGTACAGCGAGGAGAATCTGAAGAAGATGGTTCATTTCCTGAATTGCGCCCGTAAGGGTGGCCACTGCAAGGGCGGTTGCTGCAAAGAGGGCAAGAGCCGCGTCATCGAGGACGGCGGAACCGGTGCCTACAAAGCCATTCTGAAAGAGGAGAGCGACCTGAAGGAGCACACTGTGTTCGTGCCTCAGGACCTGTCGAAGTTCGACGCCAACAACCCGCTGCCCATTCTGGTTTGGGGTAACGGTGCCTGCGCCAATTCTCCCTTTGAACACATGAATTTCCTGAACGAGATTGCTTCTAATGGTTTCATCGTGCTGGCCACGGGTAATATCCCTATGACCGACGAGTGGTATAAAGGCCCGATGTCGCGCTCTGAGCAGCAGATTGAGAGCATCGACTGGGCCATCAAGCAGAATGCCGACCCCCAGTCGCCCTACTACCAGAAGTTGGACGTGAAGAACATCTGTGTGGCTGGTATGTCGTGTGGTGGCTTGCAGACCCTGTTCAACTGTGCAGATCCCCGCATCAAGGCCATCATGATTTGCAACAGCGGACTCTTTAACCAGCAGAATGCCGGTCAGGCAGTAGGCGGTATGCCGATGCCCAAGAAGGAGAAGCTGAACGAGTTGCACACCCCGATCATGTATATGCTGGGTGGTCCTGAGGATATTGCATACGGCAACGGTATGGACGACTTCAAGCGCATCAGTCATGTGCCTGCCTGTGCCATCAACTTCCCCGTGGGTCACGGCGGTACCTATCGCGAGGCTCATGGCGGCGAGTTCACCATCCCCGCACTGGCTTGGCTGAAGTGGCAGCTGAAGGGCGACAAGGAAGCCGCCAAGATGTTCATCGGCAAGAAGCCCCAGTTGCTCGACCGTAAGGACTGGACACTGGAGAAGAATAAACTGTTCGAGAAGCTGAAGTAATTGCTAATCCCTTTTTCTTTTCTTTAAAACTGAACCACGTGAGGAAACTATTATCAACTATATTACTTGCGCTAGTCGTCGAGGCGGGATGGTCGCAGACCGTCCCCCTCGTCTACGACGTAGAAAACACGGGCAGCAAATTGCAGAAGCCCGTGATGCCTGCTGCCGACCAGTTGCCCGTTATTCGCGAACTGCCTGATGCCCTCGAGGGTCTCACTGGTTTTGCTGACTGGAGCCGTCGTCGCAGCGACATCGGACACATGATTCAGCACTACGGCATCGGCGAGAAGCCTGCCGTAAAACCCAAGCAGGTGAAGGCCCGCATGGACGGCGACACGCTGATTGTCGACGTGAAAGTCGGCAAGGAGACGCTGACGCTGAAGTCGACGCTGCGCTATCCGAAGGTCGGACAGCCCCCTTATGCGCTGATGATCGGTACGGACATGATTGCCCTGCCCCGTCAGTTGTTCGAAGACAGGGCGATTGCCACCACCACCTTCACCTCGGCGCAGGTGAACGACTACAAGCAGTTTGGCAAGCATCACGACAGGGGTGAGCACGCGTTCGACCGCCTGTATCCCCAGCTGAAGGACAACGGAGCCTATAGTGAGTGGGCGTGGGGCATGAGCCGACTGATTGACGGACTGCAACAACTGGGTCCCGAGAAGACCAAGATTGACGTGAAGCGTATCGGCGTAACGGGCTGTTCCTATGCCGGCAAGATGGCGCTTTACTGTGGTGCCTTCGACGAGCGTATCGCCCTAACCATAGCCCAGGAGCCTGGCGGCGGTGGTGCGGCAGCATGGAGAAAGTCGCACGAGTTGACGTTGGCCGGCAAGAATCTGGAGGATATCGACAAGACCGACTATCACTGGTTCTTGGAGAGTCAGAAGGAGAACTTCCGTGGCGACAGCGTCTACCAGCTGCCCTACGACCAGCACGAATTGTGTGCGATGGTTTGTCCGCGCGCCTTGTTGCTGTTGGGCAATACCGACTACGAATGGCTGGCCGACAGCTCAATGTTCTATTCAGCAAAAGCTGCCTATCAGGTATGGCAACGCTTCGGCATTTCCGACCGCATGTCGTGGAGCGTGGTTGGCGGGCACGGACACTGTCAATTGCCCCAAAGCCAGTTCCCCATTGTGGAGTCGTTCCTGGACCGCTTCCTGTTGGGTGTGGCCCCCAAGGAGCACCAGACGATGGCTTCGCCTAACGGGCTGTTGAACGTGGAGGTGAAGGGTGAAAACCTGGTGGTGAACTATCAGGGCCAGAAGGCGTTGGAGTTGACGGGCATGGGCCTGAATAATAAGGACTTCGTGAATTGGACAGGTCCCGTGAAGAATGACTACTGGATGTTGACTGGCAAGCGCCTGCACTGCACGAACGAGGCTAACGAGTATCGTTGCGGCAATCTGGTGCTGAGAGTGTATAACGACGGCATTGCCTTCCGCTATGAATACTCGAACCTGCAGAACCAAAATCACCTCGACGAGCACACGGCCTATATCATTCCCGAGGGTACGAAGCGCTGGATGCAACAGTGGAGCGACGGCTATGAGGGATTCTTCCCCATGACGACCACTGCCAACGTGAAGACGCTGGGCGGTTTCGGTGGTTCCATGGTTCAAGAGAAGATTAATACCCACTGGGGTTATCCGCTGTTAATAGAAGCCTCCCCCAGCCCCTCCAAAGGAGGTGGGATTTATGCGCTGATTACCGAGGCTAATATCGAGCGCGGACAGAGTGCGTCGAGCCTTTTTAATGATGGCGAGGTGTTCCGTGTGGTGCAAGACCAGAACGACCTGAACCTGACGGGAGACTGGCACACCCCGTGGCGCGTCGTCATCATCGGCAAACTGGCTGATATTGTACAGTCGACGCTGGTGACGGACGTTTGCGAACCGTCGAAGATGACTGATACCAGTTGGATCAAGCCCGGTGTGGTGTCGTGGATCTATTGGGCCAACAACCACGGGTCGAACGACTATAACATCATCAAGAAATATGTGGATATGGCCGTCGCGCTGAAGTTGCCCTATGTGCTTATTGACGCCGAATGGGACGAGATGGACAAAGTGGCTTCGAACGAAGGCAAGACCATAGAGGATGCCGTGAAATATGCGCTGTCCAAAGGCGTTAAGCCGCTGATATGGTATAATTCCTGCATAGGGTGGGTGAACGGCGCCCCTGGTCCGAAGTTCCGTCTGAACAAGCCCGAAGACAGGGAGAAGGAGTTTGCCTGGTGCGAGAAAATCGGTGTGGCAGGAGTAAAAATCGACTTCTTCAGCGGCGACAATCAGGCGAATATGGACTATTGCCAGGACTTGCTGGAGAGTGCCGCCCGTCACCATCTGCTGGTAAATTTCCACGGTGCACCCATTCCTCGCGGTTGGCAGCGAACGTATCCGAACCTGCTCTCCACCGAGGGCGTCTATGGCGCTGAATGGTATAACAACGTGCCTCACTTCACGAAGAAGGCCGCCAGCCACAACGCCACGCTGCCCTATACGCGTAATGTCATTGGTCCGATGGACTATACCCCCTGTGCTTTCAGCGATTCGCAGCATCCGCACATCACGTCGAATGCCCACGAACTGGCACTGACGGTGCTTTACGAGAGCGGCTTGCAACATTTGGCCGACCGTCCGGAGAGCTTTCTCTCTCAGCCTCAGGAGGTGCAGGACTTCCTCGGGCAGTTGCCTACGGTGTGGGACGAGACACGCTTTGTGTCAGGCTATCCCGGCGAGAGTGTCGTGTTGGCCCGCAAAAGCGGCAAGACGTGGTATGTGGCAGGCATTAACGGTACGGACGATGCGCTGACGCTGGCTATTCCTGCAGGCATTCTGACGGACCTGAGTGCCAAGATGACGCTGTTTGCCGACAGTGGCAATGCCGAATCGCCCTGGAGCATTACCTCGCTGGAAGCATTGCCTGAAAGCATTGCTTGTCAGCCTCGTGGAGGTTTTATCATCAAGATTGAAGAATAAATCGAAAATATGAAAAAACGCTTATTATCAATAATCGTGGTGTGCTGTGCCGGCCTGATGGTGTCGGCACAGACATACCCTTACCAGAATCCGAACCTCTCGGCACTGGAACGTGCGAAGGATTTGTGCTCACGACTGACGCTGGAGGAAAAGGCCATGCTGATGTTGGACGAGAGCCCCGCCATCCCCCGTCTGGGTATCAAGAAGTTCTTCTGGTGGAGCGAGGCGCTGCATGGTGCGGCCAATCAGGGTAACGTCACCGTGTTCCCAGAGCCGATAGCAATGGCGTCGTCGTTTAATCCAGGCCTGCTGTATAAGTGTTTCGACGTGGCTTCGACGGAGTTCCGTGCACAGTATAACGAACGCATGCTGCGCGGCTCTGGTGAGGACGAGAAGTTCCATAGCCTCAGCGTGTGGACGCCAAATGTGAACATCTTCCGCGACCCGCGATGGGGCAGGGGACAGGAAACCTACGGTGAGGACCCCTATCTGACGAGCGTCATGGGTGTGCAAGTCGTAAAGGGCCTGCAGGGGCCTGAGGATTCGAAGTATCGTAAGCTGTGGGCATGTGCCAAGCACTACGCCGTACACAGCGGCCCGGAATATACGCGCCACTCGGCCAACCTGACCGATGTGTCGCCACGTGATATGTGGGAAACCTATATGCCAGCCTTCAAGGCCTGTGTACAGGACGGTAAGGTGCGTGAGGTGATGTGCGCCTACCAGCGTCTGGACGACGATCCCTGCTGTGGCTCGAACCGTCTGTTGCAGACAATCCTTCGCGACGAGTGGGGCTTTAAGTATCTGGTGGTGAGCGACTGCGGTGCCGTCAGCGATTTCTACACCTCGCACAAGAGTTCTAGCGACTCCATTCACGCTTCGGCGAAGGCTACGCTGGCCGGTACCGATGTGGAGTGTGGCTTCGCATACGCCTATAAGGGCATTCCCGATGCCGTACGTCGCGGCTTTATTACCGAGGCAGAAGTCGACAAGCACGTCATCCGCCTGTTGGAAGGCCGTTTCGACTTGGGTGAGATGGACGACCCCTCGCTGGTAGAGTGGTCGAAGATTCCGTATTCTGCGATGTCTACGAAGGAGTCGGCCAACCTCTCTTTGAATATGGCGCGTCAGAGCATTGTCTTGTTACAGAATAAGGAAAATATCCTGCCTTTGAAGAAAAACGCAGAAAAAATTGCTATTATTGGTCCCAATGCCGATAACGCCCCGATGATGTGGGGTAACTACAACGGTATGCCCAACCATACTGTTACGATTCTCGACGGTATCTGTAGCAAACTGAAAGTGAAACGCTCTTCTCTCAACTCTAAACCCTCAACTCTCAACTATATTAAGGGTTGTGACCTGACCTACGACCAGGTCATGGAATGCCAGTTGGCTAACCAGTGCAGCTTCGAAGGCAAGAAAGGTATGAAGGGAACCTTCTGGAACAACCGTCGCATGGAGGGCAAGCCCGTGACTACGCAGTACTACACCACACCGCTGGCTGTGACTACTGCAGGTATGCACAACTTTGCTCCCGGCGTACAGATTGAAGATTTCTCGGCTAAATACGAGACCGTCTTCACCCCCAAGGAGGCTGGTGAGTATGTGGTGAACGTCGAGGGTACGGGTCATTTCGAACTTTACATCGATGGTGAGCGCAAGTTCCGTCACCATATTTGGAGAACCACTCCTAACCGCGTGCCCATCCAGGCCGAAAAGGGCAAGAGCTACAACATTGAAGTGCGCTTCTCGCATATCCATACTTACAACGCAGACTTGAAAATCAATGTCGCTAAGGAACTGCCTATCGACTATCAGGAGACCATTGCCCAGCTGAAAGGCATCGATAAGGTCATCTTCGTGGGTGGTATCTCGCCGGCATTGGAAGGCGAGGAGATGCCCGTGGATATTGAAGGTTTCAAGGGTGGCGACCGTACCAACATCGAACTGCCGAAGGTGCAGCGTGAGTTCCTGAAGGCGTTGAAGGCTGCCGGCAAGCAGGTCATCTTCGTCAACTGCTCGGGCTCTTGCATTGCTCTGCAGCCTGAGACGGAGAGTTGCGACGCCATCGTGCAGGCGTGGTATCCAGGACAAGAGGGTGGTACGGCTGTGGCCGACGTGCTGTTTGGCGACGTGAACCCCAGTGGCAAGCTGCCTATTACGTTCTATAAGTCGAGCAGCCAGTTGCCCGACTATGAGGACTACTCGATGAAGGGACGCACCTATCGCTACTTCAACGATGCGCTGTTCCCCTTCGGCTATGGCTTGAGCTATACGCAGTTTGAAGTGGGTGAACCCGCCCTCATCCCCACAAACGTCGGGAAGCAGGGGTTCCATATTGACGTTCCCGTGACGAACGTGGGTCAGCGTGACGGTTCGGAAACCATACAGCTCTACATCCGTAATATGCAGGACCCCGACGGTCCGCTGAAGTCGTTGCGTGCTTTCCAGCGCGTTGATGTGAAAGCCGGACAGACGGTAACCGTCAAGCTGACGTTCGACCGCAAGGCCTTTGAGTTCTGGGATCCCGAGACGAATACCATGCGTGTGAAGCCCGGTATGTATGAGCTGCTTATCGGAACCAGTTCCTTAGACAAGGACCTCAAGAAAAAGACATTGTCGTGGGAGGAATAACCCAATATCGGAATATCGAGATAATTTTATTAATTTTTTTCCTAAAATCAACACAAATGAAACAAACAATGAAAACCGCCCTCGCCGTCGTGCTGTCAATGACATGCATGGGTGCATGGGCACAGTGGGGACGTCCTGTAGACTATTTCGCAGGACCCAGCCTGAAAGATGCCTACAAAGATTATTTCACAATCGGTGTAGCTGTCAACCAGAACAACATCTCCGACCCCGTTCAGAGCGAGATTGTCAAGAAACAGTTCAATAGCGTGACTGCTGAGAACGACTGGAAACCGGGCGAGATTCACCCGAAGGAGGGTGTTTGGAACTTCGAGAAGGCCGACAAGATTGCCAATTTCTGTCGTGAGAATGGCATCAAGATGCGTGGTCACTGCCTGTGCTGGCATTCACAGTTTGCCGACTGGATGTTTACCGACAAGAAGGGCAAGGAAGTCAAGAAGGAAGTGTTCTACGAGCGTCTGCGCGAACACATCCACACCGTCGTCAACCGCTACAAGGACGTGGTCTATGCCTGGGACGTAGTGAACGAGGCTATGGCCGATGATAACGGCTTTGGTGGCTTCGGTGGTTTCGGACGTCGCGGACAGGCTCCTGATCCCTATCGCCAGAGCCGTCACTACAAGCTCTGCGGTGACGAGTTCATTGCCAAGGCCTTCCAGTTTGCCCGTGAGGCTGATCCTACAGGTGTCCTGATCTACAACGACTACAGCTGTGTGGATAATGGCAAGCGCGAGCGTATTTATAATATGGTGAAGAAGATGAAGGACGCTGGTGTACCCATCGACGGTATCGGTATGCAGGGTCACTATAATATCTACTTCCCCGACGAGGACCAGCTCGAGAAGGCCATCCAGCGTTTCTCTGAGATTGTGAATACCATTCACATCACCGAGCTCGACCTCCGTACCAATACCGAAAGCGGTGGCCAGTTGCGCTTCTCACGTGGCGAAGTTAAGCCTCAGGCTCCCTATATCGCTACGCTGCAGGAGGACCAGTACAACCGTCTTTTCAAGATTTTCCGCAAGTATAAGAACGTCATCAAGAACGTGACCTTCTGGAACCTCAGCGACAAGGACTCTTGGCTTGGTCTCGGCAACCATCCATTGCCTATCGACGAAAACTTCAAGGCAAAGCGCTCGTTCCAGGTAATCCGCGACTTCGATCCTGCCTTGGACAATGCTGTTCCCAAGGAGGACTTCGTTCCCAATCCCTGCAACCAGCCCGGACA
>CACWWZ010000058.1 GCA_902764705.1 uncultured Prevotellaceae bacterium | reverse complement strand
CGGTACTGGCTCAGAACAAAACAACGGAGCCGTGATTACCGACGAAGAGAAAAAAGTGAAGGGCGCCATGTGGGGTGTATTTGCCGACTTTGCCATCCTCGACCCTGACCTGACGAAGACGGTGCCGATGAAGCAGGTCATCAGCGGAGCCTTCGATACGCTGAGCCATTGTATGGAGACCTATTTCGGCCACCCGCACACATGCAATCTCAGCGATCGCATCAACGAGGCCGTGCAACGTAGCGTCATCAAGAACCTGAAGGCTCTCATCGCCAATCCCGACGATGACTTTGCCCGCTCTGAACTGATGTGGGCATCGGCGATGGGTGAAAATGGCATTCTGAAACTTGGCAAGATGACTGACTTCCAGTGCCACATGATAGAGCATCAGCTTGGAGCCTATACCGACTGTAATCATGGTCAGGGATTGGCTGTACTACACCCAGTCCTCTATCGACATATCTACAAGAGCGCAGAAGAGAAATTCCGTCGCTGGGCACAGGAAGTCTGGCTGGTGCAGGATGCTGACGAGGGCATTGACTTCCTTGCAGACTTCATCCGCGAATTGGGTCTGCCCACCACTTTCACCGAAATGGGTATCATTCTCGACGATGACACCATCTGCGCTATTGCTACCAGCACCATCATCACCCCCGGCTGCTGCAAGCAACTCACACCCAACGAGATCGTTGAGATACTTAACGAGTGTAAGTGATAGCTATGTGTTAATTGAAGAAATTTAAATAGCCTGAACCATTTGCGTGTTCAGGCTATTTGTATTTCATTCCAGCATTTCCTTATTTTGTCAGACTCCATCATTAGTCTCTTTGCTGTGCTGTCTTTCTTCGCTACTTGTTGTTCCATCTCATAACAGCGACGGACAGAGTCCTCGTAGTTCTTGGACGAGCCAAGCGACCTGAGGTCGAGCGGATGACGAACTGCTGGCACCAGCGGATACCATCATCGTTCCCTTTATTCCTCCCAAATTTGTACATCCCTGCATTATAGCCGCCCCTTATCAAGGGGCTCTAAATCCTCGAAATGCCTTTGTCTATGCACTTTGTTGCGTTAATTCTCCAAAATTGCTTTCTAAAGTCAGACTTTTTTCGTAACTTCGGAAGAATCAGCAGGATTTCTTTGTATATGGGCAATTCGGGAGATTGAGAATTTTGAGGGTTACGGATAAGAGACCTTTCTAATCTCCTTGTTCTGCTATGAATTGCATTCAATTAACACCCGCTGACGAGCCACCAGCCGTTTTTGTGACTCATCATCGGGTGCAAAGGTACAATAAAATTCTGAAAGTACAAAAGATATTTTACTATTTTACGATCTCAAAAATAGTAAGAATGTAAGAAGAAATATATCCAAAATAACTTGAGATTATAATAACTAAGAGCAAGCAGGGTTTTGATACTTTTCTTCATAATTGCAATTTTTATTAAGGGTTAGATATTACGTCTTCGGGAATCTCAGTTGCCTTCAGTTGTCGCTTGGGCCATGGGATGATGAGCAGGATGAGGACGATGGCGAGACATGCCCAGAGCGTCCAGCCTGCCATCTCCTTCACGGCGAGAAGCATCGCCTGCAGGTTGACCATACGCAGGTTGTCGTTCATGGCAGACAGCGAGTGGATGAACTGCTGCTGATAGTGCTGCATACCGGCACCGTAGATGGCGGCTCCGATGGCGGGTCCCATCACCGAGCGGCTGATGAGCATGATGTGAATCCACGAGGGCATCAGCCGGTAGGGCAGCCGCTGGTAGGCATAGACCATGCAGATGCAGTAGAGCATGAACATGCCGCAGTTGCGCACAATGGAAAGCATGCGGATGTCCTCATAGCGGGCCTGCAGCTGCACTTGGTTGTAAGTGAACCACATGGTCCAGGCAAAAATGCCGAAGCCGATGGCGAACACCCATTTGTAGGCCACGCCACGCGAGCGAAGCACGATGATGGTGACGGCTCCGATGAGGTAGCCTAACGGTGCCCAGTTGGCAAGCATATTGTTCAGATAGGTGTCGAGTGACAGGCCTATCGATGCAATGGCATTGGTGAGCGACGAACTGGTGTTGAGCACCATCGCCAGGCAATAGAGCACTGTAGCCAGTCGGATGTTGCGGTATGTCCATATCTCATAGCGGAAATAACGCTCGTCCTCGGTCTTATTCTTGTCAATCAGCATATTGGCAAAGAGGAACACGAAGAACAGTGCACAGGCCACAGTAATTTTGGGCGAGTGAAACCAGTCGAGTGTCTTGCCATACACCAGTACAAAGGCAGCGGCACACCAGGCGATACTGGCGGCAGTGACGTTGCCCATGTATTTCAGCGACCATGGACGGCGATTGTCAGTAATCAGCGGTTCGTCGTCCTCCGAGACTGCCGACTCGTCGCGCTCATCCCATCCACGGAATTTCTCGATGGCTATCACGCCCAGCATCAGCACCAGCAGGATAAGCATTTCCAAGCGATAGACATCCTGCCAGTGATAGTGGTAGGCATAGTAGGCGGTAATCCACGTGCCGAGTTGTCCGACGGTCATGAAGAAGATGTTGGCGATGGGAATCATCATCGACTTCTTCTGTTCCGTGTCGTCCCATTCCTTTGTTGACTTGCCGTCGCCCTGCGGACCCAACATGTGACGGAAGTCAACACCCAGCAAGCAACGGGCGAAGGCAGCGAAGTTGGTCACGATGAGCACGAAGCGGATGGCTCCCATGACGAGGCTGAACAATCCCAGCAGCAGCGGGTCGCCAGCCCGCGAAGAAGCCGCACTGAGCACAAACAGAGCCCCGAAGCCGATGAGAAACGTAAGGTGGTGGCGGCGGTAGCACGCTATCTTGTAGAAGAACGGAGCCATCACCCCGATGCCAATCATGGCACAGAGCGAAGTAAAAGTAAAGTCCTCGCTCCATATCTGCAGCGACCCGATGGTGTCACCCGAACAGGCACTATAGACAGACCCTAGTGACATCAGCGGCACGAAGAGCACCATGTGCCAGACGATGGCAAACCACTTCGGCACCCAAGCCCTGTAAATTGAATTCTCCATCCTATTTTACTTTTGCCTTCACAATAGCCATCATGCCGGCTGCCATCTGGTTGTAGTCCTCCTGCGTGAGTCCGTCGAAGTCGATGCGTACGGGGATACGCTGCTGAATCTTGACGAAGTTGCCGGCCGAGTTGTCTGTAGGCACGGCACTGAACTTAGAGCCGGTGGCTCCGGCAATGGAAGTGATGCGGCCTGTGTATTCACGCCCCTTGATGGCATCGATGGTAATCGAGACCTCCTGCCCGACGCGCAGATGTTCGGTCTGCGTCTCACGGAAGTTGGCAATGACCCATTTGGCCTGTTCAGGGATGATGTTGGTAATTGGTGTTCCAGCGGCGATGAACTGTCCTTCCTCAATGTTGCGGCGACCAATCTGTCCGTCGCAAGGGGCCACGACGACGGTATATGACAGATTTAGACGTGCCTGTTCCAAAGCAGCCGTAGCACGCTGGATGGCGGCTTCGGTGTTGGCTTTCTTCGTCGAAGCCTCGCTCACACCTGCCACTGCCGTTGCCTTCTGACGCTTGGCGGCCTCCAACCGGGCCTGCGTGGCCTTGTACTCTGTTTCTATCTGTTCCAGTTGGATGGGTGTGGCGGCATCGCGGCTGACGAGGTTGCGGTAGCGTTCCACGTCCTTCTGAAGTTTTGCCAGCCGCACCTCAATCTCGGCGATACTCGAATCGAACACGGCGGTATTGGTCTGCGTTCGGTTCACCGTAGCATCCACCCCAACGGCTCCAGCCTCAGCATCCTTCAGGTTGGCCTCAGCCTGTGCCAGTTGGATGCGGTATTCGCGCTGGTCGAGCACTAGGAGCGTGTCGCCCTTTTTCACCTGCTGGTGCTCGCGGAAATAAATCTTGTCGATGTAACCCGTGGCACGGATGTTGATGGGTGTCACATACTGCTCCACCTGGGCGTCGTCGCTCGTCTCGTTCTCCGTGTGATCGACAAAGAGCATCACGCCCTCGAACGCACCCCAGATTAACACACACACGCCCAGCACGGTCATCACCCACTGCATCGGGCCCCACTTCTTCACTTGTTTCTTCTGTTCTTCAGCCATAGTTGTATTCTTTTTTATTTTGTCAGTTCATCCAGTTGTCCTGTAAGTTTCAGCAGTGTCAGTTCGCTGACGAGATATTTATAGACAGCGTTGACGAAGGCAGTCTGTGACTGTGTCATGCTCATCTCGTCCTGAAGGAGTGCTGACATCGAGGTGACTCCTTCACGGTATTGGTTGGCAGCGACGCTATACACCTCCTCCGCCAGTTTGTAGTTCTCCATCTGCGTCTCCACCGTGCGACGGTTGTTCTGCCAATCGTTCAGACCGTTCAGATACTGTGTCTGCAACTGTTTCTCGGTCATCTCACGGGCCAGTGCCAGTTTGTCGAGCCCGATATTAGCCTTGCGGATGGCGTTGCGCTTGATGAAGCGGTCGAAGATGGGCACGTTGAGTTGCAGTCCCCAAGAGGTGGTGTTATACCAGTGGTTCGACTCATGGTCGTGGAAATAGTGATGGAAACGGTCTGTGAAGTTGGCCCACGACAGGTTGCCGACGAGCGAGAGTGTAGGCAGATAGCCCGCCTTGATTTGTTTCCTCTGCTGTTCGGTGATTTGACGCTGCAAGGCTATCTGTTGTAATTCATATCGCATGGGCGACACGCCGTTGTAGTGCACATGCTCCAGTCTCCCTTCGCGTGTTTTCAACGGTTCCAGTTCCAACGGTGCCTCTGGCGCGAGGTCGAGCGTGAAGCGAATGAGGTTCAACTGCTGTTCATATACGGCCAGTGCATTGTCACGAGCCACACGCAGGTTGGCCAGGTTGATGTTCACGCGCTTCACATCTACCGCCAGCACCACGCCGTTGTCGCGCAGGGCATGGGTGATGCTGTCGAGCGACTCCAACGAGCGGATGTTCTTCTCCGTCAGCACGATTTGCTCGCGGGTGGTCTGTGCCAGGTAGTACAGTTGGGCTATCTGCATGGTCAGGTCTTCGCGGGCCTTGTCGAGCGACACCAGCGACAGCTCCTTCATGCGGTCGGCAATCTTCATACCTATATATATCGTATGGTCGTAGAGCGGCATCTGCGCCTGGAAACCTCCCTGTACAGTGTATTGCAGTCCTTGGTTCTTCATGTAGGGCACATCCATGCCCAAAAGTTTGCTGATGCCCGAGCCGTCGGTCACCGAGGTTCCGCGATGCACATTGTCCACAAAGTTGCCGAAGGCCTGGATGACGGGCAACAGTTTCGAGCGGTTCTCGCTTCGTGTCACGTCGGCAGTCTTTACATCCTCGGCAACCGTCCGAACGCCAAGGTTGCGCTCAAGTCCTGTCTCTATGCACTGCTTCAGCGTCATGGTCTGCGCATAAGTTGCAGACGAGAGTGCAATCACTCCAATTAAAAGTAAATGTCTCATTCTTCTTCTGATTTGTATTTCCGGCTGCAAAGTTCGGACTTTTCCGCGACACATTGCCGTCCTGCTGGTCTATGAATCAGTCCTATAAGTCGAAAAGTGAGAAAAATAGAACGGAAATCAGATAGTTTTTAGGCAGAAATTGCTAATTTTGCACCAGGTAAACCACAAAACGAAGAAGTATGGGACAGATTGAAGAAGTATTATTCGCTGACTTAATAGACGAGAAGAACGCTCGCACGTGGAACAACAGCCTATTCCTCTGCGATAATTTCACGTCGGGTTTCATGCCCCAATATCTGGATGCGTCCAAGCCCCGCAAGATTCGCTTCGCCACCGTCGTGCTCTGCCGTGCTGGCACCTTGTCGGTCAGGCTGAACATGCAGGAATACACCCTGCATGCCGACGACGGCCTGCAGTTCGCGCCAGGCATCATCGGCGAGCAAGTCTCAGCCTCGGAGGACTGCCGCATTCTGGTGGTCGCCTTTGCGGAATCGGTCTATAACATCCCGGCCAAGAACAGCGTGTCCATGCAGTTGCGCAATTACTTCCACCGCGAGCCCATGCTCATCCACTTCCCCCATCAGTATTCCGAGACCATCACCATCCATTACCGCCTGATGCGCGATGTGCTGGCCGACGTGTCGTTCTCGCAGACTGAGGAGGCCATCAAGTCGCACATCAACATCATCAGTACCTACGCCCTGCACTGTATCGAAGCCAGCAAGGAGCAGCTGCCCGAACGCACCCGCTATGAGCGGATGTTCGACCAGTTCCTGCGCGATGTCAAGGACCATTGCGACTGCGAGCGCACGGTAGCCTTCTATGCCGGCCGTCTCTACATCTCGCCCAAATATCTCTCCAAGGTGGTGATGGATGTCAGCGGTCGTCACCCTACGGATTGGATTCGAGACCATGTGCTCCTCAATGCCAAGACCCTATTGCGGTCGAGCGACTACAGCGTGCAGCAGGTTAGCGATATGCTTTCCTTTCCCAACCCCTCTTTCTTTGGGAAATACTTCAAGGAGCATGTTGGCTGTACGCCCAGGGAATATCAGAATCAGAAATAGGTGGTAGGTTTTAGCGTTCAGATTTTTGAAGGGTGCCATATGGGGAGTCTTTGCCACTTCATCCGTGAGGTAGGTCTGCCCACCACCTTTACCGAAATGGACATTTCCCTTGCCGAAAGCACCATCATCACCCCTGGCTGCTGTAGGCAACTCACACCCAACGAGATCGTTGAAATCCTGAAGGAGTGCAAGTAATGCTCAAATATGATGGTTAATCTTAACGCTTATCAATGATAACCGCAATTAGGTTTTTATCCGAATTGCGTAATAAAACTCGCCAATTTGCAATTTTTTTGCATTTCGGCGAGTTTCTTTTAATGATGCAGAAGCAAACTTAAAATGTTATTTCATGACTATATAATGGTTTTCAGTTAAAAAAAAAGTGGAAAGAGAAGGGGAGAGTATAAATTGGTTCATCTTCAGTAAAAAGAAAAATGTGATTTTTGGGAAACATCAAGTCATTTCATTCAGCAAAGTTTAGGTTTACGTTTACCCATGTATATATACATGCCTCTCTAAACTTAAACATAAACCTTCAATCTCTTGATTTGGGTTTACGATACCTTATTATATATAAAAACATCTAAACTTAAACCTAAACTTATGGCATTGAATTCCATCCATTTTTCTTTTAATCGAAACTAAAATTTGGGGACTGGTTGTCTCTACTTTAATTTATATTAAAAACAGACACGTTCTGCAAGAAAAACGTGCAAAATGAACGTAAAGTAATTCGAAATAATTAGCTTTGCAAATATAATAAATGAAACATACTATAAATGTTATTGAATAGAAAGTATCACAATGGCATTTTTCACTATAACAGAAGAAAAACAAGTAAATCCCACCAGCGAGGCATCTACATCAAGAATACAAGCCTTTAGTGGATGAAGAGTATGACACAGTAAAGTAACTTGTCACGATTTCTTCAGCGAGGCGATATATTTCGAGGGTTGGAGGCCGGCGTGCTTCTTGAAGAAACGGGTGAAGTGTTGGGGGTATTCAAATCCGAGGGCATCGGAGGTCTGTGTGGCGTTGAGACCGCTGACCAGCAGGCTCTTGGCGCGGTCGATAATGAAGCACTGGATGACCTGTGTGGGACTCTCGCCGTAGACACTGCGCACCACGTCGCCGAAATAGCTGGGCGAGAGGCAGAGTTCTGAAGCACAGTACTTCACGTTAGGCAGACCGTGCTGCCGCTGCAAGCCCCGCTCGTAATAGTCGGTCAGCACCCGCTGAAACCGCGAAAGCAGGTCGCCCTGTGCCTTGGCGGCATCCTGAAACTGTCGCTGATAGAACAGCAGGGCATAGTCGCACACCAGCAGAATATAGTCTTGCAGGATGCGGTCGGTCTGCGGTGACGGCGGGCGGTGCTGGATGAACCGGCGAATCATTCCCATCAGTTGCCATAGCAACTGCTTCTCGCCCTCTGTGGTGTGCAGTGCCTCAGCCACGTTGTAGGAGAAATAGTGGTAGTCGTGCAGCCGCTGCTCGAATACCGTACCTCGCATGAACTCCGCCTCGAAGTGCAGCGTCCAGCCGTGATACACCTCGCGTGTTCCGTCATCCTCCTTGCCTACAATCTGCCCAGGTGAGACGGCTGCTAGCGAGCCCTTCGACGTCTCGTAGCCACCCATGCCGTATCGTCCGCCCTCGGGGAAATTGTCCTGCACGAAGAAAGCGTACACATCACCCATCTTGTTAAGCGTATGGGCTATCGGACCCAGTTCGTCGAAGTGTACGACGCTCACCATCGGGTGATACGTCTCGGCTCCGACGCTCTGCGCGTAGTCGTTGGCGTGGCTGAGGTATAGGAGTTCCTTTGCTATCATGCCGCAAAATTACTAAAAATAACCCAAATAAAGGGTGTTATCAGCGAAAAAAGATAAAATTGGTAAGTATTCCGTCGATTCGGATAACCTCATGAAACGGATTTCGTCGTACCTTTGCAACGGATTTCAAAACAAGCAAAGGAAATATGAAGAGACCCTACGTGATTTGCCACATGATGGCATCGATTGACGGACGCATCGACTGCGCCATGACGGAGCAGGTGGGCGGCAACGAATACTACGAGGCATTGGAGATGCTTTGCATTGACACTACCATCGAGGGAAAGACCACCGCCGTGAACCACTATGCCGAGAAGGAACTGTTTGTGCCAAAGGACGATACACCTGTAGGCCGCGAGGAGTTCTACAAGAGCCACGATGCGAAACGGTGGGAGGCGGTGGTGGACACCCGCGGTACGCTGCGCTGGCCGGAGGACGACACGCCCGACCGCATCTGTATCGTCAGCCAGCAGGCATCGCGCGAATACCTTGACTATCTGCGTCAGAGGGGTATCTCCTACATCGTCACGGGCGAAGAGACTATCGACCTGATCCGTGCCCTCACCATCCTGCAGTGTGAGTTCGGCAGCGAGCGCATCGGCGTGGTGGGCGGCGGCCATATCAACGGCAGTTTCCTTCGCGAGGGTCTGCTCGACGAGGTGAGCATGCTCTACGGAGCCGCCATCGACGGGCGCGAGGGCTTCTGTGCCGCCTTCGACGGTATCGAGGCCAATCATACCCGCCCTTATATGCTCCGTCTGAAGAGTGTCCGCCAGATGGGCGACGACTCCGTGTGGATAAGATACAGCATTAAGTAACCACCAACATGAAAACTATGAAATATGTTCTATCCCTGTTTGCAGCCATGTTGCTGATGTGCTGCTCTACAGAAAACGGTGAAATAAAGGCTCAGACTATGACACAGAAAATGTATATCACCATCGGCAGCGAGACACACAGCGTGACGCTGGTCGATAATGTTGCCACACAGGAGTTTGTCAGTCGTCTGCAGTCGGCCGACATCAACGTAACGCTCGACACCAACGGGAGTTTCGAAATCTGGGGACCGTTAGGTTTCTCGCTGCCTACGAGCAATGAGCAGATAACGGCGCAGCCCGGCGATGTCATCCTCTACGGTGGGTCGAACATCTGCATCTTCTGCGGCACCAACTCATGGAGCTATACCCGCTTGGGGCATATAGATGGGCTGTCGGAGAGCGAGTTGCGCACGTTCCTCAAAATCGGGCAGAGCAACATCGCCGTCAAGCTATCGCTGTCGTCAGAAACAACAGCCGTCAATAGCGTTCGCCGGACTGCCAGTGAAGACGGTGCCTGCTACTCGCTGAATGGTCAGCGGGTGGACAGCCCATCGAAGGGAATATATATTAGAAATGGTAAAAAAGTAGTGTTATGAAAAAGGTATTAGCAGCAGCATTGCTGGGCGGAATGCTCACGGCCTGCACACAGAAGAGTGTCAACAACAATCAAAACAACGAGAGTATGAATACAACATTAAATCTTACTCAGGAGTGGGACAAGAAGTTCCCCAAGAGTGACAAGGTGGACCACAAGAAGGTCACGTTCAAGAACCGTTACGGCATCGAACTCGCTGCCGACATGTACACACCGAAGGGTGCCGAGGGCAAGCTGGCAGCGATTGCTGTCTCTGGTCCGTTCGGAGCCGTGAAGGAGCAGTCGAGCGGTCTATACGCCCAGCACATGGCCGAGCGTGGTTTCCTGACCATTGCCTTCGACCCTTCTTTCACGGGTGAGAGCGGTGGCGAGCCTCGCCGTATGGCCTCGCCCGACATCAACACCGAGGACTTCCTCGCTGCCGTCGATTTCCTCTCAGTTCAAGACAATGTTGATCCTGAGCGCATCGGCATCATCGGTATCTGTGGATGGGGTGGCATGGCGGTGAACGCTGCGGCCCTCGATCCCCGCATCAAGGCTACCGTCGCCTCGACGATGTATGACATGACGAAGGTGAACATCGAAGGCTACTTCAAGAGTGAGGACAGCAAGGAGAAGCGAATGGAGAAGCGCCGCGCGATGGCTGCCCAGCGCACGGAGGACTTCAAGACGGGCGAGTACAAGCGTGCCGGCGGTGTGCCAGCCGAACTGCCCGACGAGGCACCACAGTTTGTCAAGGACTACAGTGCTTACTATGCCCACGAGCGCGGCTACCATGAGCGCAGCGGCAACTCGACCGATGGCTGGAACGTCACTGCCACACAGTCGTTCCTCAACCAGCCCATCCTGGCATTTTCCAACGAGATAGAGACGCCCGTGCTGCTCATACACGGCGAGAAGGCCCACTCGCGCTACTTCTCTGAATATGCCTTCGAGAAGATGACGGGCAAGAAGGCCTTCGCATCTTCAATTGCTGAATGTGCCACAGCCAACGAGATTCCCAAAGGCAAATATGCCGGTAGTTACAAGGAAGGTAACAAGGAACTGTTCATCATCTCCGGAGCCTCGCACGTTGACCTCTACGACGACGTGGCCGACGTCATTCCCTACGACAAGATGGAGAGTTTCTTCCGCGAGAATCTGAAATAAGCGTAAAGACGAATTGATTCTCGATTTTCATAGAAAATGCTAAACAATCGGCAATTTGTGCAACTGCAAATTGCCGATTTGTTATACAAAGGTCCTTGGACACATGTGAGCCTATTGTATCTGTTTTTCAAGAGAAAAACACCGAATGTGTCAATTATAAATAAGGTTCAGACGATTTTCTTGAAAAAACGTCGCAAAATATGCGTTATTTTATGGGTTTGTTTGGCTATTCGGAATTATTTCTGTAATTTTGCCGTAGAATTTGCGGCGATACAAGTGATATTTTGTCGCACAAAGTACGAAAGCGTTATGTATATACACGAAAGAGATAATTGGACAGACTTCCGTTGGGACATTTCTCAGGTGTCACTTCTTCAGGAGCAAGTATTCCGCAAGCAAGGCATGCTTTATGGTAGGTTGAGTTCATTGGGCTTTGATAGCAAGTTACGTGCTATGGCAGAGAACCTGACATACGATGTGGTGTATTCTTCGGAAATAGAAGGCATCCGGCTGAACGTGGATCAGGTTCGTTCATCCATTGCCCGAAAGCTTGGGATTGAAAACGTGAAATATACTGCGCCTTCGCACTATGTCGATTCTGTCGTCGGTGTAATGCTCGAAGCGGTTCAGCACTATGATATGCCTCTCAGCAAAGAGAAATTGTGTGCCTGGCAATCCGCTTTCTTTCCATCAGGCTACAACGAAGGCAGTCAGATAGAAATAGGACAGTACCGTACAAACGAGGAGCATATTGTTAGTGGAATGTTCGGACGTGAGAAGATCCACTATATCGCTCCATCGCCTGACCGTGTCGAAGAAGAGATGCAAAAGTTCCTCACATGGTTCGATGGGGAGGAACCGGTGAGTAGTGTTATTCGATCTGCCATAGCTCATTTCTGGTTTGTGAGTATTCATCCCTTCGAGGACGGAAATGGCAGGTTGGCTCGCATCCTTTCCGACATGCTTCTGGCTCGTGGAGAGAAGAGTGAGTTCCGCTTCTACAATGTCTCATCACAGATAAATAAGGACAAGAACCACTACTACGAGATTCTTGAACGTATGCAGCATGGAGATGGCAATATAACGGAGTGGTTGGTATGGTATATGCAGAAATTGGTTGATGCGCTCGACGAGGCAGACACCATCGTGACCACCATCTTGAACAAAAGCTTCTTCTGGCAGAAGGCATCATCTGTGCCAATGACAGAGCGTCAGACACAGATGCTCAATCTCTTTCTTGACGGCTATGAGGCAAAGATAACGTCAAAGACATGGGCAACATTAGCAAAGTGCTCGAAAGACACGGCCATACGTGACAAGAGGTAAGCATTACTGAAGAAAATGGCATTCCATATCTCAAAGCAAAGTTCAAAGGAAAGAAAACAATTTGTGAAAGAGTTCTGAAACTTGATGCAGATAGATATCAGAAAGGCGATTTACCATTGTCCAATCTGCTCAGTAAATATTGCTCGTATATCGTTGCAAGTAATAGGGAATAGTAAAAAAATGAATTTACTTATAATCGGAATTTAGATATGAATTTATTTGGTATTTTCAAGAAGAAGAGTGAGTCTGGTTTGACATATAGTGAATTAGAAACATGGCTGAATGAAGTTATGCGAATGACTATTCCCGATGATGTCGTGGCTTTCTGTTTCAACTTGTATGAGGATGTCAATAAAAGTTGGACTCTCGAATTGATAGGAGCTAGTTCATTTGATCCAACTGATAGTGACTGGGCATGCGATGAAGTGTTTACTACCAGAGACAAACCTCTTACTTGGAATGATAATAAAGAATGGCAAGATGTCCAGACTTTGACTGTAAAAATGATAAAAGACTATTTGGAAAAAGGTAAATATGGAAAGGCATTAAAAGAACGGCAAGGATTGGCAGTCGGTTTTGTAGATGGAGATTTAACACTACTGTAAAACACGATTAT
>CACWWZ010000057.1:12616-18240 GCA_902764705.1 uncultured Prevotellaceae bacterium | reverse complement strand
ATGGTGGGCTACAAGGACTACTTGGAGCGTACTTATGGTGACTACATGACTTTGCCCCCGGTAGAACAGCGGGTTACACATAAGTTTGAAGCCTATTGGCTATAAGTATACATATTATATATATTCAAATATCCATATGCAAGCGATTATATTAGCGGCAGGAATGGGCCGTAGATTGAGAGAATATACCAAGGACAATACGAAGTGTATGGTTCCTGTTAATGGGGTGCGTCTGATAGACCGGTTACTGGGGCAGCTCGCCAAGCAGAACTTGAACCGCGTTATCATCGTGGTAGGATATAAGGGCAAGGAGTTGCGTGGCTATATAGAATCTCAATACGGGGCGAAGCTGACGGCAGACTGTTCGTTGTTGTTTGCGGAGAATCCTGTATATGACAAGACCAATAACATATATTCGCTGGCTATTGTAAAGGACAAGTTGCAGGAAGACGATACACTGTTGATAGAGAGTGACCTTATCTTCAGCGATCGCATCATTCCGATGATTGTTGAAAATCCTTATCCTAATCTGGCTCTTGTGGCTAAATATGAGTCATGGATGGACGGTACGATGGTCAGGCTTGACGAAGAGCGAAACATTGTCAATTTCATATCGAAGGATGCTTTTGACTATCAGGATGCTGGCTCATATTACAAAACAGTTAACATGTTCTCTCAGCAGAAATATGTTCCCTTCCTTGAGGCTTATACGAAGGCTGTCGGAAACAATGAGTATTATGAGAATGTGCTTCGCATCATCTCATTGTTGAACAATCACGACATGAAAGCCCTGCCCATAGGTCAGGAAAAGTGGTATGAGATAGATGATAAACAAGATCTTGATATCGCAGAGGCTTTGTTTGCCAATGAGGAAGATGTGATACGTAAGTATTACGGTCGTTATGGCGGATTCTGGCGTTTCCCTCAAATGCTCGACTTCTGTTATCTGGTGAATCCCTATTTCCCCAGTCGCAGAATGAAAGACGAATTGCGTGCCAACTTCGACACTCTCTTGACGGAATATCCCTCGGGTATGAAGGTGAATACACTGATTGCCAGTAAGTGCTTTGGCGTCAGCGAACCGTATATCGTGCCAGGAAATGGCGCGGCAGAACTGATCAAGGTGTTGATGGAAAGCACAGCAGGCAGGACTGGTTTCGTTCGCCCTACCTTTGAGGAATATCCCAATCGCTTTGACAAAGAGAGTCAGGTCACTTATGTCCCTGAGAATGACGACTATCGTTATACGGCTGATGACTTGATGACGTTCTTTGAGGATAAAGACATTCGGCAGCTGATGCTCATTAACCCCGATAATCCCTCTGGCAATTTCATTCCTAAAGCTGATGTGGTGCGATTAGCTCAGTGGTGTGAGGAACGAGCCATTCGTTTTGTGGTTGACGAATCTTTTGTTGATTTCAGCGAGGACTATGCTACGAACTCACTATTGAGCGATGACATCTTAGAGGGCAATCCTCACATGGCCGTCATGAAGAGCATTTCAAAGAGCTACGGGGTTCCGGGGTTGCGCTTAGGCATTCTGGCTTCTGCTGACAGGGAACTCATCGTCCGTATGAAGAAGGAGGTGAGCATTTGGAACCTCAACTCCTTTGCCGAGTTCTTTATGCAGATTTACAACAAGCACGAGAAGGACTATTGGCGTGCCTGCGACAAATTTGTCAAGGAACGAGCCGATTTTGAGCAAAAGTTGCGTGCCGTCCCTTTCTTCCGGGTTATGCCCTCGCAGGCTAACTATTTCCTTTGTGAAGTGTTACCTCCATATACTGCCCAGGAAATTGTGATTTATATGTTGAAACAGCACAATATCCTGACTCGCGACTGTAGTGCTAAGCCTGGACTTCATCCGGATAAGCAGTATATGCGCATTGCCGTACGCAATCACGAGGATAATACGCGGCTGGTAGAAGGACTTAAGGAACTGGTAAAATGAAAGTCTGTATCTGCGGAGGAGGCAATATCGGACATGTCATTGCTGGCTTCGTGTCAGCACAGAAGAAGCATGAGGTATGCATCTTGACACACCATCCAGGGCAATGGAGCCAAGATGTTGTTATCGAGGCGCCGGAAGGAAAGACGTTCGCAGGACACCTGAACAGCGTTTCCAGTGATGTGCAGCAAATGGTTTCCGATGCAGATATCGTCCTGCTTTGTCTTCCAGGTTATGCTATTCGGGAAACATTGTTATTGGTTAGGGACTATCTGCCTTCCCAAACTGCAGTTGGTAGTGTGGTTAGCAGTACGGGCTTTTTCTTCGAGGCCTTGGATGTACTGCCTGCAAATCAGCCGCTTTTCGGATTTCAACGTGTACCTTTTATCTCCCGTATCATTGAATATGGGCACTCGGCCCGCCTAATGGGATATAAGGATAGTCTGAGTATGGCTGTGGAACATACTGCGCATCCGGAAGTTTTGCGGGATGTCATGGCAGAAATGCTACAGACCCCTATACAACTATTAAATAGTTTTTATGAGGCAAGTTTGTCGAATAGCAACCCTCTGCTACATCCGGCACGCTTGTATTCTCTTTGGAAGGATTGGAATGAGGGGGAAGTGTTCTCGCACGTACCTTTATTTTATGAGGAATGGACAGAAGAGGCTGCACGGCTTTATATCCAGATGGATGATGAATTGCAGACTTTGTTGGAACGCTTGCCTGTTCGAAAGGGTAGCATCGCTACAGTGCTCGATTATTATGAGAGTGTGGATGCTCATACTTTGTCACAGAAGCTTCGTAGCATAGAGGCTTTTAAAGGGATTCTGGCCCCAGTAAAAAAAGTAGAAGGAGGCTATGTGCCCGATTTCAAGAGCCGTTATTTTACAGAGGATTTCCCTTATGGATTGCAAATTGTCCAACGATTAACTCGTCAGCATGGTGTAGACTCCCCAGTGATAGACCAAGTCCTTCAGTGGGGACTCTCTCGCCTTGCTTAACCATTACTCGTGGGGCTTGTCCTTGCCGTGGACACTCTTCACTTTCATTCCTAATTTGCCAGGGAGGATGGCGTTGAGCACAATGCCTACAAGGGCGGACAATGCCAGTCCTGAGAAATGAATGGGACCGATGACTACATTGTCTTCAGCACCATATTTCACACCAATGGCAATCACCAGGATCAAGGCCGCCACAAACACATTGCGTGACGAACTGAAATCTACGCCGTCCTCTACCAGATTGCGTACACCCACAGCAGATATCATGCCGTAGAGTATAAGGCTCACACCACCGATGGTGGCTGCTGGCATCAGGCCAATGAGGCATGCAAACTTAGGACAGAATGAAAGCAGAACAGCAATGATGGCTGCCAGACGGATGACGGCAGGGTCGTAGACCTTGGTAAGGTTCAGTACACCCGTATTCTCACCGTATGTCGTATTGGCAGGAGCACCGAAGAGGGATGCCATTGATGTGGCCAATCCGTCTCCCATGAGGGTGCGGTGCAGGCCGGGGTCTTTCAGGAAGTCCTTGCCTACAGTAGACGAGATGGCGCACATGTCGCCAATATGCTCCATGATAGTGGCAATGGCAATAGGCATAATGGCAATGATGGAAGAGATGAGGAAGGTGGTGTCAAGGTTGTCAATGACAGCCAGTGCCGTCCGTTCTCTGCTGACAGGCAGTCCTATCCATGCGGCGTCGTCCAATGCGCTGAAGTCTACTTCACCTGTCACAGCCGCAAGGAAATAGCTCGCCATGACACCCAACAAGATGGGGATAATCTTGATGATGCCTTTGCCCCACACACTGGAACAGATGACAGTCAGGATGGCTACAAGGGCCAAAGTCCAATTGGTAGTGCAGTTCTGTATGGCACTGCCCGAAAGCACAAGCCCGATGGCAATAATCATAGGCCCCGTCACTAAAGGCGGGAAGAAATGCATGATTTTGTCTATGCCGAAAGCCTTGATGAGACCGGCAATGATGAAATAGCAGAGTCCTGCAAAACATACGCCTATGCATGCATAGTCCAAAGCCAGTGTCTCGGTCATTCCTTGTTCAACTCCCAATGCCTTTATAGATAGGTAGCCTCCAATAAAAGCAAAGGAAGAACCGAGGAATGCAGGCACCTTGAACTTGGTGATGCTGTGGAATACTAAGGTTTCTATACCGGCAAACAACAGAGTTGTCGACACAGAGAGTCCTGTAAGTACAGGTACCAAAATGGTGGCACCGAACATGGCAAACAAGTGCTGAATGCCTAAGATAGCGTACTTGGGCAGACCTAATTCTCTGGCATCTGTGATGCCTTCTTTGGCTGAAACATTCATAAGCGTTGAACTTTAAACTTTATTATCGACCATTGTTTGCATTGACCTTTGTCAAAGAACTATCCCACTTGACTGCCTGGCTTGACGTCCTTGGTTGTAGTGACTACGCTGAGGCTCTCGTCAAAGTCGACAGCAGAGAGAATCATTCCCTGACTTTCAATACCCATCATCTGTCGGGGGGCAAAGTTGGCTACGAAGAGAATGCGCTTGCCGATGAGTACGGCTGGGTCTTCATAGAATGCTGCAATACCGCTGAGGATGGTACGGTCGGTGCCTGAGCCGTCGTCGATGGTGAACTGCAGCAGCTTCTTCGACTTCTTTACCTTTTGGCAGTCCTTGATAAGTCCGACACGGATGTCAAGCTTCTCGAAGTCTTCAAACGAGCAGGTGTCCTTGACGGGAGCAGCCTTGTACTGAGCTGCCTCATTGGCTTTCTTGGTTGCTTCCAGCTTGTCGAGTTGTTTTTGGATGACGTCGTCTTCAATTTTCTCGAACAGCAGAGAGGGCTCTCCCAGCTGGTGACCAGCCTTCAGCAGATCGGTAGCCCCCAACTGGTCCCATTCGAAGGTGTCCATGTTCAGCATCTCACGCAGTTTCTTGCTGGAGAACGGCAGGAACGGCTCGAATGCGATAGCCAGATTAGCCGTCAACTGCAGACAGATGTTCAGAATGGTCTCACAGCGTTTCTGGTCGGTCTTCCAGACCTTCCAGGGTTCGCACTCTGTGATATAGCGATTGCCGATGCGGGCCAGGTTCATGGCTTCGAACTGTGCATCGCGGAACTTGAACTGGTCAAGCAGGGCTTCCACCTTCTGCTTCACGTCCTTGAATTCCTCCAAAGCCTGGCGGTCGACATCTTGCAGTTCTCCGCAAGCAGGAACGACGCCGTTCCAATACTTCTTGGTCAGCTGCAGGGCACGGTTGACGAAGTTGCCATAGACGGCAACCAGTTCGTTGTTGTTGCGGTCCTGGAAATCCTTCCATGTGAAGTTGTTGTCCTTGGTTTCAGGGGCATTGGCTGTCAGCACATATCTTAAAACGTCCTGTTTGCCGGGCATGTCTACTAAGTATTCGTGCAGCCAGACTGCCCAGTTGCGCGAAGTGGAAATCTTGTCGTTCTCCAGATTCAGGAACTCGTTGGCTGGCACGTTGTCGGGCATGATGTACTTGCCGTGGGCTTTCATCATCACCGGGAAGATGATGCAGTGGAACACGATGTTGTCCTTGCCGATGAAGTGTACCAGACGGGTGTCCTCGTCCTGCCACCACTGTTCCCACTTGCCCCATTTCTCTGGCTCGCGGTCGCACAGTTCCTTGGTGTTCGAAACATAGCCGAT
>CACWWZ010000057.1:0-12599 GCA_902764705.1 uncultured Prevotellaceae bacterium | reverse complement strand
GGGATTCCCCAGTCCAGGTCGCGGGTCATGGCACGAGGCTGCAAGTCCATGTCGAGCCAGGACTTACACTGTCCATATACGTTGGGACGCCACTCCTTGTGCTCCTCCAGAATCCATTGCTTCAGCCACTCCTGATACTCGTTCAGGGGCAGATACCAGTTCTTGGTCTTCTTCAGTACGGGTGTCGAGCCGCTGATGGTCGACTTGGGGTTGATGAGCTCCGTGGGCGAGAGGTCGCGTCCGCACTTCTCGCACTGGTCGCCATAGGCACCCTCGTTGTGGCAGTGGGGGCACTCGCCTGTCACGTAGCGGTCTGCCAGGAATTGTTTGGCCTCCTCATCGTACAGCTGTTCGGTTGTCTCTTCTACCAGCTTGCCTTCATCGTAGAGCTTGCGGAACCACTCGGCAGCAAACTTATGATGCACGTCAGAGGTGGTGCGGCTGTAGATATCGAATGAGATGCCGAACTCTTGGAACGAGTCCTTGATCATCTTATGGTAGCGGTCTACTACGTCCTGTGGGGTGATGCCCTCCTTGCGGGCACGGACGGTGATGGGTACACCATGCTCGTCAGAACCACCAATAAACAGCACGTCCTCTTTCTTCAGACGCAGGTAACGGACATAGATGTCTGCTGGCACATAAACGCCAGCCAGGTGACCGATGTGCACACCGCCGTTGGCATAGGGCAGGGCAGAGGTCACTGTTGTTCTCTTGAATTTTTTTTCTGCCATTTTTGTCTTTCGTTTTTTATATTTGGGTGCAAAATTACTAAAAAATGAGCGAAACACAAAAGATTACCGCGCTTTTCTTTTTACTGCCGAGTGAGTTCAATGATGCCAAAAGTTACGAAATATTACTCATATGTCAAACAAAATGCGTAAATTTGCAGGCACTAAAGTACTTTGCTATGGAAAAAGAAGAGAAATACAAACTGTTGAAACAGCAAATTGAAGCACTCGTAGCCGGCGAGGACGATTCCGTTTCTGTGATGGCTAATGTCAGTGCCGCTATCCACCAGGAGATGGGTTTCTTTTGGACGGGCTTCTATATAGTAAAAGGTGAAGAACTGCATCTGGGCCCATTCCAAGGAAGCGTTGCCTGCATGCATATTCCTTTCGGTCGTGGTGTCTGTGGTACTGCGTGGCAGCGTGCAGAAACCATTGTGGTTCCTGATGTGGAGCAGTTCCCGGGTCATATAGCCTGTAGCAGTCTTTCGCGCTCTGAAATTGTCGTACCCCTCTTCAATACCTCTCGCGAAGTGGTGGCAGTGCTCGACATAGACAGTCGTGAACTGAATACCTTTGACGACATAGACCGCTACTGGCTGGAACTGATAGTGAGGGTTGTAATGGTATAACCAACAACTCTGTACTTGGAGACTTCTGATGAAATAAGAAAAAAGAAAATAATGAAAATTAAGTTGCAAATAGCACTGACAGCTTTGTTTGGAGTTTTGGCTTTCAGTTTCTGGCTATTCGTCCGTCCCGCAGTCATCATGGAGCGTGAAGCGCTTCAACTGTTTCTGTGGAATGGTGATTATCTGGCAGAGCGATTGGCTGTGCCTGGAGGATTTGCGCGATATGTAGGGGAGTTCTTAGTGCAGTATTTCCTGTTTGATGCGGCTGGAGCTGCTATCCTTGCTTTAGTTTTATCAGCCGTGTCATGGTTCTTTTGGACACTGCTCCATCGTAGTGTCCCTTCTGTAAGTGAAAAAATTCTTTTCCCTATTTCCTTTCTGCCAGCCTTCGTATTGTGGTTTTTGATGTGCGACATGGATACTTCAATGACACTTCCTGTAGCTGTGCTACTGACCTTATTGTTGATGTGGTTGTTGCCTGAGAAGAAAACACCGAGTCTGTTTGGTTCTATTGCTCTTGTGCCAGTAGGCTACTGGTTGGCAGGTCCTGTTATCTTGTTGGTGGCAGTCTGGCATCTGCGTTGGTTGCATCAGCCTTTTAATAAGGTAATGGTTGCGATGGAGAGTACGGCAATGGCATTGTTATTGGTAGTCTGCGTATTAGTCAGTTCCTATTTCGTGCCTTATTCTCTGGAGAATATGGTGAAGGGTATTGACTACAGGTCCATTCAGGGTGATAAGATCGGAACGCTGGAAATGATGGAGTACGACTACCTACAGCGGAAATTGGCGTGGGAGAAGGTGTTGGAAAAAGCAAATAGAGTGGAGCCTAAGGCAAAAGCCTGTCATCATATTGTCAGTCTGGCCAAGTATTATCAGCATGAGATAAGTCCGGATGAGTTGAAAATGAGTCTGTACAAACCTTTCACGGCCCTTACCAGTACGACTTCAGCTATGATGATGAGCGATTTGTTCTTCCAGATGGGCTTTGTCAACTTCGCACAGCGGACCATGTTCGAGGCAATGGAGAGCATGTCAAACTACAACAAGAGTGCCAGGGCATTGTGTCGCCTGACGGAAACAGCCATTGTGACAGGGCAGTATGAGGTAGCCTTGAAATATATCTCCATCTTGGAGGAAACGCTCTTCTATAAGCGGTGGGCACAGAAGATGCGTCAGTTGGCTACCCATCCAGAGAACATCAAGAACCATCCGAAGTATGGTGCTTTGCAGAAGATTTATGGTGAAACGGAAGACATGTTGTTTATATAAGTAGGAGAACGATGAGAAAGATGATAGCACATATCGGATGTTGGGTACTTGTGGCATGCATGCTGTTAGCTTGCAGTTCACGCCCTGAGAATGTCCAGCATGTTGACCGGTTGCCGGAGATCTATCCCGACTATACTGGAGTAACGGTGCCTGTGGGTATTGCTCCGTTGAATTTCTCAATGACAGATGATTCCTTCACGGATATTGACGTGGAGGTGAAGGGTAAGAAAGGTGGTAGTCTGCATGCCAATGGTTCCTTTGCCGATTTCGACATAGACGAGTGGCACCAGTTGCTGACTGAAAACAGGGGGAGTCAGCTCTTGGTCTCTGTGAGTGCCCGGAAAGAGGGACAGTGGTATCAATATAAGGATTTTTCCATCCATGTGAGCCAGTATCCGTTGGGCGAGTGGGGCATTACCTATCGTCGCATCCCGCCCAGTTATATGCTCTATAGTCACATGGGGCTCTATCAGCGAAACCTGGCTGACTTTGAGGAACAGGCAATGATAGAGAATTCACGGGTTCACGGCAATTGCATGAACTGTCATACGCAGAATCGTACGAATCCAGACCAGTATGTATTCCATGTCAGAGGTGCTCATGGGGCAACGGTGATTCATACGATGGGACGTGACGAGGTGCTACAGGCTCGCAACGATAGTCTGGGAGGCTCGATGGTCTATCCCTATTGGCATCCAGGTGGTCGCTATTGTACCTTCTCGACCAATAAGACAGCCCAGATTTTCCACATGGCAAACAACAAGCGTATCGAGGTCTACGATACGTCTTCCGATGTGTTCGTCTATGACACTCAGGAACATGTGGCTATCAAGGACTCTTTGCTGACGAAGAAAGACTGGATGGAGAATACGCCAGCTTTCTCGCCCGATGGCAAGTGTCTTTATTTCATTACCACACCCACTCGCAACTATCCGCAGGATTATGACAAGGTGAAATACAGCCTCTGCCGGGTGGCTTTCGATGAGGCTACAGGAAAAATAGGAAATCAGGTGGATACGCTGGTAAATGCTGCGTTGACAGGCAAGAGCGCTACATGGCCACGACCTTCTTACGACGGGCGCTATCTGATGTACACCCAACTGGATTACGGATATTTTTCTGTTTGGCATCCTGAGGCAGAACTTTTCTTGATAGACCTGAAAACGGGCGATAATAGACCGATGAACGAGGTGAACAGCCACAGGTCGGAGAGCCTGCACAACTGGAGTGGCAATAGTCACTGGTTCCTCTTTACTAGTCGGAGGGATGATGGGTTATACACCCGTCTCTATTTCTCGTCCATCGATGAACACGGGAAAGCCACGAAGCCTTTCCTCTTGCCACAACGTAATCCCAAGGAATATTATCGGGAACTGTTGTATTCCTATAATACACCTGACTTTACGTCGCGCCAAGTCAAGATGGATGCACGAGAAATGGGAAGAAGGTTGGAGAGTCCGAAGCGACAATCCACACGAGCTGATTGGCGATAGCCTTACTGGTTTTTGTCCGTCCCCGACGGACTGGCAGTCCGAACGCCTCGGACTGCCAGTCCGAAGCCTTCGGACAAAACGCAACGATTAGAACCCAAGGTTGTTTCATCATTACTTTGGGAGCCTTGTTGGAATCGATGCAGAGAAAGGACAGAACAGAATAAGGATAGAGAGCCTCCAAACAACAAAGAAAGAGGTCTTTATGACCTCTCTCCTGGTAATCCGCTTGGGGTCTGTGAAATGAAACGGTCTTAAACAAAATAAACTAAAAGTCCTTTAAAATCAGATGGTTCTGCCTGTACTTTATTGCAGTGTGTTGCAAAAATGTGGTGCAAATGTTTGTTTCTGTGGTGCAAATTTTGTATCTTTGCACCACCAATAATAATCAATAAGTATGGAACGGATTGTAATTTTCAAGCGTACCACAAAGAAAGAGGGTGTAATCAAGCTAAGATTCCGCTTGCGGGATGGTAGGAATATCGACTTGTACCACAAGAGCGACATAGAGGCAGACCTGAAGAGCCTTGAAAAGTTCACTTTGAAGGGAACGGTGAAACCGAAAGTGACCGTCTATGACAAGAACCTATTGGCAGACATTTCAAAGGAGATAGAGGCCATGAGTGCTGCCTATGCCGAAATGAAAGACAAAGGTGTTCCGTTTAGCGGTGAAAACTTTGAGGCAATGATTGACAAGATTTTACACCCCGATAAGTATGTCAAGAACGAAGCACAAACCCTGCTTGAACGTTTTGGTAGGTTTATAGAAAACGGCTATCGAGATGGCATCTTCGGAGAAGGCAGAATGAAGCACTACTATGTAGTTTACCATGAGTTGGAACGGTTCTTGATTATAAATAAGATGGACGATGTAACCCCTAAGGATTTTAGTGCAGATGCCTTGATGGATTTAGGCTTGTTTTTTCGTGATGAATATCTCTATGTAGACAAGTGGCGTGGCTTGTATGTGAATGTAAATACCCGTAATACACCAATGGAAAGGCGGAGTATGAATACGGTAGCAACTAAGATGAAAAAGATTCAAGCTTTCTTTAATGAGCTTGAAGATAAAGAGGAAATAGTAAAGTCACCATTCCGAAAGTTGGGTAGAGAGCGCAAGCGCAATGTTTTAAAAGAAAAATACGATGACCCTGTATATCTGAAGCGGGATGAGTTCTTGAAGTTGATGAGAACAGAAGTGCCAAGTTCTTTACAAGAAACGAAAGAGGCATTTTTGCTCCAATGTGCCTTTGGCTGTCGTATTGCCGATTTTCAAGCACTAACAATGGCCAAGGTTGCCGTGAGAGATGGCATACCATATATTCACTATCTGCCAAAGAAAACACTTAGAGAGCAGAAAGATGAGATAGAGACACCTATTATGAGATATGCCCTTGATACCGTTCTCAAATGGCAATTCAAGTTCCCAGTGCTAAAGTATGTGAGTGGGAAAAGTGGCTACAATGCTAAGATTAAGCAACTGTTGAGGTTCGTAGGAATAGACCGTAAATGTACCGTCTTTGATGAGGACTTGAACGACAACACCTATAAGTCATTATGGGAGTTGGCGAGTTCTAAGCTATGCCGAAAAACCCATGTGGACATGATGAACAAGGTACAGGTCAATCAATATGCTGCTGGCTTGCATAGTATAGGGAGTGATGCTGTGAACAGATACACACGGCTTGAACTGCGTGACCGTTTTCTTCTGATGTGTGCTGCTTTTGGGCAACCTGAGTACAAAGTGAATAGTAATCTTGAAATCGTAGAGGACAATAAGTTATGAAAAATTTGAATGATATGCCCGTAAGGGAGTTTGCGGAGGCCTTAGCGAATGGTTGTGACAGCTATGACCGTTTGCAAGTATATGATTATCTCCAGATCCATACGGACGGTTTTGAAATTTCTAAAACCCATGCCCTGCTATTAGAGGTTAATGATGTTATAATGAAGTGTATAAGACAGAATGCAGAAATTCAAGACAACACCCTATTATGGTATGCTTTTAATACTCTCTATGCCGCAGTTAGCCCTGAGCAGGAATTACAATCAGGAAGCGCTGAATATTCATCGTATATCCTGCAGGCTTTCAACAATAATATTCTGCTTATAGATAAGTTCTTTGAGCGCATTGAATCGATGCCAGGGGAACGGAAAACGACCCCTATAGCGATAGAAATAGACGCTCTGTGTTCACTTGGGAAACTCAGCACAGGTAAACTCAAGACATTCTGTAAAGAACTAAATGGGGAATTGGGAAAAAGGGGAATACTGCCAATAGGTTATACGGGATTCTCGGGTGCTCTTGGCACCCACAAAACGGACTTGAGATTAGAGGCATCTAAACAATATTACAAGCGGTTTTTAGAGAATAGGCCGGAATAGTTTTTTCCGACTTTTTTGTTTCATTCATATTCGATAACTTGATTATATCTTGATTTCACTTGATAATAAGTGGAATCTATTTTTATGTGTTGCAGTTGTGTTGCAAGCAGGCTATCTTTGCTGTCGAATTAAAATATCTTTTATATGGAAACCCAAGTAGCAATACAAGAATTATTGATGAGTGGCAACGCCAATGTGAAGCTTTCAATCACAGGGGAAGACCTTCGTAAGTTTGGTGAGAACCTAATCCGTCAGACAGTTGAGAAGTTTGCACCCAAGAAAGAAGAGAAGTATCTCAAAATCGCAGAAGTGGCGACAATGTTAAAGGTTGACCGGAGTACACTCTACCGCTGGGACAAAGAGAACTATCTGAAGCCTTTGCGTGTAGGAGGTAAGCCAAGATATAAGCTATCCGATGTTGAGGCCATCTTGTCGAAATAGTGCAGGCCGTATCTCATTTTGAAAATAATTCACGTCACAATGAAAGAACTCGAGAGAAATAGAAAGAAATCATTTTTGGTATATTGCGATATAAGCGACCAGATAGACATCCTTTCAAACGAAGATGTAGGCAAGCTATTCCGTGCTGCCATCAATTTTGCCAAAGACGGTGTTGTCGAAAAATTTGAAGATAAAGCTTTGGCACTAATGTTTATGGGGATGAAAAATCAGATAGAGCGCGATGCAGAAAGGTATCAAGATATATGCGATAAGAGAAGACGAGCAGCTCAGAATCGGTGGTTAGAGATGCAAAACAAGGGAGGTCAACGTTTGTCAGATTCTGCAAATGCATCCAATTGCATGCAAATGGACTATGATATAGAGAGTGATAGTGATATAGAGAGTGATAGTGATATAGAGAATGATAGTGGTAGTGATAATGAAAAAGTTGACCGAATCAAAGTCATGGATTGGTATAACAACCAAGTAAAACCATTGGGGATTCCTACTATTCTGACTATGAATGATAAACGTCTGTCGAAATTTCTGTATATCAGGAACACCTATGGAGCTAATACGATAGTAAATGCGCTCAATAATATTAAACGCTCTTCCTATCTGACCGGTGATGGTTCTAATAAAGTAAAACTTACGTTTGATTGGCTTTTCCAAGAAGAGAACTTTCTGAAGGTGGTCGAGGGCAATTATGACGATTAAATACTAAGGATATGGCTATAAAACCGAAATTCGATTATGACAGTCCAGACTTCTATGATGCAATACGTGAACTTGCATCAAGAGGCTGTACAGATTCTGAGATAGCCAATGGCATGGAAATGCTATCAGGTGAAGCCAGAAGCAGCTATCCAAATGATGTATGGCCGGACTTTCCTAAACTGTCACCTGAGACTTTCTCCCGTATGAAAAATGGAAAATATAAGAAATGGTCAGATGAACAGAATGCCGTGCGCTCAGAGCGTATAGGTCAAGTCTTAGCGCGTGCGCGTGATAAAATTAATATCGCTATCCGTGGAACTCTCATAGAGATGGCTCTTGGCAAAATAAAGACCACCTCTATTACATACCATAAAATCAGAAAGAAGTGTGAATGCAAGGGCAAAGATAATACCTGCCCTCAATGCGGTGGTACTGGCTGGTATGACTTATCAGATAGGCAAATTGTTGAAGAGCGTGAGCAGACAGTTACCCCATCACTGCAGCTGCTAACAACCTGGCTCCATCATCATGACCCCGAATGGCGACGCATAGACCTTCTGAGACATTCAGAAGACAACGAAGATGATTTGCAGATTACTGGCATAGACATCAACGTGGTATATAGCAGCAAAAAGGATTTGGAACTCCAAGAAAATAATCAGATACAAACTAAAAAAAGATATGGAAAAAGTATTAAAGAACAGCAGCGAGATTGAAGGTCTGAATTGTCAGACGGTGTTTATTGGCGGTGAGGGTTATATCATTGATAATCCAACTGCGAAGAACGTGCAGGAAGCCTGCAGATGTGTCTCTCAGATGCACTATGAAGGTGAGACTACGGGTGTAGTGCAGATGATGGGTGATGCGACCTTGCTTGCAGAAGGGCTGTCGTGGCTCATTAAAGGCGATGCGTCATTGAAAGAGACGCTTTCAGATAGTCCACTTCAAGAACTAATTGAGGCATGGGCTATAGCAACTAAACTGATGCTCCAGCCAAATGGAATATTGTTTACGGGCGAATTGGTGAGATTTGCCAAATCTATAATTCAAAAATCACAAGAATCATGAACAAAGCAGAAAAGTTAGTTAGCAGCGAAGCCGTGGGCGCAAACATCCAGTTCGTTGAGGTGAATGGCACTATGTACCCCGTTAAGCCTCCAACCATCAACCGTGTGGCAGGTGCCGTCGCCTGTCTGAGCGGTCTTGCACTCAACGACGGCAAGACAATACGCGATGTGTTGAATATCCAGGAGAATGCAAGGGAATATGCCCGTGCGCTCTCTTTCCTTATACAAGAGGACTATGAGCTTACCGATGAACTTGCCAAAGGCACATACGATGAGGTCATAGAAGCCCTTGACACCGCCTTTGGCATGATTTCCCCACGGTCTTTTTCGATTGCTGCCAGCTTGACGAAGAGCGCAAGCGCGCTGGTAGCAAGAAGCTGCAGATAATATACCGTCATTGATTAATAATCGAAGCAAAAAATAACTAATATGCCCTTACTTTCATTCCAAGTACAAGCCGACTATGACAAGGTCATAAGGCTGAGAAGCGAGATAGAGAAATTGAAGTCGGAGATGAAGAGCGTTAATGCAGTCTTCGATGCCGATAGATTTAATGCCTACAACAAGAGGATTAAAGAAATGACGACGGAGTTTAATGCTCTTGTTGACAAAGCTGCCAAAGCTGGTGCAGAGTCAACCAGCCGACTCCGTGCCATGAGTAAGACGGTGGACTTATCTAATCCACTAAAAGAACTTAAGAAGTTTGATGAGCAGGTATTGGGTATGTGCAAGAATCTCGATGGCTACTTTGGCTTTTTGAAAGGTAAATTGCAAGAAACCCTTACCATGCTCAATGAAGTTGGCTCTATAGCTAACAAAGTCAAGGTTGACGATAAGAACGCAGTTCATATAGAAGAACTGAAACGTCAGAATGCCGAGTTGACATCAGAGATACAACGTCAGATTGCAGCCTACGGAGAGCAACAAAGCCAGTTCCAGGCTTTAGCCAATGCTGTAAGGTCGAATAACATACCTGCCTTGCAACAATTCACCCAGCAAGAAGATGAAGCCTCTAAACGCCTCAAATTGGACGAAGCCCGCAACAGTCTGAAAGGTGTTACCGATGACATGAAATCTCTGGCTGCACAGATGGCTGAAGCACAAGGTGACGTGGAGCGATTGGAGAGCCTGCTTGACAGTCTGAAGAATAGTTATCTTGACGATGGCAACGCAATTAAAGACAGCCAGTACTTAGAGACTGAGCAGGCACTTGAATCTGCAAGAGAGAAGTTGGTCGGTATGAAAAAGGAATATAACGAAATGGCCATCCTTCAGAAGCAATATAGCGACCAAGTTCAGCAGACCAACGGACACCAAGAGAGATTGCGTACTCAGATAATGAACGCCCGTGAAGATATGGTGAAACTGATTGCAGCAGGTCAAGCGGGTACTCCCACCTTCAACGAGATTGTCAGCCAAACGGGTAAGATGCGAAGAGAGCTGGCACTTGCCAATGCCTACATGCAGTATTTTGCTGACCCTGACAGAAACCTTGCCACACTAAAGCAAAGCATGGAAGGAGCAGCTGGAGGCGCATCCCTGCTTGTAGGTGTTATGGGATTGTTCAATCAGAAGTCAGAAGAGATGGAAATGATCCAAACAAAGTTGCAATCTCTTTTGGGCATAATTGTCGGCCTTGAAACAACATACGCTGCCGTCAAAAAGACCAGCAATGTAATGATTGCCATTGGGCAGATTCAATCATGGGCTTCCGCAAAGGCAAAAGTAGCTGAGACTGTTGCTACTGAGGCTGGCACAGTTGCCACTATCAAGGCTACAACAGCACAAGCCATGTTCAACACCGTTGCAAAAGCGAACCCATATCTTGCCCTTCTATCCATCATCACATTGGTGGTAGGTGGCATTTATACTCTCGCAAAGGCATTAGGCTCTGAGACGGATGAGCAGAAGAAAGCAGCTGAGGCAGCAAAAGAACATGCAGAGGAAATCTGGAAGCAGCATGAAGCCTGGGCACATTCCGTTGCGAATAGTGCAGCCAAACAGATAATGTCCTATAAGAGCCTTCAAAAGAAGTGGGAAGAGCTGGGCAATGACCTAAAGGGGAAAGAGAAGTTCATCAGCGACAATAAGACCGCTTTCAACGACCTTGGTTTCTCTGTTGACAGCGTATCGCAAGCCGAAAGCCTCCTTATCAGAAACACAGATGCAGTCGTAAATGCTATTATGGCACGTGCCAAAGCCGCTGCGTATGAGAAAGTGGCTACAGAAGAACTCGAAAGGCAAATCCGCATAGAACTGGAGAAAGGTACGGTTGCCAATGGTGCATATCGCAAGAACTTCAAAAAGGGTCAACGGCTTTCGCTTGATGAGGCTCGTGAACTTGAAAAAGAGAGTGGTGTTTCCCTTGTCGGTACCAACAGTACGTCAACGAAAGGAGTTGCATTCTCTACAGATGTTGAGGTTACTAACGAAAACGTATTGAACAATGCAGCCAAGAAAGCAGCCGAGAATCGGAGGAAACGCTATCAGGCTGACCGTGCAAAGCTCATCCAAGAGAGCAAAGATAAAGTCAAACTCATTCAGGATAATGCACGGCAAGAATATGAAGCCGAGAAAGCAGCTATTAAACAGACTGGTGTGCCTCAATTCACTCCCACTAAGACCAATTCGCATAATGGTGGCAATACATCAGACAGATTGCATGCCATTATGGATAAGCAGAAGTTGGATGAGCAACGCAGGGCAATAGACCTTGAACTCTCCACCCGTGAGGCTCAGATTAAGGCGATGCAGGACGGCACGGACAGAGTGCTGGCACAGATAAAACTCGACCACGATAAAGAAAAAGAAGCCATACGTCGCTCCTATGAGGACATGCGCCTCAAACGCATAGAGGAAGCCCGTAAGGTGTGGAAGGCAGACCCGAAGAACAAGGGCAAGAACTTCTACGATACCCAAGAGTACGCGCAGGCCAACACCAACACCCAAGAGGAAACGGACAACCGCGATGCACGTATGAAAGCTGCCCTGGCTCAATACAACAAGAGCCTTGAAGAGCAACGCAGGTCGGAGGCACAGGCTATGTATGACTACCTGCAAGAATATGGTACCTACCAGCAGAAGAAACTCGCCATTGCCGAGGAATATGCTGCCAAGATAGCAGAAGCCAACAAAAAGGGCGACGTATGGACGGCAAAGAAACTTGAAGCTGAGAGCAAGAGCAAACAGCAAGCCGTAGATACTCAGGCACTCAAACAGGATATTGACTGGCAAGCCGTTTTGGGAGGCTTCACAAGCATGTTGGGTGACCAGTTGAAAAATACCCTGTCCAGCCTCAAAGAGTACGTCAAAACGCCTGATTTTGCACAGAGGAACGAGACGGACAAGAAGGTAGTCTATGAGGCTATCGAGAAGCTGAACGGCATGGTTGGCGGTGGCAAGGGTACATTAAGTTTCTCCAAGATACAGAAACAGATGGATGACCTCGGTGAAGCCGTCAACAGATTACATCAGGCTAAAACGCAGGAATATAGTGCCTATGAAAGCCTAAGACGTGCGCAAAAGAACTATGAAGCAGATGTCAAGGCTGGTGACAAAGCAGCCGTTGACAAGGCTAAACAGGACGTGGAACTGGCTCATAAGGTCGCAGACGCTGCAAGCAATACCGTTCAGGCTCAGACAACAGCCGTCCAAAGTCTTGCAACCAACCTAAAGGAATCAGAGCAGGACACCGTGGACGGTCTCAACATGGTAGCAGATGGATTGCAGGGCTTTGCCAGTAACTCGCTGTCGGGCACTTTCCAAGGCATTCAGAACATGCTCAACGGCCTTTCTAAGCTCAATATCGGTGGCAAGGTCGGTGAGGCTGTCGGCAAATTGTCCGATACGCTCAGCAGTGCAGGCTTC
>CACWWZ010000056.1 GCA_902764705.1 uncultured Prevotellaceae bacterium | reverse complement strand
TATGGCAATCAAAGTGAAAGCAGTTGAGCGCAAGCTCAAGTTTACGAAGAACGAGAACGACCCCGGGGTCTACCGCTATGTGCTGGGCGCTGAGCTCTATGTCACAGCGTGCCTGGCACTGTGTGATGCGAAGCACAAAAGCACCGTCGCAAATCGCGACAGTGCTTTCATTTTTATCACCTCCCCCTCATTTTTACTGAAACTCGAGCACCAGGGTCTGGCGGGGCTTGAGGGTGAGGTTCTTGGTGAGGTCGTAGTAGCGGCCTGTGGGGATGTCCTGCACGCGGCTGACATCCTGTCCGTCGTCGAAGAGTTCCTGATAGCGGCTGATGTCGAGGACGGCGTCCTGGGTGGTGCCGTTGAGGATGGTCATGACGGTGTTGCGGTGCCAGCGACGGGTGACGACGTAGATGCCGTTATAGGGTATGAACTGCGTCTGGTAGCCCCGGATGATGGTCTCGTTGCCACGACGCCAATGGAGCAGTCGGCTGAGCCAATTGAACATGGATTGCTGGGCGCGGGTGCGGCCCTGGCGTGTGAAGGCATTGTGCTTGTCGCCGGGGAATCCGCCAGGGAAGTCCTTACGAACATGTCCGTCGGTAATCTCCTTGGTGCCGTTCATCATGATCTCTGTGCCATAGTAGATTTGCGGAATGCGACGCACGGTGAGCAGCAGGGCCAGTGCCTGCTTAAGTGCCAGCGAATCGTGTCCGTTGCCCAGGAAACGGTCTGTGTCGTGGTTGTCGATGAATGCCATGACATGGGTGGGGTCTTCGTAGAGATAGTCATAGACAAACGAGTTGTACAGGCGGTTCAGTCCCTTCCACCAGGCATCGGTCTCTTCGTTCTTGGCTTGTGCGAGCTTGTCGAAGAAGGAGAAGTCCATGACGGTCTTGAGGTAGGAGTTGTGTTCCGACAGGCGTGAGTCTTTCTGCCAGGCAGCGGTATAGGCAGGCTCGGTCACCCATGTCTCGCCCACGGTGTTGAAGTTGGGGTACTCCTCGTCGAGTTCCTTCATCCACTGTGCCATGCCCTCGGCAAAGGCGTAGGGATAGGTGTCCATGCGGATGCCGTCGATGCCAATGGTCTCAATCCACCAGATGCTGTTCTGGATGAGGTAGCGCATGAGGTGTGGGTTGCGCTGGTTGAGGTCGGGCATGGTGGGTACGAACCATCCCTCGGTGGTCTCCTTCAGGTCTACCTGCGAGGCGTAGGGGTCCTTGACAGGTGTCAGTTTGTAGGAGGTCTGCAGGAAGCTGGTGCCTCGTGCGTCGGACGTGCCTTTGGACTCCACCAGCCACTGGGGCAGGTTGAGCCAGTCGCGGGAAGGCATGTCGTGGGTCCAGGGGTGCTCGAAGCCAGAGTGGTTGAAGATCATGTCCATGACCACCTTGAGCCCCTTCTGGTGTGCCTCGTCGCAAAGCCGGCGATAGTCGTCGTTGGTGCCGAAGCGGGGGTCTACGCGATAGTAGTCGGTGGTGGCATAGCCGTGATAGGTGGAGTAGCCGTTGTCGGAGTCGGGCGAGTCGTTCTCCAAGACCGGTGTGAGCCACAGCGCCGTGACACCCAGCTCGTTGAAGTAGTCCAGGTGTTCGCGAATGCCGTTCAGGTCGCCTCCATGTCGCAGCGAGGGCTGGCTGCGGTCCTCCTTGTAGGGTCGCATCCCCTTCACCTGCGGCTGGTGCCCCTGCCCCTGTGCAAAGCGGTCGGGCATGAGCATGTAGAGCACGTCGCTGTTGTCGAAGCCTATGCGCTTGTCGCCAGCCATCTCGCGCTGTTTCAGCTGGTACTGCACCTTGACCTTGTCGAACTGGAGGGTCATGGTGCCGGGCTTGGCCTGGCGCAGGTTGAGATAGACGAAGAGGTAGTTGGGCGAGTCGAGGCGCACCACACTGTCGACGACCACGCCGGGATAGTCGGTAGCCACACGCTGCACGGCAGCAATGTTCTTGCCATAGACCATCAGCTGCACCTGGGGGTTCTTGAGCCCTACAAACCAGTCGGTGGGGTCAATGCGATCAATCACTACTTTGCTTTTGGCTGCACTCATTGTCAATACTTGTGCCACAAGGGCCATCAGGAAAAAAAATCGTTTCATAGTCTCTATTAGCTATTGTTCGCCACAAAGTTACGTTTTTTCGCGCGTCGGTACAACATATTCCCAGAGAATCGTGCTCCGTGGCTGCAAAATCGTTTGCACAACCCACTACCTGTCCGGCAAGTGCCTGGACTGAAGATAGCGGATGACGGCATGGCGGATGCTGGTGAGTCCGAACTCGTCGGGGTTGACCTGGCTGACGGGTATCCAGAGCGCCTCGGCAGCGTCGTCGGCCGCATGCACGACAGCCTTGAAGGCATCGGGGTCGCCATGCAGAGGCACCAGGAAGTCCATGTCGAGCGTATGTACGCCCATACCGCTATAGAGGTAGACATTGGGTGAGGAGAAGAGGTACTGGATGTCGTGAACATCGAGCCCTGTCTCTTCCTTGATTTCGCGGCACATGCCCTCCTCGACCGTCTCGCCCATGTCGACGAATCCTCCCGGCAGGTCGAGCGTGCCCTTGGCAGGCTGCTTGGCACGACGCACCACCAGCATCTCGTCGAGGTCGTTGACGATGAATGCTGCCGTTGCCGAACAGGGGTTGGCATAGTAGGAGAAGCCACAGTCGCGGCACTGCTTGCTCTTGAAGTTGTTGACCTCGAAGCGCGCACTGCCACAGACCGGACAGAAGCGGAATAACTCTAAGGGATGCTCCATGTGTCTTACCAGTTATCCGTTCGGAAGGGGAACAGGGGCAGTCCGCCGGCATTGGCCAGATTGCCCAGCTGCCAGTTGCGGAAGCAGTAGCGGACAGCTACGGGCTGCTTGACCTCAGGGCTGCTGACGACCACACACTCGTCCCAGTAGGCGCCACCGGGCTTCCAGAAGTGGCTGGCCTTGGCAGGATGGAACACACGGTCTGCTCCAGCCACCTCGAAGCCCTGGATGTCCTCGAACCGGCTGATGCCGCCACACTCGTTGTCGAAGTGTATCATCACCGTGTCGCCCTTCACCTGCATGTCGCGGTAGGACAGGCTCTCGCAGATGACGGACTGCATGCCATAGGTCTTGTTCAGTGCCAGGAATGCCAGCCGCTCGCCCACCTTCTGCTTCTGGGCGGGGTGAATCTGCGTGCCCTCGTAGGGATAGACAGCATCGTTGGTGCATACCAGTCCGCTGTTGGGAATCAGCTTGGAGGCCTTGTACTGCTGCTCCTGCAACAGGGCGTTCCATGTGCCGTTCACGTCGCCGCTGGCATAAGGTGCTATCTGGACGAAGTAGAAGGGAATGTCGCCCAGCTTGAATTGCGAGCGCCACTGCTCGACCAACAGCTTCAGCCGCTGGGCATACTGGTCGCCGGGGTCGCCGACATTCGAACAGCCCTGATAGAACAGGATGCCCTTGACGGTATAGTTCAGAATGGGGTTGAAGGTGCCGTTGCCCCATACCAGGGCACGGTGGTAGTCCCACTCCTTCTTGAAATTGACAATGCCCATGGTGTCGGTGGGCTCCTTGGTATAGCGCTCCAGGTTCTCCTTGGTCAGCCAGCTTTCCACACGGCTGCCACCCTTGTTGGCCTCGATGAGTCCGACGGGGATGTCCAGGGCACGGTTGACCAGCTTGGCAAAGAAATAGCCCGTTGCCGAGAACTCGCCGACGGTCTGGGGCGAGCACTCGCGCCAATAGGTGTCGGCATCGTCCTGAGGCTTCATGCGCATGATGCTGGGTATCTTGGCAGAGCGTACCTGACACTTGCCTGCAGCGTTGATGACTTCTTGGTTGTAGTTCAGTACAGGGCAGTTGCCAAAGCCCTTGACGGGCATCTCCATGTTAGACTGTCCGGCACATACCCATACCTCGCCAGCCAGCACGTTGCTGATGGTCAACTGTCCGTCGCCGTCGTCGAAGGTGATGGAAAGGGGCGTGTAGCTGGCCTTGGGCGACTTCACCGTCAACAGCCAGCGGCCCTGCCGGTCGGCCTTGGTCTCGCTGCGCTGGTCGGACCACGACGTCGTAGCCACTACCTTGCTGCCTGCCTTGGCCCAGCCCCACAGGCGGACGTCCGTCTGCTGCTGGATAATCATGTTGTCACTCACCAGATGAGGGAGTCTCACCTTTGCCTGCAATCCCACGGCCAGTGCCATCAGGACAGCCGTAAAAAGAAATTTTCTATTCATAGTCTTAAAGTTTTTATCGTTTTCTTGCTGCAAAGATACGATTTTTTCTTATCTTTGCAAGCATAAACTACAAGAATAATGAAAAAAACACTACTTTTCCTGCTGATGATGATACCCATGCTGGCTTTAGCCCAGAAGGGTACGGAGATGAATCTGTGGCCTGAGGGCCCAAGTACCGATAACGGCGACCCGAACGACATGGCGAAGGTGACCGTCTTTCTGCCTGACGAGAAGAAAGCCACAGGGCGTGCCGTGGTGTGCTGCCCCGGTGGTGGCTACCAGCATCTGGCCATGCAGCACGAAGGCTTCGACTGGGCTCCGTTCTTCAACGGACAGGGCATTGCCCTCATCGTGCTGAAATACCGCATGCCCCACGGTCACTATACCGTTCCGGCAGAGGATGCCGAAGAGGCTGTCAGACTGGTTCGCCGGCATGCCCAGGAGTGGCACATCAATCCTGACGATGTAGGCATCATGGGCTTCTCGGCAGGCGGACACCTGGCTTCGACGGTGGCTACTCATGCTGCAGGACAGGCAGCACCGAACTTCCAGATACTGTTCTATCCGGTCATCTCCATGGAACAGGGCACCACGCACCAGGGCTCGCGCAACAACCTGCTGGGCAAGTCGCCCAAGCGCAAACTAGTCAACCAGTACAGCAACGAGCAGCACATCAACAAGCACACGCCGCGCTGCTTCCTGGCTCTGGCACACGACGACCGTTCGGTGTCGCCACTGAACAGCATCAACTACTACGAAGAGCTGTACGCGCATGGCGTACCTGCCTCGATGCATATCTATCCCACCGGAGGCCACGGCTTCGGCATCCGCCAGTCGTTTGCCTACCACCTGGAGATGATGCTCGCGCTGAAGGCCTGGCTGAAAAGCTTCTAAAAAAGGGTAAAGACAAAATAGGGGTCGTGCCTATTGTTTGCTGTTTTTATTGTTGTTTTGTTTTAATGATTCAATAATTATTATTAATTTTGCAGCGGACATTTAAACACGTTAGGATCTCTGACAACAGTACAGAGATTGAAATCTACACGGATGGCTCCATTTATCGGACTGATGCAGGAGTTGACTCCCGAAGAGAAGCAGCTTGTGGTGATGTTCCTCACGGAGCAGGAAGAGCCAAAGAAGAAGAGACAGGTGCCTGCTGAGTTCAAGCGTCTACGTAGTAATGGAAACCGTAGCGGTTGGGCTGCGGCAGCCCAGCAGGCCCATCTGGACGGCGAGGACAGGCTGATGGCCGCCGATGTGTTTGAAGATGAGACGATGAAGGACTGGAAATGGTAAGCCCGATGTCTATTGGGTTGATTTGAACTCCACCATCGGTGCTGAAATGCAGAAGATTCGTCCGTGCGTCATTGTCAGTCCCAAGGAGTTGAACGACCATCTCGACACGGTGATTATCGTTCCCGTCACATCGGCTATTCATGGGTATCCTTATCGTGTGCGCTGTCGCATCATGGGGCGTGACGGCGAGATAGCTACCGACCAGATACGCACTATCGATAAGCGTCGGCTGAAGAGCCGAATCGCTACGCTTACTGCCGACGAGATGGAATCGCTGCATGATGTGCTCCGGCAGATGTTCTGTGAGTAAGCACCTATTACATTACATCAGTACTGCGAACACCTACCGCCCCACACTCTCCGTCCGCTATACACCCAAGAAACCCAAGAAGTAAGAACTGTTAGACATTAGGCCTCACAAGGAAAAGAGCATTAAATATAAGTGGTTTAGTTTCACTATTGAAAAACAAGCTCAGCAAGCCACCTCTTGATCACCTTCTTTGCGAAAAAAAGAAGATATGCCCAATTGAACATATCTTCTTTTTTCTTATTCCCATAGCGAGGACTAATCGGGATCATAGCCTTCATCTTCCCCACCATATCCTATGTCTGTAGCGACACCGCCTCCTCGTAAAAGATCACTACCCGTTAGCAGATGAGGTCTATACGCAATTTCAATCACCTTTGATATTGGTTTAATATATTGTTTCTTCATAGTCGTCACATTATTATTTAATTACGACTTTCTTTCCATTCTTGATATAGATTCCCTTTCCTGTCGGGTTCTCAATTCGTTGTCCCTTCAGGTTGTAGCATACATTATCTTCATTAACAACAACCTTCACTTGGTTCACATTAGTCGTAGTACCATCAAAAGCCATGATTAGAGACGGAGCACCAGCAGAACTATCAAAGTCTTCCAGCCAGAAATAGCCTCGCAACCCCTTGATGATGGTTGAGCCTGTACTATAATAGAACTTGTTGTTGTTCAAAAACAACTCATCTTGTTCAAGCACTGTTCCTGCTCTCAAAGTACCAGTAAATCTCCCTTTGGTCTTTTTTTTCTCCTTATATTCGTTAACAGCATCTTCTTCATTTGGACTGACGTCAACTCCATCCACAGTGAAGTCCGTTATATCTGTGGAAGTCTTTATCAAATAGGGCCAATTTTCACAGAACCCTTCGTCTGACAAATCAGCTTCTTCGAAATTGACAGTGATGCTCAAGTTGTCATCATCATAATCATAGTCAGAGAACTCGGCTACTTGGACGTCATCTCCAAATACTTGCATGGTCGTAGCTTCATCCATAGCGAATGGCAGACAAATCGTATTCCAGACATCCTTCTTGATGGTACGTTTCACCAGCACATTGACACCATTTTGGGCTGTAGGCAATGCCGCAGAATTCTCGTCAATCACCACTCTGTCTGTAATCCCAATCGAGAAATCCTGTTGCGCTATTTTAAACATACTTTCGTCCTTTCTTGCAAACTCTACATTCTGCAGTCGCGCCGTCAGATTGTCACCTACAGTAACACCATCACTTACAGAAACGGTAACAGTAAATAAAGTCCCACTTTCTCCAAAATAATTCCTATTTTGTTCTGTGTCAATACTGGAAAACCTGATGACATTTCCGCCCATATTAGAACTGCCTAAACTATGGGCTGACGTCATACGCCCTCCCTTGGATGCAGAAACAAACGTAAGTCCGTCAGGTAAGACAATATCCATCTGGAAGGCGCAGAATGCATCATCAGGGTTGATCAGTTCAATATTGAAACTGCTTGTTTTCCCTTTTGTTACCAATGCATCGTTCACAACAACGGAATTCCCTGCGGAAATCCCAAGAGAGCATGTAAACAATGCCAGAAACATAATAATTATCTTTCTTGTTTTCATTTTTTTCTGTATTTTATTCTTTCTTTTTTCATTGCGGCTCTGCTGACACTATTTGTGGTGCCATTGATGCACCATTATCCATAATAATATTCACTACACCCACGGCATCGGTAATACTTACTTCACCCTCATCATTCACATTTGCTACCTCTTCGATGAAATTCTCCGAGGGATTACCCATGATGTAGTTGACAATTGACACCGCATCAGTGATGGAAATTACATCATCACCATTGACATCACCATTCTTATAAACATACACCCTTCCATTACGTGTACCTGCAGTCTGCGTTGACTCGTCTTCGAGGGTCATGCTAATCTGGTTGATGGATATTTTGTATGAGGTGGCCGTCTCAATATCGGATGGGATACTGATGGGGAAAGTCAGAATGGGGGTTACTGTTGGGGTAGCCCCTTCTTCAACCACCATGCTTCCATTTGTAAGGGTGAACTTATAGGAACTGTATCCTTCGCCAAGATCTGCGTCAGTTGGCATTGCCTCGCAAGTCAATGTATAGGGAGTTGTCGTTTCTGCCAAAGCAGCATTCTCAACATCCACGTTTAATCGATTGTCAAAGTTCAGCTGGAATGTCATATCATGTAATGTTGCCAATGGTGTTAGCAGAACAGGGAATTCCAGGGTGGCTTCAGGCTTGGTGATGACACCTCTTAGCATAAACGAGAATTTGCGTTGCTTTATCTGGTCTGGCTCCCCTGGGCTGCTTGGATTGAATTGGAAGCGAGCCTCCAATGTCACACTACCGTCGCCCATTGTAAACACAAAAGTGGCGTTTTCTGATACGAGGCTCTCTCCGTTATACCAGCCGACAAACTGATAGCCGCTGTTCGCATTAGCTCTTACAGTTGTAGTCTCGCCTTCTTTCAGATGGTATTTGTCTGCACTGACAGTTCCTCCGGCTTGTGCCTTCAGCTTTAGCCGCCAACCATTTACCTCCCCTGGTTCTGCAGGTGAGTCTGGGTTGAATTTGAATTTGGCAATCAGTGTGGCGGCTCCGTCCCCCATAGTATAGGTCGTGGAGGCATTGGTAGAAAAGCGGGTGCCATTAGGATAATACCATCCATCAAAATCATATTGGCTGTTAGGATTGGCATGAATGTTAACCACAGTACCAAATAAATAGTAACCACCACCACTGACACTTCCACCGCTTTCAGCTGTTAGAGTCAGCTTAAAGGGCAGCTCGCTTGGCTCGGAAGGAGCATTCGGGTCAAATTCGAAATGGGCAGTCAGCGTTTCTCTTTCAGAAGCCTTCGTGAAGGTGTATGAATTGTTAGTAGAAACCTCCGTATCGCTGCTGTTGGTCCACTTGACAAACTTCCAGCCTGTGTATGCAGAAGCACTCACCGTCACCGACGCTCCTGGGATTATATCGCCACCACCACTGACAGAACCAGCCCCTGACGGACTGACATTCAACACCAGTTTTGATGTCAGCTGCCCTGGTTCCGCAGGATTTGCCGGGTCGAACTGTGCCTTGGCTATGATGCCGCATAGCAGCATCCATAGCAAGGTAAGATATCTGATTCTTTTCATAGGGTAGCCATCTTATTTGATAATCACCTTTTGAGTGTGCTGACCTTGGCGCACTACATAGACACCTTTCTGTAGGTTGGTAGTGTCATTGCCTATCTTCACACCATCGAGCGTATAAATCTCCTTCTCGGCTGTCTCGACATTCATTGTCGATTGTATGCCAGTGGTATTGCCGAAAGCCACAGTGAAGCGACCATTGCAGATACCGGCGTTAGCATCAAACGTGTAGTCGTGTTGTGACAAGTCGGTCTTGATGCCCGTTTCGCTATCTTTCAGAATGATCTCACCAATATCATTGCGGATGGCAGAGAGCGTGTATTCGCCATCAGATGCAAAGAGAATGCCGAGAGTCAGCGTTCCGCTTTCAGCAGGACGTTCATTAATGGCATATTGCGTGCCGTCAGTTCCCAATGAGTAAATCTGAGGAACGCTGGTGCCGTCAGCAAAGAACTTGCTGGCGTCGCGACCAATCTCATAATCCATCGTGGCACCGTCATTCACCACGAGGCGCGTCTTGTCGTTCTGTTCGTTGCCAGACACCTGAATGTCGAGCAACAATCGATTGACAGCGGCACGTCTCATGGGTGCATTTTGTGAAGTTATTTCTGATGTCAACTGACGACCAACGGCAGGAAAATCCATCGATGTTACAGCATTAGGACACTGTACGAACACTGCCTCGAAGGGACGGAGGGCATAGTCATCATCTGATGGAGAATAGGTAACATAATTGGAACCATTATATACGGCAAAAGGAGCGGTATAGTTCAGGTTGTGGATATTATAATAGGTCTGCCAAGGGTTACCCACCATGTTCCAACCGGTGTTGGCAGCAGAGGCATTACCATTGCTGTTGTTGGCTGCGAGTTGTATCTGGATTTCGTCACTATTCTTTTTGAATGCATAATTAGTACCTTCGGCCTTAACCTTGAAAGTCACCCAAGTATCCTCACTGGTTCGCAGAATAAAACCAGTGCCGGCAGTAATGACGGCGTCATCAGCTAAGTTAGCCGACCAGTTACCGGAAGACGAGTTCTCGGTATTTCGCCTTGCGCCATCATAGGTACGTATCACAAACTGGCCGCTTTCTGTTGTGACATCGCTTACCACAAAATCAAAGGGCAGACAGAGAAAGTTCCAGTAAGCATCATCTACATAGAAACGTTGTTTGAAGTCACCGTTTACTGTAACTGTCGCCTCCTCATTGAATATCATAGAATACTTTCGAGTTGATGACGTTGTGCTATAACTGTTGATATAGGCACTGGCAGTGTAATTATTAAATGCCTGTGCAGTAGAACCGGCGATAGTCAAGGAAGCGTCTTGTGTAAAGAACACATTGGGTGTTCCTTCCAATCTCATTGAGGAGTTGCTCAGATTCAGGTCGGCACTAACTGTATAGTCAGTAATAGCGGGCGAAATAGCAACGGCATCATGATATTGAGACCATTGAGGGTGAGACTTGTAGGCAGCTACCAAGTGAGAAGGTACTTTTAGTGTAATGTTACTGGCATTAGAACTGACAAAATACTGAGTACCAACGACTGTTGGTGACTTTAAGGTCACACTTTGCAAATTACTACAGTAGTTATAACATGCTTCAACAGAACTATAACATGTAGATGGTAATTCTATACTTCTGATTTGGGTGTTACTAAAACCACTATATGGTACACCCATACCCTCTGGAATCACCACATCCACATCCTGCATCAAAGCATGGTCGAATGCCTGGATTCCAATACTTTTTATTCCTGCTGGCAGCGGCGAGGTGAAATTTCCACAATAATAGAAAGCTAGACTTCCAATATCCGTCACAGAGGAGGGAATTGTAAAAGAGTTAAGCTTTTCGCAGCTATAAAAGCAATACCCTGGAATGGTTGTGAGATTACAACCTGAGAGGTCACAGTTTTCAAGCTTGCCACAGTTATAAAATGCTAAAGTACCTATGCTTGTTACGGTATTTGGAACCACAATCGTAACAATACTGTTATGTTGCTGAAAGGCATAGTTTCCTATCGTCGTCAAATCTTTAGGTAAAGAGGCATAGGTAAGGTTGGGGCAATAAGTATTGAATTGACTTGCAGGAAGCGCATCCGCACTGGCATTGCTCAAGTCGAGTTCCACCAGGGCTGACATTGACTGGATAGTTGTCCAGTCTTCAGCGCCTAACTGAACGCCTTCGTTCGTGGTAACGGTCAAATGGGTAACAGTTTTCACATCATCGATTCCCTGAATGGCGAGAATCTCAGTGCTAAGGCTGTTCTTCTCCTTCAAGGTCACATTGGCTATTACATCGTCTGCCCATGCACTTTGCACGGCGCAGATGCTTACAACTAACAGAGTAAGCAGGTTTCTAAGTTTTTTCATAACAAAATGTTTTTTGATTAGTAATATATTCAATTTCTATTTCATCCATACCACGTGCCTTGCCGACTCTCCCCTGCATCGGCTGGTCAATCTTGAAAAACGTATGGAAACAAAAAAAGACGTGGGAGTTTGTTTCTCCGCGCCTATCCCTATACTCAGGCTCTCGCATTGCCCCCATGTAAGGATAAGCAACGCAAGCCAGCCCACGCCGAGTGACATTATATAGTCCTGCAAAGACGTTAACCACCAAAATACAATGATAGCAACGAACAGTTGGGATATAATACACCCACGCGAACGCTTCGTTGCATTACCGCTGTACATGGATTCAAATTTGCGAGATTTGAGTATACAGACAGGTAACGTTCAGAAAACGTCCTTTCCCTTCGGCTGTCCTTACAAACGGTGTTCTCAGCCTTTGGATTCCATCGATGTTTGTTTTGACCCGCCCTGCCTCAATGTCATCAGTCACTGATGGCCTCCGACAGCGTTGGAACTGGCTTGGTCGGTTGCAAAATTACGAAGAAAAATTGAATTACCAAATCTTTCAGCAAGAAAGTTGGAAAATATTTCTTAAACCACCTTCAATCTGGCACAAAAATTTATGAAAGCGGTAGACTTTTGACCGCTTTTTCGATTAAACAGGAAGAAATAGGTGCACCCTGTGCACTCTATTCACCCAATTCAAATTAGGATATGATGCCGATTGAAGAAGGAGATTCTTCCGACTTGTTTGGGGCTATCAGTCGGTTGAATCGGGATCGTGCCTCAGGCCATGTGGTCGCGTGCCTCTAGCCACGTAACTGTATGCCACTGGCCACGCAGGCGTTTGCCTAAAGCCAAAGGAAGAGTTATGACTCGAGTTATTCGCTAAGATAATTAGGAGTGAATGATAGTTCCCCTGCGTATGGTGTGCTCGATAAGGCTTGTGGAATTGGAAGAATGTTTGCTACATGAAAGTTTTAAAAATGGTGTTTTTAATGTCATTTTGCAACACTCGCTGATAGTCAGCGCGTTACGCGTGACATTAGCGTGACAAAGTGACAAAATAGGGCTGAAAATCAAGAAAAAACAGAGAAAAAAGAGCATAAAAGAGCCACAAAACTGCAAAAAACAAGGCTAAAAAGCCCAATTGCAGCTCAGGAATAGATACTAAAAGAACAAAAGTAGTAGTCTGTAAAGTCTAAAAGTTCCTGACTTCGGCGATGCATCACCCAAAAACATTAATTGGGCAGGCGCTCCTACATCAGACTATCGTAAACTACAAAAAAATTTTTCCTGACAAAATAATCAAAGTATCACTTTTTGACATAACAATCTGAATTTCAACGGTTTATACACAGTGACACTTTGTTTCAAACTTACACTAAGCATCACTATTTTGAAAATAACTAACATAT
>CACWWZ010000055.1 GCA_902764705.1 uncultured Prevotellaceae bacterium | reverse complement strand
CGGGGTCCCACCTCTTCCCATTCCGAACAGAGAAGTTAAGCCCGCCTGCGCCGATGGTACTGCAATGCAATGCGGGAGAGTAGGAGGCCGCCACTTTTTCTGAAGAGAAGCCCTTTCGTCAGCAATGATGAGAGGGCTTTCTTCGTTCTTGTTGGTAATTATTCTGTCGAGAATTTGTAATCTTCATATTTTTTTATTATCTTTGCAGCCAAAGCGTGAATGCTTAACAGATAAAAATAACTAAAAAACCAACAAATATGGATAAGTATGCAGGGAAAAAGTTAATGACCATTGCATGAACCAGAATGATTAGGAAAGAATCATAGAATACATAAAATATACAGAATATGAAAAAGATCAAAAATAGAACCGCTCATTTTATGAAACACTTTATGATATTGCTCCTGATGACTGTCATAGCTGTAATGGGGATGCAAGCACAGAATTATGAAGGTCAGCACGTCAGTATCAAGCGGACGACTGGTGATAGTATCCAGTATAATCTAAGCCAAACCTATCATGGCTTCAAACCTGTGATAAGAGATGGTAAGGTGGTATGGTCTTTCTTGGAAATGACAGGTCGGATAGTGAATAATGAATGGGAGATAAAAGAAAAGTTTGCCATTGACAATGTTGAAAGTTTTGATTTCCGTACCAAAGAATATGATGAGAAGGAAGTTCGCAAAGCACTGATTGAGTTTTATCAGGCATTGGATGGTGACAACTGGCCTCATAAGGACAACTGGTGCTCGGATAAACCCATTGTAGAATGGTATGGTGTTAATAATGACTGTGCGAATAATACGTACATAGTCCCCTGGGTACACAATCTTGACTTAACCGACTTCCGGTTCGGACAATGGGATTATTCACCAGGAACGCTTCCTGAATGTATGGTGCGCATGGGACCTATCGAGTCTCTGAGAATGCCTAATTTTATGTTGTCGGGAGGTATTCCTGAATTCTTAGGGAGTATGTATTCTTTACGTGAAATAGGATTCTATGGCAATCAACTATCTGGAGAGATTCCGAAGTCGGTCAGTAAATTACCACTTCTTAGTCATTTTGATATATGTTACAATCAATTTAAAGGTCAACTTCCTGAGGACATTATTATGAACTTTATGGACAGAAGGGCTGGTATTAATTTTAATAATAATCTTTTCACGGGTAAGATACCTGAACGTCTCAGACAGCATCCTAAATTTGCAGAATACTGGCCTTCGTTTGTTATTCAAAACGGAGAAGGGTTAGACCTCTCTGATTTGATAATCCCTGCTCCGGTATTCTCAGCAACCGATATGAACGGTAATGCAATAGACCTGGAAGAAGTATATAAAAACAATAAGTACACCTTGCTTTACAGATGGGATCTTGCAAGGGAATATCAGGAATCATACACCAAGAATCTGGTCGCAGCCTACAATTCATTAAAGGAAAAGGGTTTTGAAATTATAGGACTTCATGGTGGGTGGACTGGTCCTGATAAAGAGTCTGAAAAAGAAATATTGTCGAACTATATGACTGAACAGAATATTCAATGGCGTAATATTCTATACGGTGATTGGACATGTGACCTGTTCAATTGGATGAGTTTGACCATGCTGCTTGTTGATGAAAATGGTAATGTGGTGTTCAATGATTATATGGACGAAGAGGGACATCTTCCTTTGACTTACGACAGATTGCAGAGGATTTTCTCGTTTTTAGAGGAAAAACTGGGTAAGATTGACTATAACTTCTACACTTCTACAGACTACTCACATGACGGGGAGGTCATCACACTTCAAACGGCAACAGTAGGGCAGGGCATTGACCTTGTGTTTGTAGGCGAGGGGTATACCGATAAGGATTTGGAGGATGACGGAGAATTTGAATGGCTAATGACAAAGGCTATGAATCAGCTCTTCAGCTATGAGCCATACGGTTCTCTGAAAGACCGCTTTAATGTATACGCGGTAAAGGCAATCTCACCTAATGGCGAGTTTTTGGGGAATGCCGTTCATGCTATCAATGAAGATCCGGCCAAAGCATTTGAATATGCTTCGAAAGTGCCAGGTTTGATACCTAATCGTCCTATGTATGTGAATGTTATCTATAAAGAGGATTCTGGCGGCAGGAGTTATTGTACCATGTTCAGTGATAATTCGTACGTCTGCTACTCAATGGATGGTGTTTCCAACGTGTTGAGCCATGAAGCTGGCGGTCATGGAATTGGAAAACTGTTCGATGAGTATGTAGAGTATTCTGGTTTGCCCTTACCTGATGAGACTAAGACAGAATTAGAAGATCAATGGACGACCCTTGGCTGGGGAGCCAACGTTGACTGGCGTTCTGACCCAACAGAAGTGAAATGGGCGAAGTTCATCAGCGACGAGCGTTATGCCAGCGAACAAATTGGCGTCTATGAGGGTGGCTATCTGTATGAGTTCGGTGCCTATCGTCCGACGATGAACAGTATGATGCGCTACAACGATATTCCATTCAATGCGCCAAGTCGTGAAGAAATCTACAAACGTGTGATGAAAGAGTCTGAGGGCGACGGTTGGACATACGATTACGAAACATTCGTGACTTTCGACGCATTAGGACAAGGTCAGTTTTCCTGCAGTTTGCCCAATCACCCAAGTGCGCCGAGACGAGGAGCCACGATGGTACAGCGCGAACAGCGCACTGCTCCACCTGTATTCGTAAAGGGTACGTGGCGTGATGCTATAGAGAATAGTCATAAAAACGATATTAAATAATAGCAGAAAGAAAAGATGAACACAATGAATATCAATAGCAAGTTTTATGGTATAGTGCTTTTCCTGCTTATTGGGATGCCATTATCAGGATTGGCACAGACAAAGTTATTTGATTTGGTGGTTGTAAAAACCGATGGTACGGAATTGTCCTTCCGTATTAAGGATGACTATCCTGTACTGCAATACGAATATGGAGGTGAAAACGTTGTCAGCACGCTCGAAATACAAACGGCTGCAAATCAATATTTACACGAACGGCTGCACATCCCATGTTCAGAGATTAAACGAATGTACACTCGGGAAGCGCAAGCCGCTTTTGGTGATGTCAATGGCGATGACAAGGTAGATGTCGCCGATGCGGTGGAAATCGTGAACTATGTGCTCGGTAATCCGTCGGCTGGCTTCAATGCTGCTGTCGCTGATGTTAATGGCGACGGAGAAATCACCATTGCCGATGCAGTAGGGGTGATGAATATCATCATGAATGAATAGCAGTGGTGCCAGTACACCTGTGTTAAATATGAAACAAGAGGTTGAGCCAGAGTAGGCTCAACCTCTTTTATTGGCGCTAAAGAGTCAAAGTGAAAAATAACCTTTAAATCTTTGGTGATTTTTGATTAATTCACTATCTTTGCAGACAAATAACCAAAAACAATATTATTATGAAGAAATTATTATTATCTTTGGTTGCCATGATGGCTGCAACCATGAGCTTTGCCCAAACCACAGTTGTGGCTACGTTGAGCCACGAGGGAGAAACCACCATGTTCTATGGATCCAATGCGTTGAAAGATGCTGTAGCAAAAGCAGAGGGTGGGGATCCGGAATAGATAATAGGTATTTAAAATAATGAACCATTAATAAACAATGAAAAGACTAACCATTTTAATGCTTGCTGCCTTGATGGGCTGTATGGCGATTCATGCAGAGGAAATCAGCCAGACACAGGCATTCCAGAAGGCCCAGCAGTTTATGCCGGGCAAGCAGTTCAAGCAGGTCGACGCGCGTCGTGCCCCTGACCAGGCAGAACGTCCCTATTATGTGTTTAATGCCGTGAACAACGGTGGTTTCGTGGTGATTGCCGGCAACGACCTCATGCCTGAGGTGCTGGGCTATGCCGAGCGCGGTAATCTCGACCTGTCGAAGGCTCCGGATAATGTGAAGTGGCTCTTCGACTACTATGCCGAGGTGGCCAATTCGCTGAAGAACGTGCCAGCCAACGGTGATGCTGTCAAGCGTATGGCTGCCCGACGCAGGACGGCTGCCCAGCGTCCGGAACTCGTTGCGCTGATGAATACGCAATGGGACCAGGCTGGTAAATATCAGCAGCACTGTCCTGAGATTGCGGGTAACAAGGCGCTCACTGGTTGTGTGGCTACGGCTATGGCGCAGGTGGTGAACTTCTTCCAGTGGCCGCTGAACGTCGTTCGCGAGTCGGTAGGGTATACCACCAACAAGGACGACGACAGCAAGCCGCAGATTGACCTCGAGACGCTGCCTGCCAGGAAGTTCAACTGGTTCAATATGTCTGACGACGACATTGCCTGGCTGATGCGCTATTGCGGTCAGTCGGTGTTGATGAACTACAATACCGATGAGTCGACGGCGTATGCTACAAGCATTCCCGGTGCGCTCATCTCTGTCTTCAACTTCAGTAAGGCTGCCGACTTGGTGGAGCGCGAGGAGTTTACCGACGAGGAGTGGGAACAGGTGCTCTACCATGAGATAGAGCTGGGCCGCCCTGTCATCTATAGTGGCTATAAGAACGAATCTGGCCACACCTTCGTGCTGCACGGCTATAAGGACGGTCAGTTCTACATCAACTGGGGCTGGGGTGGTTCTTTCGATGGCTACTTCACGTTGACGGCGCTGACACCGGGCACTTCAGACTTTACGGAAAGACAGAATGCCGTAGTGGGTGTTCAGCCCGCCTCGAACAATGATGTCGAGTATGTCGAGAAGCCGGAAATCGGTTTCCGCGAGGTGTACGTTGAGACCCAGGGCCAGCTGGCTACGCTGCTCCCTGAAAGTGACCGCTATCGCATCAGTCGTCTGAAGATTACTGGTGTGATAGGTGGTGCTGATATCGACGTGATTCACGATATGTCAGAGAACAAATATGGCAGTGGAACGCAGGGACGCCTGTCGAAGCTCGACCTCTCAGAGGTCCGCATAGTGGGTGGTGAGACTTATAAGGACGTTTTTACCCTTAAGGACGACGAGATTGGCAATAATATGTTTGCCAGTTGCAGCAATCTGTCAGAAATCATACTGCCTCAGACTATTGTCAGGATTGGTCAATACGCCTTTGCCGACACGAAACTGACTTCTATGGTGATCCCCAGAGATACGAAAACCATTGCAGGTAATGCTTTAGCTTTACCGGGAATTAAGACGCTTCAGGTAGATGAAGGCAATGAGAAGTTTTATGCACAGAACAATGCCATTTACGAGAAGGGGACAAACATACTGGTCAGAGGTTGTCTGGCTTCCGGCATTCCTGAAGGTGTGGTGGAGATTGGCGAGATGGCCTTTCAGAATGCCGGTCTGGAGAGCATCGTCCTCCCGAAGAGTCTGAAGAAGATAGGATATCGTGCCTTTATGGATAACTCATTGAAGGATGTTTATATCCCTGAGAGTGTGGAGGAAATAGGCCAGGAGCCGTTCTTCAGATGTGGTCTGATATCCATCACTGTTGATAATAACAACAAGAAATTCGACTCTCGTAACAATTGCAATGCCATCGTCCAGACGACCACGAATACCCTTATTCAGGCTTCTTCCAGTACGGTGATTCCCAGTAGTGTAACAGGATTGGGAAGTGCTGCTTTTGGATATGTGGATACAAAAGTCGTAAAGATTCCAGAGAGTGTGGTGGACTTTGGAGCATATATTTTCGAGTATTGTAAGGCCGGAACCTATATCATGGAATCCACAGAACCACCAGTGCTGAAAGATGAAATAGTTTTAGCTCCTGCTGATTATAACTATATTAAAGAAAATGCCCGTCTGATAGTTCCCGATGGTTCGAAGGCGAAATATGAAGCTGCTGATTATTGGGGTGAAGTGTTCACTTATTATGATAGGAAGATTCTGGAGGTCTCTGAATATCAGGCACAGCGCTCACTGACCATCAATGTTGAGACGGCAGGAACGCTGGAGTCACTGGTGGCTGACAAGAAAGGCATTACAGAGGAACTGAAAGTTACAGGCTCTATCAACGGGCAGGATCTTCAGACCTTGAAAGATCTGTGTGGGCAGAATGGCATGCTGACATCTATCGACCTGTCGGAGGCTACCATTGTGAATGGTGGTGGAGCCACAGCCAACGGACTGCCTGAGAGTGCTTTTGTGACTACAACCAACCTGAAGCACATCATCCTGCCGAAGAACCTGACAGCCATCGGCTCTTTCGCCTTCCAGGACAGCGGCATCGAGGAACTGGTACTGCCTAAGACCGTCACTTCACTGGGTCGCGACATTTTCTATTATGCCCGTAACCTGGCGGCGCTGAGCGTCGAGGATGGCAACCCCGTATTCGACTCGCGCAACAACTGTAACGCCATCATCGAGACGGCCTCCAACACCCTGCGTATAGGTTGTGTCAATACCGTCATTCCCAATACCGTCACGGCTTTGGGCGATATGGCCTTCAGCGGCAAGCCCGGACTTAAGGAGATTGTGATTCCCAATAGTGTCACATCGTTAGGATGGGCAGCCTTCTGGGCCGATACCGAACTGACGACGGTGACGATGTCGGCAGGTATCACCAATCTGGGTGAGTCACCCTTTGGCGGCTGTGATAGAATCACGTCGTTGACCATCGATCCGGCTAATCCCAAATATGACTCGCGCAACAACTGTAATGCCATCATCGAGAAGGCAACCAATAAGCTCATCCAGGGCTTTGCTACAACGAAGATTCCCGATGATGTGAAGGTGATTGCCGCCGCTGCCTTCCGCAGCTTGGCGACACTCACGGAGATGGAGATTCCGGCCAGCGTGGAGAAGATTGAGCCCGAGGCCTTCCTCTATTGTAACAAGATGACGAAGGTGACGACACATATCAAGAAGCCGTTTGCCGTATCGTCGATGGTGTTCAACGGCGACAACATGAAGATGGCCAAGCTCTATGTGCCCTACGGCACGAAGCAGGCATACGCCAATACGCCGGGTTGGGACAACTTCCCATACATCATCGAGATGGAGCCCGTCGAGGGCGAATATGCCCATAATGCTGCCAGTGTGGTGACGACCGACTTCGGCAAGGGCTATGCCGCCCTGAACGGACAGGTGTCAGTACCTGTGACGCTGGCTGGTGAAGGTCTTGATGAGATTAACAGCATTGACTATACCATCACGACAGGCGGTGCCGTCAAGGACTATCACATGGAACTGACCACCCCCATCACCTTCATGATGAATGCCGAGGTGCTCGTGCCCATCGATGCCGACGCCACCGTGGGTGAGCGCGACAAAGTGTTCACGCTGACCAAGGTCAACAACAAGGCTAACGAGTGTACGACAGAAAACCTGACAGCCAGCGGCAAGCTGGTCACCGTCGCCAAGAAGCCCAAGGTGGTGCCGTTCTTGGAAGAGGCCACAGGCACATGGTGTGGCTGGTGCGCCCGCGGTATTCCTGCCCTGTCGCTGCTCAACAAAATCTATAAGGATAATATCGTCACCATTGCCGTTCACAATGGCGACCCGATGGCACTGAACGACTACCAGCTGAATGCGTCTGGCTATCCCAGCTGTATGATTAATCGTGGCGAGTTCCTCGACCCATACTATGGCAGTGGCGACCAGGCCTTTGGCATCAGTCGCGAGGTGGAGGCCATCCAGCGCAGCTACGTGCCGGCAGGCATCGAGGTGGAGGCTGACTGGAAAGACGAAAGCCAGCAGCAGATTAATCTCAAGACCACCACGACCTTCGTCGAGAACATGACCGAAGCCAACTACCGTATCGGCTACCTGTTGGTGGAAGATGGTCAGAAGGGTACTGATAGCAGTTGGGAACAGTCGAACTACTATGCCGGCAGCAATGTCAAGGACGAGAACCTGACCACGCTGACCGAGAGTCCGTCGAAGATGACCGATGTCACGTACAACTACGTCCCCGTAGCAGTCTACGAGCCGTTCAACGGCATTGAGGGCAGCGTTCCTGCCACGATCACTGCCGACGATGCTATGGAGCACAACTATGTGATAGACATCACAGGAAACGAACGTATCCAGGACAAGAAGAAGCTCGGCGTGGTGGCTCTGCTCATCGACAAGACCAGTGGCAAGGTCATCAATGCTGCCAAATTTAAGTTCGATAAGGACAGCGGCTCTGGTCAGGGCTTCATCAAGGGCGACGCCAATGGCGACGGTAACGTGACGATTTCTGACGTTGTGGCCATCGTGAACAAGATTCTGGGCAATCCTTCTGAAAACTTCAAAGAGGCAGCCGCCGATGTCGACGGCGACGGCCAGATTACCATCACCGATGCTGTGGGAGTGATGAATATCATCTTGAATGAATAGCAGTGGTGCCAGTGCGCCTGCGTCAGACATGAAACTATAGGTTGAGCCAGAGTAGGCTCAACCTTTTTTATTGGCGCTAAAGAGTCAAAGTGAAAAATAACCTTTAAATCTTTGGTGATTTTTGATTAATTCACTATCTTTGCAGACAAATAGCTAAAAACAATAAAGTTTATGAAGAAAATATTTTTTACTATGATGGTGCTTTGCAGTGCAGTCATTGCAAAGGCACAGAACGAAGTCGTTACTGCTATCCTCCAACATGGAGATGATGTAAGTATGTTCACAGGAGCCAGTGCATTCGCCAATGCAAATGAGGCTGCAGTTGATGGTGATGTAATCACATTGTCATCTGGCGTGTTTACTGCATCGACTATTACAAAAGCCATCTCTGTCTATGGCGCAGGATTTGAAGATGACGAAGCCACCGCTACGGAAGTAACCAAAATCAATGGTCAGCTATATCTTGGAACCGAAGGTGGAGAAACCCTTACTGGGGTTCACTTGGAAGGATTGTTTTTCAATTCTCACGTCACTAAGAATGTTCCATTAGAGAATCTGGAAATGAAGGTATGCTATGTTAATGGCAATGTCAATATTGGTACTAGCTCGAGCACCGTGATCAAGAACTGCGTCATTACAGGAAATGTCGCAGGCTCTAATCAGGTAGCCACCAATTGCCTGATAGAGAACAGCTGGGTAGGAGGGGACATTAATACTTTTGATGCAAGCAGTAGCGTGATGATTAACCATTGTATTGTTTGTGGTTTTGTAGGACCATATACCTGCTACAACAGCATATTCCCCTATTATTGGACTGGAGCTTATTATGACCGCGCTGTTTTTGCCAACACGGAAGGCGCAAACGTATATAACTGTATTTTCAGGAATTTCGATTATAATAATCAAGATAAGAATTCTTTCCACGATTGCTATGCAGTCGACATCAAGGCAATGTTCACAGATGCAACAAACGCGTCCTATTCTGCTACCCGCACCTTCGAAATCCAACAACCGGAGATATGGATAGGAACTGACGATACGGAGATTGGCATACGAGGTGGCGACGGTTGGAGCAAAGTGCCAAGTACGCCAGTGGTAAAGAACCTACAACTGACTGTTGAGGGCAAGACGCTCAAGGTAAACTATGGTACGGTGGTGCGCTGATAGTATAACCCATATAATGCAAACGACTATGCACAAGATAAGAACAATGATGTTCGCTGCTGTCAGTGTCGTCTGCACGACGATGGTGGCGCAGAAGAGCATAACGGAACGGATATACTGGATAGATGGTGATATTGGCAGTGCGCAGACGGTGACACCAGACATTGACATAGCATCGCTCTCCGCAGGTCTACACTTCTTTACCATCCGTGTACAGGACTCGGAGAATTTGTGGAGTTCGCCTTTAACGAAGTTTTTCGTCATTCCCGAGTCTGCCACCGCAGCAAGCATCGCAGCGCGCGAGTATTGGATAGACGGTAAGGTTGCCACACGTGCAGAACTTGGTGCTTCCCCCGCGGAGATAAGCCTGGTTGGGATTTCGCCTGGTTTGCACTCGCTGACCACCCGAGTGAAAGACGATGTCGGCTTATGGAGTACTCCTGTGACAAAGTTCTTCGTAGTACCCTCGGAAGACATGCAGGAGGCCGTGACCCTTGCACGCTATTTGTATTGGTTCGACGACGACAAAGAGCATTGCGTAGTAGGCACTGCCACAGAGCCCAGCGGTGTGCTCAACATTGCCCTTGGCGAGCTCACCTCTGGCGAGCATCAGTTGACGCTGTGCTTCATTGACTCGAAAGGAGCCTCCAGCCAGCTTGTCGTTCAGACCTTCAAATTCATCGTCAAGGGCGATGCCAACGCCGATGGTAAGGTAGATGTAGCCGATGGTGTGAGTATCGTGAACTATATATTGGGCAATCCTGCCGACGGCTTCAATATTGAGGCTGCTAATGTCGATGGCGACCTGGATGAGGGTGGTAATCCAATCATCACCATCGCCGATGCTGTGGGTGTGGTGAACATCATCTTGAATAAATAAACCGATACGTACATAAATATAGGCAGGGACGAAAAATCCCTGCCTTTTTCTTTGTAAATAAAATAATTATTCGTATCTTTGCAGACAAATAACCAAAAACAATACTATTATGAAGAAATTTTTATTATCTTTGGTTGCCATGATGGTTGCAACCACAAGTTTTGCACAAAACACAGTTGTGGCTTCGCTGAGCCACGAGGGAGAAACCACGATGTTCTATGGCCTTAGCGGATTAGTGAATGCTGCTGCTGCAGCTAAGAGTGGAGATATCATCAACCTCTCCAGAGGTATTTTTAATGCAACAACAATCAAAGCAGGAATAACCCTACGTGGTGCAGGTATCGACAGTGACGATCCTACCTATCTTAATGGAAACCTGCATATTGAGATTCCATCAGACGATGCCAACCACTTCACTATGGAGGGTATCATTTGTAACAATGAAATGAGTATGAAAGGAACCTTCTCAACTCCTCAAATCGTGAAATGCAAGTTGAGTAGCGGATTTACCACGAAAACCACATCTGATAACATTGACATTTTAGTAGTGAATAGCAAGGTTATAGACCATTTCAATGTGGGAGGTGTTTGCAAAGTCTCCTTAATAAACAGTTACGTGGATGGTGTCGGTATCAATAATAATGCCCATCTTATGGGTTTGAATTGTGTGATTTGGAAAGATCGCGTGGACTACCTATACCATTCTGTCTGGAAGAATTGCATCTTCTTTAGCGGTAAAAATTATGACTATGCACTGCCTACTGATTGTGAATGTACGAACTGCGTGGGAGTAAATTACGGCAAGGATCCTTTCAGAAACCTGACAATCAAGCCTGGCTGTTCAACAGCAACATACGCTGAAGCTTTCAAGGATTTTACAGGCACCTATACAGACGAACAGACCTTTGAATTGTCTGCTGCAGCCAAGGCTAATGACAATTTCAAGGGTACCGACGGAACGGAGGTGGGTCTCTACGGCGGTCCTGTTCCTTTTAACCTGAACTTATCTTATCCTCTAATCTCAACAATGAAGGTTGACGAACAGACTGATAGCGAAGGTAAGTTGGGTGTGACAATCGAGGTTAAATAGAGTGTATTATAACTTGTAATTTTTATATGGTTATTATGCGTAAATATCTATTATTCATCATACTGTTCTCCGGCCTTTGCTTAGGTGCGAGGGGGCAATCCGACCCGGAAATAGACTTGTCGGGGCTGCCACAGCAGACAACAGCCAAGTCGCTACGCTATTGGTTCGACACCGATGCCGGCAGCGTCCAGACCACTGAGACCCTGAGCGGTGCTACCACCATAGATGCCTCTGCTCTCGTAGAGGGTATCCATACAGTACATTACCAGATTGTGGATAGCAAGGACATAGCAGGCATTCCTAGTTCAAAGATGTTCATCAAGCTCGACCAGAAGGTAATGGCTAAGAGTGAATCGCTCCGCTACTGGTTTGATACAGATGTCAGTTCTGGCAAAACCACTGAGACCCTGAGCGGTGCTACCACCATAGATGCTTCTGCTCTCGTAGAAGGTCTCCATACTATACATTACCAGATTCTCGACGATCAGGGCATAGCAGGCAACATCGACTCAAAGATATTCATTAAACTCGATCCGAAGGTGAATGCCAAGGCTTCCAAACTGCAATACTGGTTCAACACTGACAAAACCTCTATTGTAGAGACGGCCCTCCAAGAGGGAGCACAGACGATAGACGCTTCGAAACTGGTAGACGGCATTCATACCCTGCACTACCAGATTGTGGATGACAAGGGAAATGCCGACATCCCTGTTTCGGCCATGTTTATCAAGATGGCCAAGAAGGCAGCAGCCACACCAACCAAGATTCGCTACTGGTTCAATGAGGACGCAGCAAACGTCAAGGAGACGGCTTTGGACCTTGCGAACCTCACACTGGTCATCGATGCCAGCGAACTGCCAAAGGGCGAACACGAGCTGCACATGCAGCTTGTGACAGAAGACGACGCGCTGACGCCAGCCAGCTCCGGCAGCTTCGTAAGCGTCATTATCAGGAAGGGCGATGCCAACGACGATGGCAAGGTGACCATTGCCGATGGCGTGTGTATCGTGAACTATCTAATGGGCAATCCTGCCGACGGCTTCAATATTGAGGCTGCTAATGTCGATGGCGACCAGGATGAGGGTGGTAATCCGATCATCACCATCTCCGATGCCGTGGGAGTGGTGAATATCATCTTGAATAAATAATTAAAGAAAAACCGCCCGGGGGGTAATCCTCTGGGCGGTTTCTTTTAGTATCAGTGGGGCTGTAGGTCGGCATATTCCTGTGCTACGTTCTTGTAGCCGGGACATTTCTTTCCAGGATTGAGGTCGCGGTGACCGACAATCAATGCGCGGGGGTAACGCTGGTGTAGATCCTCAAGCAGTCGTCGCAGGGCAGCCTTCTGTTCCGCCGTTCGCGTGTCGGCGGGTTGACCTCGGATGTCGAGCCCGCCCTCGTAGCAGACGCCTATCGAGTGGGCGTTGTGGTTCACGCAGTGGGCGCCAATTTGACCTTCCGGACGGCCTGGCTCTATC